>CAZMWB010000005.1:0-79584 GCA_964569955.1 uncultured Klebsiella sp. | reverse complement strand
ATGTTCCCTCAATCCTTTCCGTTGATTCAC
Organism: uncultured Klebsiella sp.; assembly: GCA_964569955.1. Classification (GTDB taxonomy): domain Bacteria; phylum Chloroflexota; class Chloroflexia; order Chloroflexales; family Roseiflexaceae; genus UBA965. The sequence goes on along the minus strand of CAZMWB010000005.1, from coordinate 79,554 downwards.
GTCCTGTGACTCTCCTCTTTTCCCATCACCATCCTGTTTATCGATGTTCATTTTTTCCATAGAGCCGTATGACCATACGGCTCTACTACGGGATATCAATGATTCGCTTTTCAACACCATCTCAAATGCATCTATGCGATGTATCTCAGTCGGACACACCATTTCCACGAATATCCTGTCTATCCTGCCCATCGATGTTCTTTCATCATCCTTTCCATCGATGTCACCCCCTGACATACACCCAAGTAAAAGTCATATAATAGTCAATGTATTATCAATGTTAGGGTCACACACCATGAGCATTCACCCATCAGCGACTCTCATGCCAGGCGTGTATATCGAACCTGGTGTCACCATCGGCGCCAATGTGACGATTGGTGCCAACACGGTTATTTTGGCACCGGTGCGCATCGAAGCTGACACGTGGATTGGCGCAAATGTAACCATCAGTGGTGAAATCATTGTTGGCAGTCGCTCACAGATTAATCACGGTGCAGTGGTCACCAGCTCTGTGCCACCCAAGGCAATGGTGATGGGCAATCCGGCCAAGATTGTCGGCTATGTGGATACCCCACTCTATGAAACAGGGCATGCCCAAGCGCGTACCACCACCACCACCATCACCCCCAGCGATGTCAAAGGGGTGGCGCTCTACAATCTGCGCTTTGTGCCAGACATGCGCGGCGCCTTGTCGGTGGGCGAGTTTTTGCGCGATATTCCCTTTGCGCCGTTGCGCTACTTTTTGGTGTTGGGGGTGCCCACCGCCGAGACGCGTGGCGAGCATGCCCATATCGCCTGCCACCAGTTCCTCATCGCCGTCACGGGCAGTGTGTCGGTAGTGGCCGATGACGGTACCAACCGCCAAGAATTCATCCTCGATAAACCACAGATTGGCCTGTATCTGCCGCCGCTGACCTGGGGCATTCAGTACCGCTATTCGCACGATGCCGTATTGCTCGTGTTCGCATCAGACTACTACGATGCGGACGATTATATTCGTGATTATCGTCAGTTTGTTGACTATGTAAAAAAACACGCCCCCACACACCGCTAAACCACACCACCGCCCCATACTTATCCCCCCACACACGTGCTACACGGGGTGTGGGGGGATGTTCGGGTGGATTGCACCTACCGCAGTGCGCCACGGGTGCGCACCCCATGTGCGCCGCATCAGCTACGTGCCAGAGCGGTAGCCGTGGGGGTGGGTACGGTGCCATTCCCAGGCACTGCCAATGATCTGGTCAATATTCGGGTATTGTGGCTGCCAGCCCAATTCAGCACGAATTTTGGCGGCTGACGCAATCAGGATGGCTGGGTCACCGGCACGACGCGCCCCTATGGTACACGGGATGGCATGACCCGTGATGCGGCGCGCCGCTTCGACCACTTCCAGATTGGTGAAGCCGTCGCCGTTGCCGAGGTTGTATTTGCGGCTACCGAGGCGTGCAATCCCGTCCAGCGCCAAAATATGTGCCTGCGCCAGGTCAACGATATGCACGTAGTCGCGCACACACGTACCATCACGCGTCGGGTAATCACTACCAAAGAGCGTGATTGATTCGCGCTGGCCGAGCGCCACTTGGAGCACCACAGGAATAAGATGCAACTCGGGCGTGTGATCCTCACCACGGGTAGGGGTGCCACCCGCCGCATTGAAGTAGCGCAGACAGGCATATTTGATGCCATGGATGCGCTCGTACCAGTGCAACGTACGCTCGAGGATGTATTTGGATTCGCCATAGGGCGAGCCAGGGACGATTTTGTTCTCGGGCTCGATGGGCATTGATTCGGGCTCATCGAACAGGTTCGCCGTAGACGACACGATAATACGGCCCACTCCCGCTTTCACTGCCGCATCAATCAAGTTGACGCCTGCCACCGTGTTGTCACGCAGGTACTTGGCCGGATGTTGCATACTTTCACCCACAAGAGTGTACGACGCAAAGTGCATCACCGCATCAATGCCGTTGTGCGTGGCGAAGAGCCGCGTGCAGGTGTCGGCATCGAGCAAATCACCCTGCACAAAGTGGGCGTCGGGGTGGACTGCCGCTCGGTGCCCCTGATAAAGGTTGTCAATCACCACAACCTCATGTCCTGCGGCCACTAACTCTGCGGTCGCCACACTGCCGATGTATCCTGCACCACCGGTCACAAGAACTTTCACTGCTCAACTCCTCTGTGTTCAAGACACCACACAAATGGGTGACATGCACAACAACGGCACATCACCCATTGATGCATGTATTTGGTGGTACTACCCCTTATTTGTCGGGCATCAACACTAATTTGTAGCCGAATCCACGCACGGTGACCAGATATTTCGGCTGGGCGGGATCAACTTCGATGCGTTGTCGCACACGATACACCAACGCGTCAATCGCATTAAAGTCGTACACTTCGTAGTCCCAAATCGCTTTGGCGATTTCTTCTTTGCTAATCACGTGTGATTGCTTACGATAGAGCAAGTGCAACAGCTGGAACTCTTTGACGGTCAAAGGGGGATCGAGGAGTACGCCCTTGATTTTCACCGTTTTGGCGTCATCGTCAATCTCGATATCACCTTCGATGACGGGTGCCCGTGGCTTAAACGTGAACACGGGGAGATTCCCCTGTTGTGTGGCTTCAGGGTCAATGAAAACAATTTCACTGGCCGCAATCACAATAATGTCATCGCTGTTGAGCCGATACGATTCCGCAATGACTTCACCATTCACGTATGTCCCGTTAGTACTTTTCAAATCCCGCACGAGATAACCCTGCTCGTCGCGTTCTAACGTGGCATGACGTCGTGACGCCAACGGATGTGCGATGACGATATCGTTTTGTTGATCACGACCAATCGTAATCACATCACGGTGCCACTCAATTTGGACTTCGGCCGACTCTGGGTGACGAATCCGCAATAGGGGTACGGGGTTCGCATTCATATGGCCATCCTCCTATCACCGATGGTACAGCACAAGTAGAGGAATAAGTTGCTATGAGGGTATACACCCATGTGGTACAATAGGTTCACTCTAGCGGATTATACCATACCGCTTTGATTAGGGGGCAGAAAATACCGTGTTGAATTTGGTTGGTCGGCGTATCAGTCGCTACAAAATCGTTGCTGAAATCGGACGTGGCGGTATGGCTCGTGTCTATCGCGCCATTGATACCGTCCTTGGGCGTCAAGTGGCCCTCAAAGTCTTGGCACCTCAACTTGCAAGTGATCCCGAGTTTTCAGCACGATTTCGCCGCGAAGGCAAAATTGTCGCAGCCCTGCAACACCCCCATATTGTCACGTTGTTTGATGTCGGTGAAACAGACGGCATTCAATATCTCGCCATGGATTTCATTGATGGGCGGAGCATGTATGCGGTAATCCGTGAACGCGATGCGCTCCCCGGCGAATCAGTGGCAGTCATCATACGGGCCGTGGCCTCTGCCCTTGACTATGCGCATAGCCGGGGAGCGATTCACCGCGACGTCAAACCACAAAACATTCTCATTGACACCAATGGGCGTATTCTGCTCACCGATTTTGGCATTTCGTTGTCAACTGATGACGATGCCGGGCGCCTAACCCGTACCGGATTGTTCATGGGCACCCCCGAATACATGTCACCCGAACAGGTCTCCGGCACAAATGTAGACCACCGCACCGATTTATATTCGTTGGCAGTGACTGCCTATGAATTGTTCAGTGGCGATATTCCCTTTCGTGGCAACACACCCGACCTGATTGTGGCACACGCCCAAAAGATTGCCCCACTCCTCCCCGCTGACAAGCTCGGGCTCCCCGAAGCATTAATCGGCATCATGGAAAAGTCGCTCGCCAAGAATCCCGATGACCGCTACCAGAGTGGTGCCGAATTCAGCGACGCCATTGACGCCGCATTTGCCCAGCTTCCGAGCACGACACTGGCCAATAGCCAGATTGCGGGTCTGGCCACACCGAGTGGAACATCACCCAAAGTCACCCAATTCATCGAATCCGACGATGGGGCGGCCACCAATCCGACGACAACACCCACAGGGACGAGTGGCTCCACCCAACCGCGCCGACGCAACATGCTCGAGGCACGCAGCAATATTCCATACCGACCACTGGCGCGTGTGCAGGGCATCCCGCTCAACTTCATCCTACCAATCGGGATTGGTCTAATTGTGACATTTTTACTGCTCATCAACACTACTTTTGCCCCGGGTGCCAATCGCCCAACCACACCACAGGCGAGTAGTGTGGCCACGGTATCGGCCAGCACCACGCCGGATGCCACACCATCACTCGAAGCGACCCAGACCCCGGTATTGGTCATCATCATTCCCACAGATACGGCGGTAGTGGCCACGAGTCGACCACGTGCAACACGCACCACCAAACCAGTACCTGCCACCGACACCGCCGTCCCACCCACGGCAGTACCAGCGACTGCAACTACCATCCCCACCAATACGGCGTCTGCAACGTGGACTGCGACAATCACCCCCACGCTGACACCATCCAACACGGTGACTCCGTCGGCAACGTTCACGCCGTCAAATACGCGCACACTGACCGTATCACCGACACTCGTACCATCGGCCACCAGCAGTGCAACCGTGGTGCCTGCCACCAATACACCGGTACCACCAACCGATACCCCAGTACCCACGGCAACTCCATGATTACGTTGCCGGGGGTACTACAGGTACAGCTCCGCACCGCACTCCATCAATACCCCACCGCCACGTGGAGTGCAGCCGCCCAAGCGCTGAGTCAACGCTACCGTGCCCCCCGTGATGGGAGTGTGCTGGTGCGCAACGCCCTCGATGCACTCGCCTATGCGGCCTTGATTATGCCTGCCACCTATGCGCAACTGTATGGAGCATTTGCACAGATTACCCCGCATCATGCCTGGCAGGCCACATCACTACTCGACCTTGGCAGTGGTCCCGGCACTGCGAGTTGGGTGGCAAACCACTTTTGCACCACCATACAGCAGATTACCGCGGTAGAACGTGATCCCCATCTGCAACAGGTAGCGCGCATGCTCGCAAGTGATGTACTCCCCCCAACCACCTATGTGCAGTGCGACATTACCGATGGCAGCATCTGGCCGACTCACGATATCGTAGTGATTGGGCATGTGCTCAACGAACTCACCCCCACCCAACGCACCGACGTCATCGCACGCGCTTGGCACGCCACCCGACAGCTGTTGATTATCGTTGAACCAGGGGCGCCAGCGTATTTCCCGATTATTACTACAGCCCGCCAGCAGCTCATCGGCGCAGCAGGATATGTGGTGGCTCCCTGTACCCATCAGCATGCCTGTCCCATGCCCCAGGCACAATGGTGCCATTTCGGTCAAAAAATCGCCCGCCCAGAGACACAGCGTACTGCGCGTGGAAGTGAACTTGGTTGGGAAGAAGCCAAATTCACGTTTGTGGCCATGAGTCGGATACCGGTGGCAAGCCAGCACGGCATGCGCGTCATGCATGACCCCATTCGTACCAAAGGGAGCATTGCTGTGGTAGGATGTGATAGGAATGGCATACATACTCATCGTGCAATGAAACGTGACACACAACGCTATGCTGCATTTCGTCGTGCACAGTGGGGAAGTTTCGTGGACAGCGTAAAGGAAGATGACTTATGACAACAACCATTGGTATCATCGGATGCGGCAACATTAGCAGTATCTACCTCAAGAATTGCCATCAGCGCTTCCGCGGGTTGACAGTGGCGGCAGTTGCTGACATTAATTTGGCAAGCGCACAGGCCCGTGCCCAAGAGTTCGGTATTGCCAAAGCATGTAGCGTGGAGGAATTGTTGGCAGATGCGAATATTGACATCGTCATCAACTTGACAATCCCAGCTGCACACGGCGAAGTCGCGCTCAAAGCCATCGCTGCTGGGAAATCCGTGTACAACGAAAAACCCCTTGCAGTTGCCCGTGCGGACGCACAACAGATGTTGAGCAATGCCAAGGCCAAAGGCGTGCGTGTCGGTGGCGCACCGGATACCTTCTTGGGTGCCGGGTTGCAGACGTGCCGCAAAATCATCGATGATGGCTGGATTGGTCAACCCATCGGCGCTACCGCCTTTATGATGGGGCGTGGTCCTGAGAGCTGGCACCCCAACCCCAACTTCTTTTATCAGCCAGGCGCTGGTCCCATGTTCGACATGGGCCCTTACTACTTGACTGCACTGACCACGTTGATTGGCCCAGTCACACGTGTGAGCGGCTCGGCACAGATTTCCTTTGCGGAGCGTACCATCACCAACAACATTCAATATGGTCAAAAAATCACCGTGAATACCCCGACACATGTGGTTGGCGTGCTCGACTTTGCCAAGGGGGCAGTAGCCAGCATTATCACCAGCTTTGATGTGTGGCACAGCACCCTGCCTTGGCTCGAAATCTACGGTAGCGAAGGCACCATGCTCGTCCCCGACCCCAACAACTTTGGTGGCGCCGTCAAGGTGCGTCGTGCCGGTGACGAACACTGGCGCGAGATGCCCCTCAGTCACAGTTTTGCCGAAAACAGCCGCGGGCTTGGCGTCCTCGACATGGCAGTAGCCATCAAAGAGAATCGCCCACATCGTGCATCCGGCGAATTAGCCTACCACGTGCTCGATATCATGCACGCCATCCACGATGCCTCACGCGATGGCAAGCACATCCTGCTGAGTAGCGGCCCTGACCGCCCCGCCCCCATGCCAATGGGGCTAGACGACCGCGGCTTCTAGATAGAATATACGACGTGCGCTGACGCAAATCAGCGCACGTCGCCCACAACGAGAAACTATTTGCCATGTATCTGCACCATGTGGTCATCCACGTGCGCAATTTGTCGCATATCATCGAGTTCCTCGGCGCCTTCGGCTTTGCATGCGTACACCAGACGCACGACGACGCGTGGGTCCAAACACCCAATGCGTATCTGCATCTTGTTGCAGATGCCAGTATCACCGCAAGCGATCATCCCTTTACCGATCGTGGCATCAGTCACATCTGCATCCAGACCCCAGATATGCGCCACGCCATGCAACTATTGCATCACCACGGTCTGCGCCCACTCTCACTACCAGTAAACCTAGGCACTGGACATTGGTACGTGTATGCCCGCCTCCCCGATGGTGACATCATCGAAATCGAGGGTGTGCCATATGCACCCACAGGAACCCAACCGTGGCTCGCACATGTGGCGTTGGTGAGTACCGATGTGGCACGCATCGCTGATTTTTATCGTCTGTTGACTGCCACTACACAACGCGGTGGTCACACCATTGGGCCAAATTCGCGCTTTGACACAGGGTTGCAGTTAACTGCGGCACAGATGATTCCCTGCTGGTTGGTGGGACTCAATCTCACCGTGGAATGCTGGCAGTTTCTCAACCCACCAAGTCAGGCACACCCGGGTAAAGCATACGCCTATCGTGAAATCGGCTTTGTCAGCACCGACCCACACACCACGTACCTGCACGCCGTCGCACATGGCGCCACCCTGGTGGCACACACCGACACTACGGTGTGCATCAATGATCCCGATGGCAACCGCGTTACGCTGACCCATGTCAACGCTCTTCCCCCATTCCTGCGCACATACACGGACCCCACCATCATTGCACGCATCAACGCACACTGGCAACCACTCGATCCGCAACACACATGGGAGGCAACACATGGCTAATCTCACCGGTCAAGTCGCCCTCGTCACTGGGGCGACACGGGGCATTGGCGCAGCCATTGCACAGACCCTCGACGCCCACGGTGCACGGGTGGTGCTGGTGGACCTCCCCGGACAGACGCCAGACATCAGCATGTATCGCCAATCACCCATCGTCTGTAGCGGGGATGTGAGCCAAGCTGACGATTGGCAGACTTGGCTGGCCCACGTCAGTCAACAGGCCGGTCGCCTTGATGTTGTGGTCAACAATGCAGGCATAAGCGGTCCCGTTGCCCCCCTACACGAATATCCCGATGATGCCTTTGAACGGGTTTTTCAGGTCAATTGCACGGGCGTCTTTTTGGGCATCAAATATGCGAGCCAGCTGATGCGGGCCCAACAACGTGGTGGCGCCATCGTCAATATTGCGTCGAATGTGGGCTTGATGGGGAGCCCCAACGTCATCGGCTATGCGGCCAGCAAACACGCCGTTATCGGGCTCACCAAATCGGCGGCCAAAGGATTGGCGGCCTATGGCATCCGCGTAAATGCGGTCTGCCCTGCCCCCACCGACACCGAAATGGTGCGGCAACTCGAGCGGCGCAGTGCCCAACCAGAAGCCGTCAAACAGGCACTTGTGGCACACACCCCCATGCAACGCTATGCGGAACCCAGCGAAATTGCCGCAGCGGTGCTCTTTTTGGCAAGTGACGCAGCCAGCTTTATCACGGGGGTGAGTCTCCCCGTTGATGGTGGGTCTGTGGCGTGACAACGGTGTATGTCTGCCACGCTGATTGTGGTACACTGCCCACACACGAACACGACGCCATGTCCAACCCATTCGGCACATCACGTCGGGGCATGTAATCGTCGTAGACAGAAACGGCACCCGCCCATGATTACCACGGATGTCCTTATCATCGGGTGTGGTATTGCAGGTGCTGCTGCTGCGCTCAAGCTGGCACAACACCCGCAACACCGCATCATGGTCATTACCCGCGAACCCGATGCCCACGAATCAAATACGCGTTGGGCCCAAGGGGGAATCATCCACCTCGGACCAGACGATGATGCCGATTTGCTGACGCACGATATTCTGGCTGCTGGCGCAGGAGCCACGCTGCCAGCAGCAGCACGCATCCTCGCCGAAGAAGGCCCACTGCGCCTCGAGCACTTGTTGATGCGCGTGGCTCCGGTGGCATTCGACCGCAACACGGATGGGTCGCTCATCTACGGCAAAGAAGCAGTCCATTCACGGCGCCGGATTCTCCATGTAGGTGACCACACCGGGCAAAGTATCATGCAGGCGCTGATTCACGCCATGCGCCACACCCCCAACATCCAGCTCCTCACCAATGTGACCGCGGTTGATCTCATCACGTATCCGCACCATTCACGGAATCCACTCGACACCTATCAGGCTGTGCGCTGTTTTGGTGCGTACATCTTTAATCGCGACGAACAACGCACCCATCGCATCATCGCCAAAAGTACCATTCTCGCCACGGGTGGGCTCGGCCGCATCTTTCGGCATACCTCCAACCCTCCAGGCGCACGTGGCGACGGGTTGGCCATGGCGAGCCGGGCCGGGGCACGCATCATCAACAGCGAATACATTCAGTTCCACCCTACCACACTAGCCGCACCTGGTGCGGAGGGATTCCTGATTAGCGAAGCGGTACGGGGTGAAGGGGGCAAATTACTCACCCCGGCTGGTGTGCCGTTTATGCACCGCTACGATCCACAGTGGAAAGAACTCGCACCACGCGATGTGGTGTCGCGTGCCATTCACCACGAAATGGAAAGTAACGGCTATCCCTTTGTGCTCCTCGATATTGCGAGTGCCATGCCCGCCAACACACTCAAAGCACGCTTCCCAACCATCTATGCGACCTGCCTCAAGGCTGGCATCGACATTACCAGCGAGCCCATTCCCGTGGTGCCTGCCGTGCATTATTCGTGTGGTGGAGTGGCCGTATCAACGTGGGGAGAAAGCACCATCCAGCATCTCTACGCCGTCGGTGAAGTTGCCTGTACCGGGCTCCATGGCGCCAATCGCCTTGCAAGCACGTCACTCCTCGAGGGTGTCGTCTTTGGTGAACGGGCCGCCGAGCACATCGCCGCCCATATCACACACATCACCCCACCCCATGGCGACGATATCCCCGTCTGGGATGAATCGAACTCGACCCAAGAGGCAGATCCAGCCCTCATCCACGGTGATATGCAAGCCATCCAAAACATCATGTGGCACTACGTGGGGCTGGTACGCTCGGGCAAACGTCTGTCTCGGGCAGTACGTGAGCTACGTCACATGCAAAACGAAGTAGAAACGTTTTACCGCACGTCCAAGCTCAATGATGCGCTCATCGGCTTACGTAATGCCGTTGAAGCAGGTATCATCATCGCTCAAGCAGCCCGCCACAATCGCCAAAGTCGCGGGTGCCACTACCGCATTGACAGCACCGATGGAACCCGTACATAACAATCCCCCCCGTGCCAAAAGGGCACAGGGGGGGATTACCAACACACACACACACTAACTACCGGCAATACCGAGCTCGGGTGCACGAGCCGTCAGCGCGGCAATCACGTCTGCAATCAGCACATCCACATCCACGCCCAATCCCGCAGCGCCATGCACGATGTCGTCGCGGTTCACTGCTCGCGCAAAGCCCTTGTCTTTCATCTTTTTCTTGACTGCTGCCACATCCACGTCCGCAATATTTTTGCTTGGACGCACCAGGGCAACCGCCACCACAAAGCTCGACAACTCATCTACCGCAAAGAGTGCCTTTTCCATGGTGCTATCGCGTGTTACGCCGGTATAGTCGGCATGAGAAAGAATGGCACGGCAAATCTCTTCGCTCCAGCCATGTTCGCGCAACCACCGCACACCCACAAACGGATGCGCATTATCGGCAACCTCAAGCGAGGGATGGCGTTCGTAATCCATGTCGTGCAACACGCCGGTTGCTTCCCACACGTCAGCATCCCCACCGTATCGAGGGGCCAGGTACGCCATCGAAGCCGCCACAGCACCACAGTGTTTGCGCAACACGTCCGATGTCACCCATTCGGCCAAAATCACACGCGCTTGGGCGGTTAGACTCATGGGACAACCTCTTTCTCTGCTAGGACGTAGTGCGCCGCGCATGCAACGCATGATAGAGCACCACTGACCCTGCTACAGCCACATTCAGCGATTGAATATGCCCACGTTGCGGGAGTTTAATCAGAAAGTCACAGCGCTCACGGGTCAAGCGCGCCATCCCCGACCCCTCAGAGCCAAGGACGAGGGCCAACGGCATATCGAGATCAACTTCGTCGTACGATTTGGCCGACGCATCGTCTTCGACACCCACCACCCACACGCCATTCTTTTGCAAACGCTCAATGCTCTGCGATAGATTCGAGACCACGGCGATGTGCAAATGTTCCACGGCACCTGATGAAGCGTTGACCACTGCCGGGGTGATTTCTGCGGCGCGCCGTCCCGGTATAACGACACCATGGACGCCCACAATTTCTGCGGTACGGAGCAGTGTTCCCAAATTTTGCGGGTCTTGCAGATGGTCAAGCAACAACAAGAAAGGCATCTCGTTGCGTTCTTTGCCCACGGCGAGCATCGTTTCGATGTCACTATACGGGTACTCGCCACATTCGAGTGCAACACCCTGATGGTTGAGCCCATGCAGTTTTTGTTCGAGCACACGCCGATCCACCATGTCCACGGGTACCTGCTGAGCGGTTGCAAGTGCAACCGCATCGGCAAGGGTGCCAATCTGTTGGGCCCCAGTAGCCACAATTAGACGCTTCACGCTCCGGCGATTCGCCCGCAACGCCTCACGGACCGCGTTGCGGCCATAAATCATCTCGCTCATCGTGTTATAGTCCTAACGCACTTTTGATGCGATCAAAGAACCCTTCATCTTGGGGATCACTGCCATCAACACCCGTTCCTGCACCACCGCGTGGGTTGAATGTGCGCGCGAGTGCTTCAAACAACAGGCGCTGCTCCTCGGTCAACGAATCGGGAATCACCACGCGGGTCACCACGACTTGGTCACCACGGCCATTCCCACGCAGGTAGGGCACCCCTTTGCCACGCAAACGAAAGGTGGTCCCGTTTTGGATGCCTGCATTGATACGCACCGTATCAATGCCTTCAAGTGTGGGCACCTGAATCTCCGCACCGAGGGCGGCTTGAGCCACGTTGATGGGCAACTCGAGGACGATGTCGTTCTCTTGACGGCGAAAGAATTCATGTGCCTGAATCTCGAACACCACGTACAGGTTGCCATTGGGGCCACCACGTGGTCCCGCTTCACCCTCACCCGTCATACGGAGCTGGGCTTGGCTGTCAATCCCTGCAGGCACATTGATGGTCAATTTGTGTCCTTGGCGCGTTCGGCCCTCGCCACGACAATCACGACACGGAATCGCAATCACCGTTCCTTCACCACGACACGCATCACAGGTGGTCACCGTCACCATGTTAAAAATGGCGCGCTGGCGTACCTCGCCCGTTCCACCACACTTGGTACAGCGCACCGGTTCGGTACCGGCTTGGGCACCACTCCCCTGACACGAACGACACGACTCGAGGCGCCGGTACTCGATTTCTTTGGATGCACCAAAGACCGCTTCTTCGAATGTCAAGCGCAACGAATATTTGAGGTCAGCACCACGCTGAGGGCCACGACGCCCCCCTGCTGCCGCACCACCGAAAAACGTTTCAAAAATACTCGAGAAGGGATCATCACCACCAAATGGATCACCACCACTATATCCCGCACCACCGCCCATGGATGGACCACTATGCCCAAACCGATCATAGATGGCACGCTTTTCGGGATCAGACAAGACGCTGTTGGCCTCATTGATTTCTTTGAACTTCGTCTCTGCATCTGCATCTTTGTTGACATCGGGATGAAACTTGCGTGCCAACGCCCGATACGCTTTGCGGATATCATCAGGCGAAGCATCGCGGGAAATCCCAAGCACTTCGTAATAATCACGTTTATTAGTCATGTAGACACCTTGTTTCGCGTTGCCACTCATATCTCCTAATCATTGTCACGTCCACGGCGCAACAAATCACGCAAACTCAACTTTTTAGCCGGCTCTGGAGGCGCAGTCCGCTCATCAATCACCGGTAATTGCCCTGTTTCATTCGATCCTGGCATCGTCGGCGGTGCGGGTCGGTATTTGTTTTGTAAATCGTGCACCACAATGGTCATTTCCACGATGGCTTCACGAATAGCCGCTTCATCCGCACGGTCGAGCGCGACTTGGGCTGCTGCAAGGGTTGCTTCGGCCGCACCCCGTCGTTCGGGACTAATTGTTTCGTCGTTGCGCAGGGCGCGTTGGGCGTTGTACATCAGCGAATCAATCTGATTTTGCAACGCCAACACATCGCGCTTGCGCCGATCATCATCAGCATGAAGCTCGGCTTCACGCACCATGGCATCAACTTCTGCCTGGCTCAAGCCCGACGACGCCGTAATCGTGATGTGCTGTTCACGTTCAGTGGCTTTGTCGCGTGCACTCGCATGAATCAAGCCGTCCGCATCAATGTCAAAGGTCACCTCGATTTGCGGCACACCACGTGGCGCTGGTGGAATCCCGTCAAGCACAAACGTGCCGAGTGATTTGTTGTGCCGTGCCTCAGCACGCTCACCTTGGAGCACGTGGATTTCCACCGCATCTTGGTTGTCTGCTGCCGTTGAAAAGACTTGGCTTTTGTAGGTGGGGAGCGTCGTATTGCGTGGAATGAGGGGGGTCATGATGCCACCCGACGTTTCAATGCCCAATGTCAGCGGCGTCACATCGAGCAACAGAATATTCGCCACTTCACCGGCCAACACCCCTGCTTGAATGGCAGCTCCAATCGCCACTACTTCATCGGGGTTAATGCCTTTGTGTGGCTCCTTGTTGAAGAAATTACGCACCGCTTCTTGGATGGCGGGCATGCGCGTCTGCCCACCCACCAGCACCACCGCATTGATTTCGCTCGCACGAATTCCTGCATCAATGAGTGCCTGACGCACCGGGGTCAACGAGCGATCCACCAAATCCGCAGTCAATGCTTCGAGTTTGGCACGACTCAGCTCCACGGTCAAGTGTTTGGGGCCACTCGCATCCGCCGAAATAAACGGCAAGTTGATTTCGGTTTTGAGAATGGTGGAGAGCTCCATCTTGGCTTTTTCGGCGGCTTCACGCAGGCGTTGCAACGCTGTCCGATCACTCGTCAGATCAATGCCTGTCTCTTTTTTGAAGCTTTCCAACAAGTAATGCACAATCCGTTCATCGAAATCATCCCCACCAAGGTGCGTATCGCCATTGGTTGATTTGACTTCGTAGACTTCGTCACTCAGCTCGAGAATAGAGACGTCAAAGGTACCACCACCCATGTCGTACACCACAATCGTCTGCTGATTTGCGTTCGTCTGGATGCCATACGCCAGCGCAGAGGCGGTCGGCTCGTTGATGATACGCAGGACTTCGAGCCCAGCGATACGCCCTGCATCTTTGGTGGCTTGGCGTTGTGCATCGTTGAAGTAGGCTGGTACCGTAATCACCGCCTGTGTCACCGCTTCGCCGAGATATGCTTCTGCATCGGCTTTGAGCTTTTGGAGCACCATTGCTGATATTTCTGGGATGGCATAGTTGCGCCCTGCCAATACCACCGTCACATCCCCATTGTCAGCAGCTGCTAAATGGTATGGCACCAACACTTTGTCGCGCTGGACGGTGGCATCGCTCAGCTTACGCCCCATAAAGCGTTTGGCTGAAAAAACCGTTTGCTCGGGATTCACTACGGCTTGGCGCTTGGCAACTTGGCCCACCAAACGTTCCCCCGACTTGCTAAAGGCGACCACCGACGGTGTCAAGCGTTGCCCCTCCGCATTGGGAATAATCGTCGGCTCGCCCCCTTCGATGACTGCCACCACCGAGTTTGTCGTACCGAGATCGATCCCTATGACTTTGCCCATATGCCATCCTTCATGTACCTGGCACCGCAGGTATGCGCTATTGTGCTTGTCCTACTTTGACCATCGCTGGGCGCAACACCTTGTCGCGCAACATGTAGCCACGCTGTAATTCGGCTACGACTTTGCCGTCCTGTGTCGCATCACACGGTTCATAGGCAATTGCCTCGTGCAGATTCGGGTCAAATGGTGCCCCCTCGCTGACAATCGCAGTCACCCCCTCACTATCGAGGAGCTGTTGTAGCTTGTGGGGAATCAATTTAAAGCCGCCATACCAAGCCGTGTCTGCGATATCCGACGAAACACTCGCCGTGGCCCGGTTCATGTCATCTACGACGGGGAGCAATTTGAGCAGCACCGTTGCTGCGGCGCGCCCAATCAATTCAACTCGTTCGGTATCGTACCGGCGCTTGAGATTGCGATAATCGGCTGTTGCCCGCAAAAAGGCATCTTTGTGCTCGGCAACTTCTTTTTCGAGTGCATCAATACGAGCCTGCATCGTGGTCATGTCATTCAGTGCGTCAGCCTGTGGCTGTTCGTTGGGTGATGCATTCGCATCAGTCATGGTCTACCTCCCTATGCAACACAGCGGTCATGCCGATGCGTGCGTATCTTCGTGGGTCTGGGTATCGTCACGCTCACTGCGTGGCTCCCCGTGCAATTCACCAACCAGGTCACTCATCACCGCAGCAATGGCCTGCACCGTCGCGATTGCACGCGCATACGGCATACGCATCGGGCCGACCACGCCGAGGACGCCAACAATTTCATCATCAACCCCGTAGCGCGCCAACACCATGCTCATGTCACGCATTTCTGGATGCTGATGCTCGGTACCGATAATCACCTGCACTCCGTCACTACGCGTCACCTGTGGCAACACGGGTGCCAACACATTGCCCGTTTGTACCAACTCCAGCATCTGTTTGACCCGATCCGTCTGCGCAAACTCTGGATGATTGAACATCTCGAGCAATCCGTCGGCGCGTATATCGCTGTTGAGCGCTTCTTCGTATTGACGCATCGTGCTACAGGACAGCTCACAGACCGCACGTACCAATGGGTCAATGCTCACCTCGCAATGCTCGATGCGCTCACGGAGCTGCGCAATACTTGCATCATGCCCCAGCTCATTGACCATGTGTGCCACTTTGGCCAAATCGTCTTGGCTGTGGACACCGTCGAGCACCAACGTTTGTTGGCGCACCATGCCATCATGCAATACCACCACCACAAGTGCTAGGGTGTCATGTACCGCAATCAGATGCACGTTGCGTAGCCGCGCAAGTGCCACCCGTGGCGGCAACACCACAGAGACGTTCTGTGCCCTGCGGGCAATCACCGAGCCCGCCAGGTTGAGCCACTGATCGAGGGTGGTCTGCACTTGCGCAAATTGATGCCGAATGGTCTGCTCTTCGTGGATAGGGAGCACCGGCTGCTCCATCAGGTTTTCCACGAAAAAGCGATAGCCGGCATCGGTGGGAATGCGCCCCGCCGATGTGTGCAGATGCGTCAAAAACCCTAATTCTTCGAGCGTGGCAAGCTCGTTGCGTATCGTTGCTGACGATACGTTTAAACCGTGACGCCGCAACAAGTGCTCCGACGCAACCGGCGCCGATGTGGTCACGTATTCTTGGATTAACAACTTTAGCAGCTGCCGTCGCCGCTCGGTCATCTCTAGCTGCATCACGCACCCCTCAGGACGCACTGTGCACACATCCACGTGACATGCACTCGTAAGGCACACCGTTGCCCATATTGTAGCATAGACTGACTGCGTGATGAAAGAAAAATTGTGTTATGTAAATACATTTCATATATAACACTAATAGAACATCCTCACCCCATCCCACCACAACGCACATCTTCCACAGACACGATATACTAGGGCACACACACCATCTCACACGAGGTCTGCTATGTCGAGCCACGGGACATCTGCCATTGCACTCACCACCGATGTTGTCCTCTTGTGTATGCACACCGGGCAACTCCACATTTTGCTCGTACAGCGCAAATACCCGCCATTTGCTGGGCAGTGGGCCCTACCTGGTGGCTTTGTGGAGACCGGCGAATCACTGACCACTGCGGCCCAACGTGAACTATACGAAGAGACGGGGGTACACGATGTCTATGTGGAGCAGATTGGTGCCTTCGGGGATCCGCAACGCGATCCACGTCGCCATGTGGTGAGCATTGCTTTTGTGGGGCTCAGTGCCACACTGCACACACCACAGCACTCCGATGAGACCCCACTCGTGGCCTGGTTTCCTCTCGCACAATGCCCAACGCCCCTAGCCTTTGACCATGATCGCATCATTGCACACGCCCGCACACACCTTGCCCATGCCTGTATCTCGCGCCCACTCCTTTTCCACCTTGTGCCCACATCGTTTACCCTCGACATGCTCCATCACGCCTACCAAATCATCACACACCAATCTATAGATGTAGATGTGTTTGATGCTACACTCCGCGCCACAGGAGCAATCACTCCCAGCCAACCGGATGGATACTACACGGCCACTCCACACTACCATACACCGCACTTTTGTATGCCGTGGCCCAGCTGGCGCCACTAACCCAGAAAGGGATCACCCCCCCATGTACGACATTGCAATCATTGGCTGTGGTCCCATCGGCAGTGGGGCAGCTCGCCATGCCAGCCGGGCCGGACAGCATACCTGCATCATCGGGCCACACGAGCAAGCCCGTGCCAGCCACCAGGTCTGGAGTAGCCATTACGACAGTGGTCGGCTCACACATCGCTCCGCTCGCAATATTCAGCTCGCCTTGTGGGCCAACGAAGCCCTTTCGGCGTATGCGGAAATTGAGCAACAGAGCGGGATTTCCTTTCACGTAGCGTGTGGCACACTCTCGATTAGTCGCGATTTACGCAACTTTCGCTATACCGCAATCCGCGACGAGCTCGAAACACAGCTCGGATTCCGCTACGAAGATTTCACGCCAACGTCACTCATCACGCGCTTCCCCATGCTGAATCCCTCGCTGGGGATGACGGGCATCTACGATGGTGCACCATCCGGGTATGTGGATCCCCGTGCCATGGTACGGGCGCAACTCACCTGCGCCCAACAACAGGGGGCAACGCTGGTACGCGACATCGTCACACAGCTCATCCCGCACGATGATCACGTGGTCATCCAGACACAGGACGGTCAGACCATTCGCGCCGCCCACGCCATCGTGGCAGCAGGCGCCTATAGCGGACTATTTGGCTTGCTTCCCACGCCAGTGCCACACACCATCAAAACCGAAACAGTAGTGCTGGGTGAAATCAGTGCGAATACGGCCACCACGCTAGCCGGCATGCCCAGCATGATGGTAGATTGTGTCTCCGATGTCATAAGCGATGCCTACCTGACACCACCCATCTGCTACCCCGATGGCAAGTGGTACATCAAGTTGGGCAGCAACAGCGTGCACGATGTGTTTGTGGAAAGTCTGCCGCAACTACAACAATGGATTCGCAACGACGCCATGCCCACAGTACATGGAGCACAGGTGGCCCTGCTACGCGAACTCTTTCCTGCGATTCCATTCATCGGCTTCAAAAGTGTCCCATGTGTCATCACCCGCTCGCCATCCGGCGTACCACAAATCGTCCGCACCCATACCCGCGTGACTGCCGTGGTTGGCTGTAACGGTGCACTCGCCAAGAGCGGCGATGTGGTCGGTAAACACGCAGTAACCGCAAGTCTCGCCTAGTGTGATGTGTCAATGTGTGGCACGAGCTGGATAATCAACGCTTCGGTTTGTGCATAGCGTGCATCGCGCCGGGCTATCTGTCGGAACTTGGCGTCAAGTGCCGCAAGCACCATCGCTGGGCACTCGTAGGGGTGGACGTATGCATCATCAGTCTGGGTGTACGTGTCGCCATCCGCAGTGACCGCATACCACGGGTATGCGCGACATTCTGCGGGATAAAAATCCTCACCATGGATGGTACACCGACCATCATCCGCTTGAAAGATACAGTGCCCTGCCCGCACAGCGGTTCGCCAACGTCCATTTTCGGTGCGATATACTGCGTCTGCACCAAATCGTGCAACGATGGCAACTTTTTCTGCCAAACTAATATTCACACCGTAGGTACAACACGCACCACCATAGGGACAGTGGTGACACGGCAGTGATTGCGGATCAACGTGACCGAATGGTGTCATCATCTTTCTCCAAGTGACGTATGTGGGCGATACGTTGTAATGTCGGTGGATGCGTCGCATACCATGCCGTGTAGAGTGGATCAGGCGTCAACGTACTCGCATTTTCCTTGAACAGAACTACCAATGCGTCGATCATGTCTTGGGCAGTGGTATGTGCGACGGCAAAGGCGTCTGCCTCGTATTCATGGCGCCGCGATACCCAGTGTTGCACTGGATCCATCCAATAGGTGAGCACGGGGCTCACAACCAAAAAGGTCACAATGGTGCTGGCCTGTGTGGCGGGAACGGCCACAAGCTCCGCCAAGATGTCCGGATTGCGAAACAACCAGTCCACACCCGCAAAACCGATGAGTGATATGCCAAAGGCACCAGCAATCATTTTGGGGATGTGTTGCAGTTTGTAGTGCCCCAATTCGTGTGCCAACACAGCTTCAATTTGGGCGTGGTTGAGTTGTGTCAGTAACGTGTCAAAAAAGACGATGCGTTTTTGATTGCCGATACCAGTAAAATAGGCGTTGCCGTGCCCAGAGCGCCGTGAGGCGTCCATCACAAAGACCCCCGAGCTGGCAAAACCGACCCGTGCAAGCAAGGCATCAATGCGCTGTGAGAGGAGCGTGTCGCTTAGCGGCGTAAATCGGTTGAACAAAGGGGAGATGAGCGTTGGCACCGCCCAAATAGCCAGTAGCTGAAAAAGACAGAACGCCACCCATGCCCACACCCACCACCAGGGTCCCAGGGATTGCATTATCCAGAGGAGCCCGTAGACGAGTGGCACAGCGATGACGAGGCCAATCACCGCAGAGAGCAAGAGATCCTTGATAAAGGTGGCAACCGTCGTGTGGTTGAAGCCGAAGCGGGCCTCGACCACAAAAATGCGATAGATGCGCAACGGTAACGAGACGAGTGTGCCAATCACCACCCACGATACAACCATGACCGTCCCTGTGACCAGCGCCGGCAACTGCCATGCAGCCCACCACTGTGTCAACTCCGAGACGCCACCTCCCACAGTCCACCAGAGTAGCATCACCGCTTCGAGCGCAATCGCAATACTCGCCACATGACCACGGGCACGGGTGTAGTCTGCGGCCTTGTGGTGCTCGGCAAGCGTCAAGCGGCTCGCGAAGGCATCGGGTACTTCGCTACGATGCAACGCCACATGGCGCAACTGGCGATACAACAGCCCCCAACGCACACCCGTCATTACGACGACCATCACAATGAATATGTCACGCATCGCATTCCCTTTTTCAATGGATTCTTCTCTCAATCATAGCACTTCTCTCGACTACAATCCCCCCCATGCTCTCGCATGGGGGGGATTGTGTGTGCTCGCACCTTAGGCGTTCACGGCTTTTGCGTCACTGTCAAAAATCGAACCCGGCTGTGATGGCGTACCGATAATAGGTAATAACCAACGATCAAAACCCAACCACCCCGCGTTGCGCCATGCTAAGACTAAGAAAATGGCAGGAATGGCCAGAATGGGATTGGTACTCACCGTGCCGGCCAAGAGGAAGTTGATATTCATCACGATGCCAAAGAAGGCCGCAATGCCCGTGAGGATACCCAAAATCAAACCGAGCCCGACTGCCACCTCACCGAATGCAACAATGTAACTAAACAATACTGTATTGGGAAGCACAAACCCTGATAGAAAGTCTGCATACCACCCCTGCACTGCAGGATGATCACCACTCGCTTTCTCAATTGCGCCCGTAACAAAGCCAGTCAACGCCGCTCCTGCATTCTCGCCAATCCAAACCCCCTTGGGATTCGTGATTTTGCCGTATCCGGCCTCAATCCACTGATACCCGACCCAAATTCGTACCACTAACCAGAGTATGCTCGCCCATGGATCCGCAAACAAGAAATGAGCTAACCGTAGCTCTCGCAACTGGACTGGGCTTGTGATGCGCTGACTCATACTCTGTTCCTTCCGCTTCTATCCCGCTTGTGTCAGTTTTACACATATTGCGGTACACCACCACGATACCATGCATTTTAAATTTGTCAAGTATTTTTCTAAACAATAAATCAATTATCATAATTTTTTAATATTTTTTATGTTTACTTAAATAAAACATATTTTGCATATTAATCATTAATATATGTATTTTATGTTTTAATGATTTGGCTGATAGTGCCACACATATTTGCCTGAATATGTGTCGGTTAATAATTTACATGTATGCATACCATTCATGATATGCCATTCTATTTCACGACACAATGACAATTCTCGTACAATAGCTGTACCATAGCAAACGGAGGAACAGACGATGAGCATACTGACCTATCACGACCTTGTGCAACGCCTCACCGATCTGACCCGCCTCGCCACACCACCCATCGTGGGTGAGCGGAGTGGCACCTTTTCGAGTTATGACCGCCGATCACGCTACGATGCTGAACACCAGCAATACGTGGACTGGGACGCCAACGACGACGGCACCGGGTTTATTCGCCGCGAAGATGACTATATCGTGGTCTTTGAGCAGACAGGACCTGGTGTTATCTGGCGCGTCTGGTCGGCATTTGCGGCACACGGACACATCCAGATATTCATTGACGGAAGTGAGACACCCGTGGTGGACATGCCGTTTACCGACTTTTTTGGACGGCACCCGGCCGCCCTCAACCCGATGGGAATCACCAATGTGCCTGAGCTGACAGCGACGCTCTCGCGTGGACGCAACCGCTTCTTGCCCATTCCATTTCAGCGTTCATGCAAAATCCGCTTTGCGCCGAACTGGGGCATGTACTACCACTTCACCTATACCACGTTCCCCGCAGATACCCAGCTCCCCAGTTATGACGGCACGTATGATAGCGCGACGTGGAAAGCCATCGCTCACGCCGATCGCATGCTGGCGCAACGGGGGCACCAGCTCGCTACTGGTGAACGCACCCATGTACAGGGCACGGTGGGGAGCACACCGGTCATCCGTGTCATCACAGGGAATCGCGCTATCACCGGCATCTACGTCAAATCGGATGCGCTAAATGCGACACAGAGCGCTGAGCTCATGCGTGACATCGTACTCGAAATCCGCTGGGATGATGACACCCAGGCCAGCATCTCAGTGCCACTCGGGCATCTGTTTGGCAGTGCACCTGGTGTCCATTACCATCGCACATTACCCATGGGGATGACCACCGGGTACGGCTATTGTCACTGGTACATGCCGTTCCACAGCCAGGCGCATATCACGCTGCACAATCGTGGGGACGTGCCACATCACGTAGACATGCTCGTCACCCACGAACCACTATCGCATGATGCACACGCGTTGCTCCGTTTCCACGCCAAATGGCACGGCGACCAATTTCTCGACGAAGTCCAGCAGCGTGGCCGCGACATTGACTGGCCCATCCTACTCACACAGGGCATGGGGCGCTTTTGTGGCATGTACATGCATGTGCACAACGCGTGGCAAGCGCCGACTGCACCCGCACCGAGCTGGTGGTATGGTGCCTGGGATCAGAAAAACATTGACTGGTGGTGGGGTGAAGGGGATGAGAAATTTTTCGTGGATGGCGAGAAATTCCCCTCCACATTCGGCACTGGCTCGGAGGATTACGTCGGCTATGCCTGGGCGGCCGAACCACCCTTCCCCACATTTGAGAGTGCATATGCCAGCCAACCCCAGGTGCCCATTGATGGCAACGGGCATACGGGCGTTTGTCGCGTGCACATCTGCGACGATGTGCCCTTCCAGCAGTCGTTTGAGGCCAGCATCGAAAAGTACAAACCCAACAGCTGGGGGGAAGACAACGTCTGCCACTACGACGTGGTCGCATTCTGGTACCAGCAGGCTGGGACGGGTGATCGGTATGCGTAACCTCTGGCACACGCGCTGGTTTATACCCAGCACACTTTTCGCACTGTTCGGCATCCTCTATGCCGTAACTGCATCGCCCGACGTACAGGCCGGCGACTCCGCAGAATTCCAGCTGGTGGCGGCCATTGGCGGGGTCGCCCACCCCACCACCTATCCGCTCTACACGCTCCTAGCCCAGCTCACCACCTGGCTGATTCCATTGGGCACGGTGGCGTGGCGGGTCACCATGCTCTCCGTCATCGGTGCTGCCGCCACCGTTGCACTGTCCGCCGTGGTGCTCCAACAGCTGGGCACATCGCGCCCCGCTGCACTACTGGGGGCGCTGGTGTTGGGTGTCACTCCAGGGGTGTGGAATGCGGCCACCATCGCCGAAGTCTATGCGCTCTTACTCGTGCTGAGCATGCTCTTTGCCCTGGCCGTATGTCGCTTTGCCGTTCATCCTACACAGCACCATGCCAATGCGGTACTGCTCATTGGCGTACTCGGGTGCCTGCATCACGGGCTCTTTGTGCTGTGTATTGCGCCAGCAGGGGCGCTAGTCGTCATGACCACGCTACGCCACCACGGCTGGCACCTCTCGCTCATACCACTTATTGGCGTAGCGCTGGTGGGACTCTTGCCACACGCATATCCGCTCATCCAGTTTGCGCGTTTTGGGCCGTTTAGTGGTGAGGATTACGCCCTGCCAGTCACCTACTTCTGGGGTGCACCCCGCACCTGGAGCGACGTATTTGATTTGTTGGGGGGGGGAGTGGTGCGGCGTGGCATTTTTCAGGTACCCGACCTGCCCACCGCACTCACCATGAGTATGGCGCTAGCCCGGCGCATGGGCTACGAATTTGGCCCCATTGGACTCGGGCTCGGGATGGTTGGGATGCTGGTCATGCTCCGCACTCAGCCACGCCAGTTGGGAGTGGCGCTGGTGATTGCCATACCTGCCGTTGCGTATGTGCTCGCCCTCGGTCCCCACATCGGCGATTGGCCCACCTTCACGTTGCCGCTTTTGTTGCCGTGGGTCTGGGGGGTCAGTGTCGCCACAGACTGGCTGGTGGCACGCTGGGGGGTTGTGCGGCCCGTGTTTGTGGGGCTCATCGTGCTGACGCTGATCTGGGGTGGTATGCGTTACCGCGTGTCGGCCAAACAACACTTGACCCTCTACCGCGATTTTGCCACCACTGTGCACCAGACACTCCCTGCCGATGCAGTGGTTATCACGCATTGGGAACAGGGGATGACGCTGTTGTACCTGCGTTATGCCGAGGGATTACGGACGGATGTGTGGGTGGATGTGGTCGAGCCCGGCGATGACCCGTGGTTGGCACGGGCACAGCGCCGCTATGCCACCGATGCGGTATACTTTGTGGGGCACGAGGCGAGTGTGCAGGGCATACCCGTCACACGCATCGTGGATACTCCGTATGCCGATTTATATCGGCTAGACAGCAATTAAACGATAATGACGGCGGTGATTTCGGCACAACATCTGTGCAAATACTACGACGTGCCCGAGCGCGACGAAGGGTTGGGCAATGCCATCAAGAGTGTCTTTCGCCGGCGCATGCGCACCGTCAAAGCGGTGGACGGCGTGTCGTTTGCGATTGCGCCTGGTGAAATGGTCGGATTCCTCGGCCCCAATGGTGCCGGCAAAACCACCACACTCAAAATGCTGTCGGGGCTGCTCCACCCCACCCGCGGTACGGTGGATGTACTCGGCTATCGGCCATTTGCCCGTGAACACGCCTTTTTGCGCCAGATGACATTGGTGATGGGGCAGCGCAATAATCTGGTGTGGGATCTGCCGGGCGCTGATTCGTTTGCGCTGAGCCGTACCATTTACGGCATTGATGCGCAACAATTCACGCAGACACGCGATGCGTTGGTGGAGTTGCTCGAATTACAGCCCCTGCTCAGCAAGCCGGTGCGCAATTTGTCGCTCGGTGAACGCATGAAAATGGAGTTCGCCCTGGCACTGATGCATCGCCCGCAGGTGCTCTTTCTCGATGAGCCCACCATCGGGCTTGACGTGACCATGCAAAAACGCATTCGCGAATTTGTGGCGGCCTACAACCAGCGCTACGGCGCCACCGTGATTCTGACGAGTCACTACATGGCGGATGTCGAAGCACTGTGTAAACGCGTGATTGTCATCAATCACGGTACCATCATCTACGATGGCGCCTTGCAGCAGCTCGTCAGCCAGTTTGCCGCACACCGCACCATCAGCATCCGTAGCCATGCCACCGCCACGCAACTCGCCAGTTATGGCACCGTGCTCAACGACGACGACGGACTGATCACCATTCGGGTGGCCAAGTACGACGTGCCACAGGTCACCGCGCAGTTGCTCCAGGCTTTTGACGTCAGCGATATCACCATCGGTGAGCCGCCCATTGACGACGTGATTGCTGCCCTGTATGCCTCAGCGCCACTGCCGGCGTAGGGCAGCCAGCCCAGTCAGCACATCGGCACGCAAGTCGGCGCCGTAGTGGGCTTCGATGGCCATGATACCCGGGTAGTTGGCATCTTTGAGTGCGGCGAAGTAGGCACCGAAGTCGTCACCTGATACACCGGGAACAGTACGATTGATATCTTCGGCGATATGGGCATGGGTAATCAGTGATGCAAATGCGCTAATCTGGTCGGCAGGCTCGCGCTCGCGGCGCATGTGGTAGATGTCGGTCAGTAGCCGAATCCGTGGGTGGTTGCAGGCGGCTACCACTGCTGCGCCTTCGGCCAGCGAATTGATGAAGTTGCATTCGCCGCGATTCAGCGCTTCGACCACAATGGTCACGCCGTAGTGCTGTGCAAATGTGGCGTATCGCTGCAAGAGTTCGATGAACTGCGCCTGAGCACGGGTAGCATCCCAGCCGATGGGAATCTGGCGCGCGCCACCACTGCCCAGCACCAGGGTGTGGATGCCCAGATCACTGGCGCGCCCGATGGCCGTCTCGCCGTAGCGCACCAGCGCTGCCATGTCGACATCGGGGCCAACACATTTAAGCGTTGCTGGCAAAAAGGAATTGGCAGCCACCACGGGGAGTGGAGCGGCGTTGACGGCCGCTTTGTGGGGGGCGAACTCGCTGGCTGGGGCTTGTGGCACCAGCAGGCGTTGAATGCTTTCTTCGATGAAATCAATACCCGTATCGGCAAGGAGTGCCGCATTGTTAACCGATGTGCATACACCAAACTGCATGGGAATCCTCCTGTGATCTGTATGATGATGCCTGTAGTATACCGTGGGAAAGAAACACCGATGAAACAACTCTGGTCCGTTTATCGTGCCCTCACCAGTGTCAGCGTACAACTCATGCTACAGTACCGACTGACCAATCTCTTCTGGTTGTTGGGGATGCTCTTTGAACCCTGTATCTCGCTCGTCGTCTGGAGCACCGTGGCGACGCAAAATGGTGGTGAGGTCGCCGGTTATACCACAGCCAGTCTGACCGGCTACTATATCGCCTGGACGTTGGTGCGCCAGTGGAATATTGCCCTCACCCCCTTTGGCTTTGAGCAACGCGTGCGCCACGGACAACTCTCCCCGTTGCTGCTCCGCCCCCTCCACCCCTTTCACTACGATTTGGCTGACTTCATCGCCTTGCGCATCGTGGGCACACTCTACTGGTTGCCCATCGGCATCGTGATGGTGGCGTGGCTCCAACCCAACCTTAGCCATGACCTACTCACCATTTTGCTGTTTTGTGTAAGTCTGGTCTTTAGCTTTTTGATGCGCTTTGTCTTTGTATATGCCCTGGGGATGGCTGTCTTTTGGACGACGCGTGTCAGTGCTATTTTTAATCTCTACTTTGCACTGGAAACAATTCTCTCTGGGCGACTTGTGCCCCAAGCATTACTCCCCAGCTGGGCACAGCAAATCGCCGTCTGGTTGCCGTTCCGCTGGAGCTTCGGTTTCCCCATCGAAATCATCATCGGCAAACTCAGCATCCCAGAAATCCTGCAGGGGATGGGCATCCAAGTGCTGTGGGGCATCATCGCCACGGTGGCGTTTGTGACGCTGTGGAATGCTGGTATCAAGCGCTATAGTGCGGTAGGAGCATAAACAGATGACTCGTTATGTATTACTGGCATGGCACTATGTACGCTTGGCGGTCATGCACGAGGTGCAGTACCGCATCAACTTTTTCTTGCAAATTATCGAAGCCCTCATCGCCCTCGGCACAGCCCTCGTGGTACTTGCCCTGGTCTATGCACACACCGATCAGCTCGGCGGCTGGTACCACGACGAGTTACAGGCACTCCTCGGCGTTTTTACCATCATGATGGCCATATTGCGCATGAGCATCCAGCCCAATATCGAACGCTTAATCGGAGATATTCAGCAGGGGAGCTTTGATTTTGTGCTAGTCAAGCCCATTGACGCTCAATGGCAGGTAAGCATTCGTGAGCTTCGCATATGGCAGAGTGTTGATGTAATAGCTGGTGGCGTGGTTATCGTACACGCCTTGTGGAATCTCGGAGAGCGGATTACATGGCAGCATGCCGTGTTATTTGGGATTACCCTTGGTAACGGCATGTTGCTCATCTACGCCGTGTGGATGCTCATCAGCTGTATCGCATTTTGGGTCATTCGCATTGACAACATTTTTGAGCTCTTCGACAATGTGGCATCCGCCGGACGACTCCCTGTCAACGTCTACCCGGCATGGGTGCGCATCGTGCTGACGTACGTGGTTCCTGTCGCATTCGCGGTAACCGTCCCCGCCCAAGCAATCACGGCACGCCTCGACATGCCCAGCCTGTATCTACAAACAGCAGTCACGCTCATCTTTTTGGTGGCACTCCGTGGCGTCTGGAGGCGCGCCTTGGTGCGGTACAGTGGGGCATCGGCTTAGGGAAGCAACGGTGCAAGCCTGGTGGCAATGGGCGCCTGTAGCCACAATGCCACACCGCACCCAATCGCACATAGCACAAAGAGCAATGCACGCCATGGTGAGGCAACAGTGATGACTGACATCGGTGCAGATTCTGTACCAACATGATTGATGATGGGCACCTTGGCAGTGATTTCGGTGCTGCTCCGTTGGAGCAACGGCGACGTTCTGATGCCGTGCGCCACTATCACCGTCCGTAGTGCATCAATTTGCTGTTGCATTTCGTGCATGCTCTGGTGCTGACTAGCCATCAACTGCACAGCATCGGTGAGCTGGTGCTGGAGGTGTTGATAATCGTGTGTGAGGTTGCGCAGATGGAGCAATTCGTCGCGGAGTTGTGCCACTTGCGCCTCGCTGAGCTGCTGGGCATCGGCGAGTGTCTCCATCAGTCCTGACAAGAGTAGATTTTGATCGTGTTGCAGGGCATCAATGCGACTGGTCATGGCGGGCAGTGTGGCACTCGTCACATTGTCGAACTGATGCTGGAGCTGTTGCACGGACTGCTGATACCGCTGCGCTTCTTCGGCCTGGGCAGTCATGGTCATGTGTTGCATCTCGTAGATGCGCACATAGGCCTCGCAGAGTTGGATTTCGCGTATCGCCTGCTTGTGTGGTACCGTGGCTGGCAAGACATTCATCAATGTCACCAGCATTTTGAGCACCTTGAGAATATCTTTGATGGCAACCTGCTGTTGATGTGCCCAATCGTTGCGTACCCGCCTGATTTCATATAAGTGGTAGCGTTGTGGCAGGATCACAGGCAACGCACCACTCGGTGGTGCCTGCGGGTATTCTTGTGCAAAGCCGAATATGTGCGGGGTATATGGCGTCGCTACACTGGTCGCTACACTAGCTGTTGCAGTATGCGGTTGCGGGCGCAGACCACCGTCTTCGAGCAACAAGTAGATGATGGCACTCACATCGAGTTGTACCGCACCTTGTGCATCAAAATCAATGAAGACACGATCACGCTGATGCAACGATTTGAGCTGAGCGATGTAGTCTGCATCGCCAAAGTACTGACGCATGGATGCATCAATCACGGGGCGCCATACATCGCGAAAAATCATCAATGCCTGTTGAAAGCGCATCCCAGCAAGTTGTGTAGCTTGAAGTTCGAACATATCGGTAATCCTCTATAGATTCTTTTTTAGTATACCGATTGTTACGTCAACAAAATCGGGAATTTTTACCATAATTTTTGCGCTGTACCAAACATGTGCACTCACGCGTGATTTTTCATCCATTCCATCGTAGCAAATGATGTCCCGGCCGGTGCAGTTGTTGTAGGGGCGTGATTGTATGGCACCCCGAAGGTCATTTCTTGGCGCCATGCCGGGATAGATGCCAGGTCGCTCGTAGGGGCGCATACTATTCGCCCGTGCAACTTTATCCATGTAGTCGTATGAATTAACATCATACACAGGGGTAGTGCATCGCAGTGCGTGCATTAGTGCCGTTATACAGACGACAACGGGGACACGCACGATGCGTATCCCCGTTGAGGAATTGCTGTGTGGGTATGGTTATGCGGATTCTGCGGGTGTGGTGGGCGGCGCAGGGGGTGTTTTGTTGGCCTGCATGCGACGGCGCACATAGCGCACGAGAAACAGCAGTGGCAACCATACGGGTGTCCAGATAAGCAGTGCAATCAAAAACGAGACCAGTCCTTGGCCAAATTCGAGCAGGTCACGCAACGCCACACGTGCATCTTCGAGGGGTTGCCAACCATCGGTGACCACCTGGGTCACGGGAATCGTGCGGATATCGAGGGTAATCGTTGACATGGCCGCACTCTGACGCAGGTAGCGCATACGTCCCGTCACTTGTTCGAGTTGACTCTGCACATCAGTCAACGCCATATTCACTGCCACCGCATCTTCGACTTTTTCCGCTTTTTTCAAGAGCTCAAGGAGCCGGTCGCGTGAGGCATTCAGGGCTGTCAGCCGACCTTCAAGATCCACGTATTCTTCGGTCACATCGCTACCCGACATGCTCCGTCCCACCACTTTATACGCCAACTGTTCGATGCTCGTAATCACACTATCGAGTTTATCGCTGGGGACTTTGAGTGTCAGATTAATCACAACATCTTGATCGGCGCCATACGTAGACGAGTTGAGCACAAAGCCTTTTTGGGCACTCACCAGGGTACGAATGCGCTGATCGGTATCATTCACATTCTCAACTTGAATTGAAAGATTGGCATCACGCACAACCAAACGCTCGCCATTGGCCAATGGTGCGGTAGAGCCACCGGCACTCGTCATTCCTGCATCTATGGCCATTTCAGGGGCGGCTTTTGCATCGTATGCCGGCTCAGGTGGCATTTCGGCCATAACAGCAATATCACTACTGCCACTACTTGGTTCGGAGACAAACTGACTCGATGAGGCACCACATGCCATCAGGCCAAAACTCAACAATGCGATGATGAAATAACGGTTCATCTGCAGATTCCTTTCATCGCGAGAGACACAAACACATTAATGCGACGTTGCGTGTCGTTCATTTGTTCGTTTTTATCATAACATGCCCTACAAGAGCATGACCCCATACCGTATAATAGAAAGTGATGACAAAAGAAAGGCAGGTAGATATGGCTACACAGGCACTCTACCGACGATACCGTTCACAAACATTTGATGAATTAATTGGTCAAGAACACATCGTCCGCACGTTGCGCAATGCAATCATTGACGGGCGGATTGGACACGCCTATCTGTTTACGGGACCACGTGGCGTGGGTAAAACGACCGTGGCACGCCTACTCGCCAAAGCGGTCAACTGTCTCGCAGATGCTGAGGCCCGCCCATGTGGCGACTGTAGCATGTGCCAGGCTATTGCCGAGGGGAGTGCGGTAGATGTCATCGAAATGGATGCCGCGTCACATACCAGTGTTGATGATGCCCGTGAAATCATCGAACGCGTACAGTTTCGTCCAGCCATGGGGCGCTACAAAGTCTATATCATCGACGAAGTACACATGCTATCCACCGCTGCGTTTAACGCGTTGCTCAAGACCCTCGAAGAGCCACCCGCCCATGCGATTTTTATCTTGGCTACCACAGAAATCCACAAAGTTCCTGCCACCATTTTGTCGCGCTGTCAGCGCTACACGTTTAACCGGCACAACGTCAGCGACACAGTGACCCATCTCCGCCAAATTGCCACGAGTGAATCCTACCAGATTGATGCGGGAGTCGCCGAAGCGATTGCACGGGCAGCCACCGGCAGTATGCGTGATGCGCTGAGTCTGTTCGATCAACTCATGTCGTATGGGCACGGACATATCACCATGGACATGGTACAAGGCTTGCTTGGTGTCACCTCTGCCCAAGAGGTCATCACGCTCACCGAAGCCTTGCTCCAACGGGATGTGGCACAAGCGCTACAGGTGGTCGCCCGAGTGACCAGCCAAGGTGCAGACATCCGGCAATTCAGTCGCGATATCGTGCAACACATCCGCCTCGTGATGTTGGTCAAAGCAGACCCCAATGGTACCGCCATCGAAGCCGCCGAAAGCGAAGCAGAGGCCATCCGTAGCCAAGCCGACCGTGCAACCATGGGGGCGTTGGTCTTTTGGTTACGCCGTCTGAGCGAGCTCGATTACGAGCTCCGTACCAGTCCGTACGGGCAACTCCCTCTTGAGCTGGCCGTGGTAGAGGCGATCGCAGGACCAACCACACCACCACCGCCATCAGCAGGCGCAGACCACACGGCACGCCCCACCATGGTGGCACCGCCCCGTCCAACGAATGCACCACCCAGCAACCCGGTACGCGCCACTATGCCCCCAGCGTCACCGAGTCGCCCCATGACACCACCCGTTGCGACACCACCCGTTGCGACACCACCCGTTGCGACACCACCTGCAGATGCAACAGCAGCAATGGCCACACCACTTGGCGAACGCCGCCCCTTTCAGGATATCGAAGACCTGCGTGCACGCTGGCCGGTAATTGTACGAGACCTCCGTTCACGCAACAAAAATCTAGAAGCCATGCTCAAAAGTGGCATTGAGTTGGTAGACCTACAAGGGGAAATCATCATCATCAAAGCAGATAACGATTGGTTGCTGAGCAAAATAAAAGAAGCCAGCAATATTTCGTTGCTCGAGCAGATGATAGAGCGCCATACGGGGGTCGTCTACCGTGTGCGCAGTGCCAACGATGCCCCCAAGGTCAACAATGCGCAGAGTATGCGCAATCAGTTACGTGATACCACGGCCAATCCGTTGGTACGTGCTGCAATGAATGTGTTTGACGCAGATGTCGTCAGCATTGAAACACCCGATCAAGGAGCCGAATCATGAACCCACGTCAAATGCAACAAATGGCGATGCGCATGCAACGCGAGATGGCCAAAATCCAAGAAGAGCTCAAAACGACCGAAGTGGTCGGCAGTGCGGGGAGCTATGTCACTGTGAAAGCCAACGGACACGGTGAAATCATGGCGATCACCATTGACCCACAGGTGGTTGACCCCAACGACATTGACACCCTGCAAGATTTGGTGTTGGCAGCGGTCAATGATGCGGCAACCAAAGCCAAGAATTTGTCGGAATCACGTATGGGCGCATTGACAGGTGGCATGAAAATCCCAGGATTGATGTAATCCGATGAGTGATATGCCGTTGATGCTCGAATCGGTGACTCGTCTCATCGAAGAGCTCGGGCGCTTGCCGGGTATTGGTCCCAAAAGCGCTTCGCGCTTGGCATTTCATATTCTGCGCACACCCGAATCACGGATTATTGCGCTGAGTGATGCCTTGTTGGCCGTCAAACAACAGGTGCGCCAGTGTGATCGCTGTCACTTTATCAGCGACCAAGCATTGTGTGTGGTCTGCCGCAATCCCAACCGACAGGCACCGGTGGTCTGTGTCGTCGAAGAAGCCCTAGATGCGCTTGCGATTGAGCGCACCGGCATCTACCGTGGGCGCTACCATGTGTTGCATGGGCGCATCGCCCCACTCGAGGGCATGGGCCGCGAGGATATCTACTTCGATGATTTGTTGCAACGCATCCGCGACGAACAGCTCACCGAAGTGATTATTGCGACCAACCCCAATCTAGAAGGCGAGGCGACGGCCGCCTATTTACAACGCGAAATCACCCCACTCGGCGCCAAAGTGACCCGGCTAGCCCGCGGCTTGCCCACTGGTGGCGACTTGGAATGGGCCGATGTACACACGCTCACGTCCGCCCTCGAAGGGCGCCGCGAACTGCACTAAAACGCCAACACGCGCCGTTCCCTGACGGGAACGGCGCGTGTCGGAGATGCACTCACGATTCGCTGATATTTGCCAAATCGGGTACCGCTGATACCCAGATTTGGCCTGCAGTAAACTGTACGTCTTTGCCAGTGGCGTCCAAGAAGCGTAATGGGGCTTCTGCCGCATCCTTTTGCCATGTAATTTCTTCGCGCTGTCCGTCACGATACAAAATCGCATTCCCACTTCCGATGACTTTCTGGTCAATGCGTGACTTCGGATCATTGGGAATAGGGGCTTCTTCTACTTGCATGACAACCACATTCTGGGTCACGAGCTGCGCATTCGACACTTCATCAATGGCCGCCTTGCCAAACCGGGTCCGGAAGTAGTTGTTGCTCACCGGATCATACTGCCATCCCACCGGCGCATCATCATACAAGAAAAAGTAGGAGAATGTCTGCGACGCACCACGCTGATCTGCGGGGGCCGGCAAACGGTAGCGGAATCCGATATCAGTACGTGTAAAAGGCTTCGCCTCTGCCGTAGCACGCTCTTGCAACAATGCCCCGTTCGTATAGAGGTTATGTGGCGCAAAGCGCGTCTCCGTATCAACGCGGAAAAAGTACGGCGAGGCATCGTTGCGCAAGGCATCCATGTTGATAATCGCGGTGGTGCTTTCGGCAAGTTCTAAACCGGCCGGCGAGCCACCTGCATGCGCATAATAGGCATCAAAACCCATTGCCCACTGCACAAAGTACAAGCGCGCACTCCGCACTGGTCCCAAGCGCCGATCATCGTTACTGATTTCACCAGGAAAAACCGCCATGAATCGGGTTATGCCGTACTCGGCGAGTGCTTCAAAGACCACTGAGGCACGATTAAGTCCCGATTGCGGATAGGCATCAGGATGGTTGTCCACCATCATCGTAAATGGGCGCGTGCTGACTTGTCCGAGTACGAGTGGAATGACTGTTAAATCATCGGGCATCGGCACTGCGGTTTCGGTGGGAATAACAGTCGGTACTTCGGTGGGTAGTGGCGTGGCCGTCGCCGGTATCACCGTCGGCATGGCTGTTGCCGTTGCAACGGCTACGACTTCGGCGGTGGGTAAGGCTGCTGGTGGGGTACCACAGGCCCCTAGAACTACTATCGCGATGAATGCCACGCCCAGGCGCTGGCGTAAAGAACATTGCATGAGGGACTCCTCATCAATATGATTCATATTTCCACCCCTATTCTATCATACGGGCTATGGTAGAATGGGGGTGGACTCGGGCGTCTCGCCGCAATTCGCCACTGCATCTTGCGACAAGGTTAGGCTCCCCATGCGTTACCATCGTGTTCGGCTTCATGCCAACGACGACCCCCACTATCGTGCATATCTCGCCAATATTATGGCCGGCAAGGCCAATCACCGCGCCATGCATGTGGCCAGTAATCGTGCCATGTTTGGCAACGAATCCGAGGGAATCATTCGCCAATGGTTACATACATTTCACCCGTTGAGCAATCGTCGTTTCGTGGAATACGACGAGCGGACGGGGAAACGACTCACGCGCAAATATCGTGAAATTGATGCGGTATTTGAATACGATGAAACGCACATTCATGTGTTTGAGATGAAAGCCACGTCACAAGCACGGAGCATCATGCGTGGCATTCGCCAACTCAACGAAACACGCAACATTCTGGCACAGCTCTTTCCTGCAATCTATGCGACGCTCATCCTCGTGGATACTGGTATCATGACCGACGAAGCTGCAACCGTGTTGATGCAACAAGCCGATGCACCCATAAATACACCATATACCATTGAGCGCTTCTATGCGGACAATCCGCATATCCCGTGTTATGACAGCCGCGAATATGCGCCTACCCATACCGACGAGTTGGCCATTGTGCGCTTTCCCCTTGCCGATATTATTAGCGGTGCTGAAGCAGCAGGAATCACCCTGCATCTCGACTGGGATGATGACGATGACGATCCCGAACCCGTCATTCCCACCACACATACCTCCGGTGTACATGCAGACGACGACAACCCGTTTGCCGCAGCACTACGCAAAGCAGGACTTTCGTCCTAGTGCGTCAGGCCGTCCACACGCATACGGTGCAACAACAGCGTGGCATCGTGCCAATGTGCGAATGACACCCAGGTCACAAAAAACACAATGGTCATCACAAAGAGTCGCCCAGCCCACCCGTGCCGGGTATGGGGCACGAGGATGTACGCCATCCCCAATACCAATACTGGCACCGTGAAATAGATGTAGCGCACCTGATAACCGGTCACAAGCTCGACGGATATCCAAATGGCTGCAGCAATCAGCCATGGTCGCGCCAACGACGGTGCGCGCCGCCATGCAACTCCCCAGATAACGGGGAACAACCACCAGGGGATGGGGGCAAATCCAACCGCAAATGCTTCTTTGATTTGGGAAAGTCGTGGGAGCAACGGTGGAGTACGAAATGATGGTACGTTTGACACAGACGGTGACAGCAACAGTTGCATGTAGGGGATATAGACGACGAGTGCACTCAGCGGGATGAGCACAACCGGCAGCCAACGCATCCACCAATCACGCGTGCCTCGGTCGGACTCATAAATGCGCGCACACAAATACCACACCACCGCAATCAACAATTCACCGATATGACTCCACGCAACAGCAGCGCACCACACCCCAGCCCACCATGCACCACGCATGTCACGCCGTATTACACTTGCCATCATGCCAAACAAGCAGAAATGGGCCAAAATTTGTGGAAAAAACGACCACCACAAGACCGCCGACGACAATGGCATCGCAAGCAGGAGGATGAGAGTTACCACACGGATGCGCAACGGGATGGCGAGGCGCTGTATCAACACCCAGACCAACAACGCGGTGGTGGTTTCGACGCATACTGCGATGATATGCATGGCGAGACTAGTTCCGAGGAATGGCTCGAGTACGGCAGACAACGCATAGAACAACGGCACAATTAACGCTGGACGCCGATTAAACTCATACGGATAATCGAGTACCGTCCATTGTTGCGTGTCTTGCATGGTCAACAAGCGCTTGGCATGAATTAAATAATCATGGCCTTCAAATCCTGGGTATGTGACGCCAATAATGCGCACAAGTAGCCACACGAGCACTAATACACGCACGCCAACAGGCAGATCGGGGATGACAAAGCGCATCACCAACGATGCCACAATCAACAATCCCCATGTCAATACCCAATTCCATACCCAGCTCGTTGCGTCACTCGCACCGTGTGTGGTAGCCCACAACATCAACAACGGTACAATCAGCACCACACTCCACAGATGCCATGTGGTAATACCAGCCACACGCATGCTGATGGTAAGGAGACCGATTAGCACACACAGCATCGCAAACCACATTGGTGCAGGTACCGCATTCCCTACACGATATATCAACACATCAGTAATACGTACGCCGAGACTCCGTGTATCACTCGTCGTTTGCAAAGCTGGGGCGTTTATATCCACATATGCGCTTTTGGGCGGAATCGTCACCAACACAAAAACCCGCCGTGTCTCACGCAGTTCGATGGCGAGTGAATTCAATTCAACGGTAAGCGGACGTGCTGAATCGAGGAGTGTGATACCCATAATTGCAAAGGGTGCCCATGATGTGCGTGGCACAATCAGCTGTGCATCAGCCTCCGTCCAGTAGTACTGTTGGCCCAGTGCATCTTGTTCTACCGCATAAATGTTGTGATACAGTGCGTCATCGGTTTCACTATATGTCAAAGAAAATGTGCCTGGTGACACAACCCAAAACCCGCTTGCCAGACACACACATGCAATCACACTCGCCAATACCCATTGCCAAACCCACCACTGACTAGTTGCGCCCCGCATCTGCGTACCCCGTCATCTCCAAATATCCCAGGCCAGTAATTGCAGTCCCATCATGCATTCCAATCACCTGTACCGCCCCCTCCCAATACCTGACAGTGACGGGTAATTCCTGATCAGCGACAAGTGGCGTCACCGTAATGTCGAGTGCAAGTGGGGTGAGTTGTAATTGCCACGTAGCCGGATATACTGCACCCGTATGCGGACTTTGCCAGCTTCCCTTTGGCGTGACAACCACATCATTCGCTTTAAGATGCGTCACCCGACCATCTGCGTGACGCACAGAACCACCGCTATACGGATCAAACGACCCATCACGCCGCCGTAAGTGGTAGACCATCACGTCGCTACCATCGCTGAGATGCAATGCAAACCAGTCCCAGCCGATTTGTTCGGGTGCCAACGCACTCGTGCTCCATTCACGGTCGAGCCAGCTCGTCCCTGTCACATCTACCCGCAGTTCACCAATCTGGATACTTCCTTGGCTGGGCAGGCGTGGCATCGAGTAGTAGTACGACGCATTGCCAGCCGACTTTTGGCTGAGCCCGTTATCTCCCTGCAGGACGGGTGGCGTACGTGCGTCTATGCGGAGATTGATGGCAATATCACCGTGGCGTGCCGTCACCACAAATTCACTAGCGGTGTCATCGGTGGCCACAATCTGCCAATCATCGAGCCAGATGCGCAGTGGGGTGCGTTGCGCACCAGCAAGCCCGATTGCCGCACGACTAAAGCGTTCGTATGCGTAGAACTGCTGATTACGCACATCGGTCAGTGCCAAATGCCCCATGAACCCCTCGTGACTGTGCCACGCCGATTGCGCACCAGTTGGCGCAGTGGGTGGCCGTAGACTCGAGCGAAACAGCGTGAACTGATACCCATATTGATGCCCATCTGCATCCGTGAGATTCCCCGTGAAGTACCACCATTCCACTGCATAGCCGGCATGAGGGCCATGGTCTGCAGGGAAATCGAATTGTCGTGGTGCATCTGCACGCAAAAAGCCACTTGTGTCCGTCACCGTCATACTTTCGGCAACTGTCAAACTCGTCTGAAGCGTCGTGGGTGCAGGTGCCAGACAGGCACTCAGACACACCGCTGACAACATGATAATGATGAGTCGGTTCATCGGTCGGTCCTCGTTATTCTTCACGCAATGCAAGTGCAGGTGCAATACGTGCGATGCGCCATGCAGGAATAATCCCAGCTAGTACCGCAGCCACAATCGCCGTCAGCATGGCGCGCCCGTAAATGTCGGGAACCCACGCAAATTGCAACGTCCAGCCAAACGAAATCCGATTAATCACGTAGATCAACGCTACCGCCATGGCCGTCCCGATTGGGATGGCAACGATCCCTGCGACTACGCCCATCAGGCTAGTCTCGCCCAACACGAGCTGCCATAGCTGACGTGGGTCGAGTCCGATGGCCCGCAACATGCCAAATTCACGCACTCGTTCGAGTTGCATGGCTGTCAGTGCTGCAAAAATCCCCACAAATGCCACAATCGTTGCAAGCAACTGCAACACGTTGGTAATCGCAAATGTACGATCGAGAATGGCAACAGAGGCGGTACGGAGTGTCTGGTTGGAACGCACCACGAGTGCCACGTCGGGGAATTGCGTACGGATGGTTTCTACCATCTGTTCACTATCCACCCCTTCTGCCACATAGATACCCAGTGATGAGAGTTGTTGGTCGGCAAAGTAGGACTGATAGCGCTCAATTGGCA
This sequence comes from uncultured Klebsiella sp., assembly GCA_964569955.1. Taxonomy (GTDB): domain Bacteria; phylum Chloroflexota; class Chloroflexia; order Chloroflexales; family Roseiflexaceae; genus UBA965. Next base: position 41,173 of record CAZMWB010000005.1, on the reverse strand, counting down.
TCATGACGACGCCTAGTTCAGTGCCATAATCATAAAAAATACCGGCGATGGGCATGGCCACATCACCACGATCAGTCTGAATGGTAAACGTGTCACCAACCTGCAGTTGGCGCCGTAATGCCAGCGGCTCAGAAATGATAATTGCATCACGGTAAAAGGCTGGCCAGATTTGAGCCGGATTTCCCGCTGCCCACAAAAAGGTGTCATGATCTGCGGGAGCAACATCCAACGAAATCTGCAACACGGGAGTACTATCAGTGGGCAACATGATGCTCCGATAGCGGCGAATACGCTCAACACCAGGCAAGCGCGCAATCGTTGTATCCACTCCATCCGGTAACGGGCTAATCAGGCGATTCGCAGTAATCGTGGGGGCCGACACAAAAACATCGGCACGTATAGTGGTGGTGAGCCAATCAACCACCGTCACACGGAAACTCGCCACCATGACACCCACAGCAATGGTCACTGCAACTGCAATCATCAGCGCAGCGATGGCTACTGCTGTACGACTCAACGACGTGACTACGTCGCGTACGGCCATGCCAGCAACCAAGCCAAGCCAGCGCGTCGCCAGCGGGCGCACCAACCGCATCAACCAGACTGTTACCAACGGGGTAATCATGGCGGCGCCAAGTGTCAACGCCAATAACCCGGCATAGCTGGCATAAATGGCGGGGATGAGCCACATGATAACCCCACCCATCAGCATCAAGCCCATCCCAATGGCACCGAGCCAGGGTACCACCCGAACCGTCTGCTCTTCGTACGACGAGCGACGCAACACGGTGCGCGGTGGCGTGCGAGCTGCTTCCCATGTGGGGATGGCCAACGCCACCACCGATGCCCCCATGCCCAGCACAATCCCCTTGATGAGTGGCCAGCCGGTTACGGTAATTGAACTGACCGTCACGGCGAAGTAAATGTCGTTGATAGTACGTGCCACCAGACCGATGAGCAGCTGGGCGAGACCAATCCCCAATCCGACACCAACCACGGTCCCCACCACGGCGATTACGCCCCCCTCGACCATCATCAAGCGCGCAATTTCGGCACGTGTGACACCGATACAGCGCAACGTGCCAATGAGTGGACGGCGTTGTACCACGGCAAACGTCATCGTGTTGTAGATGAGAAACATGCCAACAACCAGCGCCAATAGGCTCAATGCATTCAGATTGATTTCAAACGAAGCAGTCATCTCCGTAATACTTTGGGCGCGTTGTGCGGGCGTAGTGATGCGCACTCCGGCAGGCAGCGTTGCGGCAATTCGTTGCCGGAGTGCGGCTCCTGCCGCTGTATCTGGCAGTATCAAATCAATGCGATCAAGCATGCCCACTTTCCCTAGCCACCCCTGTGCCACCGCAATGTCGGTAAGGAGCAGGTCGTCGAGTGCCTGTTGTGTGGTCGAATCTGCGGTGGTCAGCATCCCTACCAACGTCATCGGCTGGGTGCGTCCCGCAATGGAGACCACAAACGATTGACCGAGTGCCACCCCCAACGCATCTGCGGTGTGTTGGCTCATCAACACCGCATTCGGGGTCTGGATGAGTTGTGCCAACGTGCTACCCACCGCACTTCCACCAGGGGTCAACTCTGGACGAAAGGGTGCTTCACTAAACGGATCAATTCCTAGGATTTGCAACGTGCGCGTCGGTGTAACCACGCTAGTGGCATACCCCTGCACCACTGGCGCACTTTCACGCACGCCCAGATCCACACGTATCTGCCGAAACACTGCTTCGGGGATGCCCTGAGGCCCGCCAACGAGTTCATCGGTGGCGCGCCCCGTAATGGTTGATGTAGAGAGAAGAAATGCGCGACGCGCACTTTCGTTGGCAATATCAATGGCAATCACTACTGCCACACCCATGGCCACACCCACTATGGCCAAAAGTGCCTGCCATGGGCGTTGGAGCGGCCAACGGAGCGTACTTTTCCAAAGCACTCGCATCATATTACGGGCTCCGTTGCCGTATCCGTCCGCAGTTGCCCCGCCTGTATGCGTACCACACGATCCGCACTTGCAGCCACTTCACGACTATGCGTCACCATCAACAATGAACGCCCTGCGTCCGCAGTAAGCTGCGTCAACAAGCGCAACACTTGATCACCGGTATCACTATCGAGATTCCCTGTTGGCTCGTCAGCCAAAACCAACAACGGGTCGTGGACGAGTGCCCGTGCCACCGCCACCCGTTGCTGCTCCCCCCCTGACAACCGGTCTGGCGCAGTGTGTGCCCGTGCCAACAAACCGACACGGTCCAACATGGATGCTGCGCGTTGCTGTGCAATCGCACCAGCAATGCCGTTGAGTTCAAGCGGCAACAGTACATTTTCGATGACCGTCAATGTCGGCACCAGATTAAAAAACTGAAAGACGAATCCAATATGCGCACGCCGAAACTGGGTACGGGCCACTTCGCTCATCGCATTGATGTCTTGGCCACCGATCTCGACCATGCCTGCATCCGCATAATCAATGCCACTAATGATATTGAGCAGTGAACTCTTGCCCGAGCCACTTTTCCCGACTAATGCGACACGCTCACCGGGAGCAATCTGCATGGAGACTCCATGCAATACGTGCCGACGCGTACTGCCTTCGTCATACCATTTATGCACATCACGGAGTGAAACAATCGTCATGGGTACCCCTTTTGCCACACCACAAAGACGCCATGGTATCAGCATACCATAGCGTTTGCGAAATGTTTCACGAGTTAGATGAGTAGTAACTCATGTACGCATACGAGCAACAGAGTTAGCGCAGACGCACACCTGCAGGCGGTACCACACCTGGGCCATACAGCACATAGTCGTACCATGGTGCATAGGTAGTGAGAAAAGTATCATCGTGGAGCAAACTACCATCGGCTGCCACCACTTTACGCATGTAGCTGACATTCATGCCACCACGGCCGACCACCAGTTGGCGGGTAGTGCCTCTTGCAATCGTGGCATCATACTGCCAAATCGGCTTACCGGGTTTGGTCACATTGGTCACAAACGGACCATCATACTGTACGCGTCGACCATCGGGGACACCCCACAATTCCATGGTAATACGCGACGCTGCTGGATTATTGCGTACCACCAACATCAAGAGATGTGTGCTATCGTTGCGGAAACGGAAATCAACTCCCGGATCGAGGACTGCGGCATCAAACCCAAGGATGTCTTCGTATGTGGTCACCACATACGTATGCGGAATGCGCTTGGTAATCGCAAAACCGCCATTGCTGGCTGCACGAAATAACGTGGTTGAGACTTGGCATATACCACCACCAAGGACTTTTGTCAGTTGCCCACCAATTATGCCGTACCCCTCCACAAAATCAGTATCCACAAAATTACTATTCGCCAAGAACGAGAACTCGCTCCCTGCAGGAATTATCACACCGTCAACCATCGCCCCTGCACGGGCAATATTTGTCCGTTTGGCCGCACCTGCTCCATTGTACGATGTCGTTGCACTAGCAACGAGCTGCATGTTGGGCATTGGCGCAGTATGCACCTGCATAGCTGGTGTTTCAAGTAAGAGTGCAGTACCCAGAAGCCCAATAAGAACACGCATCTGGTTGTTGCGGTCTATATGCATCTCTAGACGCACACGCTCAAAGTACTGAACTCGCACCATTTCGCCTTGAATTTGCTGTACAAACTCCTCGGACATAGGATATCCAAAAATTGGTAGGGCGCCATTTTTCTCCCAGAAGGTGCGGAATGCACCACGCAGTGTATGGCGTGTCGGTGCAAAGTACTGTATTGCCACATCACTGGGTGCTTCAACTCCTGCAAAGGGAGGCCGCGCCAATTCGTCACTATTCAATTGATTGATAAAGTGTGCCCCGATACGAGTCAGCATGACTTCACCTGCATCATTATGTCCAATGGGAACCTCGAAGCGCGCCCGCTCAAAATACTGAACACGCAACCCACCATCAGACACAATTGGCGTAAGTGGCAAACCAAAGATGGCAATACCACCATTGGCTTCATAAAACTGCCGAAACGTACCATGCAAATATTGTCCTGTTTCACTGAAGTACAACACACCCGTACTCGGCGTTGAAACCGCCTGTTGTGCAGCATAGAGTTGTGGGATGTAGCGTGGATTTGCGACGGCACCAGTCAGCAACACCAGCATCAAGAGAATAGCAAATAGACGTTGCACGATAAACTCCCACTCACATCCGGTTATATAATCAGTAAACAGTCTGACACACCTCGATGTCCTCTTATTCTACGCACATCCCTCTAACAATGCTAGCGCAAATCAATTACATCCCTGTGACATTTTGGTATATATATTTCAATATATAGGATGCCCAAAACTCGGGATGTGCCATTACCCACACCGTTCAATAACTTCGTACTATAATATGGAGAGATTCACACCAACAACGAGGTTTCTATGTATCAGCCACTGATTGGCATTACTGGTGCACACTACGATACCACCCATTGGTCACCCAAGGGTGTTGGTGCCCGCCGTTCATACATTGATGCGGTCATTGATGCCGGCGGTATCCCACTCATCTTGCCCCCTGTCCTGGCCACACATCATACCGTATTAGAAGCCTACATTCGCCAACTCGACGGACTGTTGCTCCCGGGTGGTGGCGACATTGATCCTGCCCTGTATGGAGCAGCTATGCACCCCAAGACGGCAAACATTGATGAATACCGCGACTATAGTGAAATTGCGCTCACCCGTATGGCAATTCAGCTCAACGTGCCGATTCTAGGCATCTGCCGCGGCTTACAGGTCATCAACGTAGCGCTGGGTGGCACCATGATTCAAGACATTCCCGACGAAGTCGGCGGACCACTCGCACACGGCGAGTCCATTACACGCCAAGACTGGGAGCACATGGCACATTCGATGAATATCGCCAATGATTCACTCCTCGCAAGTATTCTTGGTACCACCGCCATGCCCGTTAATTCGCTTCACCATCAGGCACTTGGCACCATCGGTACGGGAATCCGCGCAGTGGCGTGGTCCGATGATGGGGTCATCGAAGCCGTGGAAGGTAGTGGCGCCAACTTCATCCTTGCGGTGCAGTGCCACCCCGAGGCGCTTTACCACAACGCGGACACACGCTGGCAACAGATGTTTGGACGTTTTGTTGACAAGGCACGCCATTTTGCCCACCAGCGCATCCCTGCTCCATCGGGTGTCTAGGTAGGTCTCTATGATACTTTCACCAACATTTGTGACACGTCCCGCATTTTCAGTGGCTGGATACTATGCACGCATCGCCAATCATGCGCAAATTCATGCGCTGTGGCAACGATTTATTCCATATGCGAATGTACTTGCACCGGTTCAAACTGAGCCAAACATGAGCTATGGTGCCATGCGCCATTTCGATCCAGCGACACGCCAGTTTGACTACCTCGCAGGTGTTGCAATCAATTATCCTGTTACGCTACCGCTAGAATGTGACGTATGGCATATACCCACGCAAGAATATGCGATGTTTCCCTGCACCTTTGCAACCATCATCCCCACATTCGAGTTAATTTACACACAGTGGGTACGCGTATCACCGTACTATGTGTGTGATGGTATTCGTTTTGAATATTACGATGCACACTTCATGGGGCAACCAGATTCACCCGTATCCCTGTATTTACCAATTCGCAAGACCAGCAACCATATTGACGCAGACACATAGGCACAGCTACAATGAGGACATTCGCATAGAGACACAATGAGGTAACCAATGACCAAGCGACCAGTAATCGGGATTCCATGCCACCACTCACAAACGTTGTGGGGTGATTTGTCATACGGTAATTCGTTTAGCTATCTCAATGCCATCGAGCAAGCAGGTGGCGTACCGTTGTTACTCCCACTGTCACACAACACGGAAATGCTCGACACCTTGTATGAGCGAATTGATGGATTGCTCTTGGCTGGCGGTGTTGATATTCATCCAGACGCCTACGGACATGAACCACACGCCAAGCTGGGCAAGAACGACGTGTTGCAAGATACGAGTGAAGTCTATTTGACGCGCAAAGCCGCCCAGGACGGCAAGCCGATTCTCGGGATTTGTCGTGGGCATCAGATGCTCAATGTGGCACTCGGTGGTACCCTCTACCAAGACATCCCCAGTGAGATTCCCGATTCACTCGACCACGAATACTCGGCCAAACAGGATGACGGCACCGTCCTCGCCCACACCATTCAAATTGATGAAACCAGCTGGTTGGCAGAGACTCTCGGCCAGACGCTCATTCAGACCAACACGATGCACCACCAAGCCGTGCGCGATGTGGCCCCCAGCATGCGGGTGGTCGGCAAAGCGAGTGACGGTGTGGTTGAGGTCATTGAATCAGTCAACACCAATTTTGCCGTGGGTATTCAGTCACACCCCGAAGAACTGTGGCACACTACCGAGCCCCGCTGGACACGCCTCTTCCAAGCCTATATCGCCGAAGTCAGCAAAACTCTGTAATACACAGTGCCCCCCAACACACCAGTGCGGGTGTGTTGGGGGGCACTGTGTGCGTTTATTTGAGTGTGGCCAAAATGGGAGCGAGTTCCTCGTTGGTCAGTCCACCTTCGAAGCGTGCCGTGATTACCCCTTGGCTGTTGATTAAAAATAACCAGGGTTCAGACTGTAGGCCCCACGCATAGTAGGCATCAGAGACGCCGATTTTCCGCTCTGCATCGGTGAGGGCACGGGCTTCACGCATCGCCTGCGAGAAGATTTCGTTTTGCTGGGTAAATGATTCCCCAAACGGGTACCGATAGATTTCACTGTGAATAAAAGTAATCGAGCCACCGAATTGTTGTTGCAAGGCGGCAAACACGGCTAGACTGGGGCCACATACTGCGGTACGACAAAACCCGGGTGTCGCAAACAACAACGCGATTGGGCGCCCTTCGTCGAGTGCGGTAGCAAGACTCGTCTGGTAAAGCGCCAAATTGGGGTCGCTCGTTGAAACCAGCTGTGCTACATCGGGAACCGACTGTGGCGTCAAGGTGTCGGCGCGTGGTGCCGTGTCACCCACCATCGGAGCAATGGCACGTTCACTCACGGGTAATTGGAGCTTGGTGCTCGTCGGTGTGGTCATGTCTGACAACTGCATTACCACTTCGATACCCCAGTTGCCCGCACGCGTAAAGGTAAAGTTTGCCACATAGACGGCAGCGGGCAGCCCTTGGCCGTAGTAGGTGGCCTTTGCTTCACCGACTGCCGTGCCACTATCACCATCGAGTTGATAAAAGCGTAACGTGATCTGGGCATTAGGATCGTTTACCGGTGAACCATCCTTGATGATGCCAATAGGGAGACGATTAGGGCCGACCACGGTTTCTGTAAAGGCAAACACGGGTGTAAGTGCACTGGCTGGGGCTGCCCCAGGCAGGGTACAGGCGGTCAGCACCACTGTGAGCAACACACCCAAAAAACGCATGACATACTGCATTCGAATCACCATCTGTGTATTGGCGCTATCACCAATCATCAGTATACTTCGTTTTGTGGGTGGTCGGGTAATTGCCCCGCACGAACGCTATTCCACCAAAAATCATGCTATAATGGGGCTACTATGCGTAGAGGAATTACTCTGTGCACATGAGGAGGATGCGCCATGGAAATCACACACAAGCGCATGAATCGGGCCGACCTGTTGGTGGTAAGTGGACGACTCGATGCGATGCACGCCCCAGCACTCAAGGCCAAAATCGAAGAACTTTTTGCCGAAGGCCGTTACCGCATTGTGCTCGACTTCAGCAGTCTAGAGTATGTGGCGAGTCCCGGTTTGCGGATTCTCATCGAAGCCCGCAAAAAGGCGCGTGACTGGAAAATCACCGATCTCGAGGGTGGCGATGTACGTTTGGCTGGGCTTCCCAGTCGTATTCGCGAAGTCTTCGATTTAACCGGATTCACCAAGTTGTTCGATATTTATCCTAATGCCACTGAGGCAGTCGGGTCATTTTAATCATACACGCTACGGAGGAGTTGGGCGATGTTAAGCGGCGCACTCACCGTCCCAGCACAACTTGATTCGTTGGTACTCATCAGCGAATTCGTCAACTCCGCCACGCATCATGCCAAGCTGAGTGAGCGGGAAGCATGGCACATGCAACTCGCCGTTGACGAAGCAGCCACCAACATCATTCAGCATGCCTACGCCGACCGCACCGACGGCGTCATCGAATTGTCGTGGCGTATTGATGATGGTGAACTCGTCTTCACGTTAATTGATCAGGGTCTACCATTTGACCCTACACAGGTCCCCACACCTGACATTCATTCTCCCTTCGAAGATCGTCAAGCAGGTGGGTTGGGCATTTACCTGATGAACAAACTGATGGACGTGGTCAATTTCTCATTCGGCGACCGTGGCAACACGCTCGAAATGCGCAAGCGCTTCGCACAGCCCAATATTGCTGATGTGCAGAGTTTTGCTCTGACTGGGCGTCTGGATGCACGTAACGCAACAAACGCCTTGGCACCGGTCACCGCCGCAGTCGCTGCTGGTGCACGTGTGGTCGTCATTGATTTGAGCAGTGTGTCGTTTATGAGCAGTAGCGGCTTGCGCGCATTGCTCCTCGTACGCCGCGAACTCAACGAACACCACGGGTTGTTGGCACTCTGTGGGCTCCAAGCCGCCGTAGAAGAAGTCTTTGTGATGACGGGATTTGCTCAGGTCTTTGAAATATACCGAACGGTCTCTGAGGCAACGATTGCGCTCAGAGCTCGTGTTGATGCGTGAAACGTTTAACCGTTTTCTCTTTTTCACTTGTATAGATAACAGGCGGTACTGACGTGAAACGTGAGCATTGGCTCATCGTCTATAGTATCAGTGTCGGCTTGGTGGGTTGGGGAGTGTTGATTACGCAGTTCACACCGCTCCCAGTACCACTCCTCCATGTCGTCGTGTTTATTGCCACAGCACTCCTCGTCGAGAGTGTTGGTTTTCGTGTGCCCCCAGCCGACCCACACACGCTGACGGGGGTTGTCGTGCTGAGTATCACGCTCGCATGTGGCCCAAGTGTGGGGGCACTCGTGGTCGGCGTGACCACACTCCTGTCGAGCATGGCACTCCCATTCAGCGACAACCGCCCCGTCTCGTGGTATAGCATGCTGGTGCGCCCGCTCAATCGAGCGGGAGTGCGCATTTTGGCCGTCTACATCGGAGCCTGGATAGCCGCAAGTATGGCCACGCCACTCGGTGTCGCCCTGCAAATTGCGTCGTACCCGATGTGGATTATGCTCAACCGCTGGATGCGTATTCGCCTCGATCATGGCGCCCACGCCGTCTGGCCATGGGTCCGCTCCGTCTTTGTATCGGTACTTATCGCCGAAGTCATCCCCCTGCCTGTGGCGCTGTTGGGGGCAGCCATCTATGGCAATTTAGGTGGTTGGTATGCGTTGTTGGGGGCTGGTGCCCTCATAGCGACGAGTGCCGTGGTGATGCAAGTCAGTGCCAATCTGCGTACCCAACGCAGTATTACCAACGACTTGACCCTGATGAATGCCACCAGCCGGGCGATTATTCGTGCGGATCTCGATGTAGACGCATTATGTGAACTCATCTACCGTGAAGCAGGGAACGTGATTGACACCTCATCGTTCCACTTGGGAATTTTCCAACCAGAGAGCGACCGCTACACCCTCAAAGTGCGTGTCCAAGACAACAAACGGCTACCGCCACTCACCGTTGATTTACCGTCAGGTGACGGATTAATTGGCTGGATGCGCCAAACCGGACAGTCGTTGCTCATCTCGGATTTCACCGCAGAAATGGACCGGTTACCAGCACGCCCCCGCTACCAGAGTGCCAATCCGCCACGGGCAGGCATCTACGTACCACTCATCAACGGCGATACCGTGATTGGGAGTATTTCAGTACAAAGCTCTCGTGTCAACGCTTTTTCGCATGCGGATTTACGCCGGCTCAGCCAAATCGCAGACCAAGCAGCAATGGCCATCACCAAAGCACGCATCTTCCACGATGCGCGTGAGCGTGCCATACAGCTCCAAGCCATCCAAGATGTGAGCCAACACTTGTCGGCGTTACTCGAGCCTGCAGAAGTTCTCCCCGAAGTGATGCGCCTGATTCGCGAACATTTTGGCTACCATCCCATCCACTGTATTACCATTGACGAAGCCGGTATGCTCCACTTTCGTGCGAGTACGGCCGATGTGGATGGCGCTGATTTTATGCGTGACCTCATTAATACGTCAGGAACAGGGATTATTGCGGAAGTGGCCCGTACCGGGCAAACTGTGCTTGTCAACGATGTCCACAACGATCCACGCTACGTCGAAGATGACCCACACACCCGCAGTGAGCTCGCTGTACCGATGCGCTTTGGGGACCAACTGATTGGAGTGCTCGACATCCAGAGTAGCGAGGTTTGGCGCTTCCACGCCACCGATGTCTTTGTCATTCAAACCCTCGCCGACCAAGTCTCGTTGGCACTCGAGCGAGCCCGTGCCTTTAGTGCGCAACGCGAAGAAGCATGGCGCCTCAATGTGCTCTTGCAGGCTGCCGAAGAGCTCACCCGTGCCGATACACTCGGGGCGCTCTTGAACACAGCCGTCAAACTGCCGCTCCGCCTACTCGATTGTCGGCGCTGTGTCTACATGTCATGGGATCGGCAACGCAACGTCTATGTGGCAGCCGCCGCCGCTGGCCTTGCCCCCCTCGAAGAAGACCCGCTCATCGGCACCCCTTTCCCTGCAGAGATTGCCCTGCACGCAGAACACACGCACAGCAATGTCATGCTCAGTGCCTTACCCGACACATTTGGCCAGGCATTGGCACCGTTTTACGGTAAGCACGTCCTTATCTTGGTAGCCCGTGGACGTAGTAGTGTGCCTGGTATTCTTTTGGCCGACTACGATATCCCCGAACGCAACTACGGCGAGCGCGAACAAAAACTCTTTAGTGGCTTGGCAGGGCAAATCGGTACCGCCATCGAAAATGCGCTCCTCGAACAAGAAGCAGACAATGCTGCCCGCCTCGAAGAAGAGCTACGTGTGGCACGGGAAATCCAAACATCACTCCTCCCGTCACGGACACCCGTCCTCTCCGGCTGGGACGTAATGGCACACTGGCGTGCTGCTCGGGTCATCGGGGGGGACTTCTACGATTACTGGCCACTCAAGGGAGCCGACGGGCAACAACTCTTTGGCTTTGTGATTGCCGATGTGAGCGACAAAGGCATGGCCGCCGCGTTGTTCATGGCGCTGTCACGGAGCCTTGTGCGTGCGGCATCACTCGATGGTACTGACCCGGCGAGTGCATTGATGCGAGCCAATCGCTGGATTACGCGTGATTCTGAGTCTGGCATGTTTGTGACAGCATTTTATGGCATCTTAAATCCACAGACGGGAGTGCTCCGATACACGTGTGCGGGCCACAATCCTCCCATCTTGATGCACGCAGATGGCACCTACCACGAACTAAGCACACCTGGCATCGCCCTTGGCGTCATCGAAGATATTACCCTCATGAGCAATGAAGTCACCATTCACGAGGGTGCCGTGCTCACCTGCTACACCGATGGTGTCACAGAATCATTTGATCATCTCAACGAACAATACGGCACACAACGCCTCATTGCCACCCTCCAACACAACCGCCACTTGCATACACGTGCCATCATCAAAGCCATCGCTGATGATGTCGCCACCTTTAGCGAAGGGCGCATCTACGACGATGTGACCATGATGCTCATCAAACGCATTGGTCCATCCCTGAGCACGACTTCGTTGCATGGATGAGCAGACCTGGTGCGGTGAGTGCTACAATACACGCACACCGTTACAAGGGAGCATGTGCATGCGCCAATTTTTTGCCCCATCACGTACCATTCCACACACATGGTGGACAGCATCATCACGCTGGGATTTCGCGTTACCTCGGCTCGGACTGTTGATTGGAGGGCTCTTCCTGTTTGGTGTAGGCGAAGCCTTCTTTGTGCAATCCAATCAAGGCAATTCACCATGGGCGGTGTTTGCTTCTGGGATTGCCAATTTATCGGGAATCTCACTCGAGTGGGCCACATTTTATGTGAGCTGTGCAGTTTGTCTACTCTGGATACCCCTCGGCGAACGCTTTGGCATCGGTCCAATCGCCAACACGATTGTGGTGGCGTGGGCCATGGGAGTAGGGCGTGCATTCATTCCGCTTCTCGATAGTAGCGCATACGCACTGAGCATCGTCTACATCGTAGTAGGTATCGCCTTTATCGGCCTCGGATCAGCACTCTACATTACCTGCGGGCTCGGCGCTGGACCACGCCAAGGGGTAATGGCCGCCCTCCACCGCATCACCGGGGTACGTGTGGGGCGTATCACCACCGCCATCGAAGTCACCGTGTGTACGGCTGGATTTTTAATGGGTGGCAAAATTGGTCTCGGCACCTTGATTTTTGCGCTACTCGTCGGGCAGTCTGTGGCGATTGCATTTGGTATCATGGGTCGGCTTAGCGACATGCGCCCTACACCACAATCTCCGGTGATAGCACAGGACGACTATGAACCAGGGACACCGATTGATGGCTGATGCATACTGGCACCGTCTTGGGCTGGCGGCCCCAGCCCGACGCGCCCTCCTCGCCCATCACTGCCACACACTGGCCGATCTATGCCAGCACCGCCGCACGGCGGTGGCACAATGGCACGGCATCGGCCCCAATGCCTTGAGCATATTGGATGCCGCATTACAGATTGCTGGTCTCACTTTTGCTGGGGAGTGACAAGCGTTGTTTGCGCTCGCGCTTGATGTCACCCACGGTGGCTAGAGTTTTACCTAACTGCTCAATACTCAGCAGGTTATGCACTGGCATGAAATCGTCAATATAGGGCAACGCAGCCTGCATCCCTTGGGTGAGGGGTTGGTAGCGCGCATTCCCTAACAGCGGATTGAGCCAGATGAGCCGGTGACATGAGCGCTGCAACCGTGCCATCTCTTTGGACAAAAGCGTGGGATCGCCACGATCCCAGCCATCACTGATAATCAGCACTACCGGCCCACGTGACATGACGCGGCGTGACCAACGCACGTTGAATTCACGAATGGTGTTGCCGATACGCGTCCCCCCCGACCAATCCAACACTTGTTTACTGACCAGTGCAACCGCATCATCTACATCCTTGGAACGCAATAGGCGCGTCACGCGGGTGAGGCGCGTCCCAAAAACGAACGATTCCACGTTACCCACACCATCTGCTAGTGTATGCACAAACTGCAACAACATTCGGCTGTAGCGGTCCATCGAGCCACTAATGTCGCACAGCACCACCAAAGGGCGGCGACGCATCCGTTGGCGACGGTAAGCAAGTTTGAGTGTTTCACCGCCAAAACGCAGACTCTCACGCATCACCCGACGCAGATCGACACGCCCACGCTGACGCGTATGCTGAGTGCGCCGGGTACGCCGCAAGGCGGGCCGCCATTGCATGTGGCGCATCATCGTTTTGGCCTGTTGTACTTCGTCGTAACTAAAGCTGCCAAAATCACGTGTGCGCAACGTTTCGCTGGCACTATAGGCCAACGTGACGCCGACTTTTTCATCTTGGCGCTCTTGCTCATCTTCGTTGCCAGCATCCGGTGATGTGGGGGGCTTTTGGCGTGGAATACGCAGTGGGCGCTGCGGGATGCGTACCACGGGAATGGCGAGTTGCGCCGGATCAAACCCCGAGATGGGTCGGAAGTAAAACGCAAACGCCGCCTCAAACAGTGGTAAATCTTCGTGACGGGTAATCAGTGAACAACGCGCCGCATCACGCAACGTTTCCCGCTCGGTGAGCGAGACGTAGGTCAAGGCGCGAGCCAGATCAACAAGTTGACCACTACCCACACGGATACCCATGCTCCGTAACAAATGCACAAAGCCAACAATATGCTCACTGATATGCCCTGCTGTGGTCATAGATTATTGACTCGCGCCAAAATAGCTTTGACTGCCTCACCCTTAACCTGTTGTAGATCATCTTGGTACTTGAGGATAGCACCCAACGTATCATCAACGGTTTCAAGGGTGAGTGCCGTGGTATTGAGTGCTACCAACGCATTCGCCCAGTCAATAGTTTCAGCAACTCCTGGGATTTTGAAGAGATCGAGTCGGCGCAACTCTTGCACAAACACCACAATCTGGCGTGCCAGAGTGGCGTTGATGTTGGGGACACGCGCAGCCAAAATGGTCAACTCTTTGTCGAGTGTGGGGTAATCCACCCAGTGGAACAAACAACGCCGTTTGAGTGCATCATGCACTTCACGCGTACGATTACTCGTAATAATCACTATCGGAGGAAACTTGGCTTTGATGGTCCCAAGTTCGGGGATGGTAATTTGCCAATCCGACAAGAGTTCGAGCAGAAAGGCTTCGAATTCTTCGTCGGCACGGTCGAGTTCGTCAATCAGCAAGACGGGCGCCTGTTTGTGAGACGCGTCAATGGCATGGAGTAGCGGCCGTTGGATAAGAAATTCACGCGTAAAGATGTTGGTCGCTTGGTTTGTGCCTTGTGCTTCTGCAAGACGAATCTGCAATAACTGTCGTGGGTAATTCCACTCGTAAATAGCCGTAGCCGCATCAAGACCTTCGTAGCACTGCAGACGAATCAGCTGTGTGCCAAGAATCGTTGTGAGCGTTTTGGCAATTTCCGTTTTTCCGACGCCGGCTTCCCCTTCAAGCAACAACGGCTTATTGAGTTTGAGTGCCAAAAACAAGGTTGTTGCGAGTGGTCGGTCAGCAATATAGTTGCGCATAGCCAGCGCACTTTGGAGTTCGTCAATACCTGCGAATGCCATACATGCAACTCCTTGTTGAATACTTCTCTTGGTATTGTAACACTCACGCTCCATTCCATCAGCCAACCGTCAGTGTGCAGCACAAGATGTTTGGGTATAATGCAACAAGCAGGCAACAGAGGAGCACGTGTGTTACAGCAACTACGACGACGCATCACCATATCACTGCTCATCGGCGTGATCGTGGTAGCAGCCCTGGGCATCATCAGCGATATTGGTCAAGTCGGTGAGAGTCTGCGCACCTATGCCTGGCACACCATCCCCATCATTTTGGGGTGTACGGTACTCAACTACGTGTTGCGCTGGCTCAAGTGGGACATCTATCTGCGCCATATCGGTGCTGGCACGCATGTCAGCCGGGTTGATAGCGCCTTGCTCTTTACCGCGGGCATGGTGATGGCCGTCACCCCTGGCAAAGTGGGAGAAGTGCTCAAATCCTTCTTGTTGCGGCGCATCAATCAGACTCCGGTGAGTGTGTCGGCTCCAATTGTAGTTGCCGAGCGCATGACAGACGGGATTGCCATGCTTCTCTTGATGGGGAGTGGGCTCACCCTCTACCCACCCGCCATGCCGTTGTTTTGGCTACTCGTTGGTGCCACCATCAGTGGGATTGCCGTGTTGCAGTCCGATACACTCGTGGACAAACTCTTGGGGCTGGTAGCCCATACCCGCTTTGCCACACCGCTCCACAACGCGTATCAGTCGAGTAAATCGTTGCTCGGCTGGAAAATGTTGGGGGGAGCAACACTCATCAGTGTCGTTTCGTGGTTTTTTGAGTGTGTTGCCCTGGTTTACGTCATCGAAGGCGTGGGGGTTGCCCCCACATGGATGATTGTGCAACAGGCCACGTTTATTTTTGCGGCATCCACGCTCTTTGGGCTGGTATCGCTCCTCCCTGGTGGGCTGGGCGTTTCTGAAGCCTCGTCTACCGGGCTACTAGTCTGGATGATACCCCTCAGTCAAGCAGATGCGGCTACAGCCACGCTGTTGATCCGCTTTGGAACATTGTGGTTTGGCGTATTACTCGGGATTGTGGCGTTGGCATGGTTTACCCGCCGCTACCCCGATGGCGAAGGAGAAGACGCATGAAGCGCTGGATGCTTGGTCTGTGTACGATCGTCGCTACAGTGCTATTAGGCGGATGTAGCACAGCTCCCATCCTCAGTAATGTCGCCCTGTCTGCACGCACATTGACGCCCCGTGGCAACGAAGAATCGGTCACACTGTCGTACACCGTTGGGCAGAGTGCAGCGGTCACCGTGGTGCTCGTAGACAGCGACGGTGTACGCTATACCATCCGTGATCGCATCAAACGGCAGGCATCGAGTGACGCCTACCAGATGCGGATTGATGGTACCGCCCCCAACAACGATTCCGTATGGCTCCAACGTGCCTTGCCCAGTGGTGACTACGTGGTCAGTATATTTGCAGAAACACCTGCTGGTGAGCTCAGCTCAGCACAAGTCCCCTTGACCATCAAGAGTGCGGATGCACCACCACCGATGATTGAAAATCTCTTGTCGTTCCCGACCACAATTTCCCCCAATGCGGACGGACGCAACGACGTCACAGAAATCACCTACCAACTCCCGGTCACTGCAACCGTTGATATTACCATTGCCACACCTGACGGGCGCACATTGCCGTTTATCACTGGCGAGCTCACTAGCCCCGCCGTGCATCGCCAAGTCTGGAACGGCAAGACTACCGATGGACTAATTCTCGACAACGGCGTCTACACCTACACCATCCGCGCCCAAGATCTCTACGGCAATATTGTGCAAAAAAGTGACCAAATCACCATCGAAGCAAGTGGTCAACCCCAAGCGCTGATTACGTATAGCTACATTGCACCCCAACAAATCGAACTCGGCGATGTGATTACGGTGACGATGCGCATCAAAAATACGGGCACAGTACCGATCCGCACCTATGGGCCTGCATCGGGGTATGAATACACCACCAACGATGTGTTTTCGTCCATTGCAGAAGGACAATACACGGCCAAATCAGGTGGGTTCTGGCGTATCGGCGTAGACTGGGAT
This sequence comes from uncultured Klebsiella sp., assembly GCA_964569955.1. Lineage (GTDB taxonomy): Bacteria > Chloroflexota > Chloroflexia > Chloroflexales > Roseiflexaceae > UBA965. The sequence continues at coordinate 24,335 of CAZMWB010000005.1, read as the reverse complement.
GCCAACTCGGGTGGAGCATCCAAACGCTATCCCTACCGCTGGGCGGTTACCCCACGACCACCATCCGAGTGGAAAATCCCCTATGTCGAGGATGAATTCCTGCCTGGTGAAGAGTGTGAAATCATCGGGCGTGTGCGTATTTTGCAACAAGAAACCAAAATGGGATTCTATGTGGGGCTCATCCAAGATGGGGTCGGCTTTTTCCAAGACAAAACCGGCCGCACCATTGTCAAAATCGGCTTCTAAACGCGTGGGCGTGGTGGGGGGATCCCCCACCACGCCCATACACCACCCATCGCTCATTCCCGACCAGGGCATTACTGCATCACCATGCCGCCATCGCTATTAAACGTCTGACCGGTGATGTACGAAGCCTGTTCTGATGCCAGAAACGTCACTAGGCCGGCTACATCTTCGGGGGTGCCGAGTCGTCCGAGGGGAATCTGCTTGATGAGCGCCTCACGCGTTTCAGCGCCGAGGACGGCCGTGAGCTCTGTGTCAATGAAGCCAGGCGCCACCGCATTCACGGTAATCGTGCGCGAACCGATTTCCCGTGCCACTGATTTGGTAAACCCGATAATGCCTGCTTTGGCCGCAGCATAATTCGCCTGTCCCGCATTCCCCATCAATCCCACCACCGAAGTGATGTTGATGATGCGGCCCCAGCGGGCGCGTGTCATGGGGCGCATCACGGCACGCGTACACAGAAAGAGTCCACGCAAATTGGTATCCATCACGGCATCCCAGTCTTCGTCTTTCATGCGTAGCATCAGCGTGTCACGCGTAATACCAGCGTTGTTGACCAACACATCAATCCGCCCATAGCGGTCCATGACATCCTTGAAGAGACGTTCCACATCGTCCCCATTGGCGACATCGGCTTGAATCGCAACCGCAGTACCACCAGCCGCATGAATCGCTGCCACTGTTTCGTCAGCAGCAGCTTGATTACCACGATAATTGACGACCACGGTTGCACCAGTACCAGCCAAACTGAGCGAAATGGCTCGGCCGATACCACGCGAGCCACCGGTGACGACTGCCACACGATCGTTCAGACGAATCTGCATGCCTCTACTCCTTCAGGATTACGCAGATTAGCGCGTAATTTCAAACAACAAGTCTCCGTCAATCAACACAATGCGCTTCTCTTTGGCACTTTTATTGGCCGTAGGCGCAAAATCCGTTGACGCAACGACCACACCCTTGGTAATGTTGAGTCGTTTCATCTCTTGGTGCAAACTTTCCACTGCACCCGCTGGCACCTTTTCTGCAACCACACAACGCACATACCACGTGGCATCCTCGAACTCGTACCACAGGTCGCAGTACTTGTCTTTGTCAACGAACTTGTAGTCCTTGAGCAGGTAGCCTTTTTTCTTGAACAAGGTATTCACAAAATGCCCAAGTTGGGGCAATGCCAGTCCGCGGATATCGCTGACTTCGCGGATCGCCCCGTGACTCGTGAGACGCCCACCACGATCTTTGGTCTGCTGTTGCAACTCGCGCGTACGTTCTTCCATGCGGCCAGTCACCACCGTACCAAACGTACAAAAGACGATCAACGAAAACGCCATAAACCCACTCGCCGTCAACCACGTATTCATTGGAGTGGTCGCTTCGGGTGCGAGTTGTTGCACCAATGCGCCGTTGTCAAAGGCAAAAATCAAGATGCCAAGAAAAATGGTGCTCGTCAGTGCGGCAATAGTCCCCGTTACAAAGCCATGCAAGCCATAGAACGTCTTGGTGCTCCGTGCCAACAACAAGCCGATGGTGACGGGTACTGCACCAGCCACGATTGCGAGCAAGTTGGATTGCATCAACGAAAATGGCATGAAAAGGCCGGCGCCCAAACCGTAGAGCAACACGGTCGTCCAGTTGAGCGACTTGAAACCCTGTGACAGATATTCGTTGACCGGCATCCCCAAGCCAACACGTTTTGGTTCTGGTGCGTTATTCATCCTTGATTCCTATGTCTGTGACGAAGATTTCTTCGAGCCTTCACGTTGGAGGAGTTCGTCAACCGCTTGACGCAAATGGGCGATATCGGCAAACGACAAGTAGACCGAAGCAAAACGAATGTACGCGACTTCGTCGAGTGTACGCAACTGGCGCATCGCAATGTCACCGACCACCGTTGAAGGGACCTCGGCCTCGTACGTGGCAAGAATCTCTGCTTCGATATCGTTGATGAGCTGCTCGAGGCGCTGTGCCGATACTGGGCGCCGATAGCACGCAGTCATAATCCCGCGCATCAACTTGTCGCGGTCATACGGTTCACGTTCGCCATTCTTTTTCACCACCGAAATGCTCACCGTTTCGATGCGTTCGTACGTGGTAAAGCGCTTGCCACACTGGGTACAGCGCCGCCGGCGCCGGATGGCATTCCCGTCGTCAAACCTGCGTGTATCAACGACGTCACTTTCCCCGTACATACAAAATGGACAACGCATACCACCTCCATTATACCCGTAGTACACCGACGATGCTGATAGCGTATCCCATTACTGTGACAAGTACCGTACCCACTGCGTTAGCATGTACTGGGCCGCGGGATTCACGCGCACTCCGGCTGGCTGATTGCCGTGCCCCCCCATGATACGCAATGTCGTCACGATGAGTTGCCCTCGCCCAAGCTCAAGCTCTACTGCATACGCAGTTGCTTCCATTGTACGTGTATCGAGGCGACGCAACAAGGGCAAATGATGGTCTGCAATAACCACATCAGTTGCCATGCTGGCAAACTGACGCCCTGCCCATCCATGATGGGGGAAGTCGCCCCATGCTGGGTGATCGGTGATGATGCGTAATGCTTCACGCCAAAAGGGTGCCCCTTGGAGCACTACTGGTGCGAGCTGGTGCTGCTGTGTACAGACCAAAATAACCTTGCCGCCGTCACGCACGTATGCGGCTACGTCCGCATCCCAGCTCAGTGCGAGCACCACTCCCGTTGCGCTACGCATGTCGGTCACATGGTGCATCCATGCAGGCAATGGAAGTGCCTCGTGCCGCGGATCATAACAGCACAACGCTGCGGATTCCATCCCCATCAAACTTGGAAACACGTAGATTTCCCACTGATTACTCACCCGATGCCCAGCCACGGTGACATGCGCCGCAAGCTGTAATATGCCAGGCTGGGCAAGCTGTGGCAACTGGATATCGAGTGTGTGGATGCCCTGTACATGCCCAGGTTGCACCACAATCGCAGAGTGCCCCTCGCCACGTGCGAGCGTGGTGTGGAGCTGTTCGTTACTCATGACCCATTTAATCTGTGCGATACCCGTGTGCGCTGTATGGTTGGCCAATACCAGTGTGGTGTGTAACACCTGTCCCCCCAGATAACAGTGCGTATCACGGAAGGCAGGACGATCACCGCCATTGACCCAATCACGTTGCCGATCCCACCCCAAGAGCACCACCATGTCGTCGTTCCACTGGCGCCAAGCCGCACTGGCATATTTGACTACGCCGTTGTCGTCGAACATCCCCGCCGTACTAATCGGTGTGTCACGTTCACCAGTCACCACATACCCAGATATATGCGGGTAAAGCCGGGTCTGCTCGATGATGATTTGGCGCAGTAATGCACCATGGGCATACGACAACGTCTGCCATGCCGGCAACAATGCCGTCAGTCCCTGGCGCGCAATACGCTGTGCATGCCACGGTACATCCATCTGCCAGCGCGCCCCCTGCGGATTGCGCTCATGATCACGCTGTGCCCACCACGGTGTCTCAGGTGCATCTGCATCGAGTGGCAGCCGTACGGTGTCGTAGTCCGCATATTCACCAAAGAGCCATGGCTGTGTGGGACGCCAGTGGGGCAAAAATCGCTCAACCATCAGTGGAAAGAAGTGTGCATCACTATAGAAGTGATAGTCGTGAAAATCAGCAAACTCGTCGAGCACGCCACCGTATGCTTCACCAGATCCACTGTTGTCCCGCACCAGGGTGCCTGGTGCGAGTGTTTTTACGAGCTCGTACAACGTTTGGAGCATATCAGCACGGACACGACGATTCAGCTCACACCCGATGGTGTAAAACAATACACTGGCATGATGGCGAACTTGGCGCACGATGGCAGTGTATTCGTCTATGGTCTGTGTGGCAAAACTGGCGGTGGGCTGGGGCAACCACATGGGCAATTCGAGCCAGATGAGCATGCCCATTTCATCGGCGATAGCGAAGTATTCCGTGGGAGGCACCCACAAACAGACCTTGATGCCGTTGAATCCCAATGCCTGTAGACGTGCAAAATCGGCACGAATTTGCGCAGGCGTGGGCGTAGGCGTATAGCGATCGGGATACCACCCCCATGACAACACCATGCGGGGATAGCACGGCGCATCGTTGAGCCACAACTGCGTCCCACGCACAGCGAGTGTGCGAAAGCCGAACCGGACGCGGTGGATGGCACCTTGTGCCAACCCAATCGTGAGGGTGTACACCACGGGAGTCTGCGGTGACCATGGCTGCACATTGGGGACAGTGACTGTTTCGTGGTAGTGCGCCGTCTCTGCGAATGACCCGTGTGCGTATGTACGACCACGGTCGTCTTCGATGCGCCATGTGCCACTCGTGACTGCACTCGTGCGCACGTGCAGGTGGGTGGTCCCATCGGCGCCGCCCACAATCTGCGCTTCGGTGACATGGATGGCATTGGTGGCCACGAGTGACACGCGCTGCCAGATGCCCCCAAACGCATGCCCCCACACATACGGCAAAAATCCACTCAACGTGCTCCGCAGGGGAAAGGTACCAGCCACAGCAGGAGAATCAGGCCCTGCGGTCAATGATGCCGGTTTTTCCACGGCAAGCATCACCGTGATTGTGGCACCAGGTGTCACGTGTGCAGTAATATCGCAGGCGAAGCTATCCCACATCCCGGTATGACTCGTGATTTCGACGTCGTCCACAAAGACACGGCAGTAGTAGCTCACTGCGGCAAAGACCAACCACACGGCATTTCCTGCAAACGCAAACGGCACCTGCACCCGCTGCCGGTACCAACCAATTCCCGGCCATGTCACATCCAACACCACGTGTTCCCAACTGCCGGGAACCACGATGCGTTGCCATGCTGTTTCATCGTCACGACGAAACTCCCACAAACCGTCGAGCGATATCGTCGCACCTTGCATGCGCTTAACTCGCAAACTGCGGCAGCCAGCGTTGCTGGGCCACTAATAATTCGTCAACCAAGCCACGAATCTGATCAAGTGTGCAGACTGCGCCCGTCAACGGATCGAGCATGACCGCATGGTAGACGGCCTCGCGGTCACCGCGTACCGCCGCCTGCACAATCAACTCCTGCACATTGATGTTGGTGCGGTTAAGTCCCGCAAGTTGCGCAGGATAATTGGTGATGGGAGTACCCTGCACACCGTTGCCATCTACCAGACAGGGCACTTCTACGCAGCAGCCGTACGGCAAACTGGGAATGAGCCCCCGGTTGGGGATATTGCCGTTGATGCGGGTGGGAATATTGGTCTCCACAGCTTCGATAATGTGCGAACCGTATTCATGTGAGCGCACCGTGGGGATGTCACGCGCACCCTCGATCATCTGCTGGCGCTCTGCAGTGACGTGCACTTCGCGCTCGAGGCAGTGGCGCAGGTAGCCGCCTGTGCGCCCAAAGTCGAACCAGTGGTCGTCGGGGCTGGTGAATTTGGGGACCAATTCTTCGAGAATCATGCTCGGATGCTTGCGGAAGTAGGGCGAATACTCACTGGCATGCCCACTCGATTCGGTGACAAAGTAGCCAAAGTGGCGCATCAAATCAATGCGCACCGGCTCGCTGCCATAGATGTCGGTACGCTGTGTGGCCGTCCGGATAGCCGGGTACAAATCACGGCCATCGCGTGTTTCAAAGCGCAAAAAGAACGCTTGGTGGTTGATGCCCGCACAGTGATAGATGACATCGTCGTAGGCGACCCCTGCCCACTTGGCCAGCATTTCACTCGTGCCCTGCACGCTGTGGCACAATCCGACGTGTGGCGTCCCCTTGGCTACATCCACAGCCCAGCAGTTGGCGGCCATCGGGTTGACGTAGTTGAGCAACATGGCATCGCGGTGCCCCACTGCCGCCATGTCGTCACACAGACCAAGCAGTACGGGAATCGTGCGCAAGGCGCGGAACACCCCACCAGGACCGAGGGTATCACCCACACACTGCTCAACTCCGTAACGTTGCGGGATGTCAATGTCCAGCTGGTAGGCACTCAGTCCACCCTGTTGAAAGGTGGTAATGACGTACTTGGCACCACGCACCGCCATCCGGCGGTCGGTGGTTGCCGTCACTGTGGCCTTGAGTCCACGGCGGTCAATGAGCGTCTGCACCAGCTGGCGCGCCAAATCCAGGCGCCCAGCATCAATGTCCATCAGGGCGATTTCGCAATCCTGCAGGGCCGGCGCCAGTAATATATCGCTACACAGGTTGCGCGTAAAGACGACGCTTCCCGCACCAATCAAGGCAATTTTTGTCATCTGCTACTCCTGTGGTGTAATCATTGTATGCGCATCGTAGCAAAGGTGTGTACGAGCGTCAAACGATGCGGTATGATAGCACCATCTCAATGCAACACACAGGAGTACCATGTATGCTGGACTCATATCAACGTGCCCGACTCCACGCCATTACCCGCGATACCCCGGCCGTTGACTTTTTCTCCGGTGCACTGCTGGGCAACGGCGGTCTCGGCGTCTGCGTGACCACGCGCCCCGACGGCGTAATGCTGCATCTCGGGCACAACAGTGTCTGGGATATTCGTGTTGCAGAAAACCACCAGGCTGAGATTGGTACCTTCGCCGAAATTTTTGCCAAAGTACAGGCTATCTCCGCTGACCTCGGTGCCCTCGAAGAAGATGCCTGGTACAAGGCGTATACCGAGCTGATGCAACAGAACTACTTGGCCAGCTACCCGCGCCCCTTCCCGTGTGGCACCATATTGCTGGGGCTCGATCGCCGCCGTGCCGAAGTGCTCGGTTACCACCTCGACATCGCCGACGGACGCTGTGATATCCAGCTCATTGATCGCACCACCCAACAGCATCTGCTCCTACAGATTTTTTGTGACCAACACCACGACCGCGTCTGGATGCGCACCGTGAACACAGACGGTCACCCCGTCGTTTCCCCATTTGAGCGGGTACGTATTCTACCCGACCCCACTACCCCTGCCGAGTTCCCGCACTATGCGATACACGACCACGGCATCGGCTTTATACAGCATCTCCCCAGCCAGACGGGGACATCCGATGCATCGCTCCCACCTGACGAATACTGGAAGAGTTTCCACGCCACGCGCATCCAGTCCGAAAACACCATCCCACCCCACCCCGACGACCGTGCCGTGAGTGTGGCCATTGCGCTGTCGAGCGAATGTACCACCTGGCACCCGCAGACCAGCTACGGCACCCCACGCCCCATTGACGCACTCGAACGCGCCCTCCACGACCACGACTCTTTTGTGGCCGTCATTGAGCTCGTGCACGGGCTCGCCAACCATATGCCTCCCCATACTGCCCCTGCCCCCACGAGTGCACAGTATGGCGCTGCCAGCACCGCCAGCTGTACCACCTGGGCCAACTACTGGCGTAAATCAGGCTTTGCAAGTACAGATACGTTACTCGAACAGACGTGGTACCGCAATCTCTATTTTTTCAATTGCGCCGTATCTCCAAATCATACCTGTCCAGGGCTCTTTGCCAACTGGAGCTACCGCACCATCGGCAATGCGTGGCATGGCGACTACCACATGAACTACAACACGCAACAACCCTTTTGGCTCTGTTTTTCCAGTAATCATCTCGAAAAGCATGAAGCCTACGTCAATTTGGTTGATCACATCATGCCCATCAGCATGCAATGGGCCAAAGACTACTACGGATTACGGGGTGCCTATTACCCACATTCCGCCTACCCCACCACAATGAATGTGATGCCCTACCCGGTACCCACCTGGGGTTGGGAAATCTGCGAGACCCCCTGGACGGTACAAAGCCTGTGGTGGCACTACACCTATAGCATGGACGTAGAATTTTTGCGCACACGTGCGTATACACCCATTCGTGCCGGCGTGCAATTTTTGGTGGACTACATGCAACGCCCCGCCGCACAGTGGGACGGGGTCTATCACATCTTCCCCACCGTCTCACCCGAGTTGTACGGGCTGACCCCCGGGCTGCACAAAAACGCCGACTGTATCGTGGATTTGACACTGACCAAATTCATCTTCAAGGCCTTTCTCGAGGCCGTCATCGTGCTCGACATGCAGGCCGAAGAGCAGGAACTCGTGACGGCCGTGCGCGATATTCTCACGCACTTCCCCAGCTATCCCACTGCGCAGACTGCAGATGGGCCTGTCTTTGTGAGTGTGCCACACGAGGATCCCGAGGTCGTCTACAACGTGCCCTCCAGCACCACCACTATTTTCCCCGGCGAAGAGCACGGCTTGCATTCCCCACCAGACGAATATGCCATTGCCGCCCGTACGTTGCGCCAACAACGCAACGAGGGCGGCAACGAGCTCGTCTTTCTCAACATGCAATATGCACGGATGGGCATGCTCGACATGGCGCGTTTCAAACGCCAAATCGCCTACTGTCTGCTCCCCAACGGCACCTGCACCGACATGGTGCTCCAGGTGCATGGGCGCTATCGCGACGATCTGCCCTTTGATTTCATGGCACCAATGGGTATTTGGTTGGAAAACTTTGCCTTGCCCGCAGTCATCAACGAATGTGTGATGCAGAGCTATACCGGCGAAATTCGCCTCTTCCCCAACTGGGATACGCATGTTACCTGTGAGTTCGTACAATTGCGCGCCGTCGGCGGATTCCTCGTGAGTGCTGGCTGTGCCGCTGGGCAAGTGACCCACGTGCGCATCTCCAGCGAGCGTGGCGGCACAGCCCGGGTGTGGTCGCCGTGGCACCCCGATCAGTGCCTGGTGCGTACCCTGGCCGCCGGCGAGACGTGGCAGATAACACAGACGCCGTAGGGAGGGCATCCCTACGGCGTCTGTATCCCATTATTATGGTGTGGGTGTGTAGGTTGGCAGCATCGTATACAAACCCGAAACAAGCACGGGTGTTGCACTATCGGTCGTTGTGCCATTCCCAAGCTGGCCATGGTCGTTGCGCCCCCAACACTTCACTTCGTTGTTGGCAAGCAATGCGCAGGTGTGGTTTTCACCGAGTGCCATGTCGACAACTTTCGGTGCACCACTCGTCGAAAGTGCGGCAACTTTGACTGCCCGGTGTGGTGCCGTAGACAATGAGCCACTCTGCCCGTAGAAGTTATCACCCCAACACGACATGATACCCGCATTATCAAGTGCACAACCGTGATTCATGCCGACCTCGATATCCACGATATTGGCAAGTGCGGCACCGGTTGATGTCATGATCGCGGTAAATAGGAGCTTGTTCGCGCTCGGTACAGCCCCTGCTTGACCATATTGATTATCACCCACACAGAAGACGTTTTTGGCGGCGCCATACACCATACACGTCGTGTTTTCGTATGTGGCGACCTTACTCACGTTAGCGATGATTTGATATGCGGTATATGCTGCAGACGTGTTTCCCGTCCCCAATTGACCACTACTATTGTCACCCCAGCAATAAAGCATGCCTGCACCGGTCACGGCACACCCATGCATGGCACCAAGGGAAATTTGCCGTGCATCAAGCACACCAAAGACGACTTCTGGTGTGCTGCTGTTTGTCACCAGTCCATTCCCCAATTGTCCCGACGTACCCATCCCCCAGCAGAGCACTGAATGGGCGCTATTGATGGCACAGGCGTGATGCCAGCCCACTGCCACCTGCACCGTATCACTGACTACAGACGACAAGACGGGTGTCAGTAGGTTTAGCACACCCTGATCTGCGAGTTCGCCGTATGGATTCTCACCCCAGCAGGCTACAGTCTTGTCCGTGTTGCGAGCACAACTATGATTCCAGCCACTATCTATTTGGCGTACGCCGGTAAATGCGCCCGTTGCCACTGCTACGGGAACCGGTTGTGGGGTCGTCGCATTATTACCAAGTTGGCCATATGCTGCATCCCCCCAACATTTCACCACATCGTAGTAGTCAATCACACAGGTATGGTTGCTCCCAGCTTCAAGGCGGTTACCACTGGGCATCAGTGTTGGTGTATTCGTCACCGTGACAGTCGCCGTCTGTGTACGTGTAGATGTCCACGTACGCGACGCCGTCCGTGTCACACTCGGCGTCAACGTCTCACTCGGCGTGAGGGTTGGCACCAGCAGACCATATGCGGTAAGCCGTGACAGCGATGCCCCTGCAGCCACCGCCATCTGCCCAAAATCAGCAGCAATGCCACGGACCACCCCGTCGCCGGTAATGCCGGTAGTCACACCACGCAGACGTAATCCGGCAGGTGGCAGAATATCGTAGACATGCAGGCTCGTCTCTATACTCGACGGCACCGTGTTGTTGTAACGGCCTACCAACAGTTGTGCGTGTGTCGGATCAAGCGCCACATAATCGCCAATGCGCGCGACTTTGTTGAGTGGCGCCGCCGTAATTGCACCCGTCGCATTATTGACGGCTAACGCTACTATATCCTGCTTATCCACGGCAAACAAGGTGTGTTGGGGTGCCAGCAACGTGACTTGGCTACGTGCTACCGCACTGAATACTTCACGTGGCCACAACACCGTTGACGCCACTCTGAGCTGAGCAACCTGTGGCCACAAACTCGTCATGAATCCGGTGGTGGCTCCCGCTCGTTTGCCTACCGCAATCACCATGTTACTCAACGGTACACCATTCAAGCTATTGGCTGGTCCCGCAAGTGTGGCAACCAACCCGGGTATCGGCGTAATCACTGCTGGATCACTAATGTCGTAGGTCCGTACTTCGAAACGTTCTACGCCCCCCGCTTGGGGCACAAAGCGCAATGCCACGTACAGACGATTACCAGCCGCATACATGGCTGTTGGTTCGCCATTCCCTAGCTCGAGGCGGATGGCACGCACAATCGGTGTCTGTGTGACGATTTCATAGCTTTGGATGTACATAGCATCCTTGAAGAGTCGCCCTCCCACATACAACAGACCGGGACGGTCATCTACATCGGTCATGGCACTGGCTTTCTCACCGGGCAAATCAACCTGACCAAGTAGTGCGAATGCCGTATCAATCAGCGCTAATTCTGGGGTAATCGCACTCGTACCCTGCGTCAACAGTGCATATGCTGATTCACTGGGCAGGGCGATGACACGCTGAATCTGATGACTCTGGACCACACTCGTGGCTTCGGTCAATGTCACTGCCGTGGCAGTCGCTGTCACCGATGCTGACGCAGTGGCTGTTCCCGTGTTAGAACGTGTCACTGTGGCAGTCCGTGTCGAAGAAGGAATCTTTGTGCGTGTGGCCAAGCCCAACGTGCGCTCACGCGTTGCAGTGAGCCTATCGTCGGCGAGAGCAATTGCAGTGGCGGTTAACGCGGCACGTTGTGTCGCCGTCGCATTATTGCGCACACTCTGCGTTTGTGTTTGTGCTGCGCTCACTGTACGCAGAATGGGTATCGGTGTCACCGTGGCTGTTGCGGTGGCTGACAATGTGCGCGTGCGTGATGGTGAGCCACTCAGCCGCTCTGCTGTCGCCGTCATACGGTCATTGAGCACGAATTGCGTCGCATTCAATGCAAACGCGGTCTGCGCAAGTCGGACATGTTGCACGGTTTGTGTGGCAGCCACAATCAATGTCCACACCGGCAACGCAATCGTTGATACCGGAGTGCGCGTACGCGTTGCCGTGCGTGAGCTAGCCACGACCGTCTGCGTCTGTCCTACATCAGGAGTGGTTGGCTCGCTACGGCCATATAAACCGACACGATAGACGACGGGAAACCCGAAGGTGACAATCGTGATATCAAGCCGACCCGTGTATATTTGCAACGGTTGCGCTGACGTCGGTGTAAACCCGATCGTGAGCACACAACTCGGTCGGTAATACAAATTGGCGAGACACGTCGAACTATGCAAAAAGAATTCACTCCCGCCGACCATATTCGTGGACATCGTCTGGTTAACATTGAGTGCGGTTTGAATGCCCACGTTGAGATAGACTGTCTGATTGCGTGTCACCCGACCAAAGTTCAACCCATAATCAGAAACTTGCGTAAGCGCATTACCATTACGCAGGGAGGCTATCGCATTACCGAGATTAATACGTGGCAACACAACATTATTACGTGTATCCGTCACCGCCTTCCCTGATCCACGTAACAGCTGTAGCACGTTTGCAACCGATGCGTTCGGGTCATAACTTTTGATGACAGCCCATGCGCCTGCCACATGCGGTGTCGCCATAGATGTCCCACTCTTTGACACATATCCATTTACTGAATTTGATGTCGCTGAATAAATGAAGCTCCCAGGAGCAAGAATATCGAGTAAGCGATCGCCATTCGCATTCGGCGCATTTGCCGCAGTAGTGACCGTCTGTGAAAACCAAGAAACACGATCAACCTTCGTCAAGTCATAGGCAGGTGAACCACCCGTGGCACGAGTGAGCGTTGATCCTACGGCGATTGCCGAGCTAATACACGCAGGTGATGTAACACCGTTCGAAAAGATATTGCTACTGTTGTACGCACTATTCCCTGCAGCAATAACCGTTGCGATACCCAACACGCGTAGTTGGTTTATCGCTGCAGTAAGCGGTGAATCACTGTCACAAAACGTAGTCGTTTTGCCACCACCGAGACTCATGTTGATAGAAACTAAGTTCTGTTGCCAACCAGCCTTGTATGCAATCAACCACTGGAGCGCAGCCAACTGGTCACTGCTCCACGACAGAACACATGGTGACGAGTTACCACACGGATTTACATCACCACTATTATCAAAGCGTGAAAATACCTGTATCGCCGCTATTTTTGCATCTGGTGCAACCCCCGACATCATGACTTGGCTGGCAGTGCCACAATCAACGCAAATTTTTTTACCGGCGACAATCCCAGCCACATGCGTACCATGATCACATCCGGAAATGCCAGTACATGGCATGCCTTTACCTGGACCTGCTTCAAATTCAGTATCATTTGGGCACAGTGAATCTGAATTTTCATCGGCATCATTTGTGGAAAAACATGCCTCAATCACCACCTGCCCACTCAAAAATTCATGACTTTTGTCAACGCCGGTATCGAGCACCGCGACCATCTGGCCACTCCCACCATACCCACCTTCATTTACGGCACGTGAGTTGATTAAATCGGTACTCTCCGCCAAATTTGGCGCACTCAATGTATCTTCGTTAATTGATTCCACGAGCGGAGATTTGGCGAGCTGTGCCAAATCTGTTGCTGCGACTGTGGCAACCACCATCGGTACAATCGTTAATTCGCGGTGGACAACCTTGAGTAACGCGGTGTTGCGTTCTACATAGGCACGCACATCACGAGCGACTTGTGCACGGCGTGATTCCAATTCACGTATATGCATGCCGTCACGCTCAAAACCAAGTGTATTCTTGAGTGTGATAATCACACGCACTTTACTTTTGGTGGCTGCTGATGGTACCGAAACTGGTGCCGATGATTGGACTTGGGCATGTGCGGGCATAGGCCAGCTCGCATACAATATGGCTACTATCAGCACCCACACCAATAAGTGATACGTACGCATGGCCATCCTCGATTTCACGCATATATGCATATCCTTTGATTATTTGAATTGTATGATTTAATCTATGAATTGTCTATACTTTTACCAAAATCACGGTATGTTGATAGCGTGTGCACACGTGTGCACACGCTATTTTTCGGTATCGTGTAGCCGGAGTTGATGCACCATCATGTCACGCTGTGCCTGCACCACCAGCGCACTGGTGAACAGATAGATACCAGCGAGGATGGCACTCACACACAACAGATGCCAGCCACTCCAGTCACTGCCGTCAGGCAATTGGAGGAACGTGACCAACGCATACAGACCGACACCCACACACAGCACCACCAGCACATAGCGCACCCAGACAGCCACTGTGAGGCGTTGGACGTGCGCCCAGAGCAACTGTGTATCAACCCGATACAGATGGGCAACTGCAATCCCATCCGGCGCCTGAGGGGCACGAAACATGGTCATGTATTCGTCGTCAATCCGTGACTGCGGTGGATACGATGACGCACTCACACTGCTACTGGCTGATTGCACCTGGACATTATGTAATGATGTTGCACAATACCCACAATATGGAGCATCAGCCGGCCATTGTTTGTGACAACTCGGACATTGTTTGGTTGCAGTCATCTCCTACCTCACATCCATCATGCGTATCGCATCCTATCGTACCATACCAACCATACCGTGCCATGCAGGCGCTCATTGTATAATATGCCCACATTCTTTTTGTGTGAGATAAGGAACCGTCATGGCCGAATACGATATCGCTGATGTATCACTTGCAGACGCTGGGCGCAAACGCATTGACTGGAATGAAAGCGACATGCCAGTGCTCCTCGGCATTCGTGAACGCTTTCGCCGTGAACGCCCCCTCAAGGGCATGCGCCTCTCTGTCTGTTTACATATAACCGCCAAAACTGCCGCCCTGGTACGCACCTTGGCAGCGGGTGGTGCCGATGTGGTGTTGGTGGCATCCAATCCCCTCTCCACCCAAGATGATGTGGCAGCATCGCTGGTGGTCAACGACGAAATCCCCGTTTTTGGCATCCGCGGCGAATCACTCGAGACCTTTCGTTCACACATCAACGTGGCGCTGGACATGCAACCACACGTACTCTGTGACGACGGTGCAGATCTGACCAGCAACTTGCTCCAGCGTGGCATCAATACGGCACAGCTGCCGATTGGCGCCACCGAAGAAACCACCGCCGGTGTCAAGCGATTCAAAGCCATGGAAGCCCAGGGCGTGCTCCCGTTCCCTGTGATTGCGGTCAACGAAAGTCGCACCAAACACATGTTTGACAACCGCTACGGCACCGGCCAAAGCGCCATTGATGGTATTATTCGTGCCACCAATTTGCTCCTGGCAGGACGTACCGTCGTGGTCGCCGGCTACGGCTGGTGTGGGCGGGGGGTGGCATCACGAGCGGCCGGGCTAGGCGCCAAAGTGATTGTCACCGAAGTCAATCCCGTCAAGGCGCTCGAAGCCGCCATGGATGGATTCCGCGTACTGCCCATGGCTGACGCCGTACGCGAAGCAGATGTGATTATTGCGGTAACCGGCAATCGTACCGTCGTCAGTGATGCGGAATTTGTGCATCTCAAGGATGGTGCAGTCCTCGCCAATGCTGGCCATTTTAATGTGGAAATTGATGTTGCCGCCCTCGAACGCCTCGCACGCGACAAATCACAACCACGTACCCATGTCACCACCTATCATATGCCCAACGGTAAACGCTTTCATTTGGTCGGCGAAGGGCGACTCGTCAATCTGGTGGCTGGCGAGGGGCACCCACCGGCGGTGATGGACATGTCGTTTGCCAATCAGGCGCTGGCATCCGAGCTCCTCGCCCGCGAAGCAGGCTCCATGGCCAAAGTCGTGCATCGCTTGCCCGACAGCGCCGACACCATGATTGCATCACTCAAGCTCAAGGCGATGGGAATTACCCTCGATACGCTGAGTGACGCCCAACAGCACTACCTCAACAGCTGGCAAGAGGGGACGTAATTTGTGCATGTGGATGGGAGTAATACACTCCCATCCGCTATTTTTTCAACATGGCAGGATAGTGACTATGCATACTTGGCTCCAACAACTCCCCAAAGTCGAACTCCACGTCCACCTCGAGGGGGCCATTCCACTCGACACGTTATGGCACCTCATGGTGCAGTACGGTGGCGACCCGAGTGTACCCACTCCAGATGCACTCGCAGACAAATTCACCTACAGCGACTTTCCGCATTTCATCCAAACCTGGGTATGGAAAAACAAATTCATCCGCACACCGGCCGACTTCACCGTGATCGCTGCTGCAGTGGCCCGTGACTGGGCAGCACAGCACATTCACTATGTAGAGGCTCACTATTCACCAACCGATTTCGCTCGACACGGCTTGGCTATCGGCGACATCACTCGCGCCATCCGGGCAGGGCTCGACCAGGTGCCTGAGATCCGTGTACAGCTTATCGCCGACGTGGTGCGGGATTCTTCGGTGGCACAGGCCATGCACACCCTTGAAACCGTGGCCGAGCTCAAAGAATACGGTGTCGTCGGCATTGGTCTGGGCGGATCGGAGCAGTCGCATCCCCCCGAGAAATTCACATCCGTCTTTGCCCGAGCTCGGCAGTTGGGGATGCGCACATCGGTACATGCCGGCGAAGCCGCCGGAGCACAGAGCGTGTGGGGCGCCATCAACGCACTCAAGGCCGAGCGCATCGGTCATGCCACCCGTGCCGTGGAGGATCGCACCTTGTTGGAGTATTTCGTCAAAAGCCAAATTCCCCTCGAATGTAACCCCATCTCAAATGTGCGCACCGGGGTGGTCGCCAGTGTGGCAGCGCATCCCGTAGGGGAATACATTGCGCGTGGCATGCACGTCACCATCAACACCGACGACCCCAAGATGTTCAACAACACGTTGGTTGATGAATATGCGGCCTTGATGCAGGAATTTGCGTTGTCACCGGCAGACGTGTGCCAACTCGTTGATAATGCGATTGCTGCGGCATTTCTGTCTGATGTAGAAAAATCGGCGCTGCGCCAGCGATTCCATGCGGATACCGCGTGGGTTAGCGGGATTGCGCACTAAGTAGAATCCAGCGCTGACACACGCCAGCCAAGAGCACGCATACAGCTGCCCCCACAAAAAGGGCGCCAATGCCTGCATACTGCAACACAATCGCTAAGAGCCACGTGCCGGCACCAATCCCCAGATCAAATGCCAAATAGAAGGCCGCAGTAGCACGCCCACGTTGGGCAATACTATCCACATGAATTGCAATGAGGGCGGGATGCCAAATCCCGCCACTACTCGCCGTGAGGATGGCCGCCAAACAGAGCCACCATACGTCGCGTGCATAGGCAAAGCAGAGCATTCCTACGGCCATCATGATGATACTCGGCCACAATACATCACGCCGGTCAGGACGATCGAGCAACGTCCCCGTCAGCATGCGCGTCACGATAATCGCAATGCCATACACGGTATACACCCACCCGAGCGATGGAATCGCTCGTCGTTCTGCGAGAATCGGCACATAGGAAAGATAGGCACCAAACCCCACGCCAAGCAACAGTGTGGTGAGCATGGCAGGCCACAACACCCGTGGGAAATTGAAAAGTGCCGCCCAGACAATCGGGGTCGGAGCCAGTGTTTGTTGTGGCACAACCATGAGAATGACAGTAGCACTCACCAACGCTAGCACCGCACACAACACGAATGCCCCGACCAACGTCAGGGTGTCGAGATTGTTGGTGACCAACGCCGGAATAACCGAGATGGCCACATTGGCTGCTGCCCCAAAGCGCGCGAGTGCCACACCACGTGCAGATGCCGGAACGAGGTCTGATACCAATGCGGTAGACGCCGTGGTAAACGCCACATATCCAAGCGCTTGTACCACGCGACACACAAACAAAACGAACACTGATGTCGTGGCAACAACACTGATACTCCCAACCGCCAACGCCAGTGCCCCTGCGATAATCACTGGGCGTACCCCATACCGGTCACACAGCAACCCCATGAGTGGACGACCAAACAGCGATGCCACACCAAAGGCACCCATCACCAATCCTACCTGCCAGTCTAGCAACCCACTCGTGGTCATGTAGCGTGGTAAGGGCACAAGCAAGGTGTAAAATGCCGCAAAAAAGCTTACTGCAGCCACGAATGTAGCCCAAAAAGCGCGATTGAGTGCAGGATTCATTGGTATCGCCTTTGGTTTAGCATTACGATGATTGGGGTACCGCAATCAAGCACCACCCACCATAATATACGGTATTATAGAAGCATGAATATACTTATGCGATGCGCACGTAATGTGCTGGTCATACTCGGCGTGGCACTACTCACCCAATGTACACCAACGCCCGCACAACTCCCCTTGACCACACCAAGCCTACCACCACCTGCCACGCCCACACCGCAGGCAGTGTTATTCCCACAGACAACCTACTACGCATCTGCCGATTCTACATATATCGTGCGGACAACGCACACGCACACCCAGTCACTGCGCATCCCCAATGGGGTTAGGCAGCTAATTGCTACAGATACACGCATGGCCATTCGTGATCAAGACGACGAGGTGAGTCTGATTGATGTGACCACACAACAACGCACACCGCTGGATTTGCCGTGTACGGATATCGCCTGGCATCACGACGGAGATCCCGTCTGGTGTGTGGCCTATGCCAATCTGTATATGCTGAGTCCGACGCAACGCACGTTGGTCACCCTCGCACCACCCAACCATCGCATTCTACGCGTCATCCCACAGCCGACACAACAGCTCCCCTGGCTCATCATCACTGACCCTAACGACAATACACAGCTCTGTACGCTGGCCGATCAACTGGCCTGCTTATCCGCAGCAATGGATGCGCGCTGGAACAATGATGGCACACAGGTGGCTGTGCTACACAACGATATGCGGACCGTGGCGGTGCTAGACGTGAAGGGGAATGTTTTAGACGAAATCACACTGATGGATATCAAATATATGACGTGGCTCGATTCACAGACGCTTTTTGTGCGCACGCACCAACACACATTCACCTATGCGTTACCCACACAGACACTAACAGATACGTCGCTCCAAATTCCCGCGCTTCTGTTGCTGGCTGTGGAATAGTTCACAGCATGATTATTACACCACCGACACTGTTACTCGCAAAGTGCCTTGATTAATTCGTAAGCGACTGTTACGGTGGGCATATACGCCGAAAAGTAGACCCAAGTCCCTTGGTGCTGCGTCTTGACCAACTTTGCTTCGCGCAAAATCTTGAGGTGATGCGAAATCGTTGGCTGTGAAAGATCAAAGTACTTTTCAATGTCGTTTGCACACAGCTGCGTGTTGGTTTTGCGTGCCTCGTTGAGAAGCCGCATCATCGAAAGTCGCACCGGATGGGCTAATGCTTTTATCAGCTCCGATTGCTCGATGACATCATCACTCCGTGCCATGCCAACACTTGCGCTCACTTTGCCACCCTTCTTCGTGGATTTGGTTGCGCTACGCTTCATACTGCCATCCTCATTTGATATTTGCCGTAACGAAGTGATTATACTGAATCAATTTTGGATTATTACATATATTTTTGTTTTTTTTCACAAAATACGCTTACAGATAAGAAAATAATGTTTGTAACATAAAGTCATTTGTAAATTTTATATAGAAAATCACCACAACACACATCATTTTGGCAAATACACACCACCACACTGGTGCGCATTATTCATCGCGCCAGATCACACCGGTCATACAGTGAATACCACCGCCCCCATGAAACAGCTGAGAAATATCCACTTCATGGCATTCGATATCATGCGCTTCAAAGAGTTTACGCAGGGCTGGATTCCCTGCAGGCATGACCACCACATTTGGCGCCACCGGCACCATGTTAATTGAGCGTGGGTAATGAGCCACACCGGGGGCATCCATCGCATTCACGATAGTAAAGCCCATTGAGCGCAACAATTCATAGGCGGCATGTGGCGCATTATTGGGGACCATCACCGCAGTCCGCGGCCCCACAATATTGATGCCACCGTCAATATGGCCACACCCCCACGGCATATTCACAATATGGGGATCAAATCCCATGCTTTTGAGTTCGTGGGCAACCTGTTGGGCACCTGCCATGTTGGTACGGAGCCCCGTAGCCACAATCACCACCCCATCACGCACATAGATGACATCCGCACCTTCAAAGACGGCATCACCATGGACACCATGCACGATGGGCACCCCATTATTGATGAGGGCACGGGCCGCAGTCCATTCTTCGCCGGCACGGGCAGCCGATGCCATCCGGGCGATAATCGCACCTCGTGGCGTCATAAAAAAGTGATCACGACAAAAGTAGATATTGGGGGTGGCACGCTCACCAGGGGCAAGTTCAACCACATCCACCCCGAAGCGGCGATAGGTGCTGACCAGCATGTCGTGTTGTTCACGGGCTTGGATAGGCTCAACAATGTTGTCCCAGAGTACTTTGGCGGCATTGGTGATGCCATCTATTTCTGGGCCGGGACGATGGAGCATCACACGACGGAGCCGACCATATTCGGTGGTAACGCCGACCCGTGCGAGTGCATCGTGACTCCGGGCTTGCCATTCATCACCACCATGGGCAGCTGTCAGTGAAGTATGCGTCATTGCGTCCTCGTGTGTCTACTTTTTGTAAATCCCCCCCTATATTACCATGTTCTTGGAGTGCAGATGCATCCGAAACTCACCCATGTATGCCCCCAGATATAGGGGCACATGGCGCACAGCTACGCAATATCACGATATAATGAACCGAACCCCGACCACACCGAAGGAGGCGTACACCATGCCCGACCATACCACTGCAATTGCGGCAATCCGAGCCTTGCCTGCACAGCTCCAACATGCCATTGCAGGTCTCACCCCAGCCCAGCTCGTGGCACGACCACACGCCAACGAATGGAGTATTGCCCAAAACGTGCATCATCTGGCAGACTCACACATGACGGCGTATATCCGTTGTAAGTTGATTGCCACCGAGGATCATCCACCGCTCAAAGCGTACGACCAAGATGCGTGGGCAGCCCTACCTGATGCATCAAATGCAGACATCAACACATCGCTGGTACTACTCACTGCACTCCACGTACGGTGGGCTGATTTTTTCGCTACACTGAATCCGAGCGACTGGCAACGGGTTGGCATCCACTCCGCGAGTGGCGAAGTCTCGCTTGAGCAGCAGTTGTTAGGCTATGCAGCGCATGGTCAGGAGCATTTGGCACAGATTGCAACCGTTAAAACGGCACTCGGTTGTTAGCACAGAAAGAAGGTCTCGACATGGCTGATTATGGATTACGTGGCCAACGCGCCCTCGTGACTGGTGGCGCATCAGGGATTGGGCGTGGCATTGTGGAAGCCTTGGCCGCCCAAGGTGTGCATGTGGTGTTGACGTATTTGTCGAGTGATGATGGGGCACGCGAAACCGTGGCCGCCGCCCAAACCCACGGGGTCAAGGCACTGGCAATCAAGGCCGATTTGACCGATGAAAGCGCCGTGAATGCGGTCGTCAAAGAGACGGTACAGTTCCTCGGAGGCATTGACATCCTCGTGACCAATGCGGGTGGAATTCTCGGTCGCAAGGCCACACTCGACATCAGCCGAGATACCTGGGACAAGGCGTTTGCCCTCAACGTAACCAGTACGTTTTTGTGTTGCAAAGCCGTCATCCCACACATGACTGCCCAAGGGGGTGGCTCCATGGTGTTGATGAGCTCACAAGCGGCATTCGACGGTGGCGGGGTCGGCTCGACCTACTATGCCGCCACCAAGGGTGCCATCCTGACCTATACACGCGGATTGGCCAAAGAGCTCGCCCCGCAGCGCATTCGTGTCAACTGCGTGGCACCCGGATTAATTGATACACGCTTTCATGACATCAATACGCCACCCGACATGCGCGCTGCGGTGCGTAGCCGAATCCCCCTCGGACGCGAAGGTACACCCGCTGATGTGGCCGGCGCCGTCGTCTATCTCACCTCAGAATTGGGTGCATACCTGACTGGTGAAACGATTATCATCAATGGTGGTCAGAGCATGTATTAAATCCGTCGCAACGATGCGACGACACGATGACACCGTAGGGGTGTCATCCAATGACACCCCTACGGACTCGTGGTGCTGCACGACACCTCATGTATGCTTTCTTTTCGACACACAAAAACAGTATTGTCGTAGCGATGAAATAGTGTAAATACCTCTTTACAAAAAAATGCACGAGGAGTATGATGAATTATTCTGATTTTTTGACTTGATTACGTTATGTGCGCTTGTGCGCAAGGGGAGGGGTGTCCATGTACACTGCACGACTCTATCGTTTTGTGGTGCTGATTGTTGTTAGTGTGTTATGTTTGGGTAGCATATGGCAAACGACGCAATCAACATCGGTATCCGCAGCGACGCCAGCGGTACGCAAACTCACCATTGACCAAACCGACACTACTGCACACGCAGTAGGTGGATCATGGCACGATGCCAATAATACGCCATATGTGGTGGATTTTGGCACACCAGACCCCAATGCGCCCGTAGCTGGTATGGATCAATGGCTGACGGCACAGGGGCAACCGGTTGAGCCACGTGGCAATGTCACCGGCACCAAAAAGTATCTCGTCTTGCGCGTCTACTTCAGTGGTGAATCAGCGGATTCCTACTATGCGAAGGATGCAGCAGATGAAGATAGCGATTCACCATGGAACGTGAATGACGACTTGATGCAACCGTTGCAGGATTTATACAAACTCACGTCATACAACAAGGTCACCATTGATTGGGACATCAGTAATTTGTATCAATTACCCAACAATCGCAACTACTACATTGATACATCCACAGGCAACAGCTCGGGGGCGTGTGTCGAAACGGGTGCTGATGGCAAATGTCGCTTGAGCCAATTTGGTGCCTTAATTGAACATTCCACTGAACTCGCCAAAAATGACTTTGATTACAACGATTATGCGGGAATTTTGGTGTTGATGTCAGATACAGGTTATGGTGATGCCTTTCACCGGGCTGCTGCTGGGGTATGTAATACCAAATATTATGGCTATGATCTGCCAGGCGTTGCGAGTAACCATAATTACGGCTGTATCATTGCGCTTGAAAATCACGCAGCGAGTGGTGATTCTTCCAATGAAAAAAATCGTGTTCGTCAAGAGCTCTATGGGCGCTTGGGGCACGAGTTTGGCCATGCCTTCCAACAGGCTGGGCCGGCCCATCCGAGCAACTACGACAATCCGTTCGAATTAATGGACAGCAACTATCCTGGTCATGTAGGAGCCTACGAAAAGCAGTCCAACGTGGCATTCCCGGGCTGGTTACCGCCATCACAGTATATTCAGGTCTCCAAAACTTCCAAGACGCAGAACGATTCAACGTGTCTGCGTGCCATTGAGTACGATCCGGCACTCAACCCTGTCCCGCAAGCGCTCAAAGTAAGCATTACGGGATCGCTCTACTACATGCTGAGTGTACGCGTCAAAAACGACGGCACGACGGGGAATGGAGACCACTTAAACGCACATTTCACGTCAGGTGGGAATCCATCGGGTATCCCCAGTGAGGGCATGCTGATTGAGCGGGTCAACGAAAGTGCCAGCGGCGAGGATGGTGACCCGATTGTGACCGTCAAGGGCAAAGGTGGTGACATTGACGACTTATGGCAAAAAGGTGATACGGCGGACTTTTTCTCGACGGATGGCGTCAAATTCTCCATTTTGCCCCAGGCAGTCAATAACCCCGACAAGATGACCATGTGTGTGCGCATCTCGTTCGATGCCACGAACTCGCTGCAACCCGACGTATCAATGCGCCCGTGGCGCGAATTGCCAGGTGAGACTTGGGAGACCACGGATATCTGGTTTGACAGCCCACTCAACGGCTATGGCACCTACCGTTACGGCTCTTGGAACGACATCAACAACGTACCAGCCCCACGCTACAACGGCGATATTCCTGCATCGGGGTCAGTGAATCGCGTCTATGCGCGTATTCGCAACGTGGGGAGCAAAGTGGCCACCAATATCACGGTGCGCTTTCAGGTCACCGATCCCGCAGGCATGGGCATCAACAATAGCACCAGCTGGATAGGCCTAGGGGATGGAGTCAATGCAGGAACCAGTGACGGGGTGATCAATTCAACCAGGTTTCCAGCCCTGGCATCACTAGCACCCGGAGCATATACCGATGTATACGTGGAATGGAAGCCAGAGTTCACGGATGCACCGACCACGGGGACGTTTGATTACCACACGTGTGTGCGTGTCAAAATTGACCCTGTGGCAGGTGAAACAGTCACCGGGAATCAGGACGGCAACGACGAGCAGGAGAATATTTTCACCTTTGAAGCAACGCCTGCTATATCGCCGGTCTACCAGCACCAGTTTACGGTGGTCAATGAGGGCACAACACCAATCACGTATTACCTGAAGTTGGATGGCACACTGCCACCCAACTGGGATATCAGCATCAATAATGGTAATCCGATTGTGTCAATTCCAGGATCCGTTACAACTGAACCGGTAAGCGTTACCGTCCCCGTGGTGATTACCCCCACCGGATCGGCTGTTGTGGGCAGTATATTCGAAGCCAGGATTGCTGCTGAAAAACGCTTCGATTTGA
>CAZMWB010000004.1:0-86813 GCA_964569955.1 uncultured Klebsiella sp. | reverse complement strand
ACCATCCATCCATTGCAATTTCTGTTGCCCCCTTCCTCTCCCCCATCATGTATCCTCTCCATCTTGTTTATCAATGTTCCTTTGTCATCATCCCCATCACTGTACTAACACACATCATCACCAAGTTCGTTATAATAGGCATGTCAGATGATAAATCAAGGAATTGTGTGTACCTCAAGCGACTCGAAATTCAAGGCTTCAAAACATTTGCCAGCAAGACGCTCTTTGAGTTTCGCCCTGGAGTATCAGCCATCATTGGCCCAAACGGGAGTGGCAAAAGCAATGTGGTTGATGCCATCCGCTGGGTGCTCGGTGAGCAGAGCTATTCTATGCTCCGGAGCCGCAAAGCAGACGATCTCATCTTCGGGGGTGGTCCCCGGCGCGCGCCTGCAGGCTTTGCCGAAGTATCGCTGACCATCGACAACAGCGATCGCACCCTACCCCTCGCCTACGACACGGTGACCATTACACGCCGGAGCACGCGCTCGGGTGACCACGAATATTTCATCAACAAAGCCAAAGTGCGCCTACGCGACATCCAAGAGGCCACTGCTGCACTGGGTGGCTCGTACACCATCATCAACCAAGGATTGGTTGACAACGTGCTCGACCTACGCCCCGAAGAGCGGCGTCGTCTCTTCGAAGATGCAGCCGACATCAGTGTGCACGAGCAACGCCGCAACGATGCCATGCGCCGTCTGCGTGAAACCGACGCCAATGTGCGTCGTTGCGACGACGTGATCACCGAGCTCGAGCCACGCCTACGCAGTCTGCGTCGTCAAGCCGGGGCAGCCAAGCAATACCGCGACCTCAAACATGAGCTCGACACCGTACAAATCCGCCTGTTGCGCATCCAACACCAACAGGCCGTGAGCCAGCTCCAACAGGCACACCAAGCCGATCAGATTGCACAACACAACGTCCAGGTGCTAGGCACCACACTTCAGACACAACAACACGAATTGGCCACGGTGCGCCAACACATACGCACACTGCGTGAACAGATTGGTAACCACTATGCCGAAGGGAGTCGCCTACACAGCCGTGCCGAACAGTTGCAACGTGCAATTGCGGTGGCCGACGAACGTGGACGCGCCTTGCAGGCACGCATGCTCGAATTTACCCAGACCCAAGATGAAGCCAGCCAGCAACACGACACGATTCGCGCCCAGTTGCATGAACTCGCTGAAACACTACGGCAACACCAACAGCACCGTGACACGCATGCAGCCGCCTTGCATACCCTCGATGAGGCACGCAACCAGTATCAGGCCCAGCGCCGTGCGCTGCGCCAACAGGTGGATACCGCCCAACGCGCCGAAGCGAGCACCCAAGCCGAGATTCGCGAGCGACAGCGCCAACTCGAACGCATCAACGCGCTGATTACATCGTTGCAACAATCGCAACAGAGCGATGGCACACTCCTGACCCAAGCCGAACAGGCACTGACCCGCCAGCGTGACACCCTGGTGGCGGCGCAACTCGCCGTCGAACAGCACCAACAACGCATCAACGATGCCCAGAGTGGCATCAGCGATACGCGCCAACAGCTCGACGCCTTGCGCGCCGAACGCGCCCATCACGAAGAAGCCCTAACCACGGCTCGGCGTGCCCTCAACCAGCTCGATTCACGCTACCAAGCCTTGCTCCAGATTCAACGCAGCCATGGTGGTGTGGTACAAGGCGTCAAGGCCGCCCTGGAATGGGCCGAAAAAAGCAACAAGCCGTTTGCCCTGGTGTCGAGTATTATCAGTGCACCAAATGATATCGAGCTGGCTATCGAAACCGCCCTCGGCGCCCGCCTGCAACACATCGTCACCACCAATTGGGATGACGCCGAGGCTGCCATTGCTGCCCTCAAAAAAGGTGGCCAAGGGCGTGCCACCTTTCTGCCACTCGATACCCTGCGTAGTAGTAGTGGTGACCAACGTGCCCCCAGTGGCGAGGGAATCCTCGGCGTCGCTGCCACCCTTGTCCAAAGTGATGCACGCTATCAACGCGTAGTTGAATATCTGCTCGGCCGCACACTCGTGGTGACCACCCTCGATGTGGCACGGCGCGAACTCAAACGCATCGGCGGCGGTTGGCAGATTGTCACCGTCAGTGGTGAACAGGTAAGTAGCAGTGGTACGCTCACCGGTGGCGCACAGGTGCGTGACGGTGGCACACTACGCCGTGAACGGGATTTGCGTGAGCTCCCTGGTGAAATCAGCAAGGCCAAGGCGGATATCGCCACACTCGATGCACAGAGCACACGCTTGACCCAACGCGCCCAACAGCTCGAACACCAGCTCCGGCAGCTCGACCAGCAACGCCAGACACTCCAGAGCCAGCTCCAGCCCTTGCAACAGCAACGCGATATGGGCCAGCGCGCAGTTGCTAAAGCAGAAGCAGATGTGGCATTGGTGACACAACAGGCCAGTAATGCGAGTGCCCGCTATAGTGATTCGACCAGTCAGCGCGCCCAGATCGAACAAGAAATGCTCGATCTTGCGACACAACAACAACAGCAACGCGCCGTGCTCGACCAAGCCTTCCGTGATGAACAACAGCTCATCGAACAGAGTTATAGCGACGATGACCGCCGTACCGCTATCCAACAACACCTCACCGATGCCGAAGGGCATCTGCGCGCAACCATGGCTACCATCCACGCCAGCGAACAACGCTTGGCGACCGTGGTTGCCACGCTCCAACAGCGTCAAGCACGCAGCGATGCCCTCGCACTCGAGCAGACCCAGCTCCAGCACGAAACAGCTGCCCAACACCATGAGCTTGCACAACTCCAACAGACAATTACCGCACTGCAAACACAAATCGCCCCACTCGAGGCAGCAGTCCGTGACTACGAACACGCACTCCCGCAATTGGAACGTACCGAACAAGCAGTGACCCAGCAGCTACGGGATGCCGAAAGTGATGCTAGCAAAAGTGGGCTCCAGATGCAACGTGCCCGCGATCGCCTCGATGTGCTCCATGAACGTGCCCAAAGTGAAGGCTTTGACCTCGAGGTGCTCAGCAAAAGTAGTGAGCCCGTGGATGGTGACGAGACACAGCTGAATACGCAACTCAATACGTTGCGGGGTAGTCTACAACGCCTGGGTCCAGTGAATCCACTCGCCCTCGAAGAATTCGACGAGGCCAATCAACGCTATACGTTTTTGACGGCACAAGTCGCCGATTTACGCGCAGCTGCTGCCAGCCTCAATGCCCTCATCGCCGATCTCGACGCCACCATGCGTGCCAACTTCGAGCAGGTGTTTGGTGCAGTAGCACGCGAGTTTGCCCTCACCTTCCAAATCATGTTTGGTGGCGGGAGCGCCGCACTCGAATTGGTCAAACAGGGTGAAGGGGGCGCACTCGACGACATCGGCATCGAGATTACCGCCCGCCCACCCGGCAAACGCCAACAAAACTTGGCCCTGCTGTCGGGAGGTGAGCGCTCACTCACCGCAGCCGCCCTGCTCTTTGCCATTCTCAAAGTCAAACCAACGCCGTTTTGTGTGCTCGACGAAGTTGATGCCGCCCTCGATGAAGCCAACGTGGCGCGCTTTCGGGCGGCCCTCGCCGACCTGCGTGACACATCGCAGTTTGTAGTAGTAACCCATAATCGTGGCACCATCGAAATCGCTGATTCGATTTATGGCGTGTCAATGGGCGACGACAGCGCCTCACGCGTGCTTTCACTGCGCCTCGACGAACTCGTCACTGCCCACCCCCATCTCAAGTAGCCCCTACAAAGGAGACACCATGCCACGTCTTGCCGATTTCCACGCTGTTGTGTTCGATATGGATGGGACACTGACCCCCAACATGCACTTACACGCACAGGCGTTTGCTGTGTTCATCCAAAAATATGCGCTGCCCACACCCGATGCCGTGGTAGAGGCGAGTCTATCGGGCAAACGCAACAGCGAAATCTTTCCCGTCCTGTTTGGTCGTGACATCCCCGCAGCCGAGCTTTCGCACTATGCCGATGAAAAAGAAGCGCTCTACCGCACCCTGATGGCCGATGTGCACCCCGTTGCCGGGTTGTACGACTTCCTGACAGCACTTGACCGTTCCCGGATGCCGTCAGCCATTGCAACATCAGCACCACACGGCAACGTGGGGCCCACACTGGAGCGCCTCAATTTGCCCAGCTACTTCGCAGCCATCACGCTGGGGAGCGAAGTCGTCCATGGAAAACCAGCCCCCGACATCTTTATCGAGGCGGCGCGACGCATGGGGGTCGTAGCCACACAGTGTATTGGAATCGAAGACAGCTTTGCCGGCCTACAAGCAGTCCGCGCCGCCGGCATGTATACGGTGGCCATTGCTACCACGCACACTGCTGCTGAGCTGGCACAGGCCAAACCAGATGTGATTGTGACCAACTACCACGAACTATTGCAGCATTTTGGGGAGTAAGTCATGCGTGTTGATCTGCAAATCCACAGCGATGCGTTGCCGCATCATTCCAGTTGGCGCCCAGGCACGCTGATTCCCGCCCTCAGAGTCGCTGGTATTTCCGTGTTTGCAATCACCGACCACAATACAACGGCTGGTGTGGATGCCATGCGCGCTGCCGCCGATCAGGCAGGTATCGCCTGTATTGCGGCATGTGAAATTGACTGTACCTACAACGGCAAACTCTGGCACGCCCTGCTCTACGGGATTGAACCACACCACCCCGACATCCTCGAGCTGTGTGCCTCCGTAGATGCGCGCAACATGCTCGATGCACGCCGCATTTTGCGCCAGCTTACCCGCCTCGGCTACACCATGCCCTACGACGTTGATAACGACGGCAAGTTGCTCGGCACGGGGCGGCACCCCAATGTGGCCGAGCTCGCCAAAGCCCTTGCTAGTCACAACATACTACCCGAACGCGTTGATGACGACGACGAAATGGCCGGGATGCGCATCTTTCTCGCAGAGAAGCATTACAACCCGCACAGCCTCGCCGATGTCATCACCGTAGCACATCATGCAGGTGGTGTTGCCGTACTCGCCCACCCTGGTCGAAGCAAGGGGGTCTACGCCATTCCCGCCGATGCTGCCGACATCGCCAGCATGGTGGCCGTTGGACTCGATGGCCTCGAAGTCTTTTATCCGGCACACAGTGACGAACAAACAGCGTTTTTGCACGCCCAAGCCCAACAACACAACCTGCTCATCAGCGGCGGCTCGGATTCGCATCACCCCGACCAACCACTCGCACAGTGGGATGCCACTCCCATGTTGCCCCTGCTACGCCGCTGTAGGCTGCGCATCTAGCCATATTCTTCATGATAAAAGGGAGTACCACTCATGCCTGCTGCCCCAATTAAAGCACATATCACCATGGATGTGATTGACCAGATTGATATCCGCGTTGGCACCATTGAGCGTATCGAAGACGTGGCTAAATCAGAGAAACTGATGCGCCTCATCGTAAATTTCGGCGATCATACCCGCACCATATTGGCGGGTATCAAACAAGAGCGTACTAACCCCCACGCCATTGTGGGCATGCAAGCACTCTTTATTGTAAATCTGCCACCTCGTAAAATGGCAGGTGAGCTCTCTGAAGGGATGCTCTTTGATATTGGTTATGCCGATGGGATTACCCCCGTGTTGGCCACCCCCGAACACCCAGTCCCGAATGGTACCC
Organism: uncultured Klebsiella sp.; assembly: GCA_964569955.1. Taxonomy (GTDB): domain Bacteria; phylum Chloroflexota; class Chloroflexia; order Chloroflexales; family Roseiflexaceae; genus UBA965. The sequence continues at coordinate 81,178 of CAZMWB010000004.1, read as the reverse complement.
GTGTTGGATAAGCGTGCAACAGACGTTGGGCATGGGACGTCTCACCAGCAGATAGTACACGTGGTAGTGGAACGGATGATGTATGCAGTGGTTTAGTCGCAGGCTGGCCGGGCAGATATTAATGATATCATTTAGCCTGCTTTTGGGTCTCCATTTGCTCATTCTGCTGGGGAGCGTACCATTTACCATGTTTTGGGGTGGGCGTGCCGATGCGAACAATATTGGCGGATTAACTATTTTTGCCCTCGGAGTCACCCTGTTTGTCATCTTTGTTACCGCCAGTAATTTGCAGTATATTCCTCCCATCTTTCCACGACTGATGCGTGGCATAATGTGGATAATTTGTGGATATCTACTCATGAATACCCTCGGCAATGTGTGGTCACCTAATATAGTCGAACAGTATTACTTCGCACCGACCACCCTCATCCTGGCCATCTGTGCAGGACGAGTGGCATGGCCACACTAATGGATACCCCGCATGCACCCATTTCTCTACCAACAGACCGCCCCCATTGATGATGCCATCGCGACGCATATCACCCGTGACGGACGAATTGGTGAAGTCTGCATGGTCCTGCGCCGTCCTGATGGTCGCGTCTGGTGTGCCGCCAAAGACTTCTATCCCGGGCACATCGCACGGTTGCTTACCGGGGGCATCCATCCACACGAAGATGTACCCACCGCTTTGCAACGGGAAATCGCCGAAGAAACCGGATTTGTAGCAGGCAGCACGTATATACCGCTCCTGCACCTGGTTTACCACGGGGTACGCCCCTTTCAAACGTTTGTATGTATCTGTGATGTGCAAGATGCTGACCCACACTCACACGACCCATCCGAACGCATCCATCATTTCGAAGCATTATCTGCGGCCGAATTACAGGTACGGGCCACCCAGCTCGTCGGGTTGCCAGCACTGCACAGTGCCCAAATTGGGGGCACATGGCAGACATGGGGCGAGTTTCGGGCCCGTTGTCATACATTTGTAGGAGCATTCCTTGATACCACTGCCCCATCTCGCACATAATGCGGTGCGCTATGATGCGCACCAACACGTAGTCTATGCACATACCTGGGCTGGCGACACGCTCCAGTTTCAGACCCCCGCAGAGCTCCACCAGGCCGTTGCCGCACACCGTTGCTACGCTACACATGCGGTAGTCGCTGCAGGCATCGCCTTGTGTCATGCGCACGGCGTGGCACCGCACACGTTGCCACTCATTGACACGTCCCCCCTCCTGATTGCCTTGTGTGACACGCCAGCAGCTGATTTCCCTGCCGCATTCCAAACAGCGCTTCAGCGCATGGATCGTGCCAATGAACGTGCCGCACGGCTAGCAATCCAGCTCTGTACCAACGATGACACCCTCGTGATTGCCGACGATGATGGACTTTTTGCCCAACTCCTCATCCGTATGCTCACCCGTGCACCACACATGCCCGTGGTTACCGCAACACACATCCACCATCAGCCCATCATTCCCCCTCACACCACTATCGCCCTCGTAGTCACTCCAGTGGACGAACACGGTGCTGTGGCCACACACATCACTATCCCCGCCATTCCACATTATGTGGTGGCACCAACAGGCCCACGCCAACAGCCGATTGCACCACCGACCACCCATTTCCACGCAGTGGTGACCGCACGTGGCGTCTACCGCCCTGATCGCGTGCAACAGTACTATCGTGATCCCGATATGGGAAGCGACATTATTGCACTCGGTTAACAGGTTTCGTGCGCACCCGTGGTCACACCGGAGCGGCGGGGTATGGGGTAGCATATACAAGTGCAAAATAAGAACAAATGTGCTATTTTATAAAGAGGTATTTCGTGAAAGAGGTTGCCCATGTATCATTTAGACCCACTCACCGCCCTCCAAATCAGTGCTGGTGCCACCATTGATCGGCCAGCAGCAGTGGTGCGAGAGCTCATTGACAATGCCATAGATGCAGGAGCCAGCCACATTGATATCACCGTAGAAGAGGGTGTCATCCAGGTCAGTGATGACGGCTGTGGCATGAACGAACACGATTTGTCACTGGCGTTTCTACGCCACACCACCAGCAAAATCCAGCATTACGACGACATCAACACGATTAGTACACTTGGATTCCGTGGCGAAGCACTTGCCAGTATTGCGGCCATTGCTCGCGTTACCTGTATCAGCCGTAGCACCGACAGCCCACACGCCTACGAGCTACGCATCGCCGCAGGTGCCATCCACGATATGCGTGTCTGTGCGGGCGCCGTGGGGACGACAATTCGCGTCGAACGCCTCTACTACACAGCCCCCCGGCGACGCACCTTTTGGCGCCAACCACCCCACGAACTCCAGCTAATCACCGATAGTGTAACCCGCTATGCGTTACTCTTTCCGCAGATCGCCATACGCGCCCAACTCGGCGATACGCACATCCAGAGCAGTGGCAGTGGCAGTCTCACACAAACCGTTGCAGAGCTATGGCATACCTCCGTTGCGCAGCACATCCACGCCACGCTCCCCAGCAGTGATGTAACCGTACAGGGCGTACTCGTTGCCGACCACGCCGCTGCCCCACTGCGGCGGCGGCAGGTGGTGGCCATCAATCAGCGCCCAGTGGCGGTACGAGGTATGATTGCGCATCTGCTCGACGAGTTGCTCCCACCACAACGCACACACTATCCGGCGGTGGTGCTCAACATCACGCTACCACGTGACATGCTCGATATTAACCTTAAGGCCAGCAAAGAAGAAGTCGGGATTCGTGCCCCAAGTGTGGTGGCACGAGCGCTCTACCATGCCCTACAACCACGCCAAATGCCGATTGTCGCCCCCATCCCCAGCGGGGCACCTTTCCCGCCGTACCAGGTACTCGGCTATCATCACCACTACGTAGTCGCACAAAACGACGACAGCGTGGCATTTTTTCATCCGGCCACTATCATGCAGTACTGTGCGATTTCACGGCTCGATCATGGTCCCATTTTGGTACCACCCCATCCCATCACCGCCGCTCAATGGCGCATCTTCGCCCCCCACCAGCAGGCACTTGCACAATACGGCGTGCGCATCATGTGCGATGCAACGGGGCAACCAGTGCTGACTCATCTACCCAGCTGTGCCAATCAACGCCCACTCAGTCAGCAGTTAGCACAGCTCATCCATGCCCTACGCCGTGGCATGGGAGTTGTGGCCGCAGTCGCCACCCTGATTGATGCAGACACACTCTTGCACTGGCTCACACAGCATGCGACGCCATGGCAGAGCCAGGCATACTATGTGATTCCCCATAGCAAAATCGCCACTGCGCTCCGCCCACGCCACACTACTGCAGAATCTGGCGGATGGCCACCACCACACCAGCCAACACCACCACAATCACGATGATTTCGACGACTCCGAGGCCACTCAACAAACGCCGTACCATATCACACTCCCATCTACGCTATTTATTTATGGGCATCATACCATGCCCAACCCACGTAGCGAGGCATGTGGTATTATCATCACAGATATGCGTACCCAGAGCAAAGGATCATCGTTATGCCGCGATTTCGTGTCGGTGTGCAACTCAAAAACCAACACACCACCTATGCCGATTATGCAGAAGGTGTGCGCCGTGCGGAAGCCGCCGGTGTTGATACGATTTGGAATTGGGACCATTTCTTTCCACTCTCAGGTGACCCCAATGGGCGCCACTTCGAAGGCTGGACTCTGCTGACTGCCATGGCCACACTGACCACACGCGTCGAGCTTGGTTGTCTCGTGCTCTGCAATAGCTACCGTAATCCACGTCTGCTGGCACACATGGCCAAAACCCTCGACCACATCAGCAATGGGCGCTTCATTCTGGGTATTGGTGCTGGTTGGTTTGAACGCGATTATGTCGAGTACGGCTATGAATTCGGCACCGCTGGGGACCGCCTACGCGCCCTCGGACAGAGCTTGCCACAGTTCCGTACCTGGTGGCAACAAGAAATCCCACAGCCGATGCGCGATATTCCGATTTTGGTCGGTGGTGGTGGTGAAAAAGTCACCCTGCGCCTTACCGCACAACATGCCACCATTTGGAATGGGTTTGGACCAGCAGACAGCTATGCCCACAAAAATCGTGTCCTCGACGAGTGGTGTGCGCAAGTCGGGCGCAATCCAGCCGACATCGAACGTTCGATTACCATTGGTGTCAATGACCTGGCCAACCTCGATGAACTCGCAGCTGCAGGTGCCACGCATTTCATCATGGGGCACGATCATCCGTACGAACGAGCACCGCTCGATGCACTTGTGGCGTGGCGCGATGCACGTAACAAGGCGTAATATCAGCCATTATGATTGCCATCTACGATAGTGGAATCGGTGGCACAAGTGTGCTCCAAGCCATCCAGGCGGCGGCACCACATGCTGACCTGCTGTACCTCGCCGATCAGGCGCGTTGCCCGTACGGCGAACGGCATATCACGGACATCCGGCAGATTGCACTAGGGTGCACCAACTGGATGCTCCGCCAAGGGGCTGCACCCGTGGTTGTAGCCTGCAACACGGCGAGTGCGGCCGCCCTCGCAGAAATGCGCATGGCGCACCCACTTGTTCCCTTTGTGGGGATGGTCCCGGCAGTCAAACCCGCCGTCCAGCAGACCAAAAGTGGCGTGGTGGGGGTGATGGCCACCGCTGCCACCCTCCAGGGGCGCCTCTTCCACGAAGTCACCAGTCAATATGCGCAACACATCCACGTGGTCGCCCACCCCTGTCCCGGCTTGGTAGAATTAGTCGAGGCGGGTGATGTCACCTCACCTGCAGCCCAGCACGCCATCCAACACCACCTCGCACCGTTGCAATCGGCAGGCGCCGACGTGGTCGTACTCGGGTGCACCCACTACCCGTTTTTGCGGGAAATGATTCAACGTGTGGCACCGCAGATGACCATCATTGATCCCTCGGCTGCGGTGGCGCGACAGACCATTCAAGTCGCCCAACAGGCTGGGTATCCCGTCGCAGCCACTGGCCGTATTCACTACTACACCACCGGCGATCCCGCCCATCTCGCATGGCAAATTACCGCCCTGCACCTTCCCCCTGGTCATGTTGATTTTGTCGCAGTAGAGGAGCTTGTATGAGCAACGATCTCATCGGATTACTCGTGTCGTATCTCTATGCAGGTGCACTGCTGATAGTGGGCGAAGTACTACATCGCCACTTCGGCATCGCCAACGAAATTACACGCAAAGTGGTGCATATTGGTGCCGGAATGTGGATTTTTGGCGTGCTGGCCCTCTTTGATAGCTGGCAATACGGCGTGATTCCCTTTGCCACATTCATCGGACTCAACTACTTCTTTTATCGGGTCAAACTCTTTAAAGGCATTGATAGTGACAGCGCCAGCCCCGGTACCGTCTATTTTGCCATTGCCATTACCGCATTATCACTGGTGTTTTGGCGCCCCGCAGGTCCAATTGACCACGCCCCGGCGCTTGTGGCCGGGGTCATGACCATGACCTGGGGTGATGCCCTCGCCGCCTTGATCGGCAAGCACTTTGGCATGCGGCGCTACACCATCAACGGGAGCACGCGCAGCTACGAGGGGAGTGCCGTAATGTTCGGCGTTTCGCTCATCGTCATCGGGTTGTCGCTTAGCCTGCTCCCCGGTTCAGGATTGACTCCCTATGCCGATCTCCCCACCACGAGTGCCATCGTGGTCGCCACAATAGCCGGTGCCGCCACCGCCACCGTCGTCGAAGCACTTTCCCCCCACGGCACCGACAACTTGACTGTTCCCATCTGCGTCACCCTAGTGGCACTCTTGGCCGGATAGACTAGCGGTTGTTGGCTACGCCCCACTTGAGCAATGCCAAGCCGGCAAATCCGATGACGACCAATACCGCAAAGAGTGTATTGAAGCCATAAAGCTCAGCCACACCACCAGCAACAAGCGCCCCAATCAACAAGAGCGGCGTATTAAAAATGTTGGCGACTGCGATGTAGCTGGCACGTTTGTCCACGGATGCAAAACTAAAGACCAACGCCGAATTGGCGGGTGAGTTCCCCCCCATGGCAATACCGCCAAGCACGAAAATTGGGTAGTACCAGGTAGCATCTACGGCAATCCATGGCATCAGCAATACGAGCATGCCAACACTACTACCGAGAATAATCACCCGACGCCGCCCCCAGCGATCGGCCAAGGTACCCAGCCCAATGTTGCCCAGCGTCTGTGCGGCCAGCAATACCACCGTAAACAGGCCGACCATGCTCCCGTCCACGTTGAACTGGGTCAGGGCCGATGCGGTCACAAAACTATGTCCCATCATCCCCACTGAAATACAGGCATAGGCAATAATGTAACGCAGAAAAGCTGCATCGTTGCGCAATAGCGCTGGCATGTCACGAATCAACGCCCAAAACGGTTGCTTGGATTGCGGGGGAATGGCTGGTTCCACTGTAAACACCAAAAAGATGTAGGCCACCGCCATCAAGGCAAAACAGGCCAACGAGAGTAGCCCAATGTTGTAGGGAAAGGCGTAAGCGGGAATGAGCGTATACCCAGCAATTTCGAGTGCGTTGTTGTCGAGCACGCGGGTGGCCACTGCTGCCCCAGCGATACCAAGCAAGCTCCCGACACCGAATTGCAACCCAAAAAAGGTCCCCCACATGCGTTCGGGGATAATCCGGCTGATGAAATCGTTCCAGGGGACACCGTTGAATCCAGCACTAAACATGAACACGGCATACAAACTAAAGAATACAATCAGCGTTGTGTCAGAGTCGAACGTATTACCCAGAAAGAGCCATAACCCCAAGAGTAACCAGGGAATACGCTCGAAAAACGTGAGCATGAGAATGAGTGATTTGCGTCGCCAGAGATGCGCAATCAGCGGTGCCATGAATAACCCAGGCAAAAGCCAACCCGTGTTTGCAATGGCGGGAATGATGCCTTGTACCCACTTTTCTTGGGAATACTGTTGCACGAAATAAGGCAACACGGTCAAGCTGGACATCATATGCATGCCCAACATGAACAAACCACCTTCAATCACATTCAGAATAAAATTCCGCCGGGCATATTTGGCCACAAATGCTTCCGTCGTTTCCGGCAACGGCATCGTATTGGGCGTGCTACTCATACAACTGTATCTACTTTCCGTTGCGCGTTGGGTAACGCCACTTTCATAATCATGACCACGCTGCCAATCACTCCAAAGCAAGCCAATGCGATGAACAATGCGGAATAGCCGTATACGCCAGCAATCCAACCTGCCAAAAGTGGTGAGATTGCAGAAACCGGCACATTAAAGGTGTTGGCGGTGGCAATATACGTGGGGCGCGTATCCGTCCCCGCAAAGTTCATTACCATGGTAAAGCCGGCAAGCTGGTAACCACCCATGGCAATACCGCCACACACAAAGACGGGGTAAAACCACCATTCAGTTGGCGCCACCCAGGCCAGTAGCAATGACAATGCAGCCACCAACCCCGAAAAAACCAGCACCTGTTTATGCCCCCAACGATCTGCGAGTGCCCCTAGCCCAAAGTTGCCCAAGGCTTGCGCTGCGAGCAGTACTACCGTAAACGTTCCCACCGTACTCCCATCAGATTGGAATTTGGCGAGCGCCGCCGCCGTCACAAAACTATGCCCTAAAATCCCCAGTGACATACCAGTACGTGCAAGCAGGTACGTGGTAAAGACGCGATCCTGACGCAACAGCTGTGGCATGTTGCGCAACACAGCCCATATCGGTTGTTTGGGCTGTGGGGGGATGCGCGGCTCTTTTGTGAGCATCAAAAAAATATACGAGACCATCATGAATGCAAAACAGGCCAACGACAAAATACCGATGTTGTAGGGAAAGGCATAACTTGCAACCATGGGTACCCCGGCAATCCCCAACGACTCGTTGGCAAGTACCCGGGTCGCAACCGCAGCACCAGCCACACCGAGTAAACTACCGAGACCACTCTGAAAGCCAAAAAACGTGCCCCAACGCTGTTCGGGAATCACACGCCCCACAAAATCCTGCCAGGGGATAGAGGTGGCACCCGCACTAAACATGTGCATGCTGTAAAGCACAAAAAAGATGGTCAGCGTCGTACTCGCCGAAAACGTGTTACCAACGGTCAACCAGATACCAATGATGAGCCATGGCAGACGCTCGAGAAACGTGCCAATCAGCATGATCGGTTTACGCGTCCAGAATTGAGCAATCAGCGGAGCAATAAACAAACCGGGCAACAGCCAGCCGGTATTGACGATGGCAGGGATGAGTCCTTGCAACCACTGCTCTTTGGAATATTGCTCGACAAAGTACGGCAGCACGGTAAAGCGTGACACCATGCTAATGCCAAACATGAACAGGCCACCTTCGATGACATTCAACCAAAAATTCCGCCGTGCGTACCGTGCCACGAAAGCCGCTGTGGCGTCTGACATGAGAACCTCTTCTCGTTATACTGATGCGCATTCTTTTTGGTTTGACAGTACGTCATACCTCAGGTATGCTACATATTGTGAACTTCATCGCAAAGTCTGCAACAACAGCGCCATATGTCAACAACTACAGATAACCTGCACCATATTGATACCCTCATCGGCACCCGCCTCGCAGCACATGCCAGTCACATCGCCGAAGAAGCCCTCAACAGTACCGCAGTTGCGATTCCGCGGCATGTAGTTGCCAAAGTCGTGCTTGCCGTAGCCCAGAGTGGCAATGCCACCTTCCCACGGGTGTGGCATGCAGCTGCTGCACTCGAGCTTATCCGGGCTGGCTCTGCCATGCATCGGCGCCTCGTCAATTCGACGAGCTCTGCCGTCGTACACGGCCCCACCCTGATGCTCGGCGACTACTTCTATGCACTTGCAGCCAACGAAATGGCCGAGTCGCCACATGCCAGCATCATCGCCGATTACTCGACCTGTGTGATGCGTGTCGCCGAAGCGTTCCTTACTAGAATACCATTAAGTGACCCTGCCGTGCTTGTCAAAGCCACTGCCCACGTTGATGCAGTCGAAGGTGAAATCATGCAACGTGCTGTACGCGCCGGTTCAATATGTGGACTGCACACCCACTTCGGCGACGGTGTTGTGCTCGGCAACGCGTTAGGGCGCTACGTTGCAAGTGCCCTGCATATCCGCGAAGCACAGACCAACCCACTGCACTCACTTGCCCGTGGGATTGTGATTCTCCCCATCGCCTATGCACTCCAAAACGACTACGCGACCACGCACGCCGTCATCGAGCGTGGTGATGGACATGCACTCACCCACTACCTCGAGCGTGTTGGCGCATTACACGCCACTCAACGCATCCAAGACGCTGCCGGTCATATCATTACCACAAGTTGGACGGCAGTGGGTGTGCTCGCGCACGATTTGCTTGTCTAAACCACCACAATGCCACGGTAATCACAAGACATCCCACAGTCAACACCCACCGCTGCCACGTCCAGTCCCACGCAGCACCCGCAATCCCAGCCCAGATGCATGCAATTGCCGCCATGCTCAGGCGTTGTGGCAACGTCTGCCATGGCCAGCGCCACCAGATCCATGCCAACAGCACTAACGCAACGGTGTAGGCACCAAGTATTACACCTGTTGGGGTGATTGGATGCATGCGCGTGACCACGAGCGTGCCATACGCAACCATGAGTGCCAACATGGTTGCACACCACCCAGCAATGAGCATGGCACTGACACCTGTAGTGGGGGTACGACTCGCAAAGACGAGTAGAATCATCAGCACCATCACATCCACGTCACCGAGGGTTACCTGCCCTGGAAATGGCACCAATGCGAGTGCCAACCAGGCCGCCCATCCCGTGCCAGGTGCACTACGCGGCCAGCCCATAGCCGGTGCCGTACGTAGTGCCATCACCAACACCAACATGATGGGCACAACGAACAGGCGACTCCACGCATACACGACAATGCTCACACTAGCCATCACGCACCTCGGGGGGATTCCAGAGTTGGTGCATGGCCCATGCAAGCACCCCACACCACAGCAACACCAACCACGGTAACCCGCCTACCATGGTATGCCCAGCAGTCACAAACTGCCAGGTGGCATCGTGGGCCACATCACCATAGGGACCGAGGCTGGTTTGTAAACGAGCGACTGCACCATCGAGTGGCAACGCCAGCCACACCATCAGCACCAACGCATTCTGGCGCACGTCCTGCCACGTGAGCATCGGCAATGCACGCATCAGGGGCAAGGCGATGATACCCAGTCCCCACGGCCATCCTGCGGCCAGACAGACGTGCGCCACGCCCCACCATGCCATGATGGCCAGGCCCCGCGTGTGGCGTTCAGCCATGCTATGCATCACACACAGCCACGGCAACACGATGATTCCTGCCCCACTTGCCACCCCCACACACAACAACACCGCGCTCCACCACTGCATGGCAACACGTTGCAGTATTCCCCCTACACTTACCCCCAACAATGCAATCACAACCACTACCACATCCCACCAGTGTGGCCATGCCAACTGCGACATGACCACCAACAACGGGATGAGCCAGCGTACTGCATCACGCGTGGGCAGCCGCACGAGTGGTACACCCGCCACCACAAGCGTGACACCCCACACCAACCAGGGTGGCGCAGGGCTCCATGCCAGCGCCAACGCCCCACCCAGCAACACCCGTTGCCACCACACCTGTGTACCCCAAAGTGGTGCGATACAGGCGAACGGCGTGGGCAAACTCATCCCGACCAATGCGAGCTGATTACGACGCGACAGCGGCATATGACACAGACGTTGACTCGCCAGCACCAACGCCACAATCGCCAATACCCCGAATTGGGGAATGACGCTACAGATGAGGGCTGCACTGATGATGAGCCAATGCCACATGTATTTCTTCCTCGAACACACACGACGGAGGGGCAGTGCCCCTCCGTCGTGTATCACGTACAGCCGTTTCTATGCACCCACTGGTTCGTTTTGTGATGCCAAATTGCGCAACACATAGTGCAAAATCCCACCGTTGCGATAGTAGACCAACTCCCCTTCGGAGTTGATGCGCACTTTAACCGTAAAGCGCGTCTGTTTACCGTCGAGCGTTGCCACCACCGTCAGGTTTTGGCCGGGTTGCAACGATTCGATGCCTTCGATGTCAAAAGTCTCACGACCGGTAATGCCCAGTGACTGCCAGTTTTGTCCATCCACAAACGTCAGTGGTAACACACCCATACCCACCAAGTTGGAGCGATGGATGCGCTCAAAGCTTTCGGCGATTACTGCACGCACCCCCAACAAGAAGGTGCCCTTGGCCGCCCAGTCACGCGACGAACCCATGCCATATTCCTTGCCGGCCATGATAATCAGCGGCGTTTCGCTCTTTTCGTACTGCATGGCCGCATCATAGATGGATTGCTGCTGCCCGGTGGGGATATGCACCGTATAGCCACCTTCCACCCCAGGCACCATGGCATTCTTGAGGCGAATGTTGGCAAAGGTCCCCCGCATCATCACCTCGTGGTTGCCACGACGGGCACCATACGAATTAAAATCAGCTGGAGCCACATCATGCTCTTCGAGGTAGATGCCAGCCGGTGAATTCTTGGGGATGTCGCCAGCCGGTGAAATGTGGTCGGTGGTCACGTTGTCGCCCAACAGTGCCAATGCCCGTGCCCCACGCAACGCCTTCATCTTGGGGAGTTCTTTGGTCATGCCGCGGAAGTAGGGCGGGTTCTGCACATATGTGGACTGATTGTTCCACGTGTACAAGTCACCTTCCGGTACCGGCAACGCATTCCACGTCTTGTTATTGGTAAAGACGTTGCCGTACTGGACACGGAATAAATCGGCACTCAGCGCACGATGCAACGCATCGTTGATTTCGGCTTCTGATGGCCAAATATCTGCCAAGTAGACCGGTTTGCCATCCGACCCGATGCCGAGTGGCTCGTTGTTCATGTCAATGTCCACCGTCCCCGCAATGGCAAAGGCTACCACCAAGGGTGGCGACATCAAGTAGTTGGCTTTCACAATTGGGTGGATGCGCCCTTCGAAGTTGCGATTGCCACTCAAGACCGCCGATACCACCAAATCACCCTGCTTGGTGGCTGCACTTACTGCCGCATCCACTGGGCCCGAATTGCCGATACAGGTGGTACAGCCATAGCCGATGACGTTGAAACCGAGCTGGTCGAGATACTGCTGCACATTAGCTTTTTTCAGGTATTCGCTCACCACGCGTGAGCCAGGTGCCAACGATGTTTTCACGTATGGTTGCCGTTTAAGTCCGCGGGCCACGGCTTTCTGTGCCAACAGCCCAGCCGCCATCATCACCGACGGATTCGACGTGTTGGTGCACGACGTGATGGCCGCAATCACGGCTGCGCCGTGGGTCATTGACGTCGCCTGACCATCCACCGTCAAGGCCACATGGGCATCGGCGTATGTGTCGCTCCGTGCGCCTGCCACCAGTGGTGTAGCAGCACTCGGCTTGCCAAAGACGTTGCCCATGGCATCATGGAATGACGTCTTGAGTGACTTGAGCGCCACACGATCCTGGGGGCGGCGTGGGCCAGCCACACTCGGCTCGATGCTCGACAAGTCGAGCTCCAACAGCGAATTAAACTGTGGAATCGCCATGCCATCCACGCGGAACATGCCCTGCGCCTTGGCATAGGCCTCGACCAAGGCAATCACTTCCTCGTCGCGACCAGTGCCGCGCAGGTAGCGCAGTGTTTCGTCGTCAATAGGGAAGAAGCCACAGGTGGCACCGTATTCGGGCGCCATATTGGCAATGGTGGCACGGTCGGCAAGGCTGAGCCCGCTCAAGCCGTCACCACAAAATTCCACGAATTTATCGACTACGCCGTGTTTGCGCAACAACTCGGTCACGCGCAACACGAGGTCGGTGGCAGTGGCACCCGGGGCGAGTTTGCCCGACAAGCGCATCCCCACGACTTCAGGGGTCAACATGGCCAGTGGCTGACCGAGCAGGACGGCTTCGGCTTCGATGCCACCTACCCCCCAGCCCAGCACACCCAACCCGTTGATCATCGTCGTGTGGCTGTCGGTACCGACCAGACTATCCGGCATGGCCACCTGCTCACCGTCAATGTCTTTGACGAGCACGCCTTTGGCCAAAAATTCGAGGTTGACCTGGTGACAAATCCCTGTTTCGGGAGGCACCACGCTGAAGTTGGTGAAGCTCTGCTGGCCCCAGCGTAAGAATTCGTAGCGCTCACGATTGCGTGCAAACTCAAGCTCCGCATTAATCTGCAAGGCCATCCCGTTACCGAATGCATCAACCTGCACCGAGTGGTCAATCACGAGGTCGGCTTGTGCAAGGGGATTGATGCGCGCGGGGTCACCACCGAGCTGCTTCATGGCATCACGCATGGCGGCCAGGTCTACCACTGCTGGTACACCCGTGAAATCCTGCATCAGTACACGTGCCGGCTTAAAGGCAACTTCACGTGTGCCGGCGCTCGCCGGCGTCCACTTGGCGAGTGCTTGCACATCCTCGCTACTGGTAAAGCCGTCACCCACATTGCGCAACAATGCTTCAAGGACTACTTTCACAGAAAAAGGGAGCGTGGTGAGATCCACGCCCTTGAGTGACTGTAACGCGTCAAGGCGGTACATCACATAGTGCTTGCTCCCGACTTTGAGGGGAGCTTTCGCATTAAATACATCATGCAGCGCATCACTCATGTGCAAACCCTTTCGCTGTACACGACACCCCATGTGCCGCTATGCGTTATTTGCCCTATTATACGGCAAAAAAAGTGCACCGTTGTTGTCTTTCCATGACAATGAAAAATTGAAAACTGAAAATTTCCTGCAATCGCTCGCAGGGGCGAATCATATTCGCCCGGGAATGGGTCGCGCACATACACCACGCATCATGACGGTGGTACCATAGCGTATATCGGCAGCACACTGGAGGTATGCACCATGCAGGCACTGATGAAACTCGCCGCTGGCGTGGGGAATGTGGGCATCGGCGACATTCCCGAACCAGCACTCATCGCAAACCATGTCATCATCGAGGTGGCCTATACCGGCATCTGTGGCACCGATTTGCACATCTACCACGACGAATTCCGCACCGTGCCCCCCGTGGTCATGGGTCACGAAATCAGTGGGCGCATCGCTGCTGTGACCCCAGGAAGCACCCAGTTCCAGCTTGGTGAGCGGGTCACGACGGAGACCTATTATCACACTTGCGCCACGTGCACACATTGTCGCAACGGCCGTCCCAATTTATGTCTACAGCGCAAGTCAATTGGTTCGGCCGTCCATGGCGGCTTTACACGGTTGGTGCGCGTCCCCGCCACCAACATTCACCGCATTCCCGACCAGGTCAACGACCAAGCCGCCGCACTGACGGAGCCCCTTGCATGTGTGGTCAACGCCTTCGATCTCGGACGTGTGCACGCTGGCGATGTGGTAGTGATTGCTGGCCCGGGGACCATCGGCTTGCTCACGTTACAGGTCGCACGCGCCCACGGCGCCCAAGTCATCATGCTGGGCACCAGCGCCGATAGCCAGCGCCTACAGGTAGCCAAGCAACTCGGCGCTAGCCACGTCATTGATGTCACGCGTGACGACGCGAGCAGCGTCGTCACAGACCTGACCGCTGAGCTCGGCGCCGACGTGGTCATCGAATGTGCTGGCGCTGGCCCTGCCGCCCAACACCTCTTACAGCTGGTGCGCCGCGGTGGGCGCTACATGCAGGTTGGACTCTTTGGTAAATCAATCAGCTGGGACATGGATCAGGTCTGCTACCGCGAGTTGACTGTCACGGGCAGCAATGCCAGCGTCCCCCACGCCTGGCCACGTGCCTTACGCTTGCTCGCCAACGGGCAGGTCAATGCCAACGTCCTTATCAGCACCGTACGCTCTATCCACGAGTGGCAACAGGCTTTTGCTGATTTTGACGCCAAATCGAGCCTCAAAATCCTGCTCACACCCACATAAACACAAAACGCGGGGGGCAATGCCCCCCGCGTCGTACTAGCCCCACTTAGACCAAACGCACCGTGACTGGTGCCAAATCAATCCCCTGCACCTCGGCACGAATTGTATCGCCTGCTACAATCACGGGAGGTGGCGTCAACGTGCCACTACTGATAATTTCGCCGGCGGACAACGGAGAAAACTGCGGTTGATTGGCAATCACAATGGCAATCGCCGCTAACGCTCGTGCCGGGTTCCCCAGCACAATCGCCCCACTCCCTTCCCCCGCAAGTGCATCATTTTTGAAGATACGGGCAGTCGCACTTCCCAACTGCGCCACAATCTCGGCCAGATTATCGTTCGCCGTAATCATACGCTTGGGACCCACATACAGGGCGTGATGGAGCCCAAACGCTGAGACCGCATCCACCCCCTTGAACTTCCAGTCAGCGTATGGACAAGATACGATTTCAAACCCCAGCGCAATCCACTCAACTGCCTGTAATGCGGCTACAGGGTCACCCGTGCCGATGACGCCGCTTTTAAGCCCAAACATGATTTCAGGCTCGATTTTGGGTTGGAGCGTGCGCTGGATATCGACGGTCGTCGCACCACTCGCACTATCAACAACAGTGTGTTTGTAGACATAGCCCCACACCGGTGTATTCATCTCCATACTGGCCCAAGCCGCAGGATTGGTGAAGCCTATTTTGCGGCCGACGGCCACATGCCCGGCCCGCGTCGCTTCGGCGTAGTGCAGGCCAGCCACCGCATAGGCGTCTGCAATTGTATAGCTGGGGTCCTGGGATGGCGGGGACATCAACGTCCCGTTTTTGCGCGACTCACTCAGTTGTTGTGCCACAGAAGAGGCATGTGCCATGGGGATGCGTCCTTTCAACTGCAAAACCTACCACGAAATATGCACAGTATGATTCATACCCCGTGTTTTGAAATAAATAAATGGGCGCCCATCAATCATCTGGAATGCATCCGACAGCGTTCGCTCATTATGTGCAACGGTAGCGGCAGTTACATGTTCAGGAAGGGGAATGTTGATTACCAAGGCCTCGCCCGAGCCTGTGACATCGAGGGTAATACTATTTGTCGTCATCTGCCATGTATAAGCCACATACCCCGATGATGCCGGATAACGCGCAACAATCGTTGCACTCGTCACCCCATCCATGGCCCAGCGTGGTGATAATTTGACCGACGAGTACATCATACCCGCATCAAACACCCCAGCAGCACCTTCCATCAGTGCGGCGAGCATGGCCGATGCCCCCCAACCATCACTCGGAATCGTGTCTGGTCCCGAGATGCCTGGTTGCCCGTTGGGATAGTACCACAGGTACGAGCCATCGAATCTGCTTGTCAACACATTGTAGTGGCGCAACGTGTCGAAGCCAAATGCTTCCGCATTATATGCAAATGCACCACGGGCAAGTTCACCACCAACCAGCGGCATAATGCCCCCATTCACGTATTCACCGGGAAGCTCACCCTTGCGCCCAGCCATGCCGTATGCCCCCGCTGGAAAAGGTGGATCAATGCTAAACCACGGCAATACCACGTCTGGACGTTGCTGACCCCGTGTGTAATATGTCTCGAGGAGCGATTGTGCATCCCGACCATTCAAAATACCCCGATTCAGCGCATACGCATTCGAAATACTCAGCTGTGTTGCCATATCCACACCTGCGGCACGCCAGGTCGGGTCTTCGGGAACAAAATGCGTAAAAAACTGTCCATTCCAGCTGAGTGCTTTGATACGTTGCATGATGTCTTCGGCCATACGTCGGTATTGCCGTGCACGTTCACCTTCACCGACCACTTCTTCGAGGGTGGCTAGGGCACGCAAGGCCTGCACCAGACCCGTGTTGTCTCCGTGGAACGTGCCCCACACCGTTTGGTCGTCAATCCAGTGCCGTGGTGCCGTGGCGCCCGTCTCTGGATTGGTTGTCGTCGGTCCATACGCAAAATCCCACATATCAATAGTATAGGGGCGGCGAATCAAACCTCGTTGCGCATCCCAACGAACCGGATCACTCGTGGTGTATGCGATGGCACGCCGAACTGCGGGTAACATGCCCCGCATCCACTCCGTATCACCACTCATCTGCCAGGCCTGGTAGACGCCGTACACAAACAAAAACTCAACATCGGCTTCAACCTCTTTACGACCAGCGGTCACCCCGAGCTCAGGTTGATCAACCCAGTCAGGCAGGCTGCCATCGGCTCGTTGTGCATCACGAAAGGCACTGAGCAACGATGTGGCGTCGGCTTCGATGTAACGGAAACCTTGTGCTTGGTAGACATGATCACGCAACCACAATAGTGGATTGTCGGGGGAACGGTACCCACGGATCTGCTGCCCATTGAGTTGATAACTCCGCATACTCCCCTGTAGGTATTGCACCGTTTTGCGGAATACTTCATCGTAGATTGGCTGCGACGTCTGTACGCTACTCTGCGCCACCAATGTGTAGATGGGGGCAGTTAGCACTACATCTGTGCCATCAAAGACACGCAGTGTGGCCTCACCGAGCGCACCACGGGGCAATACGCGAATCTGGACCGCATCGGGTCCCACCATCACCGATTCACGCATCACAACTACCTGTGCCGCATCCGTAATCGTCACATCTACGCGACCTTGGAACGATGGCCACGTCAAGACAACGGTCTGTGCCTGGAGTGGCGCCACCTGACCGAGATGCTGTACGACGGGATTCGTTTGCGGTTGTGGAAGCACACCACAGGCCACACTACTCCACACCACACCGACGAGTACGAGCCCCCAAAGCCATCTCATGGCCAATCCTCCATACTCCAACGCAATGTGCCGAGGGGTCCCGCATCAATGGCAACTTCATCGCCGGGAACCAACCACGCACCACCCTGATCATTCACGCTACAGATGACGCCACTACTAAAGACAGTGCCTGCGGCCAGCGTACCACTGCTCGCCGCATGCGCCACCACTTCGGCCATCGGGTAGTGTACGTCACGCATGTTGACACGACTGCGCACTTCATCGTTGACGATTAACTGCACCGGTATGTTGAGGCGACCATCACTGAGCATGTATTCATCGAGCTCATCTAAGGTCGTGATATATGGGCCCATGATGGCACCCACAGGGCGCGACCACATGCCGTAGAGCACGTCATCGTCGGCACGGTCACGTGCGACCACACTCGCCATGATTGTCAGACCCAATACGGCGTCTTGCGCCTCCGTGTTGTCTGCATGTGTCACATCGCGTCCGAGCACCCACATCAATTCACACTCGATGTCACAGGCCGTCGTGTCGGGGAATGGCACCTGCGCACAATCACCGTACCACGTGTGCGTTAGTGCCCCCCACAATGGCGGGCGCTCGTGCCAGTACATGCCCACATGCTCACCCCGCCGATACAACAAGCGCTCGTGAGCAGCTACATGCTGTGCTGTCCGCCACCACCCCGCCAAAGTGGGCAATGGAGCCAAAAGTTGCACGTCGTCACGACGCATCACCATCTCGACCCCACCAAACCAGTGCGCCCCCTCGAGCGTCGCCCGTTGCGCCATTAACACGGTTTCGAGTGCACTAACCATACCGATGTGCATAACATCGTGAGTGCCCCGAATAATATCATGCAAGCCTAAGCGATGGAGTGGCCGATCTTCGCTCATCAACGCAATACCCTCGTGGATGTCGATGATGCCAATGTCACTCGCAATTCCCGCATCTATCTGTGTGCCAGTACGGCGAAAACTCACTAATCGCATACGTCAACCCCTCTTTCGCATTCTTGCCACTATTATACGGGCATCACCTGCTATTGACCGCACACCGACTCTTTGATATACTATACATCATAGTACTATTTGATATATGTGATATGGGGAATTGGAGTAGCGCATGGCCGATGCAAAAGAAATCTTACAGTTTGGCATCGAGGCTGCCCGTGACGGCAATCGCGAAGAGGCACGTAATCTATTCACGCTGTTGACCAAACAGGATCCCGACAATATCCAGGCTTGGTTGTGGCTCGCTGGAGTCTCCGACAACCCGACACAACGGCGCAATGCGCTCGAGCGGGCCCTGCAGATTGACCCTCAAAACGAAATGGCACTCCGCGGCCTACGCGCCCTCGACGGAGAACGCCAGAGTGGGGGGAATCGTGGGCGGGGAGTGCTCAACACTGCACGCGAACGTACTGGCTCGTTTTTTGGGCGCCAGAGCGTCACACCCGCACCCAACGCAGGGCGAAGCAGCCGACCAGTCACCCAGCAAACCAGCGAAGAAGACGAACTAACCGAGGCCCTCGAGACATTTGACGACGAATACACAGAAGACGAGGGACGTGGTCCAAGCCCACTGATGTGGGGGGTGTTGGGCACCGTGTTCTTGTTGTTGGTTGTCTTTTTGGCGACACAAATCTGGGGCACCGACATCAACATTGGTGGCATTTCGACGGGATCGTTGCTCGAACCATCACAAGCGGAAACTACCGCAGTTGCCGCTACCGTAGAAAGCATGGCAACCGCATCACCACGGGCGACCATGACTCCTGCGATTACTGAGACACCCACACCAGCCCCGGCAGTTATCGTCGGCGAAGCCGATACACTCACCGATAGTGGCTGGACCTACGGGGTACGCAGTCCGCTCGTTGCGGGTGACCGTACGGCACGTCTAGGCGATATTCCCCCCACCAACGGCCGGTATTTTGTGGTCGTGGTGGTCGTGGCCAATAGCAGTGGCACACCGCAGGCCATCCCGGCAAGTTTCTTCGTGTTGAGTGACGACCAAGGACGTGTCTACAACGTCAACGTGGAACGTACCAACATGCTGATGAACATTGGTGGTGGACGCGGGGTTGTGTCGGACATCATCGTCGAGGATACCGTCCCGGGTGGTCCGGCCCTGTTGAGCATGGCATTGATTTTTGATGTGCACGCAGACGCAACCAACCTCAAGCTCTACGGTGGCAACAACCGCACTCAGGGCTGGTTGATTGCACCGAGCGTACAGTAGTCATTGTGCGAGGAAGCATGGCAGACAGCGAATGCACGGCGTTGCTCAAAACCGCCAACCGGCTCTACCGCATGGGAGATGCACGGCGAGCACGGATACTGCTCGAGATTATGAGTGAAGTCTACCCCGAAAATGCACACGTGTGGGCGACGCTGGCAACATTGACCAACGACGATGCGCAGAAGACGGAATATTTGGCCCGCGCTGCACAATTTCAGCCCACGTTGCGCCCACTCTCATAACCCGTACCATGCGGATGCCCCCTGTGTATAAGCACAGGGGGCATCTGCGTTATGGATAGGTCGCACGCAAGACGGGCAGCACGTCACGCCCTAGCACACGAATGGCATGCAATGGGTCTGGGCCGAGCGGTGGCCCAAAGCTGATATGCCGTGCACCAGCGGCGGCCAACGCCTGCAAGCGTGGCAGCAGGTCGGCACCGGTACCCGTAATGCCAATGGTGAGCATAGCTGGTGTGACCATGGCACAGGCACGAGCCTCGTCGTGGTCGTGCTGAATCGCCTGTTCAATGGGCACAAATTCTTGGCGCGTCACCCCTAAATTGGCCAAAATCGTATCACTCAGGGCATGACCGTAGTAGGCAATTTTTTGCCTGAGCACTGCTTCTGCGGCCTGGGCATCATCACCAACAGAGACCCATATACAGGCAGCCATGTCCACGTCGTGGGGATGACGCCCTGCACGAGCAATCCCGGCATCCACGTGTGCGCGTGCCTGGTGGTAGTGTTCTGGAGGAAACAAGAGCGGCAAGCCGCCATCCGCATACTGCCCAATCGCCTCGAGCATTTTGGGACTCATGGCCCCCAAGTAGATGGGAATAGGGCGTGTGGGCACGCGCAAGTAGGCTTCGCTACTCCAAGTGCCCAGCTCGGCGCCCACGTGTGGCACACGTTCACCACGAAAGAGGGCATGCAGGACGTGTATCGTCTCGACAATGCGCGAGAGCGGGCGCGCTTGTGGCACCCCCACCCACCCCAAAAAATCACCGGCGCCGGCACCAATCCCGAGTAATGCCCGTCCACCAGATAGCTCGTCGAGGGCGACGACTTGCATGGCCATTTCTGCGGGATGGATGGTATACGGATTAACGATACACGTACCGAGCTGGATGCGTTGCGTAGCTGTAGCACAGGCGGCCAAAATCGGCCATACTCCGTAGAGAAAGAGGTCATCGCTGACCCAGAATTGATCAAAGCCGTTGGCTTCGGCAGCCTGTGCCAACGCCATGTATTCCCGTACTGGGCGATCATTATTAAACCGAATCGAAAATCGCATCCCCGCCTCGATTTCTATGTACAACATGTGAATAGTGTTCGCACCATCATCATACCCGAGAAGCATAATCCGCAACAACGCAGCCATTCAGTATTCGTCTGGGACGCACACGCATGATTTGACAAAGCGCATTCCACCGTGGTACTATTTTGTTCGCGGGCGATTAGCTCAGTTGGTTAGAGCGCAACGTTGACATCGTTGAGGTCGGTGGTTCGAATCCACTATCGCCCACCATGATTCCCCATCATGTGCAAGCTCCCCGCCGTATTTCACAGCATCATAGAGAGTACGAGGTGACACGTGTGGCGCGTGTTGCGAATTCTGTTTGTGACATTAGTATTGCGCTGTCCTGCGTGCCAACGTGGTGCCATGTTTCGTTCACTGTTTCAAATGAATGTGCGTTGCCCAGTGTGCAACGTCATTTTTGAGCGTGATCATGGTGAAATCACCGGCGGCATGGCCATTAATACCGTCGTTGTGTGTACGCTCGGGGTGCTCGGTGGCATCTTGGCTGTCATTACCGACATTCCCACCGGTTGGTTGATTCTCGGCATTGCAAGCACCATGATCGCTGTCGGCATCGGGTTCTATCGCCATGCACGTGCCTTGTGGGTGGGTATCATTTTCCTGACTGGCTCGATGTTCGAAGACGTGTAACGAGTGAAGGGAAATCCCATGACACTGCGATCAAACGTGTTGCACTTCATTGCCGGGCTCGTCTTCGAACGCCCCGTACGCCGGTTGACGACCGACCAAATCCGCCAACGCCTCACCAGCGGCGGAGATACGGTGGTCACCGCCATGCGGACTGCCCGTGATACTGACGCACATCAACGCGTTGCCACCCACATCATCGGCATTGAACGCTGGGGGCAGGCACGCATCCGCGAATTACTCACCGGCACCCATATCGTCGAGGAATACGACCACTACCGCCCGGCCAACGCCAGCATGGCCCAGCTCGCCGAAACGATGGTTCATACCCGAGCCGAGACACTTGCGCTCCTCGATCAGCTGGGTGCTGCTGGGATTACACTCACGCAGCAGGTCCCGCACAACATGTTTGGTCCGATGACATTGGCCGGTTGGTTGCAATATCTTAATGCACATGCCACACTCGAAAGTCGAAAATTAGGTAAATAACTGACAATACATGGGCAAATTTTGTCCATTTGATGGGCAAAAAGAGATTATAGCCGTTTATCTTGACAGAAAATAGTGTATGAGAGTAATATAGTGCAAACAGTCCCCACACAATAGATTGTGTCATATGGTGATACATGTGTGCATGCGGATTGAGGTTATAGATTATGGAGGATGCATGTGGGAGATATTTTCTCCATCATTATGTTAATTGTGGGTGCTGTCACTGGGTTTGTCATCGCAACGATGTTGAATAAATCAAACACGCAAAGTCAACTGACCAAACGTGATGCGGAATGGCAACTAAAGATTGAATCAGTGCGTGCCGAACACAAAGAACTCAAAATCCAGGCTGCAGACGAAGCATTGCGTATTCGTACCGAAGCAGAATCGCAGATCCGTGAGGCACGGCAGTCATTGCGCCAGCAAGAGGAACGCATCACCCGCAAAGAGGAAGTACTCGATCGCAAGGTCGAGGGTGTCGAGCGGCGTGAACGTACCATTCAGCAACGCGAGCGACAGATTGACCAGCTCACCCAAGAGGGCGAGCAGTTCCGCACCCAACAGCGCCAAGAGTTGGAGCGGATTTCGCAATTGAGCGAGGCGCAAGCACGTGAGATTATCTTGCAGCGGGTCGAAGCCGAGTCACGTGACGAAGCCGCACGCCGTATTCGCGAAATCGAGCGTGTCACCAACGATGAAGCCGACAAGACGGCGCGCAAAATCATCAGCATGGCCATTCAACGCTGTGCTTCTGATTATGTGGCCGAAGTCACCGTATCCACGGTGCCATTACCGTCGGAAGAAATCAAAGGGCGGATTATCGGGCGTGAAGGACGCAACATTCGTGCGTTCGAGCAGATTACCGGCGTTGACATCATCGTAGACGATACCCCCGATGCGGTCACGTTGTCGTGTCACGACCCGGTACGGCGTGAAGTTGCCCGTCTATCACTAGGCAAGTTGCTCAAGGATGGACGCATTCACCCCACGCGTATCGAGGAAGTTGTGGCCAAAACCCAACAGGATCTCGATGTAGTCATGCGCGAGGAAGGTGAACGCGTGGCCTACGAAGCCAACGTGCAGGGGCTCCACCCCGACCTCATCAAGCTCCTCGGTCGCCTCAAGTTCCGTACGAGTTACGGGCAAAATGTGCTCCAGCATTCACTCGAATGTGCCTTGTTGGCAGCACACATGGCCGCAGAGCTGGGGGCAAATATCACCATTGCCAAGACAGCAGCACTGCTCCACGACATCGGCAAGGCCGTGGATCACGAGGTCCAGGGGCCACATGCGGTGATTGGTGCTGATATCGCCAAACGACTTGGGCGCTCTCCGGCAATCGTGCATGCGATTGCGGCACATCACAACGATGAAGAACCGCAAACCGTCGAGGCGTTCTTGGTACAGGCAGTTGATGCCATCTCAGGCGGACGCCCAGGGGCGCGCCGTGAGACGCTTGATTTGTACATCAAACGACTCGAAGCCCTCGAAGGGGTGGCAACGTCATTTGAAGGTGTCCAGCGCGCCTTTGCGGTTCAAGCAGGTCGCGAAGTACGCATCATGGTCATCCCCGAAACAATTGACGATCTTGGGAGCATCCATTTGGCACGCAACGTGGCCAAAAAGATCGAAGAGAGTTTGCAGTATCCGGGGCAAATCAAGGTCACGGTCATCCGTGAAACACGGACAACCGAATACGCACGGTAAGTATTGGTCGAGTTGACATTTAAATATGCCAGTGTAGACGCATCCATCCTCATCTTTCCTCGTCGCTACTGGCGCCTTGTCACTATGCAATGAGGGGAGAACACAGGATGGATGCACACGTTTCAGGGTCTGCTACGAGTCAAATGACAATGGGTACTAGTGTGACATCAGATAAACTTGAAGTGTTGAAAGTCTCAACACGCTCACGTCCGAGTGCGGTGGCCGGTGCAATTGCCGGTGTCATTCGCGACAAACGGAGTGCCGAAATCCAGACCATTGGTGCTGGTGCGACCAGTCAGGCAGTCAAAGCGATTGCAATTGCCCACACCTACCTGGCTGCAGAAAACATCGAAATCGTCTGCGTCCCTTCGTTTATGGATGTCATCATCGAAAACGAAGAACGAACTGCGATTCGTTTGATCGTGACACGGCGCTAATCATTCGTACGCATGCGCACCACCACACCACCAGGTGGTGTGGTGGTGTTTGTGTTTTTGCGATGCGTTGCGTCCCTCAGTAATAGCGCCTATGGTATAATTGCCGACAGGTGTTGGTGCGTGTGGAGGCACACCGCGTGAGTTATTCCCTGACGCTCGGTCCGTTTCATCCTGCCTGGCGTGGCCCAGTGCGCTTTATCATGGACCTCGAGGGCGAAACAATCACCAATATTGACCAGCACACCGGCATGAACGATCGTGGCTGTGCCGAACGCATAACACGCATCCCGTTGTCGCAGGCGCTGTCACTCGTCCCACGTGTATGTGGGACGTGTGGGCATGCACACATGCTCGCATTTTGTCATGCTATCGAAAAGCTCAACGGCGTTGATGTCCCCATGCGGGCACAGCTGATACGCATGATGGCCTGCGAGCTCGAACGTGCAAGTATGCATCTCGCCGGTGCCGCCACCGTCTGTACCACGATTGGGGTGGAGCACCATGGACGGGCACTCATCGCCCTACAGGGGATTGTGGTCTCAATCCTACACGAGCTTGCCCCGCAGCGTGATTGCATCATTATGCCCGGTGGACTCGCATACACCCCTGCCAATGCCGCGTTATCGTCCGTACAACGTACCATTGCACAGTGTGGCAAGCAACTGTATGGCACCATTGACCAGATCATTGATGACCGTGGCGTGTTGAGCCGCACGGTGGATGTGGGACGCCTCTCACACGAAGCCGTCAGCCAACTCGACATCGGTGGCATCATTGCACGCGCATCTGGTGTCAAACGTGATTTGCGCTTTGATATACCATATGCCGCATACCAGCGCCTCGACGTCCAACGGGTAGTCCAAGAGGGTGGCGATGTCTATGCACGCCTAGTGGTCATGCTCCTCGAAGCCAACGAGAGCATCAAAATGGTTGAGCAGTGTAGTCGTCTCCTCAAGGTTGGGCCCTGCGAAGGTGAACTCCCCATACTCCGCGAGGGGGTGGCAAGTGGCAGTGCGGAAGGACCACGCGGGGCGATTACCTATATCATCAATAGTGATGGGGTGCGCATCACCCGCTGTGAAATCCACGTACAACGTCAGCTCGACCGCTTGCTGACGCGCACCCTGCTGATGAATAGCCAGCTCGATGATTTTTTGCCGATTGTGGCCTCAACCGATAGCTGTACTGCATGTGCCGAACGTTAATGGAGAATAGACGGATATGTTGATTGTGGCCCTTTTGTTACCGTTGTTGGCAGCGAGTGCGGCATGGTTGCTTGATCGCGTGGTGCCAACACGACATATCGGGTATGTAGCCATTGGCACCCTCTTTTTGAGTGCAGTGGTGCTCGTAATTGCGGGCATCGTGCTCGGCCTGCCATTGCAAATGCTAGCCATCCCGTGGATACAAATCGGCGAATTCAATGCCACACTCACATTGCGCTTCGACCCACTGAGCTGGTCTGTGACTAGCATCGTTCTGGTGGGCAGTGCCGCAGGCATGGTCGGCTTGATTCACTCGTTGCCCTACAATCTACGCAACTATGGACGGCTCATCTCATTGCTCTTGTTGCATGTGGTTGTCATCATCATTGGTATTGCTGCCCAGGACATGCCGTTGCGCATCTTTGCGTGGGGTATGGCCGCCTTAGTTGGTGGCCTGTTGATGCGCCTGAGTGGCGCATTACCAGGGAGCAATACACCCCTAATTAGTATTGTGGGTGGGATTAGTGGGGCTATTTTGCTCCTGGTTGCAGTCATGTGGCGCCAATATCTGCCGGTTGGGGCACTGCCCACCGCGTTGGTGTTATGTTGGAGCTTCGCCGCATTCGTAAGCATGGGCTTGCTCCCCTTTCACGGGTATGTTGCCAGTCTAAGCAGTGCACCCGCCATTTTGGCCGTCTTTTTGATTCCCCTGGGCACGCCCCTGCTCGGTCTGTTGACCTTTGTAGACATGGTATCCACCCAGGGTCCCCTCTTGAGTTCCTCCACCACCCTGATACTAACCGTGGTGGCAATTGTAAGTGCCCTCGGGTGTGCCGTAGGTGCCATCGGTGCCGGGCGGTTGCGGAGCATGCTCGGGTGGCATGCGAGTAGCCAATTTGCCCTGGTCGTATTGATGTCGCTCAGTGACACCCGTATCCTCGTGCTCGGTGTGCCATTACTGATTGTGAGTGGCATTCTTTCGACCATCATGATTGCACTCGCCATCGCCTTCATCGAAGTACGGAGCAACACCGACGAGCTCAGTCAGCTCCGTCCCCACGCCAACATCGGCATGGCCGGCGTCATCATTCTCGTCGCAGTGGCCTCTTCTATCGGGTTGCCCGGCACACTCGGTTTCATTGCGCGCTGGTGGGTCGTCGAAGTCATTTTCGCACAAGCACCGTGGATTCTCGTTGCCATGTTGGTGGTTGGTTCACTGCAAGGGTTGGCGTGGTCAGTTGTACTGGCCAGTATTTGGCGACGTAGCCCACGCACACTGCGTGCCACACCACTGATTGTCTCTGCCATTCCCACGTGGGGAGCTTGGCTCGGTGCCACGCTGTTTGCCGGCATCGTCCTCGTTTTGGGCATCTTTCCCAATCTCGTGTGGCGCTACTGGGTGACCACCCTACAAAAACACTTCGCCATTGATGCCGTAGTGGCGCAACCCACCATGCCCACCCTCTGGCAACAGATTGGTTTGGCCGTGATGGCGCTCCTGATTATCGTCGTACCCATGATTGCCAGCCGGACAGCACAGCGCTCACAACTCGGTGCAAGTGATCAACAATCCGTGGCAGTCACACCCATTGCCACTGCCGAAAGTATGTCGCTCCTGACGGGCATCGTCCGAGCCGATGGCATCCTCTATGGTGCCTGGCAAGCGCTGATTCGCATCGGGCAAGCCATTCAGTGGATACTCAAGCTCGGCGAAGAGCGCTACTATGTGGCCGGACTAGTGATGGGGTTAATTGTGATTGTGTTGTTGTTGATATAGAGGGACAGATGACTGAATTCATAAACACACAATGGCCCTTAATTGGTATTGCCCTCTCTGCGGGGCTCATCTTGTTGGCCCAACAGTGGCGGAGCACGCTCATCGGGCTCTTGTTCAACTATATTTTCGTGGCAGCCTTTTTGGCGCAACCACAGTTCGGCAGTGCCGACATTGATGTGGTTGGCATCAGCATCAGCACGACCATTTTGGTCAAGCTGATTGCCGGTCTTTCGGCGGTGCTGATTCTGGCAGTCACCGCACTCACCTTTTCACGCGATTATAATGCAGATGCACTCGACGAATTCTCGTTGGCCGAGCTCCGCCGTGCGGCCCGCCTCGCCCAACGCAAACAACTCGTCGCCCCGTTGCGCTTTGCCGATTTCGTGGTGCCGATGTGGGCGCTGATTTTGGCCGCCATCGCCAGTTTCATCTTGCCACGCCTCTATCCTATTGGTAGCGAAGAAGTCGACTTTGCCTGGTATTGGTTGACGCTCACCGGTATTTTTACCATTGTGACAGCCAATGACTTGCTCAAACTTGGACTCGGGTTGTTAGTATGTGTGAGTAGCATTGATCTGTTATACACCGCCATTGCAAGCACCGTCGAAGTCTTTCCATTGGCGATGTTGGGGTTGACGACCATTGTGTTATCGCTGTCGGTGTCGTATTTGAGTGGCCTGATGTACGGGCGCCTCAAGACACTCGAACTCAATGAATTGTACAAACGCTGATGCTCTACCTACTGATTATCTTCTTTCCATTTGCAATGGCTGCCGGGCTCTACCTCTTGCGCAAACAAGAGATGATCGCCATTTCTGGTGGCATGTTGGCCGTCGTGGTCCAACTCGCCCTCGTCATGCAACTCTCCGTGGACACCCCCGTACGCATTTTGGGGCTCACCATGACCACCGATCCCTTGGGACGCATGGTGATGATTACCATCCTCGGGGTGGCGTTGTTTTCGTTTGCAGTGGCGTTTTTTATTGCACACGGCGAACACTTTGTTCCTGTTAGTCTATTGATTCTCGGCTTCACCAATACGACCGTGCTCCTCCTCCAAGAGCCGTTTGTGGCCACCTTGTTGATGGTGAGTAGCGGCTTGCTCGCCATTCTAGCCATCGTTGACCTGCCGAGTGGGAGCACCTTGCTCGTAGAGCGTTCACCGCTCATTACCGCCCTCCACTATCTCGTGGTCGTGCTCGTTGCCGGCTTTGCCATGTACATGGCCTATGTCCTTTTGACCATCTATTGGCCCACCGAACAATCTGGCCAGGGGTCACCTGCACACCTCATCATGGCGCTGTTGATTGCCGGTTTCGGGATGCGCTTGGCGATTTTCCCCTTTCATTCGTGGCTCGTCGAAGTCGCCGAATTCGCCGAACCGATGGTCACCGTGTTGATTTTGACCGCACTCAACAGCACCAGTCTACTGTTTCTCATTACCACGTTCCAGTTTTTCCCAGTCATCGTCAGCGAAAACGAACACGGTATGCGCATGCTGATGTACCTGGGGCTGATTACCGCCATCTTGGCAG
The DNA here is from genome assembly GCA_964569955.1 of uncultured Klebsiella sp. Taxonomy (GTDB): domain Bacteria; phylum Chloroflexota; class Chloroflexia; order Chloroflexales; family Roseiflexaceae; genus UBA965. The sequence goes on along the minus strand of CAZMWB010000004.1, from coordinate 52,143 downwards.
CCCTCTTTGGGCTGGCCACGCCACATCTGCGACGCACACCCAGCTACCTGGTGGTGGCCAATAGCGGGTTGATGCTCTTTGGAGTGGCCAGTACGAGTAGTACGGGGCTGGCAGGAGCCATTTTTGAACTCTTTAATCAGATGGTGGCGGTTATCATCATTTTTGTGTCAATCGCCCTACTCGAACGCCCCGATGGCCGCCCGGTAACAACCATACGCCGTGACCTGTTGTGGCGCTGGCCACTTGCGGGTACCGGCTTGATCGGTGGGCTCTTTCTGTTGCTCGGTATGCCTCCATTTGCCTCGTTTACCAGCAAACTGCTCCTCTACGATGCAGCCGCTCGTACCGGCACCAACTTTGCCATTCTCATCGGCATCGGGTCGCTGTTGATGCTCGCAGCCATTGCACGCTTGCTCTACGAGCGGCTACTTGGAGCCGCCGAAGAGCTCCCCACCGAAGAAATGCCCATTCTACTCGCCACCCAAGAAATCGAGCGTTTCAGCGATCGCACCCTGCTGCGCGAGCCCATCGGCTTAACAGTAGTGCTCTTTGCGCTCCTCGGCATCAGCTGCGTTATCGGCTTGTATCCGCAGTTGCTACTCACCACCATCGATGATATTATTCGTGGGCTCACCTTTGTGCGCACGGCATCGTAAGTGAGGATACGCCAATGACTATTCGCGTTTTTCGTGCCAATACGGGGTCGTGCGGTGGCTGTGATGCCCATGTGGTGCTCGCCATCAGCCAAAGCGACGACATCGAACTCGTGGCATCGCCACTCGATGCCGATGTCTGGCTGATTACGGGGATATTAACGACGTTCACCCGCGCCACTCTCATCCAAATGCTCGGTGAGCTCCACGAACGCCCACGCATCATCGCAGTCGGGCAGTGTACGTTGAGCGGTGCACCATTTGGGCGCGGCGGGCTTACGGATGCCATCGAAATCCCGGTCACAACGACCCTCGATGGCTGCCCGCCCACACCCACTCAGATTATGGCGACAATTCGGAATGCCGGGTAAGCAGGCTGATATACTGATGATGTGAGGGCAGTTATGCCCTGAAGGGAAGAAACGGTGGACTTACTTATCGCCTATCTCGTATACCCAGGGGTCATCCCCGTTGGCGTGGGGACACTCCTCTTTGGCATACTCGTGCTCCAGCGTCGGCTAGTATTGCCCACCGATTGGCGCAAAGCAATCTGGAACGTAGATGGCTTTGCGGCGCTGGTGAGCATTCTTCTCACCATTGGTGCAAGCATGTATATGCCGTGGCCCTACAACCCCGTCTATACATCCATTGCAGGGCCGTTGCTGATGTGGGCTGCACTCGAAATTGCCTACTTGCTCCCACCGCTCGCCGCCCAAACCGCATCATCTCCGATGGTGGTACGCGGTGCTGCACGCTCACTCCAGATCGGGCTCGCTGGGCGGGTCGTCATCTGGTGTGTGTTTTGTGCCCTGTACTGGGCCAATCAACGCTGGCAACTCGATACACTGCCTGCCATCATCCTTGCCTGGATTGCTGCGGTGCTCGCCCTCCCTGCTGCCATCGGGATTGGCATGTTCCGCAACGACACCGCCCTGACCGGTATGATGACCACCGGGCTCAATATTTCTACAGTGGCCCTGCTCCAAATTGCCACCGATATGCGTGCCATCGTGCTCATCTTTGCGGTCACAACGAGTGTGGTGCCCTTTGACATGGCTAGCACCCCGCTCCGACTCGCCCTGGTGGTCGTGGTAACGCTTGTCACCCTGGGTGCCATGCGCCTGTTGATCCGCAACCAACCCTTTGCGACACTCGCAGCAGCACTCCGCTGGTGCTGGTGGCGTGCCCTCCCCCCCGCCTTGTTAGCGCTGGTGTATCTCACCGTTGTAGTGGCGTAGGATCTGCACATGTACGCAATTTCAACCACCCAACTTGCGATTCCTCAGACCCCCATTCGTGCAGTCAGCCTGCATGTTCCCGTTAATACCTGTTATGGCATTGTGGGGGCCAGCGCCAGTGGCAAAAGTCTGTTGTTGAGCACACTTGCTGGGCTCCATGGTCGCACATCGGCACCAGTGTACATCCACGGTCAACCCAGCCTCCAGGTCACCCGCCAAATCGGCTACGTAACCCCGCGCATGCAACTCCCCGCACACATGACCGTGCAACAGCTCTTGCAAGAGCAAGGTGCACTGCTCGGGTTTGACTACGACACGATGGCCAACAACTACCAACGAGTCTTGCGCTGGTGTGCCATCGAACAACTCGCCCCACTCACCATTCGCCAGCTGTCGGTGTTTGACCAACGCCGTCTCCTCCTCGCCAATGCCATGATGGCCCGCCCCCAAGTGCTACTCATTGATGAACCGACTGCGGGGTTGAGTGCGTACGAACAGCTCGTGATGATTGATGTGCTCGAAAATCTGCGTAACCGCAATATGACGCTGGTCATTGCGACCCGTGGGAATGCACCGCTAGAGTCGCTGTTTGATCTCATCGGCATCCTCGCCGATGGTCAAATCGTCAGCGAACTCGATGCCCAACAGATTCGCACCTTGCCACGGACATTGATGATCTACACCAGCGAACTGCCATCTGCGGCGCATGAACACATTGTAGGCATTGATGCCACCATCGTTGCCACCCAACGCACTATCGTCTTGACGGGCATGGCCGTACAGAGCTTGGCGCAAATCCTGCAGGTGTTGCTCCACTACAACGTGCACATCTTTCGCATCGAGCCACGCAACAACCCACTCTACGATTTGGTGCGACAAGCCACCACACCGCACGTCTTAGCGCAACTCTATCCACCACGCAATATTACGTCCCAGATTAATGACCATACACCGTCGTTGACGGAGGCATGATGCTACCACATACCGATGATACTTTATTGTCGCCACGCACCGCACCATTCACCGTATTTTGGCGCTACGTCTGGATGATTCTCGTCGAACACATGCAGTCACAACGCATTGTAATCGCCTGGGGGAGTGCTGTGGCGGTAGCCGTGGTAATCCTGCGTGACAGCACTACCAGCGCCACCGTGATGGGCACCTGGGCGTTATATGCGATTTTCATCGCCCTGTACAACACTTCAGTACTCGCCGATACTGCAGAGCAACCCTTCCACATCCAACGTCTGCTCGCTGTGCAGTCACGCCGCATGTTCTTGTGGGCCTACATGAGCGCAGCCCTGCTAGTGTCGTTGAGCTGTCAGCTCATCCTCATGCTTGTGAGCCTGCTCGTAGCGCCCACAGCCCGCCCCGACCTCAGTGTGCTCCTCGCATCCATCCCTAGCATCGTACTGATGCTTGCCACCGCCACGACCTGCATGATACTGCTCACCCCCCTGGTGTCGTCTGCAGTACAACGCATCAGCGTCTTGTTGCTCATTGCCCTGCCTATCGCCTGGGGCAGCATTGCACCACGCATCATGCCCGCAGGGACACTCCACATCAGCGCTGTACTCAACACCTTCTTCGGTGTCATCCTATGGCCAAGTTTACACCTGTATGCACGTGCGATGACCCCAGATTGGTCGCCGACCACGATAATCGTCTACGGCATCCATATTGGCCTGTGTTGTCTCTTCACCCTCATTGCCACCCGCTGGTTTATGCGCAAACACATTAGCAACAGCTAACACACACCACGCCCGTCGCCGCACATGTGCGGCGACGGGCGTATCTGTTGACACTATCCACGATGATTATGTGGCAGGTGACGGTACGGGGTCCGCACTACGGGTGAGTGCCAGCGTGACCATCATGATAAAGACCACCCAGATGACATCGGCCAACAACAGGTGAATCAGCTGAATGGGAATCGGGGCCAACAGAATCACGTTGATGACACCCAACACGAGCTGCGCCACATATGAGCCGAGCAAAACCCAGCGCGCACGCAGAATGCTCGCTTCAGGGCGCAAGAGCACCAACGCTTGCGCAATCACCACCATCACTGCACCCGTCACAATGGCAATCACGGGATGCAAGACACGCAACCGAATCAAGAAGTGTGCCGATGGATCGAACTTCTGGGCCATCCCCTCTTGGAGCGAAGCCGCCGGAAATAGTGTGTCACCGAGTGCCGCAATCGCACCACTCGCCCCCAACAACAGCATCATGCATACCCCCAGCACAATCAACCCGAGCACACGCCCCCGCCCTGCGAATTGAGGACGGTCCACACCCCGCGCCCACATCCCCGTCATCGTCACAAATGCGACCAACAACAAGGTGTTGATGAGGTGGATGGACATGGCCACTGCGCGCGCCATTGATGAATTATCGGCAACCAATTCAAAGAGCACCAGCGCGGCCCCAAACAGCGCCTCGATGATGACAAAGACGATGGACAAGACGGCACCGACCCGTACGATGTGTCCCTTGGGGTAGAGACGAAAGGCAAACACCGTCATCCCCAACACCATCAGCATCAACACCCCACTGGTGAGCCGATGCGAAAACTCGATGATGGTTTCGAGCATGGGCGCCCGTGGGATGACTTCGCCGTTGCACAATGGCCAGTGGTCGCCACACCCGGCACCAGATCCCGTGGCACGCACAAAGGCGCCCCACAGAATCACCAAAATCGTATATGCTAACACGGCCCAGACGTAGCGTTCATAGCGTTTATGGATCATACTCTGTTACTTTCTTCACAACCATGCCAACCGGCGCTATTGTACCGCAGTGCCCTAAAGTATGCAAATAGCACATAGTTGAACATGCTACAATGGCATCATGAACGTACAGACGGTACATTTTTTGAGTACAAGTGTGGCCGATACGATGCAACTCGGCAACTGCCTCGGGCAACTGCTCCAGCGCGGCGATGTTGTGCTCCTCGCAGGTGACCTCGGCGCCGGCAAAACTCACATGAGCAAAGGGTTGGTCGCCGGGATCGGCAGTAGCGACAGTGTGACGAGTCCCACCTTCGTCTTTATCAACGAATACCGAGGGCCACAGCGCATCCCCATATATCATGCCGACCTCTACCGCATCACGACCCCGAGTGAGCTCGTCGGCATTGGCATCGCTGATGCCACCGATGGTCACGGCATTTGCATCGTCGAATGGCCAGAGCGCGACCCCAGCCTACGTGACATGCCCCACCTCGCCATCCAACTGACGCATGTCGATCCGCACCGACGACGCATCAGCATCCAAGCACACGGCATTCGCCCACAACACATCATCAGCGAACTTGGCAATTGTGACGCAATTCTCCACATGCAACAGGCGTACCCATGATACTCGTAGCCATCGACACCAGCACCGATACCAGTGGCGTGGCCTTGTGGGGCGAGTCTGGGCTCATCGCCCAGACCCAGTGGCAGAGTGGTCGCCGCCACAGCGAACAGGTCCTTGCCCAGCTCGATCAGCTCTGCCGCCTCTGCGACATTCAGCCCCGCACCATCACCCGTGTGGCCGTATCGTGTGGTCCCGGCAGTTGGAGCGGCATTCGCGTCGGCATCAGCATCGCCAACGGGCTAGCTATCGCCAACGACATCCCCGTGGTCGCCGTCAATGCCCTCGACATGCTGGCATGGCCATGGCGAGGGCAACACCCCGTCAGCGTGGCTCGTAGCCTTGGTCGGGGGCGCGTGGCCCTCGCCCACTATCCGGCTACGACATGGACTCCTGCCACCGTTACCGCCCACAACACACCCATACAGGCCGTACCCGCCGCCACCACATTCTGTTGTGACAGCACCCTCTGGCACCAGCTTGCGCCCCAGCTCGGCACTACCCACTATCATCCACCACTGCATGCCACACCCGCACTCGTGGCACAAATCGCCCTACTCAGTGCCGATGCACAGACACCCGTCGAGCCCATCTATCTCGGCGACCCCGTCCAGCCACCTTCCCATCAGTAGCGGTCGTTGTGCGTTGTTATTGCGTTATGTGTTCTTCATGGAAAAACAACGCACCGTGGCACCATCATGCGCGCCGCCCACCACCCACCACAATCCACACCGAGGACACGGCGGCTTGGTCGGCCTCCCGCAGGGGGTGCAACGCACAGGTCAGACGGCAACTGTGCACCGGCTATCCCGCCTGCTGAATCACCGCGTGGGCTGCCTGTTCGCCACTAATCATGGCCGCATTGATGCTACTCGCCTGCGTATATTCACCCGCCAAATACAAACCAGGGTGGGTGGCCACAACCGCATTGGGCAATGTACGATGCACACCTGGCGGTTGCGGGAACTGCGCATAGGGGATGCGGTAAAGACGCAGGCGCCGATACTGTGTAAAGCGCTGTTGGGCAATAGGATGCGCCAACAGTGTCGCCATGTCGGCTTCGGCACGCGCATACAGCTCATCGTCGCTGAGCTCTGGCACCCCCAATACCGTTGCACTCCACAGATGCCGCCCCGTCGGCGCATAGTGGGGCGACACCGCACTCAGTTGACAGGCATTGTTCACGAACGCATCGTGGTTGGCGTTGAGCCAGATTTTGCGTACCCCAGTCACCGGTACGTCACCTTCCCAGTAGAGGGTGGTCGTTGCAAGCGCACCACTGGGCATGGGCAACCCGGCGAGCTGCTGTGCCACAGGTGCGGGTACCGCCAAAATCACCCCATCTGCCAACAACACGCGCCCATCACTGGTGCGCACACCAACCACCCGTGTAGCTTCGTAGACCAGCGCTACCACTGGCGTCTGAAGCAACAGGGTGCTCATCTGTGCATCAAGTCCGTGTGCGAGCTGGGCACTCAACGTACCCATACCATCACGCGGTATCACCGTGCGACCGTCGCTGAGCATTTTGAAGTCAAACAAAAAGCATTTAGCACTCGTTGCCAGCGATCGATCGAGAAAAATACCCCCGTAAAAGGGCGCAAAAAAGCGCGTAATCACGCGCTCACTAAAGCCGGCAGTGCGCAAATAGGCCAGTGTACTGGTATCGTCACCACGCCGAATCTGACGTATCGTAATGCGGCGTACCCACAAACTCAGCTGGAGCACACGTAATTTGTCAATTGTAGTGGCCGCATCCGACCACAGCGCCGCCCACGTCGAGCGCCAATCACGCAACGGGTCAGTCAGGATTGACGTCTGCCCCTGGTAGCTAATCACTGCCCCTGGGTCAAATGCACAGAGGGAGAGCTGCTCCATCGGTATCCAGCGTTTCACGGCGGGATACGCATCAAACAAGACTTGAAACCCGCGGTCCAACACAAAACCATTCACGGTATCCGAACGGACTCGGCCACCGACGGCGTCACTCGCTTCACACATGGTGACCATGTGACCGTGCTGCTGGAGCGTCCGGGCTGCCACCAGCCCTGCCACCCCCGCACCCACAACGATGTAATGCATGGCCATTTCTCCTCTTGGTGCCTTCACCGCACCCTGCGTACAGTCATGTATCACGGACGCCACCACTATGCTATATAATACCTGTGATTTCATTGCGCAACAAAGGAGCATCTCGTGGCATATACGTTGTGTGTCCAACTCTACACTGTCCGTGACGCCATGGCCAAGGACTGGCAAGGCACCTTGGCACGGGTCGCCCAGATCGGCTATGCGGGCGTCGAAGTCGTCTATACCGACCAAATTCCTGCTGCCACCTTTCATGCCGAACTCGTGCGCAACAAGCTCCAGGTCTCGGGAGCACATGTGGGCATTGACTTTTTGCGCAACTCACTTGATACCGTCATCGCCGATCTCAAGCTATTTGGCGCCCGCTACGTGATCTGTCCGTGGATTGCTCCCGACAAACGTGGTGGCGCCGCCGAGTGGCGCGCCCTCAAAGATGAACTCGAAGCAATTGGCAAGCGCTGTCTGGCCGCAGGCATGCAGTTTTTGTACCACCATCACGATTTTGAATTAACCCCCATCGGCACCACCAACGCCCTGACCATTCTGCTCGATGAGAGTGCACCAGGCACAATCGATGCCGAAATCGATATCTACTGGGTGGCCTATGCGGGTATGGATCCTATTGCCATGCTCAACACGTACAAGGGGCGCGTGCCGTGCGTGCACCTCAAGGACATGGGCGCAGATGCCAAACGCTCCTTTGCAGAAGTCGGCCACGGCACCCTCGATATTGCTGGAGTCATCAAAACGGCTACCGCAAATGGCGCCCAATTCCTCATCGTCGAACAAGATGTCTGCCCCGGTGATCCCCTTGATAGCATCACCAAGAGTTTTACCTGGCTCAAACAACACGGGTACTAATCTTTACAATTCCACCCCGATTTCGCTACTGCTCCCCCTGACATGGGGGAGCAGTGCGTTTCTTAAGAATATTCTCATTCTTTGAGACGACTATTTCGCCTAATTTTCCGTATAGTTAAAAAGAGAGACCGCTTCACGGGTTGTTACGTGTACCTGTAGGCACGTGTTTCCGGTTGCGGTGCGTTGTTGTTTACAACGTGAATTAATTCACACGATGGTTTTTACCAAAGGAGCTCATCCATGGCGGTACGCCCCCCCCGCGAGCAACTCGACGGGATGCCCATCTCGGACACTTCGATACGTCAACCCGTATTCATCACGATGTTGATGTTGCTGGCCATCACCTTTGGCGTGTTGTCGTTCAACACCATTCCTGTCAACTTGTTGCCCGAAATCAACCTGACATTTGTGGCTGTCACCGTCAACTACCCTGGTGCCGGTCCAGCAAGTGTAGCCGAACAAGTCGCCAAGCCCATCGAACAGGCCGTCAACACGTTGAGCGGCATCAAGCACATTACGTCAACATCAAGTGATGGTCAAGTCATCTTACTCCTCGAATTCAACGAGGGCATAGATGCACAACAAGCCGAAGAAGACGTACGGAGCAAGGTCAACTCGATCCGCAACAGTCTGCCACGCGACATCCGCGAGCCGATATACCAGCGCTTTGACCCCAACCAGGCTGCCATTATTTCCATTGCCATATCACCCAAAGGCGACATTGACCCGTTGCTGTTGCGCGACACCATCAACGACCAAATCGTGCCCCGCATCCAGAGTGTCACCGGCGTCGGCTCGGTGGCAGTGCTCGGTGGTTTGACGCGCCAAATCAACGTCAACATGAAGCTCGACAAGCTCCAAGCATACGGGCTCATCCCCGCACAGCTGATTGGAGCCCTCCAACAGGCCAATGCGAATCTCGGCTTGGGCAGCATGACAACTGGCACCCAAGACATCAATTTGCGTGCCCCCAGCATGTTGCGTAGCATAGACGACATCCGTGCCATTGCCATTACCGGCACCAACTACACCATCAACGATGTTGCCACCGTTACCGAAGGCGTGGCTGACCAAGTCAGCTATACTCGGCTCGATGGCAAAGATGCAATTATTCTCGATGTGCGCAAACAATCGGGCACCAACACGGTGCAGGTGGCGAATGCCGTCAAGACACAGCTCGAAAAGATTTTCGCCGACCGTAGCGACCTCGGTTACATCATCCCACGTGATCAGTCGGTTGCCGTACAAGAGGCAGTCATCAGCTCACTCGAAGAGCTCATTTTTGCGTCCATAGCAGCGCTCCTCGTCGTCTTCATCTTTTTCCGTGATGCGCGCAACACGCTCATTACCATGGCCGGCTTGCCCATCATCCTGATTGCCACATTTGCCTTCATGCCCCTCTTCGGGTTGACCATCAACCTCATCACGTTGCTCGCCTTGTCGCTTGCCGTGGGGCTCGTCATTGACGATGCGATTGTGGTGCGTGAAAACATTTTTCGCCATACGGTACGTGGAGAAACCGTGCGGGTGGCGGCCAGCAAAGGCACCGCCGAAGTCTCGCTTTCGGTTATCGCCATGACACTCACCATTGTGGCCGTCTTCGTGCCGGTGACCTTCACCACGGGAACCACGGGCATCATCTTTAAATCGTTTGGCATCACGGTGGCCGTTGCCATGTTGCTGTCACTCGTCGAAGCATTCACCTTTGCGCCCATGTTGTCGGCCAATCTCTTCAAGGCCAAGACGAGCAAAAACGACCACAACCATGATGTGACTCCTGCGGTACATATTGACGAAACCGACCCCAACGCATCACTCTTGCACGAAGCCAACGAAAACCCTGGCAAGCTGGGATCGTGGTACGGCGACATGCTGGGGCGCACCCTGGCAACCCGGCGCAACCGCGTGCTCGTAATGGTCGTCGCATTGGCAGTGCTCGTTGCCAGCTTTGGCGTCGCCTCACAACTCAAGTTCTCGTTCTTCCCGCAGGAAGACCCACACGAGTACATCATGGGCTTCGAAATGCCCCCAGGCACGACGCTCAGTGTCACCAACGAAATGGCACAGCGCATCGAAACCATCCTGATGGCTGAACCCAACGTGACATCCGTGATTAGCACAGTCGGTTTTGTTGGTAACAGCGAACGTGCAGAATTCAGCGTCAAACTCAAGGGCAAAAGCAACACGATTGCAGCCCAAAACGCGGTACGCCCCAAGTTGTCGTTCGTGCCAAATCTGGCCTTCGGTACACCCAGCTTCCAAGGGTCAAGTACGGGTATCACCGGGCGCACCCTACAGGTCAGCCTTGTGAGCAACCGGTCACTCGACGAAATGGCGCCCTATGCCGCAGAAATCAAGGCCAAAATGGCCAGTGTAGGTGGCGTCGTGGACACGGCGAGCAACTACAACCCGGGCAAACCCGAGTTGCGCTTGTTGGCAGACCCGCGCCGTATCGGTGACCTCGGGTTGACCAACCAAGACATCGCCACGTCGGTACGCGCCCTCATCAATGGTGAACGTGCTACCGTGTTGCGCCGTGATGGCATTGATACCGACATCGTCGTACGCTTACAACCAGCCGACCGCACCGATGCTACCGCCCTCGGCAGCATCGTGATTCCCACGCGTAGTGGGGGCGTAGCGCTCAGCTCACTCGGCGCCTTCGAACTCAACAACAGTCCAGTGACCATCCGCCGCTACGATCGGCTCAACCAGATTTTGATCGGCGCCAATCTGCAGGAACGCAACCTTAATGATGCACAAACCGAACTCAATGCGTTGTTGGCTGGCATGCAGATTCCCGCCGACATGAGCTGGAGTTTTGCGGGCCAGGCACAACAACAAACCGATGGGTTCACGTCGTTGATTATTGCCATGCTCTTGTCCGTGTTGTTCGTCTACATGGTCTTGGCGTCACAGTTTGGTTCGTTCACCCAGCCCCTCGTCATCATGTTGGCTATGCCGTTCAGCTTCATCGGTGCCTTCTTGGGGCTCCTGATTACACGCACCGACCTCGACATCACCGGCATGATTGGGCTCATCATGTTGCTCGGTCTCGTCACCAAAAACTCCATCCTGCTGATTGACTTCACCAACCGGTTGCGGGCAGCGGGGCTAGAAAAGCACGAAGCACTCCGTGTGGCAGGTGCGGTGCGATTACGTCCCATTCTGATGACAACGTTTGCCATCGTGGCTGGAGCGATTCCCGTGGCCATGGGCATTCACATCTTTGGTACGGGTCAAGGTGGTGAATTCCGCCGTGGGTTGGCCACCGTCCTCATCGGCGGTTTGACCACATCCATGATTTTGACACTGTTTGTGGTACCTGCCGCCTACAGTCTGCTCGATTCATTGACCACCCGGCTGACCATGCGCAAGCAGACGCCCACACCCGCAGAAGCCACCCCCACCGTGCGACCGGCTGTCGTACCCCAACCAGATCACAACGCGTAAATACTGAGGAGAAGATAGATGAAACCGATGCGTCAACAGTTTATTCGCCTGCTCGTCGTGAGTGGCGTGGCCGCAGGGTTAGCCGCATGTGCGACCCCTGCCACCACCGTGGCCCCCACCGCCACGGTGGCGGCAGCCATGGCCCAGCCCACCCCGCAGCCGACACTCGATGTGGGCAGCCTAGTAGCCACCCCCGACACCGGCAGTGGCGCCTTGGTGGCCCCGGTAAGTGGAAGTGGCGAAATCAAGACACTCAACGATGCAGACCTCAATTTTTTGGTGAGCGGCACCGTGCGCGAACTATTGGTCAAAGAGGGTGACAGCGTCAAAAAAGACACCCTACTGGCCAGCCTCGACACCACCATCTACGACCAACAAGTGCTTCAGGCCGAAGCAAATCTCACCAGTGCCAAGGCGCAACTGGCTGGGTACGATGTGAGCGGTCCCGATAGTTTGGCAGCCAAAGCCCAGCTCGCCCAGGCCCAAGCCGCCGTTGATGCCACCAAGCCCAATAGCACGAGTGCCGACGTCGAAGCAGCCAAGTTATCGTTGGCGGCTGCCAAGTACACCCTGCAGAGCACCAAAGACCGCTTGTCTCTCTCCAAGACGCAGGCCCAAATCCAGCTCGACCTGGCCAATCAGAGCCTGGCTCAAGCAGAAGCACAGTATTCCATTGACAAGTTCAACTGGGACTGGGTAGCCGAAAACGGCACCGATCCATACACACCAACAGCCATGGGGCGCCCCAATCGCATCAACGAAGCCACCATCCGCCGATACCAGGCCCTCCATGACATCTCACTGTCACGCCGTGATGCGGCCAAATCGTCACTGCAGAGTGCTCAGATTGCCTACGACCAGGCCAAACAAGCCGAACAGGTGGGGATTGACAGTGCGGCGCAACAGGTCGCCCAAGCAGAGCTCGCATTGCGACGATTGACCAACCCAACCGGCAAAGACAAGGCAGCGCTCGATGCCACTCTGGCACAAGCACAAGCAGCCGTGAATCGGATAACGGTGGCACGTGCCCAAGCAGCAGCAGGCGTCGCCCAGGCCGAAGCCGCCTTGGCGTCAGCACAACTCAATCGCCAACGTGCCGAAATCCGTGCCCCCTTTGATGGTGTGGTTTCGCTGATCACGGTCAGCGTGGGCGACCCGGCTAACCCGGCGAGTCGCGTTGCTATCCAACTGATTGATACGACTAATTTGCGCGCCGAAGTGATGATTAGCGACATTGACATTGCACGCGTTCAAATTGACCAAAAGGCGACGATCACTGTGGATGCGATTGCAGGAGTCAGCTACACCGGCACGGTAACCTTTATTTCACCGATTGCCACCGTGGTCGGCAATGCACGCCTCTACACGGTGCACGTCACCCTCGACGACACCACCAACCTGCGCGCTGGTATGAGCGCCCGCATTTCGCTGGGCAACTAGACCGACATCGCCCTCGCCGCCCGACGCCATGGCGTCGGGCGGCGTTTGGTTTTATGGGAGTACGATGTCGTGGCCACGCACCGCATAATCCCACCAATTCCCCCAGATACCACCCAACATCCCCTGATACCGAGGGAAATGTTGGAACCACCAGATGTGGTGCGCCCGCATATCACCATTGCCCCATTCATGGCAATCCACCATGCGGGCAGGAGCCTGTGCGGTGTGTGGGTAGTCGCGCCACCGATCACAGTATGCCAACACAGGACGGCGATTCCCCCAGTCGTAGTCGTGCGTACTGTTGGGGGCAAAGTGTACGTTGCCACATGCGGCTGCTTGGGGGTGGCGCACATCGTACTGGCAAAACTGATTCCACAGATTCTGGGCCGGTGCAACCTGGGCGGTGACATGCTGCATGATAGACTCGACCCGATGTCCGAAATTTTCGAGCATGCAGCCCACATCACGTTCATAGTTAAAGCCCATCATAACGAAATTCTTAGTAATTGCAGTAGTATGGAGGGGTGGGGCATTGCACCAAATGGCGTGTGGTCCAATCATAATGGATTCGTATTCACCCGCATAGGGGGGCGAAAAGACCCACACTTCGTCGAATTCCTGACGGGTGAAGCGACCATACAAATCAAAGGCGGCCATGCGTGCCGGGTAGTCGAGTGCATCAGGGTGATGCATGTCACGACGTGCCCACCGTGCCAAGTAATCGGCCACCGTGTACTGGAAGTGGTCCACTTTGACGGGAAACCATGGTGCGTCAATGATGTTCACTACGCGGTATGCGAGTAGCCCATGGCTGGCAGTTGTCAAGTCGTCAATATACTGTTGTGCGAGTTGACGCGGGTCATTCCAGCGGTAGTACTGGTGCAAGCGCTGGTCTTGGGAGATCAGCGGGTCGTGTACGATCATCAGTACACGTGGCGTCAGCGGTGTCGGCATAGCATTCTCATCGGTGATTACAACTCTGTGTATTGTATAATACCTCCGCCAATCTCGGCCGCTCGTTGCTGGTTTGGCGGTGCATTGATACGCACCAGTTTAATACATGGTGTAACAGTAGATTGGGGCGTCAATTCATGGCGCCCCAATTGTCATTTTTGCACACAGCGCTTGGCGTACGTATTGTATTGTGAAAAAGTGTGTAAAATGCGTCAATATACTGTGAATTATGCTTGAAAGATACCCGTAGAATAGTGTATAATACCTGTGCGATTCCATTATCGTGTGTTTGCCTATCATTTGTGATTATGGAATGTGTGGTACATCGTGTACTTCGGTTCCCCCAGCTTAGTGCGCCCGCGGCGTGTGCCCCTTACACGTATCTCATCAAAACGCTCGGTGCCCAGAGAATTCCCAGCTGACCATCACTTCCACTACGAGACGAATGTCTGTGCTCACTTCGTAATCCCAAAATTTCAAGGAGTTTGGCGTGCCACGCATTAAAAGTAAGTTGCCCAATGCCGGAGCCCCCGCCCCTACTGCTCCGACCCCTGTAGCGCCCCTTGCTGCCAATGACCAAGAGTATGAGACCCCCAAGCAAGCAGCAGTGCGTTCGATTCCGGTTGCACCTGCGGGTGCCGTGACACCGATTTCAACGGACCCACGCCCGGCATTAGCCGTCGAATTCGATGGCATGACCATCCAAGAGCTCCGGGATATGGCGCGTGCCAGTGGCATTTCCTTTACGAATCAGGTCAAAAAACAAGAGCTGATTGCCATGCTACTCCAAGCACCCACTACTGGCGACGAAACCGTCACCAACTTGAGTAGCGAGGGCGTCCTCGATATTGTTTCTGATGGATTCGGCTTTTTGCGTGGTGAGCGCATGCTCGCAAGCCCCAATGACGTCTATGTGTCGCAATCACAGATTCGCCGTTTTGCTTTGCGCACCGGCGACAAAATCGTCGGTCAGGTACGCCCCCCCAAAGACAACGAACGCTACTTGTCGTTGTTGCGGGTCGAGCTCATCAACGGCATGGATCCCGAAACTTCGCGCAAACGACCATCAGCAGAACAACTCGTCCCCATCTTTCCGAATACACAGATTCGTCTCGAAACCGAGCCCAACATTCTCTCAACTCGCTTGGTTGACTTGGTGGCGCCCATTGGGCGTGGACAGCGTGGTTTGATTGTGTCGCCGCCCAAAGCCGGCAAAACGCTCTTGCTCAAATCCATTGCCAACGGCATCACCGTCAATCATCCCGATATTCACCTGATGGTGTTGCTCATCGGTGAACGTCCCGAGGAAGTCACCGATATGCGGCGCTCGGTGCAGGGTGAAGTGATTTCAAGCACCTTTGACGAACCCGTCGAAGACCACGTCAAAGTCGCTGAAATGACCCTCGAACGTGCGAAACGCCTCGTCGAAATCGGCAATGACGTGGTCATCTTGATGGACTCGATTACGCGCTTGGCCCGTGCCTACAACCTCGAAATCCCCCCCAGCGGACGGACGCTCTCGGGTGGTATTGACCCTATCGCGCTCTACCCGCCCAAACGCTTCTTTGGGGCGGCACGTAACATTGAAAACGGCGGCTCGCTGACCATCATTGCCACCTGCTTGGTGGATACGGGAAGCCGCATGGACGATGTCATCTACGAAGAATTCAAAGGTACCGGCAACATGGAATTGCATCTCGACCGCAAATTGGCCGAGAAACGCGTCTTCCCTGCAATTGATATTACTCGCTCAGGCACGCGCCGCGAAGAACTGCTCCTCGGCACCGAAGTCATCAAGCAGGTCTGGACGATGCGTCGCATGGTCACTATGCTCGGCGAAAACGAAGGCACCGAACTGGTGCTCGCCCGTATGGCCAAAACACGCACCAATGCCGATTTCTTGGTCTCCCTCTCCAAACCGAGCTAACTCGTGTAGTCGCCATTTTTACACAAAACCCGTCTGTGCACACGTGTGCACAGACGGGTTTCAGCGATGGACGAGCCATTTATCAGCTCCACACCAGCTCCTCACAGCCAGCAAACACGTCTGCATGGTACAATGGGGATTAGACGATGAGGGGGAGTACAGATGTCCTTTCTTGCACGTTTCGAATCATTCATGGAACGCCTAATCGAGGCCTCCTTGCGACGATTCCTCAAAAAACCACTCGACATGGAATTTTTGCTCCGGCGCCTTGAACGCGTCATGGAAGCAAATCAAGTGGTGTTGGGCAATAAAACCAAAGTCCCGCACATCTATCACATTTTTCTCCATCCACACGATTTTGCACATTACGAGGATGATATCCTCAACCACGAACTGCAGATTGTCCACTACTTGCAAGAGTTGGCACAATCACGCAATTTTGTGGTAGCGCATCCGATTCGTGTCAAGTTAGCCAAACGCAAATACGTGCCACTGAGTGACATCTTTGTGGAAACAGAACACGATATTGATGCATACGTGGATGATACTGCGGATATGCAGGCGGTGGGCACCGATGCCAATGCTCCGGCCACCCTCTACGGTGATGATGCCGAAATATCCGACCATGCCGTCTACGGTAGCCGCAACAATACGGCGCGCTATATGGTCGAAATTTCGAGTCCCGACGATGATACGAAGCAAGCCGCCATCACCACCACGCAAATTACGTTTGGGCGGGCACCCGGCAACAACGTGGTACTCAACGACCACCAGGTCTCGCGCCACCATGCCAAAATCACCTTCCATGCCCGGCGGTTTCAGATTACCGATTTGGCATCACGCAATGGCACATTTATCAACGGTGAGCGGCTCACCAATCAGTCATACGAAATTGATATCGAACACGACAGTATCACCATTTCGCATTACACGATTCGTATCAAACCGATGCGGGCAGGGAGCAAATGAACGATATCGCCAACATGTCCATGGAATTCATCGTCTGGGTGTTACGTGTCTCGCTCGTGGGGATGATTTATCTGTTTGTGTGGCGCATCTTTCGCGCCATGATCCGCGGCGATCAGAACGTATCGCTGATGACAGCCACCCTCTACTTGGTCCTCCAAAACCCGGGAGCCACGCTCCTGCCACGCAACAAGATTTTTGAGGTCTACGACAACTACGTCATCGGTCGGGGTGCAGAACACAACATTGTGCTCAACGATTCCAAGGTGTCATACCAACACGCTATTATCACGCATCAAGACGGCGCCTGGTATATCCGCGACCTGAGCAGCTCCAATGGCACCTATCTGGATGGCTTGCGGGTCAACGTGGATACGATGTTTACCGACGGACAAACGATTTCGCTGGGCACCGGCATTGAGTTGCGGGTCCACATGACCAAGGGGAAACCGCAATGACACTGTATGCTGTGCGCCTGACCCGCCGCTATGAGTCGCGGTTGTGGGGGGGCGAGCACTTGGCAACATGGTTGAATATCGGCGATGCCCCCACCCCACTCGCCGAAACGTGGGAAGTCTACAACGACAATTCGATTTGCAATGGCGCATTACAGGGCTTGACATTACGTCAAGCCGTTCAGCGATTTGGGGCCGCCTTTGTCGGCCAGCGTTCCTATGACCGCTACGGTGCCGAATTCCCCTTGCTCGCCAAGTTTATTGATGCTGCCCAACCCCTCTCGGTGCAAGTACACCCCGACGACGCCTATGCCCATACGCACGAGGCGGCGAGTGGTTTCCACGGCAAAACGGAGGCATGGCACATCTTGGCGGCTCAACCCGGGAGTGACATCATCCACGGGCTTATCCACCCCATAAGCCGCACTCAATACGCCGATGCCATCGCCAACGGCACCCTCGACACCCTACTCCGCCATGTGCCCGTGCACGCCGGTGATACGGTATTTGTGCCCGCAGGAACGATTCACGCCATCAATGCGGGGATTATGCTCTTTGAAATCCAACAGACGTCGGATCTGACGTATCGTGTTTACGACTACAACCGACGTGATGCACACGGCAACCTGCGTGACCTGCATATTGCGCAGGCGATTGCGGTGTCGGATCTTGGTGTCGCCGCCGTGGTACCAACCCCGGCACGTGCACACGAGCTCGTACGCTCGGAGTTTTTTGTGATGGATCGCTATACGGCGAGCCAGCCACACACGTGGCAACGCCCCGCAGATACCTTCCAGATTGTGACGCTGATTGATGGTGCCGCTACCTACACGGATGGTGCTGGGAGCGAGCAGCTGACTCGTGGTGACTCGCTGGTCATTCCCGCAGCAATTGCTACCAGCACGCTCACCCCTGTGGGGTCGGCAACATGGTTGCGCTGCTGGGTGCCCCCCCAATAAATGAGGAGGCGCGGCAGGCGTGGTGATGCCTTGCCGCGCCCCGGATACCCCACGGGCAGCTCCTACTGTGTGGGGGCTTCGCCGAAGGCATTACTAATATCAGCACGAATTTCGGCAATATGACGCTGCACCGACTGCATGTTGGTGTCAATGGTATCGAGGCGCTGCACCTCGCTGGCCACAAGGCGTGTATAAGGGGCGATGGACTCGCGCAGGCGTGTCACCATGCGCTCGAGCTCCTGATCAAACTGCGCATCTATGGTCTCCATAAGGCGCATGCGCACATCACTGAGGCGCTCGTGGAGCTGGCGTTTGAGGGCGGCACGCCGACTAGGGATGATGTAGAGGCCACCGATAGCGATGACACTGGCAGCCACGATGCCCGTCGTATCAAAGACGGCACCTTTGAGGAGGGTGGCAATCAAGGCGCCAATCCCCACAGCCCCCACCTGCACCACGGCCGTCGTTGCGACCGCATCACGGAGCTCCATGGCCACATGCGATGCTTCGGCTGAACGGTCGTAGCTAGCCACAATCTGGCCTGCCTGAGTCACAATATCGCGGATGAGTTGCTGGCGGTTGTACTGAAAGGTGCCACTGACTTCGCCGAGCATGTGGGTACTCGATAATGGGCGACGGCGCAAGTATTCAACCACACTCTGCCATAGTTGCAAATTGCGTTCAATCATCCAGTCGACGAGCTGTTGCGTGTGGGCTTCGATGGCAGTTGCCAAATCGGCGGCGACTTCGTGTTCGAAGGCCTGTTGCAGGGTATCACCACGGAGCAGGCGGTGTAAATTGAGGATGCGAATCTGCTCGTCAAAAAACTGCATGCCCCGTACTTCGGCGTGGCTGAGGGTAGCAGCCACCGCCGCCCGATGCCCGGCCACATCACGGCGCATGTCGCTGACAAACTGCTGAATCTGGCCATCGAGATAGGCCACGGTTTGGACATCGTCGGTGACGGTGGCACGTTGGCTCGCCACAATCGTGCACAGTTGCGCATGGGTCTGCGTAGCCACCCCGAGCGGTGATTCGAGGCGGATGCGCAGGCGCGTCTGGTCGTCGAGGCGCTCGTTGAGGAACGCCATCAGCGGAGCAAATCCCCCCGCCGCATACGCTTCGGCAGTAGCCGGGCGCGCTGTGCGCGCCGACACGGGCATGATGAGTGGTGTCGCACCAAAGAGCGTCGTCGCCTGTGCCCGTACAAAGGCCTGCACATCCGCAGATTCTACGGGGGTGAGCAGGTCAATTTTGTTGATGAGGATGATGACTTTGCGTTGCCATTCGTGGAGCATGGCCAAGAAAGCACGCTCTGTTTCGCTAAAGGGGCGATCGGCAGAGGTTACAAAGAGCACCACATCGGCACGTGGCACAATCTCACGGGTGAGGACTTCGTGCTGGCGGATGACCGCATTAGTCCCCGGCGTATCAACGATGGAGAGACGCTGCAAGAGGGGCACCGGCACCGCACGCACCACCCAGCCCGGTTGTTGTGACAGCGCCATCGCCACCGGTGCATAGCGGAGCATGGTGACCGCGTCGGTAGTGGGGGTGGCACCTTCGCTCATCACGTCGCTGGCCAGAATCGCATTAATGAGGCTCGATTTACCCGCATTGAATTCGCCGGCCACCACCACCAAGAAGGGGTCTTCGAGGTGGGCACGGGTCTGGGCCACCACGTGGCGTTCGGCCACGTCACGCCGCCCCTGATAGACGTCGTCACACAACACCAACAGGGCGTCGAGGAGTGCCATGGCTTGCATGCGAATATGGGCGGCGTGCGTGGTGCGATCGGTCATGGGTGGCTCATTTCTGTAGGTAGCGCACAAACCAGTCAATGGTACGACGCATATGATCCATTTGGTGGGTGGGCTCGCCACTACGGGTTAGCTCGTGCCCTTCACGCGGGTAGCGGATAAATTCCACCGTACGACCTAGACGTCGCAACATCGTATAGAGTTGCTCGGCTTCGCCGATAGGCACGCGGAAGTCGAGCTCGCTGTGCAGAATCAGCAACGGGGCGTGCATGTCGGCCACTGCTGCGATCGGCGACGCCTGCCACAATTTATCGGCGTCGTGCCACGGAGTCATATCAAACGAGTATTCGACCAGCTCGTAGGCATCACTCATGCTGTGCTCGGTAATCAGGTTGTAGACGCCACGCGCAGATACTGCGGCCGCAAAACGCGTGCTATGGCCGATGAGCCAGGTGGTCATGAAGCCCCCATACGAGCCGCCAGTCACACCGATACGGGCAGGATCAATGGGGAGTCCTTTGGCGAGCACTGCATCAATGCCAGCTTCGAAGTCGGGTTGGTCGGCCACACCCCAACGTCCCTTGCTACCGGCCTGCCAGGTGGCACCGTAGCCTTCGGAGCCACGTGGATTACAGAAAAAGACGTAGAAGCCGGCACCCGCTGTGGCTTGCCATTCTAACCACATGGAGCGCGTACCCGGGCTCCACATGGCGTGTGGGCCGCCATGAATGTGCAGAATCAAGCCATAGGTACGCCCCGGTTCGACCACGGCAGGAGCGAGCAACCAGCCCTGCACCGCAGCGCCATCACTGGAGTGATACCAGAGTTCTTCGAAGGGAACGGTGATACGCTGTGCACGTAACTCGTCAATGAGCTGGGTGACTTGGGTGGCACCCACCCATAACTCACACGGGGCAGACGGGCCTCCTTGGGTGGCAGCGATGAGTCCATGCACATTGACATCGAAGTCGGCACTCACCACCCCCGCATCACTCGGTGGGGTGTGGATTGCCATGGGGGTGCGTCCCGGTGCCGCCACCGTGCGTACTACGCCTTGCCCATGCCATTCGGCCACATAGGCGATGCCGCTACTATCGGGGAGCCACTTCCATTCACCGAGTGCGGCATCGTTGAGCGCAAGGCGCTGCCAGGCACCACCCGCATATGGGCGCACGAGTAATGCGGCCCCACCGTGGAACGGGGCACGTGCAAAAATCGCCCGTACCGCAATCCACTGCCCGTCAGGAGAGAGTTGAGGGGCACTGCCAATCGACCATTCTTGTTCTGCGAATATCTGTGGAGTGGCGTAGCCTGTAGCAGGAATTGGCAGGTTGACGAGGCAACGCCCCACAAAGTACTGCGTGGTTTCGGGTGACTGTTTGGCCGTTGACCAGAGTGACACCCCATCGGGGGACCAGGCCGGCGCCCAGTAATCACGGGCATCGTCGCTGATACGGCGCTGGCTACTGCGGCCTTTGGCGACCTCGACGATGTAGAGCTGACCACGCCGGCCGTTGATATAGTCGGTACCGGTGCGGAAGGGGAGCTCGCCGATAACGCGTGGATCAACGGCATCACGTGCGTGTTGCTCCTTGGTGGCTTTGGCTTGGTCGGCAGCAAATGCAGTGGTTGGCGTAGGTGGGGGATTGAGTTCGGCTGCAATATCGAGGGCATTCGGATAACTCACAAAGGCAACAAAGCGCCCATCGGGGCTCCAGGCAGGGCTGGACACGCCGGCACTCACCGCGCTAATACATTCGGCTTCGCCACCATCCACCGCAATCACGTAGAGTTGAGCATCACCACCACGATTGGAGACGAAGGCGATCTGCCGACCATTGGGGCTCCACACCGGGGAGCGGTCGTTGCCTGTACCCGCACTAAATCGCACCGGGGATGCATCTCCACGGCGCATCCAGATGGCACGGCGGTATGTATTGGCAACCGCATCAACACTTGCGCGCACATAGACGAGGGCAGCGCCAGATGGCGACCATGCCACGTCTTCGATGTGGTCGAGACCGGTGACATCGGCCACACTCCACGGGGTAGCAGTCATGCGAGGCATCCTTTCCGTTGCGAGTCATGTCTTGTATTATACCGAGAAGCCACACACAAACAGCACAACACGGGGCGCATGCCCCGTGTCGTCAATTGCACCGTGATTGGGAGCACGTGTATCAGGTGCTCGCTGTGCCATCCTGCCAAGCACCGATATCGAAGCGCTGGGCTTTGGCACGCACCGTGCGCACCTGCTCGTTGGCCACCGTATATTCGCCACGGTAGTGCTGGATGTCGTTGTGGATGTCGTAGGCATAGCGCTGGATGACCCAAGCGCCTTGGGCGCCTTGGCGCAAGAGTTCGAAGTGCCAAACCTGGGCGGCGCTGTCGTATTCGGCGGAGACGAGCCACACCAGATCGCTACGGCGCAACGTGGCAGCCAAACGGCGCATCCCATCAACACGGGCGGCACTCGACGACGGAACAGGTACGGTGGTCATGCTTGACTCCTCCAACACGGTAAACAGGTATCCGATATTGCGCCCATTATAATACGAGCACGCCATCTCGACAAATCAATGCGCCAAGCGCCCACTGTCGTGTACCGCATGGTGCACAGAGCAGGGTGGTATAATCTACACAAGCTGGGACAAAGGGTAGCGATTATTATGCGTATCACCATCCTCGGGACGGGGACTTCCACCGGGCTGCCCATGATCGGGTGTGAATGTGCCGTATGTACATCACCAGATCCACGTGATCGGCGCCTGCGCACATCGGCACTCATCGAAACCGATAACGGCAACATTTTGATTGATGCGGGTCCCGACATGCGCCAACAGTTGCTTGCAAGTGGCGTACAGTCGTTGCACGGCGTGATTTTGACGCACGAGCATCAGGATCACATCGGGGGGGTGGATGATTTACGTCCACTCAACTACCGCATGAACGCCGCCATCACCATGTACGGGTTGCCACGCACATTAAGTGCCATCCAAGAGCGCTACCACTACGCATTCTCGTTGTCGAGTGGCGGCTCATCACGCCCCAACATCACCCTCGCACCGATTACCGCATGGCAAGAATTCACCGTGGCCGACACGGTCATCATGCCACTGCCAATTAGCCATGGGTCACTCGAGATTCTCGGCTATCGTATCGGTAAATTCGCCTATATTACCGATGCAAGCCATATTAGTCGAGATGTCTGTCATGCCCTGCGCGATATTGACACGCTTGTGATTAACGCCTTGCGCGATGAGCCACATCCAATGCATCTCTCGTTTAACCAGGCCGTGCAGTATGTCACCACCATCGCACCGCGGCGCGCCTACCTGGTGCATTTGACACACGGGGTACGCCATGCAGAGTTATTGCCACGCCTACCAGCACATGTGCAGCCCGCATATGACGGCTTAATGATCGAGGTTCCTACATGAGCATTGTGGTTGATGCCCGTCTCAACGCCTATCGGAACGGAGGCATTCCACAGTATACCCGGCAACTGATGCATGCCATGGCCGCCGAAGCCCCCACCACGGCATTCACACTGTTGCAACACCAACGCCAACCCGAACGCCTAATTACGGCGGCCAACGTGACCCGCCGTGTCGTATACACGCCACCACACCACCGCTGGGAATCATGGGTTTTGCCCCTCGAAATCGGTGTCATCCGCCCGCAGGTAGTGCTCTTTCCCGATTTTGTGGCCCCGATACGGCGCAATTTTCCCGCGGTAGTCACTATTCACGATTTGGCCTTTTTGCACTTTGATGATTTGCTCGACGACAACGCCAAGGCTTTTTATGCGCAGGTTGGGCAGAGTGCCAAGCGGGCAGACGGCATCATTGCGGTGTCACAATCCACCAAAAACGACATCGTCACACTACTCGACATTGCACCCGAACGTGTCACCGTGATACACGAAGCGGCAGCGGCACACTATACGCCGTTACCGTTGACTCCCCACGAACGCAGACGCATCAACAACATTGATGTGACTGCCAACGGCTATATTTTGTTTGTGAGCACCATCGAGCCACGCAAAAACCTCCCCGTCCTCCTCCAAGCACTACGCATCGTCCGCGACCGTCACCCCAATCGCCACTATCACTTGGTGGCCGCAGGTGCACGTGGCTGGCGCGAAACGCCGATTCTGCAACAGATTGACCATTTACGCTTGCACGATGCCATTACTCTGCTCGGCAGCGTCCATGACGACGATTTGCACTGGCTCTACGCCAATAGCCGCATCTACGCCAACCCATCACGCTACGAAGGCTTTGGTTTGCCGTTGCTCGAGGCGCTGGCGTGTGGCGCGCCCGCCTTGGCCAGTGATACGTCGAGTTTGCCCGAAATCGGCGGTGATGCGCCACGCTACCTGCCTGCCGATGACCCATTGGCATGGGCTGATGCCCTTGAATTACTCTGGGATGATGATGCACTCCGGGCCACTATGGCAGCCCGCGGTCCTGTGCAGGCCGCCACGTTTTCGTGGCAACGCGCTGCCACAGAAACGCTACAATTACTCAATCGGGTCGCCAAACCAATCAGCTGAGCATGAATCAAAGGAGATGATGGAATGTCGCATGCAGCACTCGTTGATGTGGCGTGGGTGAACGCTCATCGCCACGACCCCCATGTCGCAATCGTGGATCTACGCTGGTACCTGACGAATCCCGCCCAGGGGGCGCAAGAGTACGCCGCCGCACATATTGCAGGCGCCGTCTACGTGTCACTCGACGAAGAACTCTCCGAGGCAGCCTGGGATGGACCCGGGCGGCATCCATTACCGCGCCCAGACCGCTTTATTGCGGCGATGAGCAACGCGGGCATTGATGCAACGACGCATGTGGTGGTCTACGACAGTGCGGGAGGCTCGATTGCAACCCGCTTGTGGTGGTTGTTGCGCTACTACGGCCATACCAAGGTCTCCATCCTCGATGGAGGGTGGCAGGCCTGGCTGGCGAGTCATGGTGACACACGTAGTGGTCATGAAACACGCCCAGCACGGCAGTTTGTGGGGCAGCCAGATGCGTCCATGACTGTGGATGCGGCTCGCGTTGACGCGCTCCGGCACGACACCACCGTCCTCCTGCTCGATGCCCGTGCGCGTGAACGCTACACGGGTGAAGTCGAGCCATTTGGACCACGGGCTGGACACATCCCAGGGGCGCATTCTGCACCCTTTGCCGACAATCTCACCGCTGACGGCACGCTCAAAACACCAGCAGCACTCAAAGCACGCTTTGACGCACTCGGTGTCTCACAGGCACAGACGGTGGTCTGCTATTGTGGCTCGGGGGTTACCGCCACCCACAACCTGTTTGCGATGCATTTAGCCGGATACGATGCCAAACTCTACCCTGGCTCGTGGAGTGACTGGAGCAACAACCCGGATCACGCCATTGCCACGGGTGACACTCCGCAGTAATTGTCACACGACGAGGTGATGCCGTGATTGATACCACACGTATTCTACTCGGTCTGTTGATTAGCACGGCGATTGGAGCCGTCGCCTATCGGCGTGGGTCGTTGAGTCGTAGCGGCTGGCTGGGTGCCATCATCACCGGTACGCTGACGTTCGGGTTTGGTGGCTGGGCACACGGTGTCACACTCGTCTTCTTTTTCGTGAGTTCGACGCTCTGGTCACGCCTCAAAAAAAGTCGTAAAGCGGCTCTCGAAGCTGCCGTCTTTGAAAAGGGGTCACAACGCGACATCTGGCAGGCATTGGCCAACGGCGGTGTATCCGCCATGGCCTGTGTTGGAGGCGCATTCATGCCAGAGTTGTTGCCGTTGTGGGATGCCCTTTTTGTGGGGGCCATGGCTACTGTGGCCGCTGACACCTGGGCCACCGAGCTCGGCATTTTGTCAACTCCTCCACCTCGACTCATCACCACCATGGCTCCTGTACCACGAGGCACATCGGGGGCGATCAGCACCGTCGGTACACTCGCCACCTGTGCTGGTGCCCTCACCACGGCTACCGTCTTTGTATGTGCTGGCGCTGGAAGCGTGTCGTGGTACCTCATCGTTGTTGGGGGTGTGGCCGGGGTCGTCGGGAGTCTTAGCGATAGTGTGATGGGCGCCACCGTACAACGTCTTTTTCAAGGACCACATGGAATCACAGAGCGGGCACACGCCACTGACGGTAGCCCCTACCCGATGATTCGTGGCTGGCGCTGGATGAACAACGACGCCGTCAACTGCATCAGTGCGGCCATCGGTGCAGGTGTTGCTGCAGGCCTATGGATGTTTGGCTAAGCTCATTCGTCGTCTATCACCATGTCGGTGGGGGCATCAGGGCGGGCGGCGAGCGTAATCGGGCCAAACAGCGTTTCTTGGTGGGCATCTACTGCCCGCCGTTTAATCATCTCAAGCACCGCCCACAACGACACCACTACATCCACCCGGGTACGCGACGTTTTGGGAAGTAATTCCAAAAAGGCGAACGAACGCATCTGTTGCAGATGGGAGCGGATGCGCGTAACCACGTCACCCACCGTCAGGATTTTGGGAGCCGGCATGGGAATGGGGGCCGCAGGAGCATCTATTAAGCGGAGCCGCTGTTGCCAGACCACCAGCAACTCATCGAGGGTCATTTGCAGGGGCATCGAAGCCACCGATGGTGACGGCAAGGTGGCCACTCGTGCAAAGCTCTGCCATCCCATGGCATCACGCTGACGCACCCATTCGGCGGCCTGTTTGTAGTACTGGTAGAGTTTGAGCTGGGTTACCAGATCAATGCTGTCATCGGGTTCATCGCTAGCCAGGGGTGTTTGGGGCAACAATGCACGTGACTTGAGCACGAGCAGGCGTGATGCGAGCACAATAAAAGCCGACATTTGCCCCGCATCGGGGGTGTCCATCTGCCGCACATGATGCAAATACTGGTCGGCCACCTGCGCCAAGGCAATCGTAGTAATATCGAGTTCAGCTTTTTCGATGAGTTGCAACAACAAATCGAGTGGTCCTTCGTAGTGTGCCACCCGGATGGTATAGTCAATTCGTTCGGCGTTTAGCATCGGTTATCTGCCTCGTGCAACAGACGCACTGTTGGTGTGTCCGCTTGGCGTGCAACATCACGCAACAGCTCCACCACCGCAGGGCGCGCTGCGGCATGTTGGGCACGATGCACACTGCGCACTTCGTGTACCCCATGCCGCCGCACTGGTTCACACCAGCGCTGTAACCAGTTATACAGCATCGGCACACGTTGCGCCACTACAACCACCCCATACCACCCCAACCCCAGTGGCACACCCGCATCACTGACCTTGCCCACATCGTGGAGCAGTGCGGTGGCCAACAGCACCGGGTCGTGGTGTCCTTCACGCACAAGCAACTGCGCCACGTCAATGGCGTGGCGCTGATCGTAGCGAGGCAATATCGCGAAGAGCTGCTGTTCGGGAGGCGTCAAGATGCGTGCAACAAAGTGCAGGTCGGCAGGTGTAACCACCCCTGTGAGTGCACGCCAGAGTTGCCACAAACGATACACGCCGCACCTCACCGGTTATTCGAGAAAGCCACGGAGTTTCTTGCCCCGATGTGGATGGCGCAACTTGCGGAGTGCAACCGCCTCGATTTGGCGGATGCGTTCACGCGTGATACCGAACTCGTCGCCGACTTCTTCGAGGGTACGATACTGCCCATCACTGAAGCCATACCGTAGCTCGATAATCCGCCGTTCACGTTCGGGGAGACTGTGGAGCACCGCTTCAAGTTC
Organism: uncultured Klebsiella sp.; assembly: GCA_964569955.1. Taxonomy (GTDB): domain Bacteria; phylum Chloroflexota; class Chloroflexia; order Chloroflexales; family Roseiflexaceae; genus UBA965. The sequence continues at coordinate 24,303 of CAZMWB010000004.1, read as the reverse complement.
GCTACGGAGCATCAACATGGTGGCAGCTTCGGCGGGACCAGCAATACGCTCATCCTCGATGAAATCTCCCATACGTCCTTCACCCTCTTGGCCCACCGGCATTTCGAGGGACAACGGTTGCATTGACGCCTCCAGCGTACGCCGCACCTTGGCAGCACTCATCCCCATCACTTCGGCGATTTCTTCGGGGGTGGGTTCACGGTGCATCGTCTGTTGAAGTTTGTAGGCGGTGCGTTTGACATGACTAATTGCTTCGCCCATGTGAACGGGCAAGCGGATAGTACGACTCTGATCTGCGATGGAACGGGTGATAGCCTGGCGAATCCACCAGGTTGCATACGTCGAGAACTTGTGTCCCTTGGTATAGTCGAATTTTTCCACGGCACGCATCAAGCCGATGTTGCCTTCTTGGACTAAATCCATCATGGTCAAGCCGTACGACGTGTATTTTTTGGCAATGGAGACGACCAAGCGCAAATTGGCCTGAATCAGATACTGGCGAGCCTCGTCTCCTTCGCGGACCAGCCGATCGAGGGGCACCACGCGCATACACGAGGCGCCATCATCGAATGTGTCCACGTAGAGCGACTGCATGCGCTCGTTGAGCGTTTGCAGTGTACGGGGATAGGCCAGCGTGTCTGCATGGGGTGCCTGCGTGGCTAGGTATACACCGGTCATGGCAACCAAGCAATGTTCGATATCGAGATTGACATCGTTGCGGAGTTCGGTGGCAACGAGCGTCGTCACCAACTTCCACGAATCACGGTCGGTCTGCTTGAGTTGGCGCACCAGCCGATGGTTGCGGACGAGCTCGTAGACACGCTGCAACAAGGGCACATGGGTGGTCAACCACTGCATCATGATGGACTCAACATCACGACGATCACTACCCGCATAGGGCGTAGTATCGAACTCGCGGCGTTCCGCATCATGGCGCAACCAGCGATTCAGCTGGGTAATCACCCATGGCAATAGTGCACTCTCCGCATCAGCACCTACAGTCGGTGCCACATTATCGCAAACTAGTTGCCAACAATGGGCATCGTGGGCGGATGCGAGCTCATCGCTACTCAGTTGTGCGGCCCACACCGACGCCTGAATCATGGTGGTCACCAATGACTGCATGCGCATGACGGGGATTTTGGTGAGTAGGCGCTGCGCACGCACCTTTTGGGCCCGATTGCCGATTTCGATGCGATGGGCGAGTGCTACTTCGTCGGCAGCACGGAGCAGTTTGACCTTGCCGATTTCTTGCAAATACATACGCACCGGATCATCGAGCGATGCATCCATGCGTACCGTTTCGTCAATTAGCTCTTCGTCATCAACGGCCACATCCACGGTATCGTCGTCGAAAAAAACAACATCATCGATGGTGGCACGTGGAATATCAGCTTTTTCGGCAATCACAATGCCATTGTTGCGAGAATCATCGTACGGGGAAAGGGCAAACGGCACAGACTCGTCGTGGGTGGGAGTATCACTGATGACCATTCCCTTGGCAAGTAGTGCCTGTCGTACTGCATCAACGACGTCGGCAGCATGCCCGTGGGTAAAACGCAGTAATTCGTCTTTGGACAGCCATTGCTTACGCACATTGCGATAAATGCGACTCACCAGAGCGTCAACGGTGGCACGTGGGTCAATCTGCATTTGTGACATGTCAATTTCCTCACCGCAGCACGGATGAAAGACGTGCAAGAAGAACGGCCGCAGTGCCTCTAGAGAAATGCAATAGTGAGGTAGTCTTGTTTATACAAAATCTACACACTTGCTACATCCCCACACCTACTATATCATTTACAGGGGTCTAACGTCAATGATTTTATGATGAGGAAGCATTCATGACGGCGTTTTATCAGCGATTCGCACAGGCGATTACCACGCACAACAGTTTGCTCTGTGTGGGACTCGACCCAGACATCAACAAATTGCCCACTCCGTTGCAGCATCATCCCGATGCCGTCTATCAGTTTTGTGCGGATATCATTAATGCGACCAGCGATGTAGTGGCCGCCTTTAAACCCAATATTGCCTTTTTCGAAGCCATGGGAGTCACTGGTATCGAAATCCTGACTCGGCTCACCGCCTTGGCACGACAGAACTTCTGGATTCTGGATGCCAAGCGTGGTGATATCGGCAACACGGCTGCCGCATATGCGAGCGCCGCATTCACCCACTATGCGTGTGATGCCGTCACCGTGAATCCGTATCTGGGGGGAGATGCCATGGAGCCGTTTTTGGCAGATGCCGACCACGGTGCCTTTTTGCTGTGTCGCACCTCGAACCCGGGAAGCCGCGACATCCAAGAACTAATACTACACGATGGCCGCCCGCTTTACATGGCAGTGGCACAACTGGCAGCCACACAATGGAACAGCAAACGCAACGTGGGGTTGGTCGTGGGCGCCACCCAGCCTGCAGCACTAGCCGCAGTACGGGCTGCTTGCCCCGAGTTACCCTTTCTGATACCAGGGATTGGCGCACAAGGTGGTGACTTGGCACAGGCACTCGATGCGGCGCTCGATACACAACGTGCCGGGGTGCTCATCAATGTGTCACGCAGTGTGCTCTATGCATCAAATGGGACCGACTACGCACGTGCGGCACGCACTGAGGCATGCCGCACCAACGATGCGATTAATGCAATTCGTGCTCGGCACTAAGTGCCAGCATGCCCTATGGCTGGATGTCTCCGCTGATTTCTCGTGAACGCGTCACAAACCAATGCACCACGTTGCGAAAACGTGAATCACGCCCCACCATCAAATTCATGGTACCGGGCAAGTCGGTGCGCCGCGAAATAGCTGTGCCACCGAGGTCGCGTGTGGTGGCATAGACCTGGAGTGGCTGATACATGATGATACTCGGAGCAAGCTCAATCCAACGATGCTGGAACTCGCTGTAGAGCTGGGTACGTAGCTCTGGATCGTGTTCGATGCGAGCCAATGACAATGTGTCATCAATGACGGTGTCTTGCAGACCTGCATAGTTGCGTCCGAGCGCGATCTGACTCGAATGCCACAGTTCGTAGACATCGGGGTCAGCACCGAGATGCTGCAAGCCGTAGAGTGCCAAGACGAATTCACCATTCTCGAGGCGTTGCTGCAACTCGGCACCATCGAGTTGCACCACGGTGACACGCACCCCCACCGCAGCGAGCTGCGATACGATGTCGTTGGCCACCACGTTGCGATCTGGGGCACCATCCACCAGCAATTCAAACTCGAGACGCATTCCGTCCTTGCTCCGCACTCCATCAGCATCGGCGGTGTAGCCGAATGAATCAAATGCGGCTGCCACACGCTCCTTGCCGGGAATGTACCATACTGCGGTAGGATCTGCCACCCACAATCCTGGCATGATGGGCGTATCAATGCGTGCAACTTGACCAGGCAGTAACCGTCGAATCAAGTCGTCGCGGTCAATGGCTTGTGCGATTTGACGGCGAAAAATCACATCATCGAATGGCGCCATCCGCACGTTGAATGTGAGCACCGTATAGGCGTCAATGGGGACCGCACGGCGCACAAATCCACGTGGCACATTGTACGAACCAAGACTCCCCGTGCCCAAAAATGCCATGCCACTAATATCACCACGGGTCAGCGCCGCAAATGCGAGAGCCTCGTCGGCGTAATAACGCAACGAAATGGTCTCCACCAAGGGACGACCGAGATAGTAGGCATCGTTGGCTTGGAGTTCAACGCCCTCGGCATTGGCAGTGATAACTTTGTAGGGGCCAGTGCCAATGGGTTGGAGACTAAACGGCGAGCTTGCCCACTGCTCGGGAGCGACGTCACGGAGCATGTGTTCAGGCAAGATGGGGAGCGTGGCAAATTTGAGGAACGGCGCAAATGCGGCCTGCAAACGACAGCGGATGCTCCGCTCACCGGCACGTTCCACGAGCACAGTGCGCCAGACGGTGGCCACACTCGGAGACCCCGTATAGGCGGGACCTTGCACGGCCCGCAGTGTGAACAAGACATCATCCACGGTAAAGGGTGTACCGTCGTGCCATGTCACATCACTGCGCAACGTGAAGGTATACACGGTGCCAGTCTCGTCAATGTCCCACGATTCGGCCAACCCCGATGACGGCGTCCCGTCGAGGTCAGTACGCACCAGACCATCGAAAATCAGGGCATGTACATCGGCCGCAGCAAGATCCTTGCTCGTATCACTGACGAGTGGATTCAGCGTAGTCGGACTGCCGACAATTCCTTCGATAAAGGTGCCACCCGCCGTGGGACGCGACACCGCCGCACGTGATACGGCGAGATACGACATCAAGCCCAGCACGAGCAACGAACTGACCACCGCAATGACGATTTGGAAACGAATGCGCCGTGACATGACAGATTAGAACAGTATGCCGGCGGCAGGTGTGGCACTACCAAACAGTGGCAAACTAGCCACCAACGCCACAATCAAGAACAACACGCCCAACACGATGGTTGCTTGGAACATGGTCTTTTCGAGGCCACGCTTGGTCTGGTAGATGGATGAAGCATCGCGTGATTGCAATCCAGCATTCCGCCCCTGCAATACCACCAAAAACGACAACGCGGCACCCAACACGATCAACGAAATAGACAACGCAGTTTCCATGATGACTTATGCCTCCACTCGTACCATGACATCTGTCATGGCGTATTTTGCATTAGAGCCAATTATACCATATTCACTCACGGCTTTTGGGCACAAGATATACCCCATCACCATGCATCGTCCACTACATCAGGTCCGTCGGTATCAGAGTATACTACTCATACACGACAGATATCACTACGAGGAATCGCCATGACACAGCTGCGTATCGCCAATGCTCCCTGTTCGTGGGGCACGCTAGAGTTCGCCGGGTTGAGTGGAGCGCGTATCACCTATACGCAGATGCTCGACGAGCTGGTCGCAACCGGCTATCGTGGCACTGAGCTCGGTGATTGGGGCTTTATGCCCACCAATCCCCGCCAACTCGCCGACGAGCTCGCGCAGCGTCAATTGACCCTGATTGGTGCATTTGTGCCTGTACCACTACGTGGTGATGCGACGGCCATTGCAACTGCCACGAGTACGGCACAACGCACCGCCGAGTTGTTGGCACACACTGCAGCCCGGCTCAATCAATCCCATCAACCGCTCATCATCCTCGCCGATGACAACGGCACTGACCCGACCCGTACCCAGGCCGCCGGGCGGATTTCCACGCCCTGTGCACCCCAGGTACTGACCCAGGCAGCTCACGTTGCTACCACCGTGGCCCACGCCGTACATCGCACCAGCGCACTCACCAGTGCATTTCACCATCATTGTGCGGGCATCGTCGAAACACCCGTAGAAATCACCACGTTTCTCGCCGCGTGTGATCCCGCCCTGATTGGACTCGTCTTTGATACAGGGCACTATCTCTTTGGCTCGGGGCACAACGACACGGATCTCGTGGCCGCCATCACCAGTCTGGCACCACACATCCGCCTCGTTCACTTCAAAGACTGCCATCCCGAAATTGCCACACAGACACGAACCACACAGCTCGACTATTTTGCGGCCATCCAGGCAGGGATTTTTTGTGAACTCGGCAAAGGAGCTGTCCCGTTTACTGCCATCCGTGACACGTTGTACCAGATCGGCTATACGGGCTGGATTGTGGTCGAACAAGATGTGCTCCCCGGCATGGGAGCACCACGGCTCAGCGCCGCCGCCAATCGTGCCTACCTCCGTGGGATTGGGCTATAGCACAGAAAGAACACATCATGATTACGGTATGTAGTGCCAATTTACGCAATGCAAACGCCGATGACGGCAACGATTCGTGGCCACATCGCCAGCACTTCCTCGCAGATGTGGTGCGCGGATTGCATGCCGATATAATCGGCGTACAAGAATGCATGGATCGCCAGCTCGACTGGCTCCGTCACACGTACCCCGACCATGTCATCATGCCCGGGTTGCCGTACGGCAACCATGGCCCCTACGAATATGCGGCATTGGCATTGCGCCGATCCATCTTTACCATCACACAACACGGCAACTGCTACCTGAGCGAGACACCACACGTGCAGTCACGCTCGTGGGATTGCAACTGGGCCCGCGTCGCCAACTGGGTTGTTGCAACACACACCGCGAGTGGTGCGTCGCTGTGTATCTGCAACACGCATCTCGATCACATCGGTGCCCAATCACGTCGGCAGAGCATTGACGTGATTGCCCAACAACTCGCCCCATACGCACATCTGCCCACCCTCATCATGGGGGATTTCAATGTGGCGCCCAACACTCCACCACACACTGCACTCTGTCAGCACGGGTTCGTGGACAGCTGGCAGGCTAGTGGTCATGCCGACGGACCGGGGGTGATGACATTCCACGGCTTCAAGGGCGACATCTGGCCCAGCATTTCGGGCGAACCCGATGATGCCCGCATTGACTGGATTTGTCTGCGGGATCCACAACAACGCCTACACTGCCATGATGCACAGATTATCAAAACAACAGTTGATGGGCGCTACCCCAGTGATCACTATTTTGTAACTGCCACATATACACTGGCTCACTACACATGACAACGGTGCCACGTCTCACAACGTGACACCGTCAGCGCAATACCGAACGCATCGTTCGTGTTATTTCGCCACATCCAGCATATCGGCGATGTGCGTCAGTTTGACCCGTGGCCGGCCAGCTGCTGCCCCTGCGGCACTTTCATGGGCATCAATTTTCTGCCATTTGGCATAGTCCACCACTGTCACCTGGCGCTGTGCCAGCATACGCACAATCACATCACCATCACGGACAGCCGGTGCCTGCAACGAGGCCCAGTCTTCTTTCATGGCATTGACCGTGGCCACCGAGTCTGGTTTGTTGGTGCCGATAATGCCCGATGGGCCACGTTTGGCCCACCCCACCACATAGCAATTGGGCAGTACATCACCACCAGCACTCACTAGCATGCGGCCATCCCGGTTGGGGAAGAGACCACGCTTGTCGTCAAAGGGTACACCGGCAATGGGCACACTGCGATACCCCACCGAACGCAACACCATGCCACATTCAATGGTACGGGTTACTCCCGTGCCCACCGGTTTGACACCGCCGTTGCCGTCAGGCTCGAGGCGGTTGCGTTCGACCACAATCCCCGTCACCCGCCCCTGATGGCCGATGATTTCTACCGGTGACCACAAAAACTGCATGTGAATACTCCGGCCGTTGCCGTGTGGCGTACGTGCCAAGTATTCGCGCATCACGTCCATGTTACGCGCTGCCACTTTTTCGTTGGCGAGCTGCGTTTCGCTGGCTCCATCCAGCACAAAATCTGCGTCATCGAGGATGACGTCCGCCCCGTGCAATTCACCGAATTCTTTGAGTTCGGGCGTGGTAAATGCCGCCTGCACCGGCCCACGGCGCCCCAGCATCACCACCTGTTGCACGCGTGAGGTTCGTAGCGCATGGAGCGCATGATCAGCCATATCGGTGCTTGCCAGCTCATCCACCGGTGCCATCAAGGCGCGGGTCACATCCATGGCCACATTGCCGTTGCCAATGACGACCACACGCGCACACTGCAGATCAAACTGGGCATCACGGAAGTCGGGGTGCCCGTTGTACCAGCCCACAAAGGCGGTGGCCGGGGCACTCCCCTGGAGCTCTTCGCCGGGGATGTTCATTTTACGGTCAGATTGCGCACCCACTGCATAAATCACTTGATCGTAGTGCGCATGCAACTCTGCCGGAGTTATATCGCTACCGATGGTCACATGTCCAAAGAAACGCACCCGCGCATCGGCCAATATTTTGTCGTAGATGCGGGTTACTCCTTTAATGGACTGATGGTCGGGGGCCACCCCTGAGCGCACCAACCCGAAGGGTGTCGGTAAGCGTTCAAAGATATCAACGCGCACCTGGATGTCACTTTTGAGGAGTGATTCGATGGCATAGAATCCGGCAGGCCCCGCCCCTACCACCGCAACCCATAGCGGGCGTGCCTCACTCCCAATGGCATGTGTCATTTGCTCGCTCTCCTACTCACACTAGACGGGTGGCCACGGATAACTGCGTTCCGATGATGGCATGGGGAATTTCCCCTTGGCCAATAAACGTTCAATGCGCCGTTGCAAGGCTTGGATTTCTTCGGGGTTGAGTAACGTATCGAGCATGCTGAAGCTATGTTCGCGGCGATGAATGCGCCCACGCAACGTAGTAATTTCTTGCAGTATCTCCTCGGGAATCGCTTCACCGGCAAAATCCCACAAGACGGTGCGTAGCTTGTTTTCGTGATGAAAGGCGATACCGTGATCAATGGCCCACAACCGTCCGTCATGTCCCTTGAGGACATGACCACTCTTGCGATCCGCATTATTGATAATGGCATCAAAAATCGCCAGCCGTGGCAGATAGTGGTCAAAACCACCTTCTTTTTGCATGGTAAAAAGATGCGCCTCTTCGTCATTTTCGATGAAAAGTTGCACCGACCCCATACCGTACGGGCCATCACGAGCCACCGTCGGCGGAACCAAGTTCCACTTGAGTTCGTGGCTGATAATGAATGCAGCGACTTCACGCTGATACAGCGTCCCCCGTGGAAAATCCCACAGCGGGCGTTCACCGCGTTGTGGTTTGTAAATGGTCAATGCGTGTTGCCCGTTATAGGCGGCGATACACAATACCGTCGCATTGCTACTCCATGGCATGGATGCCTGGGGGGTCAACTCGGCGTAGGTCAACAACGCCAATATATCGTTGATGCCTACTACTGGGCGTTCGTCCGTCATATGTGTATCTCAGTGGCTAGTTCATTTGCGGGCAGAAATGTCCATCCGGGTCTTTGGGGCGCCCACAGTTACCGCATATTTTACGACCACCGGCAACAACCGCAGCAATATGCTGGCTGAGGCCGCGCATCTGCTCACGTGCGATACTGATGCGGGCAGCTGGGGCTTCTTCGTCGTCATCGTCTTCGGCGATGCCATTGAGGATGACCACGCACAAATCACGCTCTGCGTCATAGCCAATACCCAGCTGCGCCACACGAAAGACGGCTTCGACGGGTTCGCGCAACGACATGTCACGGATGTGCACCGCATCATCGTTGGCCGACAAGAGCGGATTATCTGCGACGATTTCTTCGCTGAGGCGTTCGAGTGCCACCCCAAGCGCGCGAATCTGCTCTTTTTCGGCAACAAACGATGCGAATTCGCGGCCACGTTGCGCCTGAATGTAAAACGTGCGTTGGCCCGGTTTCCCCACCGTGCCTACCGTCAAGAGATGTGCTGGATCAAAATCAAAGAGGTATTTCATGGTGTTGTGGCCGGAGTAGGTGCATCTGGTGCGGGCGCCGCTGGTGGTGGCGGGCACAGATGCGTAAGGCTTCCCACATCGTTATAGGCAAGTAAGCGTGGCCCAACCGCAGTAAAGCGGAACGCAGTCACCGAACACGTTGCAATTTCGAGACGTTGAAAAAGGTCCATGTGCATACCGATGTAATACGCACAGGCCAATTTGATGAGATCGGCGTGTGACACCACGGCAAACACGTCGTGTTCCCCATGAGCGGAGCGTAACTGATCGAGTGCCTGCACCATGCGCATTTGAGCTTCACCGAGCGTTTCTCCACTCGGGAAGCGCGTCCCACTCGGGTAGTGCTGCACACCAACCCACAACGGATGCTCATAGAGGACTTTGAGCTCGGCTCCCTGCCATTCACCATAATCAACTTCGCGCAAGGCGGGCACCTGCGTAATTGTCATCTCACGTTCCTGCACAATGGCTTGCGCAGTTTCCATGGTGCGGTCGAGTGGGCTGGCATATACGGCTGCCAACGGAATGTCGTGCAGGCGGTGTGCCACGGCCTGTGCTTGCTGGCGCCCCACATCGTTGAGGTGAATACCGGGGATACGCCCAGCCAAACGCCCATGCACCCAGTCGTTGGCCCCATGACGAATCAATAGCATGGTCGTCACGTTCGCGCTCCTCTCAACTCTTGTTTACCTATCCATCATACCAAAAAACAGACACACCATCTGCTAGCGCGACTCAGAGAGGTCGCGCTGGTTGATGGACAACCGGGCCAACAAGCCCATCACCACGAAATTCATCAGGACGGCAGAGCCACCATACGACACAAACGGCAACGTGATGCCGGTGAGTGGGATGAGCCGCACATTACCACCAATGATGATAATGGTCTGTACCGCCAAAATCGTGGTACACCCCACGGCCAATAGCTGCTCAAACATCGAAAATCGCCCGGTGAGACGCATGGCAATCCCATAGCCGCGTACCGCCAACAGCAGATACCCCATCAGCACCCCCACAGCACCAACCATACCCAGCTCTTCACCAATACTCGTAAAGATGTAGTCGGTGTGGGCTGCAGGCACGATCCCGGGGATACCTTGGCCAATTCCGCTCCCCAGTACCCCACCCGATGCCAGTGCATAAATGGATTGCACCGACTGATAGCCCCGTGCATGACTCCACGGGTCAATCCACAGTGCTGCACGGAGCTGTACCACATCGAGGTACTGATAAAGCACAACAGCCCCTAACGCAAATGCGATGAGCCCTAACACCGCATACAAACTCCGCCCCGTAGCCACATAGAGCATCGCCAAAAAGACGGTATACAACATCAACGCGGCACCAAGGTCGTGTTGGATGACGATCAAGACCATGGCTAGTCCCCACATGACCAACAATGGCACCATGGCCTGAATGGAGGGCAGATGGAAACTGATGAGTGGTGTTGTGCGTTGTTTCCAGCCCCCTTTGTACCAACGCCACCCATACCAACGAAACTCTTCCCCGCGAATCAGTTGTTGGCGCTGTTCGTCGAGATACGATGCCAAAAAAATCACCAACGTGAGTTTGAGTAGCTCAGAGGGTTGGAAGTAGAGCGAGCCGAATTTGAGCCACGCTTTGACGCCACTGCCGTTGGGGTCCGCCCCAAACAGAAAAGTGGCAAGAATGAGTAACAGACCAAGCGACATCCAGGCGTAGCGGTAGTGCGCCAAATGATCAATCAGCGTCATACGTGTGCGCCGCACCAACAGCGTATCCCATGGCACGAGCACGATTAACCCGAATACGATAATCCCCAGCATGGTCCAGACGGCTTGCCGGACATCAATGTTGGGGTATGTGCCGGGGTAGAGCACTTGCAGGCTTTGATCGAGACGTGCCGTAAACAAGAGCCCCATACCACTAAAAAACGCCGTCAGGGGCAGAATCAACTGGTCAACACGGGGTTGATAGCGGTGCATCAACAGCGACAGAATCACGAAACACAACAACGGCACCATGGATGGCCACAAAATACGAAACACGCCACGCGCCGTGGGCTCGAGCTGTGAGCTCCCAGTGGTGAGGGTGAGTTGGATGTATCCCAGTGCAAATATCACTAATACCAGTGCGAGCAAGACGAGCTCGTCAAAACGCACATGTCGCACATGCCGGTATATGCGCTGAATCATGGTACACCTCCTCACCACTAGCCTACCATAGATGCCACATCAGACGACAAGACGCGCACACCAGCATGTTGCCAGTGTGCGCGTCAAGACATCACCCGCTACACGTTGAACAAGAAGTGGCAGATATCGCCATCTTTGACGATGTACTGCTTCCCCTCGAGACGAACCGTGCCCTGCTTTTTGGCTTCGACCATCCCACCCGCCTTCATGAGATCATCAAACGCCACAATTTCCGCACGAATAAAGCCACGCTGAATGTCGGAGTGAATGGCACCGGCCGCTTCAACTGCAGGTGTATTACGTCGAATGGTCCAGGCGCGGACTTCATCTTCGCCAGCAGTCAAAAAGCTCATCAGACCGAGCAATTCATATGACATGGTAATCACACGATTGCGCGCAGGCTCCGTGATACCGAGATCTTCCATGAACAACGCGGCGTCGTCGTCACCCATCTGTGCCAATTCGGCTTCGATTTTGCCAGCAATCACGGCCACACCACTCATGCGGTGGTCATATTCCAGGGCAAACGTCTGCGACAATGCACTATCGCTCACATTGATGACCTGCAAAATCGGCTTGGCCGTCAAAAACTGATAGCCTTTGAGCAGGCGCGCTTCATCCTCTGACAAATCAATGTCACGGACATGCTGCCCGGCTTCGAGTGCAGCCTGTAAACGAACCAATGCATCACGTTCGATGGTACGTTGCTCACGTTCGCGTCCTGCCATTTTGCCGATTTCACCGTTGAGTCGCACAAGGCGCTTTTCGATGATGGCCAAATCAGAGAAGGTGAGTTCGAGATCAACGGCTTCGATGTCCCGCCGGAAATCAACGCTCCCATCGGGATGGGGCACATTTGCATCGTCGAATGCCCGCACCACGTGCAAAAAGGCATCAGCACCGCTGATGTAGTTGAGCACTGCGGGTGGTAAGCCACTCTTGTTGCCACCACTCATGCCCGCAACATCGACGTATTGCACATCAGTAGGAGTCAACTTGCGCGGTTTAAACATACGCACGAGCTCGTCAAGGCGCCGGTCTGGCACCTTGACCGTGGCAATGTTGGGTTCGAGTTGCCCTGAGCTATATGCGGCAGTTTCGGCAGTACCGCGTGTCAAAGCATTAAACACCGTGGTTTTGCCACTATTGGCCAAACCAATAATCGCGATCTTCATGCGTGCTTACTCGTAAATCCAGCGATCGACGCTACGCTCCATCTTGACCAGCTCGGTGCTGGCAAAGAAAATCGCCGTCTCGCGCTCACCACTCTCTGGTGAATCAGAAGCGTGAATCAGGTTGCGCCCAATTTCAAGACCATAGTCACCACGAATCGTGCCAGGTGCGGCCTTGACCGGGTTGGTGGCCCCCACCATCGTGCGCACCGTTTCGATGACATTCTTGCCGGTGACGTTGATCACCACCACGGGACCCGATGTGATGTATTCGATCAATGACGGAAAGAACGACTTGCCCTCGTGCTCTGCGTAGTGCTTGCGCGCCAACTGCTCGGTCACTTGCATCAACTTCAAACCGACAATTTTGAGACCACGCTGTTCGAGGCGCCCCAAAATCGGTCCTACCAACCCACGCTGCACGGCATCTGGCTTTAGAATAATCAACGAACGCTCCACGAGCCTACTCCTTTATGTGTGCATCACAATTGACGAATACCATTCCCTATCATACCACACCACGTCTGAATGGTGCAGTGCACCGTCCGTGAATCATATTCATCACTCCAAACGACACCACGGACGAGCAATCGTGGTGCTCATCCGTGGTGTAGACTCGGCATGTATCACTTACAACAAGGGAGTTGGACCACTATTAAGGGTCATCCGGTATGCCTCGACTGCCTCTTGTACCTTGCTTTGGCGTGCATAGGCGTTGCCAAGCAACCGACTACAATCGCGGCGCAGTTGTGGTTCACCGATATCTGCCAACAAATCACGCAGGTCGGTGGTCACATCTTCGAGTAGCGTGCTCGTACGAATCAAGTGCCGATATTGCATGAGGGCGATTTCGTACATGCGGCACTGCACCGCAACCCGTGCCACCGACAAGCGTAACACGCCATTTTCGGGATCGTCTTGGAGCGCACGCAGGTACCCATCCATCGCCAAATTGTCGGTGGCATCCACACCCGTGACTGCGATGGCGGGGATGTCGGTTCCTACAGGTGGAGCCTCGACTGCTTTGGGTGTCACTGGCTCTGGCGCTACAGGCGCGGGGGGAGCATCAGCAGGCAGGTGCTGTGCGGCCTCGTGCAGTTCACCCGAGGTCAATCCCAAATCACGCACCACCTGTGCCACATCTACCGGTGTATGTGCACCCGTCATAGGGAAATCCTGGAGATGGGTGGCATGGCCAACTGATACTTCGTGCACACTCGGTAACGGTTGTTGCACCACCACCGATTCATCGGCGAGCATGGCCAACAACGCATCGTGGGTGGACTGATCTCCCCCACTCACCCGTGCCACATCTGTTGCATCCACCCGACCGTCACGCATCCCCTGACTCAACAATTCGGTCAACGTTTCATCGGGGGTCACATCATTGACTTTGGTGGCCACATCGCTCGGGCGTGCCCCCGCAGGGGCGATGCCACGCATCCCCTCCGTCAAGCCACTCCCCGGTTGGGCGAGCAACGACGCCAACAAATTATCTCCGGCAGGTGGTGTATCCGACACTGTCAAATCTACTGCCAATGCATCGGGTGTCTCGATGTTGAGCAACGTCTCAAGCGAAACAGGCTCAGCCGCTTTGGCTGGACGTTCTTCGCGTGGCACATTGACACGCACACGTTCGACCAGCCCACCCCCCAATGTACGTGCCACCACATCACGCAAATCTTCGGTGGGGGCCGGTGTATGCCGTAGTTCCAAACGCGCGAGGAGCACATACAAATCATCGCTACAGGTAATCGTGCGTATGGTCGTTGTGTCAATGCGCGATGCAACAGGGGCCGGCTCTGCAGGTGCTGACTCTGCGGGTACAGATACCCCTGGGGGCGTGTCCGCAGATGTCTTGTAGATGAAATTCGCCAAAAAGCGATCATCATCATCCACCGGCGTATGACTGGCAAAACCCGTCATCTGTACCGGTTCGGTGGTGATTTCGTCGTGATCTGGTGCCACCGGCGACGTACTGGGGTCAGCACTCGTGTCAGCAGGGAGACTAGCCGATGGAACCGCAGGCAACTGGGCTTCGAGATAGTCGAGCAACGTGCCATCGAGCTCGGTGGTTGGCATCGCCGAGACTGTCCCATTGGCAAGGGGCGTAATCGCTGCATCAGTTTGTGCTGTGGGCGCATGGAGTGCAGCTTGACGCTCGAGGGTCCGTTGGAGTAATACCCCCGTGCTATCAGTGGTTTCTTGGTCGTCGAGCATGCACGCGCAATCTTCACTATGATCACCATCATGCATGCGTGGCATCTGACGCATCTGCGCGAGTACCACGCTCAAATCATCTTGCCCGAGTGTGGGCATCTGGCTCGTGACCAGATACTGCATGCGTACCCCAGAATGAGCCTTGGTATGCACCTGTTGGACGTACCATGCGGTATCGTCCCAGGCAGGGAGCAACCATTCACCCGAATCGGGGACACCTTCGCCACCAAAGAGCTCGTGCGCCGTCTCCAGCAACGGATCAAGCGCTTGTGCCTGTTGCCAGTAGTGAGCGCTCTGGGTGGCATCACGTGTGGCGTGGTAGCGAGCCTCGATGAGATTCGCCTTAAGCATGTGTGGGGCTTCACGCAACACTTGCTGGCAGATTTCGTGTGCTTCGGATTCGTCGCCGTTGCGCCATAATGCTTCGGCCAACGCAATCACGTTCTCACGTCGGTCTGGGTTGGTCATCGCCATTTGATGGAATTCGGGAATTGCCTGGCTATAGGCGTGTGAACGCATAAACAGACGTGCCAGCCCCGACCGACTCAGATGCAAATAGACATCATGGCGTGCAGTACGCTGATAAAGGTTCAACAGCCGCGGCCGTAATTCACCCATGTCGGGGCGGATTTCCATGGCACGCTCTAGATACTGCGTCGCCTCTGCCAAATTCCCTTCACGCTCTGCGACGGTGCTCAACCCAACTTGCGCCACAATATTCTCGGGGTCACTGGCACAGACTTCACCAAACATCTGGCGCGCTTCCGTCCAGTCACCTGCAGCAATCAGCGCTTCACCCAGGTATAACTTGGCTTTCAGGTTCTGTGGGAAATACTGCAAAATGTGACGTGCGATGCCCGCAACTTTCTCGTGTTCGCCACGACTCACCGCATCTCGCATCAATTCGTAGGCACTCTGCAGATTCATGTCACTCATTTATTCCCTCCCCTCTCACCCTGTCACATCGTATGCGACATCATTGATTAAATTACATTTTGATGACATCTTGCAAGATAATACCATGATTTGTCATATAAATCAATACTACAAATTATAGTTATTTGCAAAAAAGTCATGTGTAATACTGTCTTTGTCATTATATTGTAATCTAATTATGTATAGTAAAGGGGATTAGTAGGTATGGTGCGGGGATAAATGCAGACGAGGGGGCGTGATAACACGCCCCCTCGTCAAGGTTGGCACCGGTTACGGTGCTTGGCGCAAGCGCAACATGACTGCCAGGATGCGTTGGCCATATGTCGTACCAGGGAAGGCCCAGCGTGTATTCAGTCCCACGATTGTCGGTGCAACGCCACGCAGATTGGTGGGCAGGGCACGATAGGCGAGGGCTTTGTCAATCATGGCTTTTTGGGCGGGGGTGGCTTGATCATCGCGCAAGGCATAGGCGAGCAGACGACCAATATGTGCGGGGATGGCTTCTTCTTCCCAAGAGGAAAAGCTCAGGCCTTTTTCCCACATATTACGTTGCGAATTAAAGACCCAACCCGACTGATTCGGGTCAGTGGCCGATGACCGACCATCCACACCGAGTCCTGCAGGGTTGCGCTGTGGACGAGCCGACCAGAAGCTGGTCAGAAAGCCGGTTTCGTGGGCCATTTGGGCGATTGCCAGAAACCAGTCTACGCCGACACTGTTACCGACTTGTTCGTACGCCTTAACAATAGAGACCACATCGTCGTACGCATAGCCATTGGCGGCGGCACGCGGAGCCAGCACACGGACCGCCTCGGCCACGGTACCACTCGCAGTCCCGAGGATGGGTGCATCACTGAGCGGCGTTGCGGGTACATAATCACGCATCTCGTTGCCAAGCAACCCAAAAAGCACATCATATGGATCACTGTTTTGGGGGTGGAGCTCAAAGCGTGCCCGTTCAAACCACTGGACTTGGTATTCTTTGCCGTCACTGAGTTGCTCGGTCATCACACCCGATAATGGCAAACCGAACAAGGCGAGACTTTCACTTTCTGAGACTCCCTTTTTGCCGTCGAGGCTCAGACCATAGCGTTGCCACATGGTGAGAAATCGCCCACAGACGGCATGCCCAGTCTGGGCAAATACCTTGCATCCCGTTCCACTCGACTTGGGAAACGTGAACCAGTCACGTGCTTGTTGTTGGAGGCGATCCGCACCGAGTCGCCCAAGTTGTACGTCGTACGGGGCTGCATTGTTGGGATGCAATTCGAGCCGATTGCGCTCGAATTGTTGCATGGTGAGCATTTTGCCTTCGATAGGCACACTGACTTGTGCGCCGATAGGCAAGCCGAATACCCGTAGCCCACCCTGCGCTTCCCAGTATTCACGAATACGCCCACTAATACAGTAGCCGGTCTCTTGGAAACACAATTCGCTACTCTGTGCGATTGCCACGGGTGCACGGTGCAACAGCAGACTACCCACAAATAGTATTACGAGTAATTGTCGTACCATAATGCCTCGCAGGTGTAGAATGTGTCAAAAAACGTCGACCGTTCGCTTGGTCGACGCAATAAGATGTGTGTGGAAGTTGTTGGTCGGGGCGAGAGGATTTGAACCTCCGACCTCATGAACCCCATTCATGTGCGCTACCAGGCTGCGCTACGCCCCGTCACCACAACGCATTCATATTACGCTACAACCATAGGCTGTGTCAAATGCAGTTTGATGTAATTGGCGTCTACACATCATCATCAACGTCATCCCACAGAGAGACGATGGACAGATTAAAAAGGTTCGATGCCCACTGCAGCCAGCTCATCGGCAAATGATTCGAACTCGTGCTGACTACGCAGACGGGCAATCTTTTGCAGGAACAGGTCGCGTTTGATACCGGGGAGCAACACGGCGCGACTCACATATTGATGCAGATAGCTGGCGAGAATTTTTTGTTGGCTAGGGGTACGGATATCTCCCTGAAAGTAGGCTTCCACTACCTGTGCAAGGGCGCCGGTTTGTTCGGTCATCCAAAAATGGGGGGGGTGTGGCACGGGGAATGGGTAGGGATAGGCAGCATCAGGAAGGTAAGTCAAGCCATCAATTGTTTCAGCAGTTTCAAACTGGTGATTGTCCATTGTTGTTCCCTTTTGTGCGACACACAGAAATGCGAGCCTTGTCTATCATGCTACCATGTTGCCACCATATATGTGAATGTGAAAACGAACAAATGTCCATTATTTTGCATAAAAAACAATAGGAATAATCACAGAATCTTGTACAAATATGCCGGATTTTTTTACGTAAAATCACCGCATAGTTAGAGTGCATAATTATGCATCAGAACAAAGCAAATAGCAACGTCTATTTCAATATTTCATATTCAGTCTGATTGAAATAAGCGTAACCAAATATAAATATTGCAAATATGTCAAAATTATCGTATCATGCTCCTTAGTACACATTAATTATTGCTCTTGTCATTGCCCGTAGTACGTGTGTACAAATGCAGTGCGATGCCCATATAGGTGCATCGAGTATCAAGTTATAGGTACTGTGATACAAATTGAGTCATTCGCAAAACGGAAATTCTGAAACACTGGAGTAGATCAATGAGTCTTTCCCCACAAGGAGTTGCCCATGGGACGGTGGTGTTGCGTATCGATCCATCGGTACGGTACCGTCCTGAAGACGAAGGAGGACACCTCGAGTTGCTCAAATCGGCGGCCAATGCATCTCTCGACATGATTGCACTAACAGATATAGGTACAATCAGTGGTTTTGAAGCACTCCAGCGTGATCTTGAAAAACTTCTTCTCCTCGAAAAAGCAGGTATTTTAAGCCCCACTGACGAACAACGCCTCTCCGTTCATCGTGATTTACGCACACGCACACAAATCTTGCCGGGATTTACCGTCACAAGTAGTGAGGGACTACTGTTGAGTGGGATTTTTGCCCCAGACAGTACCACATCGAGTATTACCACGATATTGCAGCATCTTGGTGCAAATAGCAATGATGGACTCTGTCATGAAACGGCGCAACGCGTATGTGCGCTTATCGAGGCCATCGGCGGGGTTGTGGTCGCACACCCGACCACTGCAGAGCATGCAGTTATCGTCCAATCACTCGTACAGACGGGCGTATTGCATGCAATTTCGCAACACCACGACGACATCGAACAGGTGTGTATCCTTGGTGGTTCGGATGCAACCACACTCGACGACATCGGCAGTTCGTTCAGCGAAGTCACCCTCACAAGTGCATCCTTTTCGGCGTTACGAGACGTAATTAAACACAACCAATCGAAATCCATCACCTATATTAATACACCGATTCGGCGCTGGGCCATTCATCAGCTTTTACAAGCAACGCACGATGACCATATTGTGCACTTGGCCGATGCCAAAGGTGCAGATATCGCCGTCCATGTGGCAGCACTTGCTAATGTCGAAGGTGGCGTACTTATCATTGGTAGCGAAAATGGAACGATTGTGGGAGTCAAACAAAGCGAAAAAGTGATAGCCGCGGTCCAAAAAGCGATAGAACAAATTACCCCGATCCCATCAGTAAGTAATGAAAGTATTGCAATAGACAGTGAATCAGTGGTGCGTGTCGAAGTCCGTGCCAGTGAGCCGCCCTATGTACTCCGTGACGGGCGAGTCATGATTCGGCGCGATGCACAGAGCGTCGCTGCAACACCCAACGAAATCAAATCGTTGTGTATCACGGCACTCAACAACGGTGCAGATCTCGATTTGCCCCGTAGTGGTGTATCGGTGGTATCTGCACAGCGCCGCGCCGGGATTTGGCACTACGAGGTACGCGATTTACGGACCACTGCGGGTGTCACCTACGAACGGGCACAAGGATTGTGGCGTTATGCAATCGAGCAGTTTGAAAAACTACGTGAGGGTCAAGAAAATCTCGATACCATCAAGTGGCAGGGGCAAATCGGACTGTGGCGCACCTACGAACAAGGTGGTCGCCCTAAATATGATTTGGTACATCGTGACCGACACGGCACCGTTGATCATATTTTTTATGGGGTATCAGACTGGGGGCTCGGACTCCAATGGCAACAACTCATCAACACGTATGCTCCTCAACTCCCGGTGGGAAGTGTCACATTCGACGATGAGCAGGGTACCGCCACACCTGCCACCAGCGCCAGCCACATGGCTGTATCGCCGATGCAAACGATGCAATTTGCGTCGTTCCAAGGTGAGCGCCGAGCACGTTGGCGTGGGCGGGGAGCGATTACGCGCATCTGGCGTGACGAACACAACAAACCGCGCTTCGATTTACTCCTGAAAAACAAAACCAACCCCGAACAAGAAGGCAACGATGCGTTTGAAATACAGGAGTATCATGGGGTCACACGCGACCAGCTGAATCAGGCCTGGCTCGACCTCATCCAGGTCAAAAAACCACGGACTGGCATTGAAGTCGTAGAGACCGTACAAGATGACCAGGGTGATCGCCGCTTTATCTTTCGCAATTTGCGCAACGATGAAGTCAGCCCCCACCCATGGCGCATGAACGACATCGAAGAAGGAAGTATTCGTCAGTATGCGGCACGCATGCACCTCGCCGATCAAGCCATCAACGAAGAGCAGATTCGCTGGTGGGGCAACATCGGCTATATGCGTCCGATGCGCCGCCAAGTGGATCTCATTTATCGCGATGAAGAGGGTGTTGATCATATTTTTTATGCGGCACGCCGTGATGAATTGCAGGGTGAGTGGAACGACTTGATGGTCGAATACGATGATATGGTTGATTAACGCGTACCCTGAATAACGGCGAAGCACACACCATCCCCCCAACTGATAGATCAGTTGGGGGGATGGCATTTGTACGAAGCGCGCAACAGCTCTGGTTAGAAGGGCAAATCGCCGTCATCCTCGGGCTGTGGTGGTGTGGGTGGTTTGCGGGCGGCACCACTGGCAGGGCGCGGCCGCGCACTCGGTGGCGTATCGAACTCCGCATCCGTGGTATCACTCAATGGCGCAGGGCGATTGCGTGCCGGCGTAGCAGGACGGGCTGCAGGAGTGGTTGGTGCTGGGCGCGCTGGCGATTTGGCGGTAGCATCACCGTAGTCGCCACCATGGCCACTCAGCGATACTGGTGCATCATCGTCACCGTCACCATCACGGCGACTACTCAGGATAATCATGTCGTTGGCAATGACTTCCGTCGAATAGCGCTCTTGACCGTCGCGGTCTTGGTATTTGCGTGTCTGGAGACGACCTTCGACGTAGACGCGGGCCCCTTTAGTCAAATACTGGTTGCAGATTTCGGCCAACTTTTCCCAGGCGACCACCCGGAACCACTCTGTGTCGTCGTGCGACGTACCATCGGCCGAACGCCAACTACGCCCACTTGCCACCCGAAATGTGGTGACAGGGCTCCCTTGTGGGGTGAAACGCATCTCGGGATCGGCCCCGAGTCGCCCGGTAATCATGACTTTGTTGAGATCTCGTGCCATAGTGGGGAAACTCCTCTCGTGTTTGACGATACCAACTCGTATTCGTTGTGACATGGCGATCACACCAGCATTGTAGCATATTTGTTCGCATTGTCAATAGGGAATTACAATGACAGTTATACCCCTTCATCATCGTGTACGGTGGATTTATCGTCGGATAGGCGCACCAAATTAACCGTTGCATCAATGCGCAGTTCACCGTAGGTGGGGAATTCCACCCGTATATATTCACGTCCATCCACGAGCTCGCTGTCAATCACATCTCCGTCACCGTAGGGCAGACAAAAGACGCGTTGCCCCGGTTGAAAGCGTCGTGTATCACTGTCACTTCGACTTGTCCCTGTGCGAGTACCACCACTCGTCTGTGCCCGGCTGGCAGGAAGCTGTTGTTGGATGCGTTTGCGGATATTGGCCATAATCCGATTCACGTTGGGGACGGCACCACCATCTGCAGGCGGGGTGCCCGTATCTGCACGCGCTACGGGTGGCGTCGGGGTATCGCTCGTGCGTGCAGGCACTGCTCGGGCAGGGGGCGTATATTTGGCCACACCACGTCGCGGGCGAGTACTACTAGTACGCCGTGACACACTGGAACGGCTGTCAGTGACACCGTAGTGTGTCGGGGCTGTCACGTCGTTTGGTTGTGCTGGCGTACTACTTGCCATTTCGATGTGCGTATCGGCCTGTACCGGTGTACTCACCACGGATGCAGGTGCAGTGGTGCGTTGGGGGGCTGGCATGGGCAACACGCTGGGCAGGGCATCGCTGAGCTGCGCCAAATTCCGTGGTGCCACAATGCGGCGCAACCACTCGTTGTCGAGGGTACAGAACTGTGCAAGCAAAGGATCAGCCTGTAACGTTTGTGCCAAGGCAATAGCGGTCACCAAGACGTCGTCGAGGTGGGCAAACATCCATTCCGTGGCGCCATTGCCACCAGGTTGGGCATCCACCACATAGACCCGGCGAAAGGTGGTATCGCCACATGGCACCACCGCCGCTGATTTCCCCATACTCAACACGGGCAACACCAGTGCGATACTCCAGCCAATACAGAGAGCGGCATCATCACTGCACTGTGGCACATCAACCCACCAGGCGGGGGCGCTCCAGCGACTTTCGAGGGGAGTGCTAAAACGGTGATCACGAACCACATCATCGCGGATTTCACGCATACCGACGACCCGTTCGGTGACCACGACACGCCCATATGCGGCCGTAATGCCGTTGGCCAGGGGGTACGTTGATTTCGTGTCACGGATGGCCACATCACACGACCGCAACGGCAGGGTACGGCGCTGGGGCACGTCGGGTTGCAGGGTGACGCTCCCATCATCATCGTGGCGTTGGGTGACACGTAACCCGCCATACCATGGCGGGACTGCTGCTCCCTTGGCGAGCCAGCGCTCGAATCCGGTGGGATCAAATGGGGCATCGAGGGTGATATCACCGATTTGCATGAGCACAGGCAAGCCGATGGCCGATCCAATGTGGAAATCGTCGTACGGGTCATCTTCACCGGCGCTGACCCATCCTTGGTCTTGGGGCAATGCGCGGAGCTGTTGGCGATCGAGCAGGCGGTCGCGGAGCTCGCTGGCATGCCACGCCTCGACTTCGTCGGCTTGGAGTGGCCACTCATAGGCGGCAGTGCGCAGATGTTGTGTGAGCACATAGGCATTAACCGCTGTCTGGTGCCAATCGTGTTGTAAGTTGTCAAAGAGGCGTGTGGGTACTTGTGAATACCAGCTATCGAGGGGGTGAGCGCTCAACAACACGAGCACGTGGTGATAACCGGCACGGTAGGCCTCTGCGAGGAGCCAACGTTCATCGGCAATACCCACAACCACGAGTACATGGGCAGGCAAGAGTTGGGCACTCATCGTCACCCGTTGTGCATCGGCCAACGATGGCACGGTGTGGCGTTCTACGTCGCGGACAAACAGATGTGCCGTATATCCGGCGGCACTCACGTGTGTGACAGCTGCATGTGCGATGGCAATCAACTCTTCGGGGGCATGCCAAATTTCGACATGCACCTGGTCACTCGGGTAGTCGTCAGCAGCAATCACGCGCCAATCACCCACACCCAATGATTGCAAGGCGGCATCGAGGCCTTCGGAGGCAGGCACACTCGTAGCTAACCATTGGAGCACGTGGGCAGCGGAGTAGCGATTGACGATGCGTTGCATGCGTACCAGCATGGCCGCGATATGCGACATACCGATACCTGCTGCCATGTGCAAATCGACGAGCCCCACAGAGCGAAGTGTTTCCCAGAACAAGCGCCATGCGCGATCGTGGAAGCGGAGCAGACGACGATGGAGCGCATCATACGTGGCCACAATCACGCGGGCACGTGGCATATCGTGACTCTGTGTGGTCACCACGGCAACATCGATATCGGAATCGGGAATAGCCTGCATCAAGCGCGTAGCCTCGTGGGCTACGATTTGGGCACTTGCATCGTCGGCCACCAATAGCAAGGCCCGGCTCCCTGGGATGTCAATCAGGTTGTTAGCCAGCATACACAGCATGCTGAGAAGCCGGCGTGGATGGGCAGCAACCAGCATGGCGGCTTCGCCACGGCGCATACTCATCAGTGCGGTTGCGTGATGCGGCCGAAACGGCTCGCCGGTGACTGCCACCCAGGCGTGGGCAACGGCCGCATCCACGGCGAGGTGTGTGATGCGCTGACCGGCCTGACTACTGATATCGCGCTGTGCGCAGACCACATCATCGTCGTATTGATTTCGAAATGAGGCAATCACTTCGTCGATATGTTTGGCCATATTCCCGCCTTTACCCTAACCACATCTATCTTTGTTACATAGTGTAGCACAACCACTTTCATCTTCCACGACATTCATTTTCACAAATTTTGCAAATCGGCTTGCAAAGTCTACGTTCCTGTGGTATCATACCCATCGTTGTTGTGGCGCTAGTCGCGGATGAAGCCACCGGTGAGTAGCAACGGCCCCATCGTCTAGCGGCCTAGGACGTCACCCTCTCAAGGTGAAGACCG
>CAZMWB010000003.1:86872-92706 GCA_964569955.1 uncultured Klebsiella sp. | reverse complement strand
TGCGCTTCGCCGAATTCGCCACCCTCTACCGCTACGAAGACAGCGGCGCCTTGAGTGGTCTCACCCGTGTGCGCTCACTCACCCAAGACGACTGTCACGTCTTTTGTACGCCCGACCAAATCCAAGAAGAGTTCGGTCGCTGTTTGCAACTCATCCGTGAAGTGCTCAACGCCTACCAGCTCAGCGACTATCGCGTGCGCTTGTCGCTGCGTGGCAACGAAGGCAAATTCGTCAAGGATGACGATAAATGGAACCTGGCCACCACCGCCCTCAAACAGGCGCTCGACGCCAACGGCGTCGTCTATGAAGCCGTCGAGGGTGAAGCGGCGTTTTATGGTCCCAAAGCTGACTTCATGGCCAAAGACGCCCTCGGCCGCGAGTGGCAGTTGTCCACCGTACAGGTTGACTTCATCCAGCCCGCCCGCCTGGGCGTCGAATACGTCGGTGAAGATGGCCAAATGCATACCCCCGTGCTCATCCACCGCGCCGTGACCGGCTCGACGGAGCGCTTTTTGGGTGTAATCATTGAGCACTATGCCGGTGCGTTCCCCCTCTGGTTGGCTCCCGTGCAAGCGGTGATTATCCCGATATCAGATGAAAAACAGGGGGCGTACGCCAAAGAAGTCCAAGCCAAACTGGCCGCGCTGGGCATGCGTGTGGAAGTCAACATGTCACGTGACCGCATGAACGCCAAAATCCGTGATGCCCAGCTACAGAAAACCCCCTACATGCTCATCATCGGTGACCGCGAAGCCAGTGCTGGTGCAGTGGCCGTGCGCACCCGGGGTGGTGTCGATCTCGGCGCACTCCCACTCGATGAATTCATTGCACGTGCCCAGCAAGAGATTGCGAGCAAAGTCTAACTGCACTGTTAGACACGGCGCACTCCCCTCAGGGGTGCGCCGCACAGGAGAAAAGCACTATGCGTCGTTTTATCTATGGACTCATCTTCGGTGTCGTGGTTGGCTCCATTGTGGGCATCTGGTGGTTGCGCCGCGTCGGTGCCTTCGATGACCCCAACAGCTTGATTGGTTCGCTGATGGCAGTGGCCAAAGAAGCCGCTGCGGCCAAAGAAGCCGAGCTGATGGCACGCTTTCATCAACAAGCCAACGACAATCCCGCCCCCAGTGATCAATAAACCCGTGGAAGGGGAGCATGTCCACCATGTTACGAGATGCAATTCGTGTTATTCATGCCGATAAATACTGGTGGAAAGCGGTAGGCATCGCCGGGTTGTGTGCCACAACCGTCATCGGCTACCCGATTGCCGCCGGACTGGTCATTGAGCACCTCGACAACACGCGCAAAGGCTACGATCGCCCACTTCCCCCCTTCGTTGATTGGAGCACACGCTGGCTCCTCGGTTTTTTTGCCGTCCTCATCGAATTCGTCTTTTATGTGATGCCCACACTGGTGGCTTTCCTGCTCTTTTTCTGCTTCGGCTTGACCATGGTGGTGCAACAGCGTGTGGGTGACGTGGTCGTGCTGTGGATATTCGGCGGCATCTTGGTATCCTGGTGGCTCTTCATGTTTCTGTGCGGGGTGTCACCGATTGGACGCCTGATTTATGTAGACGATAGTGGCACCGAGCGGAGCATGGGCGGCATGCCCATCCGCGAAGCGTTTCGCCCGGGAGCACGTGGGCGCTACTTTTCCGCCCGCCTACAAAGTGTGCCCCTCTACATCATCCCAGCCATACTGCTCTTTGCGATTCCCATGGTTATTGACCTCGGTGGTGTCATGGCCTGGCTACTCGGGCCACTCGTCATCTGGTTATTCTGGAGCAGTCTGGTCTACGCACATCTCGTCGTGATGCAGATTTACCATCGTGTTGACCTGCAACTCCAAGACGCCAACATCATGCGCACCCCGTATGAGGGCGTGTAGCCCGACAACCGGCTCAACCACAGACCGCTCCACCCCGATTGGTGTGGAGCGGTCTTTCTTATCAAACCAGCCACCTTAGATATGTTGCCCTTTGAACTGACTCACGTACAGATGGTGATACAAGCCACGCTGCGCCAAGAGCTCGTCGTGGGTACCACGCTCCACAATCTCGCCACCATTTACCACCAAAACCTGATCGGCATCACGGATGGTGCTGAGCCGATGAGCAATAACAAAACTGGTCCGCCCTGCCATCAGGCGCAACAACGCGCGCTGAATGCGGACTTCGGTGCGCGTATCAATGCTACTCGTTGCTTCATCGAGAATCAAAATGCGTGGATTGGCCAACATCATGCGCGCAATCGCCAACAACTGGCGTTGCCCTTGGCTCAAATTATTGGCTCGTTCCGACAACATCGTCTGGTAGCCGTGGGGCAACTGATTGATAAACGAATCTGCTTCGGCCATTTCCGCTGCCCGCATACATTCTTCGTCGGTGGCATCGAGTCGCCCAAACCGGATGTTTTCCATGACTGTATCCGAAAACAAAAACGTGTCCTGCAACACCAAGCCCAACTGCCTGCGTAACCAATCTTTGGGCAAGCGACGAATATCCACCCCGTCAATCTGGATGCTCCCCTCGTTGATTTCATAAAAACGACTCACCAGATTGATAATCGTTGTCTTGCCAGCCCCTGTCGGCCCTACCAATGCAAAGGTTTGCCCCGCGTTGGCATGCAAAGACATCGTGCGCAAAATCGGCGTCCCCACATCATAGGCAAACTGTACCGCATTAAAAGACACATCTCCACGAATGGTGGGGGGTGGTGTGTCATCCACTGCCGTGTCTACTTCCGACGCAATATCCATGATCTCAAAAACACGCTCTGCACCAGCAAGTGCGCCTTGGATGGCGTTGTACATATTGGCGAGCTGGCGCAATGGGTTGATAAAGTTCTGCGCATAAATGATGAATGTGGCTATGACCCCCACTGTTACCAGGTCACGCAACGCCAACCAGCCACCAAACGCGGTCAGCACGATGATGAAAAAATTGCCGAGCACACTCGTCAGTGGCATTAATAGCAAGGCGTAATTGTTGGCGGTGACACCCGCGTTATAGGCCTGCTCATTTTGTACCTTGAATGTCGCCAACACCGATTCATTGCGCCCAAACGCCTTGACCACCTTTTGTCCACTGATGGCCTCTTCCATGACCGCATTCAGCTCGCCCATGCTCCGTTGTAATTCACGAAATCCACGGCGCGTATAGGTGGCCACAAATTGCGTAAACCAAAACATGATGGGGACCACCACAAGTGTCGCCAACGCCAGCCACACATCCAGCACAAACATGGCCACCAGAATCCCAATCAGCGAGAGCACACTCGCCACGAGTGATGTCACATTTTGCGATACAGCCTGATTGATCGCGTCAATGTCATTGGTTAACCGACTCATCAATTGCCCAGCCGGGTTACGATCAAAAAACTGCATTGGCAGTGTTTGCAGATGATGAAACAAATCTTGCCGGAGCTTTTGCAGCGCCCGCTGTGACACACTGGCCATGGTACGGCCTGCCAACGCCTGAAACAGGTTGTTGACGAGATACACGGCCAACATCAATAGCGCAATCTGCGGCAACTGGGCGATGCGCTTGGGTACAATGTAGTCGTCAATGGCGACTCCAATCAGGTACGGTGAAAGCAAGCCCAATACCGTGTAGATCACCACAAAGACGAGCACAACAATAATCCCAGTACGAAAAGGCACCAAATAAGCCACCAAGCGCATCAGCGCTTGCCGGGTGTCCTGCGCCTTTTCGATGCGTCCAATCGCCATCGGATGGCGCCCACCCATATTTGCACGCGCCCCCGATTGTGCATCCCGTGGGTTCACTGAAGTCATGGCATCGTTCCTATCTCATGCGCCATCGGCAGCGGCGGTGTGGAGCACACCATCGCCGAGCTGACTTGCATATATCTCTTGGTAAATTGGGCTCTGTTGCATCAATTCACGATGCGTTCCACGCGCCACAATGCGCCCACGGTCGAGCACCACAATCATATCTGCATTGAGCACCGTACTGA
The DNA here is from genome assembly GCA_964569955.1 of uncultured Klebsiella sp. GTDB lineage: Bacteria > Chloroflexota > Chloroflexia > Chloroflexales > Roseiflexaceae > UBA965. The sequence goes on along the minus strand of CAZMWB010000003.1, from coordinate 88,729 downwards.
TGCGTTGCGCAACCAACAGTGTGGTGTGTGTTGTCCCCATTGCAACAAGCGCTTGTTGGATCTTGGTCTCGGTTTCCACATCCACTGCACTCGTGCTGTCGTCCAGAATGAGAATGCGGGGCTTGGTCAACAGTGCCCGCGCAATTGCAATCCGCTGTTTTTGCCCACCCGATAAATTCACCCCGCGCTCTTCGATATGCGTGTCGTAGCCACTCGGTAACATGCTGATGAACTCATGCGCCTGAGCAGCCTGCGCAGCAGCCACAACCGCAGCTTCATCGGCATCGGGGGCACCATAGCGAATGTTGTCGCGCACACTCCCCGAAAAGAGAATCGTCTCTTGGGGCACAATAGCAATCTGGCGCATCAAAGAGCTGTGATCAATATGGCGCACATCCATGCCATCAATGAGCACCCGTCCATGCGTCACATCGTAAAAGCGTGGCACCAAATTAACCAGCGTACTTTTGCCGGCACCCGTTGCCCCCAAAATGGCCACTGTCTGCCCGGGTGCAATCTCCATGTTGATGTCGTCGAGCACCGGGTCGGGAAGATGTTCGTTGTAAAAAAAGCGCACCCGTTCGAAGACGATGTGCCCAGACAGCTGTTCCTGAAGCACAATCGGCGTGTCATGGGCGTGTACCGCCGGCTCCACGTCGAGTACTTCGTTGACACGCTTCGCCGAAGCTACCCCACTCGCCCACGTATTCGAGAGCATTGTCATCATCACGAGTGGGGTCATCGTGGTCAGCAGATAGTTGGTAAATGCGACGATTTGTCCAACCGTCATTGTTCCCTCTGCCACATGGAAACCACCCCACCATATCACCACAACCATGCCAATATTGACACACATGGTCAACACGGGCATCATCAAGGCCATGAATTGCATCACACGAATCGAGTTGGCGGCAAAATCTGCATTACTCGCCAAAAATCGTGCCGCTTGCGCATCGCCACGCACAAACGCCTTGATTAACCGTGATCCCGCAATGTTTTCTTGTAATACGGTATTGAGTATATCGAGACGCTGTTGTACCAGGCGATAGAGTGGCTCGGTGCGCATCACAAACAGCACGATGATTACCGATGTCACCAGCAGTAATGGTAACAGCACCAAGGCCAACTGAAAGCTAGTACTAAACATCAAAATGATGCTGCCAATCATCAACATGGGGGCACGCGTACCGATGCGCAAATTGATTTGAAAGTAGCGCTGCACGGCAGCAGTATCACTTGTCAGACGCACCAACAGTTGTCCGGTACGCATTTGGTCGAGGTTGCTGTATGAGAGTGATTGGATTTTCTGAAACAACGCCAAGCGCAAATCGCGTGCAACCCCCTCACCAACACGAATCGAGGTAAAGTTGTTGCCCACCGCCACTAGCACACTCAATAGCGAAATTCCGACCATCAACAAGCCCGTTTCGATGACGATATCTTGGTTTTGCTGGGCGATACCTTCGTCAATGATGCGCTGTATCAGACGTGGAATGGCCAAATCCAAAAAAACCAACGAAGTCAGCAACATGAATGCAGCCAGTGCTGCACGCCAGTATGGCCGCACAAAGCGTGCCAATTTAATGATGTCTTGCATGGTTTGCAGTTTCTGTTGGCATTGCGTTATCCCCACGTGGTAGTAGGGGCGTCATTGTATGGCGCCCCTACTACCATTGTTGGTGTGCATGATGGACCGTCATTGTATGGCGCCCCTACTACCATTGTTGGTGTGCATGATGGACCGTCATTGTATCGCGCCCCTACTACCATTGTTGGTGTGCATGATGGACCGTCATTGTATCGCGCCCCTACTACCATTGTTGGTGTGCATGATGGACCGTCATTGTATCGCGCCCC
>CAZMWB010000003.1:80292-86772 GCA_964569955.1 uncultured Klebsiella sp. | reverse complement strand
TGCATGATGGACCGTCATTGTATCGCGCCCCTCATCCCCACATACCCAATGGCGTTATTATACCCCGTACCCTCACGGTGTCATTGTATGGCATCCCTCTCATAACACATCACAATTCATTTCAGCAGTGCAAACTTCCCCGTCCGGATAAAGTGTTCCATCCGTAGTGTGGTTCGTCGTACATATTCCGGCAAAAACGCTGCATCTGCTGGTGTCGTCAACGTCAATAAATCGTTGAGCAACACAATACCACGCCCCATCATCAGCGCCTCAACCACATCCGCTGACACATTCAGCGCTGGATTCACACTCCGGTACCCCGCCCACAATTCAGTCTCCGCATAGGGAATATCACGCAAATAGTAAAGCGAGATGGCCACATCTTGGATGGGCAATCCCATCCCCGCATCATCGAAGTCAAAGACAGAAAGGGTATGTTGATGCCACATCATGTTGTAGGTGTGTAAATCCGCATGAATCGGTTGCACGGTCATACTGGCATTCAGCTGCGCATAAATCTGGTCAATCTGTGGTCGTACCGCATCAATCAACACGCGTACTGACGATGGTATCTTGTCTGCAGATGCATCAGCCAAATGATCATCACTATTCATCAGTAGGCGATTCACCAGGGGAAATGCAGCACCATCTGTAGCGTGCCACTGCGCACTATGGCGATGCAGATGTGCCATTACCACACCCATTTGGCGCACCTGTTGCCGAGATGGCCGAGCGCCGACGATGCGCCCAGGCAACCAGCGCGCCATGGTGGCGATGAGTGTTTTGTGTAGCGGCGCAAACGGCAGCTCCACAAATGGCTGACTTGCATCCGTGTATACGGGCGTCGGTACGATCACATTGGTGGATGTGGTCAGTGCGCGTATCCATTGCTGCTCGGCGTAAAGCCCGGCGCGATCGCGGAGCGAATGCGTGTTGAGACGGAGTGCGTACTTGGCCCCAGTCACATCAATCACCACATATGTCGTGTTAAAACCGTGGTTGATACAGCGTAACGATTGTGGTTGCACCCCAAAGGCGGTACACGCAGCACCGGCGACAGGATGTAATGCGGCCAGTTGTGCACGTTGACTAAGTTGCGCAAATGCGCTGAATGCGTCCATCTCATGCTCCTTCGGACATACACAACATTCACCCGTGTACCACCAGCTTCATGGCATCCAGTGATTTGAGTGCTACGAAACGCCATGTAAAGCGTTATAATACCATCATCATACATTGTGACGGACAAGGACACACGCATGTCAATCGCTATCATCGTCCATGGAGGAGCCTGGGCCATCCCTGATAATCAAGTCGCCCCACATCGGCATGGGTGCCGAACTGCTCGTGATGCAGGGTGGGATATTCTCGCCAATGGTGGCACCGCCATGGATGCCGTCGAAGCAGCGGTACGCATCCTCGAAGACGACCCCACATACGATGCCGGTGTTGGTTCGATCCTCAACCGAGGTGGTTTCGTCGAGCTCGATGCAGCCGTCATGGAAGGTGACAAACTCTTTTATGGGTCAGTGGCCGGGGTCCGGCGCATCCGCAACCCGATTTCACTCGCCCGCCATGTGCTCAACAGCCCTGCCGGCTTGCTTGTGGCCGATGGCGCCGAACGCTTTGCACGAGAACGTGGCATACCACTCTGCGACCCCGAAGAACTCATCGTTGATCGCGAATTTGCCATTTATCAGCAGTATGTGGCCACGTACGACACGACCAACGATAGCGGTGCAACTGCACCTCCAGGCGAGATTGTAGCCACAATTAGTGGCGGTGGCTATCCTCATCGTCCCGGTGACACGGTTGGGTGTGTGGCCATTGACCAACACGGCTGGGTGGTCGCCGGCACATCCACCGGCGGTACCAACTACAAGATGATTGGGCGCGTCGGTGATGCCCCACTCCTTGGGGGTGGGCTCTACGCCATGAATGAACTCGGTGGGTGTTCCACTACCGGCTGGGGTGAGTCAATTATGCGTATCCTGCTCGCCAAAACCGCCGTTGATTATCTCGACACAGATACGCATCCGCAACAGGCAGCAGAACGGGCCATCCAGCGGCTTGCGGATCGTGGCAAAGGACTAGGTGGCTGCATCCTGCTTGACCGTCACGGTCGGGTGGGCTGGGCTTTTAATACACCGCGCATGGCCCATGCATGGCGCTGCGCTGATGGTCGCGATGGCGATGGCGTGTAATACGGGGCAAAAGAGGTGAACGATGAATACCTTTGATATTACCTGTTTGGTCATCTTGTGTGTTTCGGGTATTGTTGGCTTTTTCCAAGGCGCAGTACGCATGCTGGTTATCACTGTTGTTTCCTATGTCTGTCTCATCTTGGCTGGGCTCTACTTCCAAGCCGTCGGCGATCAGATCCATTTGGCAGTAGCGCTTTCCATCTACGAAAGCTTTGGCATCGCCTATATGGGCGTATTCTTGGCCTGTATGATTACCCTGGGGAGCATGGGTATTTACACGTTTCGTTTCTTGCGTGGCAATACCGAATCCGCCTTGAATCGAAGCATTGGGGTAATTGCCAGCATGGTTACGAGTGGAGTACTCATTGGGGTGTTTGCGCATCTCGTCATGCTCCAACTCTTGCCCGAAAACGCAGCTGGAGTACGTACCTTGATTGGCGACCCCGCTTTCATTGAACTGATTTCCACAGCGCAACTAGCAAAACCACTCGCCGCTGGTGCCAACGCATTACTTGTGCGCATCCTTGACCCTTTTGTGTTTAGTGATATTAATCAACTCTTTTTTACGACACCAACACCATGAGCATACCGCATCACACGCTGACAACACTCGAATTCCCCACCATCCGTGCCATGCTGGCCCGACATGCTAGTTTTGCAGCATCTCGCGCACTTGCCGAGCATCTCGAACCAAGCATAGACGCACACGTAATCCAAAGTGGCATCGCCCAAACACGTGAAGCACGCTACATTCTCGACGAAATCCCAGACCTCACCATTGGTGCGGCCCGTGACGTGCGCGATGCCGTCATCCTCGCCGAGCGTGGTGGGGTGCTCGACGCCTTGATTCTGCTACAAATCAGTCACACGTTGGCCGCGATGCGCCGGCTCCGCACTGCGCTCAAACGCATCGACGTGGCCCGTATCCCGCAACTCAACGATGCAATTCTAGCATTGCCTGTACTCAGCCATACCGAAGAGCGCATCGAACACGCCATCAACCACGATGGTGAAGTCCTCGATGGTGCGAGTGCCAAACTCGCTTCACTACGGAGTGAAATCCGCATCACCATGGGACGCGTCCAAGAGCGCTTGCAACACATCGTGTCATCGGGACAGTATGCGGATGCACTGCAAGAGTCAATTGTGACCGTGCGCAACGGGCGCTACGTGGTTCCCGTCAAGGCCAGCCATAAACGCATGGTCAAAGGGTTAGTGCACGACCAATCCGGCAAAGGGATTACCCTATATATCGAGCCATTGGTGGTCGTTGAGCTCAACAATAAACTGCGCGAACTTCAGCTCGACGAAGCCGATGAAATTGCACGCATCTTGGCCGAGCTTTCTGATTTGGTCGGAAACGACGGATCGGCGATTCGCACCGGTGTATCGGCACTCGCACTCCTAGATTTTGCCTTTGCTAAAGCCCGTTTTGCTGGTCAAATACGCGCCGTCGAACCAATCATGGTTGATGTGATGCAAGGGGGGGATCCGGCGATTCACCTCATCAAAGCACGCCACCCGTTGATTGACCCGCGTGTGGTCGTTCCTGTTGATATTCGCATGCCCAACGATACCCGTATTTTGCTCATCACTGGCCCCAATACAGGTGGTAAAACGGTCTCTCTCAAAACAACCGGTCTGCTCGCACTCATGGCACAAGCTGGGCTCTTTATCCCGGCAGCTGATGGTTCCACGTTACCCATATTCGGCCGTATATTTGCTGACATTGGCGACGAACAAAGCATCGAACAAAGCCTTTCCACGTTTTCGTCACACATGACGAACATTATTGGGATTTTGCGCACACTCAACACCGTGCACGAACCCGAAGTCTCACACATTCGCACTATTGGTGCCGAAGAATGGCAACCCCTTGCGCCCATTTTCGCGGATGAACTCCCCGCCTTAATCCTGTTCGACGAGCTTGGTGCTGGCACCGATCCCGTTGAGGGCTCCGCATTAGCACGTGCCATTATCGAGCATGTGCTCCAACGTGGCGTCTTTGCTATCGCCACCACACACTATGCCGAACTCAAAGCGTATGCATATAGCACTGCTGGGGTGCAGAATGCGTCAGTGGAATTCGACACCGAAACACTTTCCCCCACATATCGGCTCTTAATTGGTGTACCCGGACGCTCAAATGCGTTGGCAATTGCAGCACGACTTGGACTCGATGCACAGATTATTGCCCAAGCCCGCGCATCACTCCCCAATCAAGAAGCACACGTTGACACGTTGCTCGCTGCTATTCAAAAAGAGCGCGCCGAAACTGCCATCGCATTGCAACAGGCCGAGCAAATCCGCCGTGATGCTGATGCATTGCGCCAACAACTGGCCGCGGAACGCGAGGCCGTTGTGCGTCAACTCGATGATGAACGCCAGCTCGCCCAACAGCTCATTGATGCAGAAGTGAAAGCGGTACGTGCCGAATTACGCCGCTTACGTGATGACGTGCACCAAGTGACGGTCACCAAAAAATGGATGGAAGAAGCGCAACAACGAGCCCTCGACATCCAACAGACAGCCACCACGCAACTCGCCAAACAACAAAAGCGGTCTGCAACACCAAGTGCGGAGGCATCACTACCACCTGCACCTGCACCACGCCAACTCCAGGTCGGTGATGCGGTGTTCGTTCCATCGGTGAATTTGTCGGGTGACATTATCAGCATTGACGAGGTCAATGAATCAGCAGTGGTACAAATCGGTGGCTTCCGCATGACCGTACCACTCAACGAACTACGCCCTGGGCCAAACAAGACCAAACCGGTGATTGCACCACGCGCAGTGTCTATCCCAGCGACCCCCGATGTGGCTCTCGAACTCGATGTGCGTGGTATGCGTGCAACAGATGCCTGTGAACGCGTTGATCGCTACATTGATGATGCATATCGGGCAGGGTTGCCGTATGTGCGCATCATTCATGGGAAAGGGTTGGGCGCCTTGCGCCAGGCGTTACGCGACCAACTCAAAACATCGCGCCATGTCAAATCATTCGAGGGTGGTGGTGCAAGTGGCGGCGAGGGTGTGACTGTTGTACACTTAAAAGGGCATTAGGGAGTGTGGAGGTGGCGTGTGGCTCAGGACTTTGTTAGCATTTTACTCATTATTGCGTTGATTCTCCCCTTTGCGGGAGCCATGGTTATCCGTGTGTTGTCACGCATGTTGTCACCCCGTACCACCATCATTGTGGCAGCCTTGACTGCAGTTGTCATCGTAAGTGCGGTACTTAGCCTGGCAAGCGTGAGCATTAGCAGCCTGCGTATCGCCAATTTGACGCTGTTGTTGCCCGTGGCTCCATCCGTTGATCGTTCGGGTGATTTTACCAGTGACATGATTGATGAGGAGCTCATCGAAGAAGGAACGGCCACCCCCGTCCCCGAAGTCACGATTACCCCGATTCCTACCATGCTCCCAACTGTTGTTGTCTCAGATACAACGCTGCTCACCGACACCCTCACACTAACCGACACTACCATTTTGAGCGACACCCTCACACTGACTGACACCACCATTTTGAGTGATTCGACCACATTGACCGATACCACTGCACTCGCATCGCCGACACCCGAAGCTACTATTGCCCCCACCACTGCTCCCGCCACGAGTGGGCGCAAATATACGGTGCAACCTGGTGATAGTCTACAAGCCATTGCCGCTCAGTTTAATGTGACCGTGAAACAAATTATTACTGCAAATCCTGCACTCCAGAATCCCGACAATCTGATTGCAGGACAGGAGCTCAACATCCCATGACCACGCCACTCACCCTCGAGTATGTGATGAGCACCCGCGACACACTGGCCGTTGCCCAGCTCTACCAATCAACCACCAAGAAACACCGCCTCTACCAGGCAATTGCACTCGTGCTTGTGGGTGTGGCTGCCTGGCAGGGTTTCACTATCGCATTTGGCACCAATCAACTCCTGTTAATCCTCATCGCCTTGCTCTTGGCCATAGACCCCATCCCATTGCTGTTGATGACACTCAGTTCATTCAATAATCCACGCACAACGGTCAAATTGCGCATCGACGATACCGGCATTCACCGCATGGTGGGTGATCGCACAGTCACTAGCGGTTGGACACAGTTTTCCCATACCATTGAAAACCACCAGTACATCGTCCTCGTGCTTGCATCATGGAACTATCTGGCAATCCCACGTCGCGCCTTGCAAAAGGACAACGCGGCCACACATCTGACACAGCTCATTGCCACACACCTCAAGGTTGCACGCTGATGAAACGCTGGGGACTGGTGATACTCACA
>CAZMWB010000003.1:72573-80192 GCA_964569955.1 uncultured Klebsiella sp. | reverse complement strand
GTCGATCGTCTCACAAATACGCTCACTCCTGAAAAGCTCAACGGGGCGATTTTGCTCGTCCATTGCGGGAGCCAAGCCACCGCTGACGCGCTCCCCGCTATCCTCGATGAATTCGCCAAGCGTGGAATTATTGTGACCACACTCTCACAGGTGTTGTAAGCGGTTCACGGCGCACGCTAACGCCTCGTCATGTATAATGCCTTTATACATGTCTATAGTAGGTGTCACATGCCGGATTCATTCCAACGATCATCCGAAATGGCCAAGGCCTATGAACCACAACTCGTCGAAGAACGCCTCTACGCGTGGTGGGAACAAAACGGCTTTTTCCAACCGAGTACAACCAACGACAAACCACCCTTCGTATTATCAATGCCACCACCAAATGTGACCGGTGAGCTCCACATGGGGCACGCCATGTTTGTCACCCTCGAAGATGTCATCGTCCGCTGGCAACGCATGTGTGGCCACCCCACGTTGTGGGTGCCAGGAACAGACCATGCAGGCATCGCCACACAACTCCAGGTCGAGCGCATGCTCATGCGCGAAGGCACCAGTCGTGTAGCTGTCGGGCGCGATGAGTTCTTGCGCCGCACCTGGGAGTGGAAAGAAGAATTCGGTGGGAAAATCACGCAACAGCTACGTCGCCTTGGTGCGTCGTGCGACTGGTCACGTGAGCATTTCACCCTTGATCCCGATTTATCACGTGCGGTACGTACCGCATTCAAAAAGCTCTATGACGACGGGCTCATCTACCGTGGTACCCGCTTGGTCAACTGGTCACCCAATTTACAAACGGCGGTTTCCGACCTTGAGGTTGAGTACGAAGAGCGCGATGTCAACATGTGGCAAATCCGCTACCCCGTGGTTGACGGTGCCTGGCAGGCTGGCACATGGGGCAGTGGATCATGGGCAGCGCATGCCACCGCCTTTATTACCGTGGCCACCACACGCCCCGAAACGTTGATGGGCGACGTGGCTGTGGCCGTCAATCCATCCGACAAACGCTACCAACACCTCATCGGTAAACAGGTACTTCTCCCTGCAGTTAATCGCATGATTCCAATCGTGGCCGATGAACACGCTGATCCGGAATTCGGCACTGGTGCCGTCAAAATAACCCCCGCCCACGACCACAATGACTATGCGGTGGCACAGCGCCAACAGTTACCCATGGTCAACATCATGAATCGTGATGCGACCCTCAACGAGCAAACTGGCCCGTATGCAGGCATGGAACGCTTTGCAGCGCGTAAACAGGTGCTCGCAGACCTCGAACGTGAAGGCCTCCTGGTTGCCACACTGCCACACCGTATGTCGGTAGGGATTAGCCAGCGTGGTGGTGAAGTCATCGAGCCCCTGCTTAGCGAACAGTGGTTTGTTAAAATGCAACCGCTCGCCGATCTGGCCTTGGCTGCAGTCCGTACCGGACAAACACGCATCATTCCCGATAACTTCGAGCGCGTCTACTATCACTGGTTAGAAAACATTCAAGACTGGTGTATTAGCCGTCAGCTGTGGTGGGGACACCGCATCCCCGTCTGGTATACCAGCGATGGGCAAATGATAGTCCCTGGTGCCGATGATCCCGATCCTGTTGGTCCTGGGATTACCCAAGATCCCGATGTGCTCGATACGTGGTTTTCCAGCGGGTTGTGGCCGTTTTCGACACTCGGCTGGCCTGACCAGACAGCAGACCTGAAACGCTTCTATCCCACCAGTGTGATGGAGACAGGCTACGACATCCTCTTTTTCTGGGTAGCACGCATGATGATGCTCGGGTGTTATCTCACCGGTCACGCCCCATTTCACACCATCTATTTGCATGGTTTGGTGCGCGACAAAGATGGACGCAAAATGAGCAAGACGTACGGCAACGTTATCAACCCACTCGACATCATGGCGCAGTATGGTACCGATGCGCTTCGCTTTACGTTGGCTACGAGTAGCACCCCTGGCCAAGACCTCAACCTCAACCCTGAGCGCATCGAATCAGGCCGCAACTTTGCCAATAAACTCTGGAATGTGACGCGCTTCGTGCTGGGACGTTTCGGCGACTGGAAACCAGATGCATCTGCCATAGTCACCGGCCATTGTCTGCTCAACTACCCATACACAGTAGCAGATCGCTGGATTATGTCTCGCTATCAGCGCCTGGTCGCAGATGTTGACCGCTTGATGAAGAGTTACAACTACGGTGAAGCTGCCCGCCAAACCCAAGAATTCGTCTGGAACGAATTTGCGGACTGGTACGTGGAAATAGCCAAAGCACAACTCGAAGGTGATGACCGCCGCCAACTCCTCACCCGCGAAGTCCTCTATACGGTGCTCGAAGGGTCGTTGCGCCTGCTTCATCCGTTCATGCCCTTCGTTACCGAAGAAGCATGGCAGTACCTAACCGGTCGAATGGTACACGACACCGCCGCAGATTCAATTATGCAGGCCGGCTACCCACAACCCGATGCGTCACTTTACGATGAAACTGCCGAACGTAGCCTACATCTCGTGCGTGACATTATTGTGGGTATTCGCAATATTCGCGCCGAATACAAAGTTGAGCCAGCCAAGTTTGTGGCAGCAACAATCGTCTCGCCACACGTTGACCTGCTCGCAGATCAACGTGCGCTATTGTGCCGCCTCGCACGCCTGAGTAACGACGACCTCCATCTCGTCACTGCGCTGGCAGTGCGTTCCAAGGCAGCAGCAACGGTAGTAATCGGCGATGTGGAGATTTTTGTGCCCCTCGCAGGGCTTATCGATCTCGCCGCCGAACGACAACGCCTCACCAAAGAGTTGGCCAACGCAGAAGCAGATGCTGAACGCCGCCGTACACGCCTCGCAGATGATACGTTCACTGGCAAAGCACCCGTAGCCATCGTGCAACGGGAACGTGATACCTTGTCGGCCGTCGAAGCACAAATCGCCCGCCTACGACAACGCGTTGCCGATTATACGGAATAGTGATATTTTTTACACAAAATATCACTTCAAGGCATTGAAAAGCCTTGAAAACATGGAGATTGTATGACACCAAATCGTGTTTTCATTACTGGTGGTGCAGGATTTCTCGGAATCAACTTGGTACGCTATCTGCTTCAACGCGGGCATCAGGTCGTCACATACGACATCGCACCATTCGATTACCCAGAACGCACCCTCATCAGCGAAATCCGTGGGGACATTCGCGATCAAGCCGCCTTATACGCTGCCATGGAGAGCTGTGATTTAGTCGTACATACCGCAGCCGCTCTCCCGCTCTATTCACCCGCCGATATCCGGACCACCGACCTCGATGGTACACACAACGTACTCGTTGCCGCCCAACGGCGGGGCATACCACGTGTCATCCATATTTCCTCCACCGCCGTGTACGGCATTCCCGATCATCATCCACTCTACGAGGATGACACGTTGGTCGGTGTGGGACCGTACGGTGAAGCCAAAGTTGCTGCCGAGCAAATCTGTGTCGAGTTCCGTAGCAAAGGACTCATCGTCCCCATTTTGCGACCCAAATCATTTGTGGGACCAGAACGCTTGGGAGTATTCGCATTACTCTACGACTGGGCCAAAGATGGACACGGCTTCCCCATGATTGGTAGTGGAAATAACCGCTATCAGTTTTTGGATGTCGAAGACTTGTGCCAAGCGATTTATCTCTGTGCCACACTCGATGCCACGGTAGTGAACGACACCTTTAACGTGGGTGCCAAAGAATTTACCACCATGCGCCAAGACTACCAAGCCGTACTCGATGTGGCTGGTTTCGGCAAAAAAATCGTGCCACTGCCTGCGGCTCCCGTGATTTGGACATTGCGCTTTTTGGAGCTACTCAAGCTATCCCCACTGTACAAGTGGGTCTACGAAACCGCGGTCACCGATTCGTTTGTCTCCATTGAAAAGGCAGAACGCGTCCTCGGCTACAAACCGCAGTTCTCAAACAAAGACGCACTCATCCGCAACTACCACTGGTACGTGGCCAACCTCGCCAAGTTTTCCCATGCAAGTGGAGTCTCGCACCGCGTTCCATGGAAGCAAGGTGTACTCGGCATCGCCAAGTTATTCTTCTAATAGCGCGCCCCAGGATACCGTTTTGGTATGCTGGGGCGCTAATCATAGCTATGCGCTTCACACCTCGTACTGTTCTTGCACTCCTCATGTGTGGCATCGTCGCCTCAGTGAGCATCGCCGTTCTGGTGGTGCAATATGCCCGTACCCCACTCCCCGCAGGGCGCGTTGATCCGATGCGCCTCAACCTCAGCGAATTTCGCCAGCTCGGACTTATCCCCACTGGCAACAACCAGTACATCCTGCGTATCGTCGCCAAAGAGTGGTTCTTTGACATCGGCCAAGCACGCAACGCCCCCGTATCACTCTCACTGCCTGTTGGAAGTCGAGTCACCGTGGTGGCAACCAGCATGGATGTCATCCATTCGTTCCAGGTAGATACCCATCCTGTTCTTCTCGTTCGGCCCGGATACATTGCGCAACAAACGCTCATATTCGATACCGTGGGAAGTTACCCGTTTGTGTGCACCTACTACTGTGGTCCCCAGCACGACGCAATGCGCGGGGTTATCGTGGTGACTCCATAACCTACCAGTCTGTCACAATACATACGTCGAGTGTACGTGGACCATGCACCCCCTCCACGCGATTGAGCTCGATATCGGATGTCGCCGACGGACCAGACACAAAGGTATAGGCGGGTCGCGGTGTCGGTGCGGTGCGCCCAAGGTGTGCGAATGCCTGAGGGACACTCGTCACAATCGTACTTGCACGAACCACACACAGATGGTAATCGGGCAGAAGGGTAAGCATACGGCGCCCTTGGGTGGCACCACCATCGAGTACAATCGTACCCGTTTGCGCAATTCCCACAGCAGCCCCAGTAATCACCCCCGCACACGCGGCAATTTCCTGCCGTGTGAGTTGATTGTCCCGCACATACGTGATATCCCCTGTGAGCCAATTCGCTGGCACATCCATGGGCACCACCATGGTGTGTGCATTGCGCAACACGAGCCGTGCATGAATGACCGTGGCAATGTCCGCACTCCGACACTGCCCAACCCACGCTTTATATTCTTCGACACGATGCGCAAATTGTGCCACACGTGTTGCCATGTCCAGATCTGCGGGCATGTCGTACGACACATCACTGCCATCAACAACTGTGTGCGGATTTCCCTTGGTGATTGCAGCACGAATCCGCGCCAGCATATCGTCACGACTTGTCTTTGTCATTGCGCTTCCTCTCACGCCACCATTCACGAAACGACTGATTCGCCATTGCCGGGAAATCACGCATTTTGGTCCAACTTGCCAATGGCCCTGGTCCCTGTTCGATGTATCCATCGGTCACAAAAAAGTGCTGGGCAAGCTGACCACTTTTCTGTGCGGCTTCGTAGAGCGTCTGATGGCGAAACACCAGCGCAATCGCTTTCATGCCAATATTCTCTGCCGCCAGCGTTCCTTGTATGGTTGCTTGTTTTTCTGCAACCACTTTGCCACGCAAGTGTACCAATACTTCAGGGATGTTGATACGCACCGGGCAGACATCGTAACAGGCACCACACAATGATGAGGCGTACGGCAACGATGATGCATGCGCTGTACCCACCAACTGTGGCGTCAATATTGCACCGATTGGTCCCGGATACACTGACCCATAGGCATGCCCCCCGGTACGTTCATAGACGGGGCAGATGTTGATACATGCACTACAACGGATACAGTGGAGCGTCTGTCGCCCCACACGATCCGCCAATACATCACTCCGACCATTGTCGAGCAATACCAGATGAAACTCCCGCGGGCCATCTCCTTGATGCACTCCCGTCCAGATGGTGGTATATGGATTCATGCGCTCACCCGTTGATGAACGCGGTAACAGCTGCATAAAGACACCGAGGTCGTCCCACCGTGGCAGAATCTTTTCGATGCCCATCACACTAATCAGGACGTCAGGCATCGTCAAACACATACGCCCATTTCCCTCGGACTCAACCACACAGACACTCCCCGTCTCTGCGATGGCGAAATTCGCACCGCTCGTCGCAACTGTGACCGTCATGAACTTTTCGCGTAGGAACCGACGTGCTGCTGCTGCTAGCTGCTGTGGCTCATCCGTCAGATCAGGGAGATTCATCGCCTTTTGAAAGAGCGTACGAATCTCTGCTCGGTTCTTGTGGATGGCTGGTACGAGAATATGCGACGACTTTTCGTTGGCAAGCTGGATGATGAGCTCTGCCAAATCCGTCTCAATCGCCGTAATTCCCGCCGCATGCAAGGCTTCGTTCAAGCGTATTTCATCCGTGGTCAACGACTTCACTTTGATGATTTCTTGGGCGCCCGCCCGTTGAATCAATTGTGTGACGATCTGGTTTGCTTCACGTGCATCGCGAGCCCAGTGAACTTGCCCACCTGCGCGTTGCACGGCGGCTTCGAGTTGAATGAGATAGGTATCCAGGTTGCGCATAACCTCATCTTTGATGCGCTGACCTGCTACCCGTAATGATTCCCATTCCTGCATTTCATCTACGACTGCGGCGCGTTTGGCGCGAATCGTCTGCGTGGCCTTCCCCATATTGCGCCGTAACTGTGTGTTTTGGAGCGCCTGTTTCGCACCAATTTCAAAGTGCGGTGATAGATCAATGATGACTGATTCTGGTTTACGCATCGCTGATTACTCCTGCGCCACTAATATTTCGGCCAGATGTGCCACCCGTACACCACTTCGTTGCCGATGCAATGCACCACCGATATGCATTAAACACGAGTTGTCGGCAGCAACACAGACTTCGGCTCTCGTGTCCAAAATGTGCCGAATTTTATCACCAAGCATTGCCATCGAGGTGTCAGCATTCTTCACTGCAAATGTTCCGCCAAAACCACAACACTCGCTACTACTCGTGAGTGGCACATAGTCAATACCACGAACCGCTCGAAGGAGACGCTCTGGTGCATCACCCACCCGAATACCACGTAACGAGTGACAGGTCGGGTGATATGTAACGCGATGTGGGTAATAAGCACCTACGTCTACAACGTGCAAGCGATTGACGAGTAATTCGGAAAATTCATACACGCGACCAGCAAGCTGATCAACAGCTTCTGCTAATACCATGTCATGGTGGACTTCAGCAGCAAGCCGGTACATGTCACGGACCATACCAGTACACGAGGCTGATGGAGACACGACAACATCATATGCCGAAAATGTATGCACAAACTGCCGGATGATCGGCATCGCCTCGGCTTGATAGCCAGTGTTGAAATGCATCTGACCACAACAGGTTTGTGCTTCAGGAAAGATGACTTCATGCCCAAGCCGCTCCAGGATTTCTACTACCGCCTTTCCTGTGTTTGGAAATATTGTGTCATTGAAACAGGTGATGAATAAGGCAATTTTCATGAAATCCTCTCACTGTGTAGTGGGTTCTCCTTCTATTCTACACGAACCACTCAACCGCGTAACACATGGGGTGACTTCGCCTGATGCACAGTTTCGTTACATTTGTGGTGTTGGTGCATAAACACATATCAAGCATGTTTCACGTGAAACATACCCCTACCCCTACACCCTATATGTTTCACGTGAAACACACCCCTACCCCTAC
>CAZMWB010000003.1:0-72473 GCA_964569955.1 uncultured Klebsiella sp. | reverse complement strand
TGTTTCACGTGAAACATACCCCTACCTCTACACCCTATATGTTTCACGTGAAACAGGTAATCATTCTTGAGTCATACATGTACAACAAGGTGTGGTAAATATAGTACAATCACGTATAGACAATAGAATTGAAGTAAGCGCAATCGCAACCAAATACCCGTACCTTTTTGGTGTTGTGTCACGGTAATAGAATACTGGACGTATTGTCTAGTAATGATGATTTCATAGGAGCACGGCTTTGACAGTTCTGAATCAACCATTACAAGGTCCGCGCGCAGGTATCGTGATTGCGTGCATGAATCAAAAAGGTGGCGTAGGCAAGACGACCACTGCAGTCAATCTGTGTGGTGAGTTTGCCCGACACAATCTCAGAGTGTTGCTGATAGATTGTGATGCTCAGGGAAATGCCGCAACCAGCCTTGGTGTTTCCAAGCGCAACCTAGAGTACACCACCTACGAACTCATCATGGGCACACATCCAGCCCAGCAGACGGTGCAACCGACACGGCGAGCAAACTATGATATCGTGCCTGCCAGCGAGCGATTATCGGGAGTACAGGTAGAACTCGTTGACGTTGAAAAACGCGAATATCGTTTATCTGCCGCACTTGAACAAATCCGGCCATACTACGACATCATCATGCTGGACTGTCCACCCGCATTGGGGTTTGTATCGGTGAACGCGCTTGTTGCGGCCAATACGGTTTGTATTCCGCTACAGTGTGAATATCTTGCACTCGAAGGATTAGCTCAGCTCAAGAACATCATTGATCGTGTGCACAACCATCTCAACCCCCGCTTATCCATTCTTGGAGTTGTCATGACAATGTACGACGGACGCACCAATCTCGCCCAACAGGTTGTTGATGAAGTCCGCAAGTTTTTCCCTGTACACATCTGTCAATATCCTGTTCCGCGTAGTGTACGCGCAAGTGAAGCACCCAGTTATGGACAAATGCTCTACGAGTATGATCCAGAGGGGCGTGCAACACAAGCATATACGCGTGTCGCAGAAGAATTAATGCAACGACTTAATATCGGTGGAGGTCAGCGATGAGTAACAAACGTCGTGGTGGTTTAGGCAGTGGTCTCGATGCACTCCTGCCTGGTTCTTCGACACCCACAGGAGCCACCAATGATGGTGCAGTCCGTGAAGTACCAATTGGCGATGTCCGACCCAATCGATATCAGCCACGCAAAACGTTCGACGAAGTTGCCATCGCCGATTTGGCAGCATCAATCAAAGAGCATGGTATCGTGCAGCCGCTAATTGTCACCCGCCTCCCCAGTGGTGGCTATGAACTCATTGCTGGTGAGCGCCGCTTGCGTGCGGCGACCCAAGCCGGGTTGAGTATGGTGCCGGTAGTTATCCGCGAAAGCACTCCCCAAGAAATGCTCGAAATTGCAATCATCGAAAATGTGCAACGCGCAGATCTCAACCCTATCGAAGAAGCACTCGCCTATCAGTCACTCAAGGATGAGTTTAATCTGAGTGATGATCAGATTGCCAAGCGCATGGGTCGGGCGAGTCGTGTCCAGATTACGAACACACGGCGGTTGCTCCGGCTTATTGATAGTGCGCAAACAGCGTTGCGGGCGGGCCAAATCAGTGCTGGTCATGGACGAGCATTGCTCAAGGTGGATGATCCGCAGGCACAACATGCAATTCTTGACCTCATCATGAACGCAGGGATGACGGTTCGTGAAACAGAACAACTCACCGATACTCCTCATCTAACACCTGCAAGTGCACGTACACAGCTCACGCACATGCGTGCCAGTGGTCAACCCACGAGCGGCACCAACAAACCCAAGGCGAATTCGAATCGTGATACAGATGTTACCACCATTGATGACCAGAGTATTGCGCGCGAACTCGAAGCACGCATATCAACACCGGTGAGTATTCAACGGACCCCACGTGATGTGCGCTTGACCTTCGTGTTTCATAGTGCGGAGAAGCTTCAAGAGTTTCTCGACATGTTTAGTTAGTTCAGCGGTGTCTCTGATGATCTGGCGAGGTTGGCCATGCTAGTAGAACTTACAATATCAAACTTTGCAATCATCGAACACGTCTCACTACAGTTCCGGTCTGGCATGACCGTCCTGAGTGGTGAGACGGGCGCAGGCAAGTCCATAATCATTGATGCACTCGGTATCTTACGCGGTGACAAGTTTGATGTGTCGTTTATCCGCACCAATTGTGATCGGGCACGCATCGAGGGCATATTTCACATTCAACGAAATACTGCGCTCCAACAACTCCTCGATGAACACGGTTTGCGTGACGAGGACGAAGAACAAATCATCATTTTCCGTGAAATATCACGGGAAAGTGGACGTACCAGTGCCCGGATTAATGGACGGGCTGTGAGTAGTGCCATTCTGCGTGATATTGGTGTTGCGTTGATTGATATCCAAGGGCAACACGAAGGGTTGTCGTTGCTCAATGCCAAAACCCACCTCGATATGTTGGATCGCTTTGCGAACTTGGTACCACAACGCCAACAAGTACATGACTGCTTTATGGAATTAAAAACAATAAAGCAAGAATTGTCTGATTTACACACAGCTGCGCAGCAACGTAGTGCACGCATCGCCGAACTCAGTCAGCTACGTGACGATATTCGTGCCGCCGCACCACTTATTGGTGAGGAAGCGCGGCTTACGCAAGAGCGCGCACGCATTCACAATGGTGCACGCATCACTGAACTGGTTGCAAACGCCTACCATGTGATGACCAATGATGAACTGCGCAATCGCTCACTCAACGAAGGCCTGGTGACACTCACACACACCCTCCACGATCTTGCCAAGCTTGATCCGAGTGCCGAGGCATTGCATAGTCAGAGTACTGATATTCTGTATGCACTCGAAGAGCTCACAAGTGCCGTGCGTGCATACCGTGACCGCATAGACTTTGATCCCCAACACATCGAAGCCATCGAGGATCGAATCACGGTACTGCGCAACTTACAGCGCAAATATCGTGCCCCTGTGGATGAGCTCATTCCACAGGCCGAAGCAGCCAGTACGGAGATTGAACGACTCGAGCATAGTGCAGAACATATCGAGGCCCTCAAACAAAAAGAACAAGAACTCAAGCAACAACTCGGCACATTGGCGTCCAAACTCTCGGAAAAACGTCGTATCGCCGCAAGCGAATTACAGGCAGCCGTCGAACAGGCAGCGCGCGACCTGGCGATGCCGCACATTCGATTCTTTGCACAGCAACATCACATACCGAGCGACGATGGCGTCTATGTGGTGGATGCATCTGGCAACACCACAACGATTGCCTGTGATCGTACAGGTATAGATAAAATCGAGTTTATGATCGCACCAAATCCAGGCGAAGAGCCTAAATCCCTCGCCAAAACCGCATCCGGTGGTGAAGGATCTCGTTTATTCCTCGCATTGAAGTCCGTACTTGCTCAGGCCGATACCGTAGAAACCATGGTTTTCGATGAAGTAGATACCGGGGTCGGTGGGCGTGCTGGTGCTGTCGTTGGCGAAAAGCTATGGCAGATTAGTCGCCATCATCAGGTATTGTGTATCTCGCATCTCGCCCAAGTTGCCACATTTGGTGACACCCACTATGCCATCACCAAGCATGTCACCAATACGCGTACTGCCACACAGGTCGTCCAACTGTCGAATCAGGCTCGCGTTGATGAAGTTGCGGCCATGCTCGATGGTCACCCCGTCAGCGAGCAAAGTCGGAGCGTTGCACGAGACATGTTAAATCGGACGCATCAACTCAAGAAATCACGCACCGACCAAACGGTTTCGTCCTAACAACGGGTATGGTGCTCGATCGCATATACACAGACAGAGCTGTGTGAATAGAGAGGTTTCGTCGTGTCGCAACAATCATCGCTCGTACAGTGGAGCCGGCGACTGCTCGAGTTTGCCTGGCTGTTGACCATTGTGCTGATACCGTCGTACTTCAATTTGCTGTCGTCACGTCACTTTGAGCCCGACAAGGCCGTCGTATTTCGTGCCCTTGTAGCCATGATGATTGCACTGGCCTCTGTAATGTGGATACACATGGTGTCTGCATCTCGTACGCCCTCAGCTGTGCAATCATGGTGGCATCGCCTGCGCACCTTTCCCCTTGGTATCGCAATACTCATCTATGTGGTCATCTTCATCTTTGCCACCATTACTTCCGTTGTACCTGGTGTCTCGTGGTGGGGATCGTACCAACGCATGCAAGGTACCTATACCAATTTGTCGTATGTGGCATTTGCCTGCATACTAATCTTTTTTGTCACAACCCGCGCACAACTCATGCGCATTCTGGCAGCGATCACCATGTCTGCCATTATTCCTGCAGCATATGGCATCATTCAACACCTCGAACTCGACCCATTGCCGTGGAAAGGCGATGTCATTACCCGCGTTGCATCAACCATGGGGAACTCCATTTTCATCGCCGCCTATCTCATCCTTGTTATCCCAATCGCATTCGCCTTTTTGCTAATGCATGTGCGATTAGCACGCGCCAACACTGCGCACTCCCCCTCGTTCGCCTGGCAGTGGGTGGTCGGCTACGGGTTGGCAATTATCGGTGCCGTTGTATTGGTCTTTGCTGCCATGCAGTTTGGTGGTGTGGTACGTGCGGTTGATACCCGATTTTGGTGGGTCTACCCAGGTGCAATCGTCTGTGCCTTTGCCGCTTTTGCACTTCCCATCTGGCCCGTCCACAAACTGACTGCGCCTCGATTCGTGATGACCATCCCAGCGCTTATGACTTGTGTCTATGCGCTCGTCACACTCGTCGTGTCATCAACAAGTGATGGCGTGCAAATCATCACGCCCGCTACCGACCGATTTGGTGCCAATTGGAATATGTGGCTGATTGCGGCCGTGGTACTACAGTTGGCAGCTGCAGGCATGTGTTTGACAGCACCCCAAGATATTGATGAAGCACCAGTGATATCTTGGGCAACCGCAATTGCGTGTGGTGCGCTCACACTGCTGAGTGTGGTAACTATCTTTTTCACCCAAAGTCGCGGTCCCTGGATTGGGGGTGCCGTTGGCGTATTCGTCTTCGTCACGTTACTGCTCATCGATATCGTGCAACACTCACCACGCTATGCGACACTCGCCAAACGACTTATCATCATCGAGTTGGCCTTGTTTGTGACACTTGTGGCATTTTTGCTCGTCTTCAACTTCTCCAAAATTCCCACACTCGAACCTCTGCGGGCCGCTCCCTACATCGGTCGTATGGGCAAACTTTTTGATGTGAGTCCAGGTACAACCGGTGATGTACGCATGAAAATCTGGTTTGGTGATACCCATGCTGGTGGCGCAGTGGCACTTGTGACCGCCGACCCGCTACGCAGTGTGATTGGCTGGGGACCAGAAAGTATGTTTGTGGCCTATACGCCCTTTTACCCACCATCACTTGCCAATGTCGAATCGCGCAGTGCGTCACCCGATCGTTCACACCAAGCGCTCCTCGACGAAGTGGTCAACAAAGGCGCCATCGGGTTGATCAGCTATCTTGCCGTCATCATCACCGCCCTGCTGTTGGCACGCCAAGTACAACGGCGCACCACCACATCCACCGACATGCGTGTGCTTATGATTGCGACCATCAGCATGATAGCAGCCCATAATGTGGAAGGACTCACCGGCATCCCGATTGTGGCTACATTGCTTTTTTTGTGGGTCGCTCTTGCGCTTGTCGTCATCACGCACCAGTTGACACGCAGCGCGGATGCCGCACCTGTTGACGTCCAACCCGAACCACCGCAGCCCAGCGACGCACCAACAACAATCCCATCACGGCGCCGCAAACAAGCATCAACCCGTACACCACAGGTGTCACGTCGCGTTGCCAGCAACGACACGTTTGGGCTCTCTGCCATCAGTGTGGTCGTAGTCGTGATTGGTGCCGTCATCAGTTGGTCGTGGAATCTCGATAATGCACTCGCCGATATGCGCTTCCAGCAAGGACAAAACTACACCGATAGTGCGAACTCTACGGGCAACACCGATCAACAGATAATCGGCATGACATACTACATTGATGCCATCCGTATGGAGCCATCGCAAGACATCTACTATCTCAACCTCGGGCGATCGTTGTTGCGCTTCGCCGATATCCGTCGCCGCCAAGCACCAATGACTACACCCACCGAACAGCCCACCTCTTTGCCATTGTTGTTGCAACAAACCCAACCCGTTGAATTGCAGGGGTTTTTGATGCAACGCTCACCCGTTGAACTCCTGCAGTATGCGGAAGCAACGTTGCGCAAAGCGCATGATATCAACCCACGGAACAAAGACCACTTTGCAAATATGGCACGTCTCTACATCTTCTGGTATACGCGCATGGATGCAAATCCCGAAATCTTGCAGTCAGCACTCTCGTGGTTCCGTGATGGGATGAACGTTGCACCCCAAGACGTCACAATCATCAACGAATACATCGAAGCCTTGTTGACATACGCAACTACGATTCAGGCGAGTGACCCAGCGACAGCTACGGCTACCATCGCCGAAGCTGAACAAATGCTTGTGCGTTCACAGCGCCTCGATCAACGCTATCGTGATACGACACTCCGCCAAGCCAATGTCCTCAGAGCAAAAGGTGAGTACGCAGCGGCAGTTGACATCTACGTGTCACTGGTCGTCAAAACACCTCGTATTCTTGATGCGCAAATTACAGCCATCGTCGAAGAGTTGCGCCCGTATCCCGAATTACTCGTCAAACTTCGAGATGCCTACAATGAAACAATGGCCAGTCAAGATACGCTAACCATATCCATTATCGGGCTGATGTCTTCTCGGCTCAACGACCATCCGAATGCCATCAAAGCCTTTCAACGCTTAGCCGAACTCCAACCCGATAGCCTCGAAGCGCAACAGAATTACACCCTGGTGCTAAGTGATGCCCAAGAATATCAGGCTGCCACACTACAGGCCGAACGCCTACAAACGCTAGCCGTTTCCAAGGGAATCACAGATACTAACCTGTATCCATATACACAGTTAATCGAATATCTACGGTCTCTAGCCGCTCAACAATAATTGGGCAAATAGAGATACACAAAGTCCCCGTGTGCATAGAGATGCACACGGGGACTTTGTACCTAAACGCGAATTACTTGACTTGTGACTTGAGGGTGCTGCTCGCACTGAAGCCAGGAGTCTTGGTGGCCGGAATCTTGATTTTCTTCTTGGTCTGAGGATTCACGCCCTCACGTGCCTGGCGCTTGCGCACCTCAAAAGTGCCGAAACCAGTCAACGTCACTTTTTCGCCAGCCTTCAACTGCTGTGCGATCACTTCCAAGGCTGCGTCAATGACTTCCTTGGTGTCTTTCTGTGACATCTTGGCCTTTTCAGCAACGGCCTTCACAAAGTCTGTCTTCTGCATTGGTATACCCCTTTTACACTAAAGTCGAAACCCCCATAAACTATATACCGCACATCAGCGCTCTTGTCAACACTTTATATGACCATTTTCGCAAAATCTCGCATTTTGGTGCGTTGTTCATCCCACCTTGCAGGTATTCATTCAATTACATCTTAGGGTTTATTGAGCGTTTTCGTAAATAATCGTGATAAACGCATGTTTTTGTTGAGAATCTTCAATATACATATCGTTGAATCTTTGATCTGCGGTAAGACGAATTTCACTCATCGAGAGCGTATTCCGTTAGTCTCCGCTAGACCTCCTCCCCTACACACTGTGTGGGGGAGGAGTATCAGCATCTCACGCAAAACGCCTACTGTCCATCTATATAAATGGCTTTCTCTTGAGAAAAGAACTCAATTGCCCCTTTGCCCATCTCACGGAACATACCAGAACCACTCTGTTTGAAACCACCAAATGGTGCTTGTATTGATACTCCAGCTGTCGGCTGATTCACCTTCAACATGCCTGCTTCTGCGCGTTCCGCAAAACG
Organism: uncultured Klebsiella sp.; assembly: GCA_964569955.1. Classification (GTDB taxonomy): domain Bacteria; phylum Chloroflexota; class Chloroflexia; order Chloroflexales; family Roseiflexaceae; genus UBA965. Next base: position 64,548 of record CAZMWB010000003.1, on the reverse strand, counting down.
AATCGCATGTTTAATATTGTTTGATACAAGCGATGCCGATAATCCATAGGGAATATTATTCGCAATGGTAAACGCTTCGTCGAGATCACCTGCTTCGATGATGCCAATCACCGGACCAAACACTTCTTCTTGGGCAATACGCATCTCTGGTCGTACGTTCGCAATGACGGTGGGCTTCACAAAATATCCGTTGCCTTCACCCGCAGTACCACCCGTCAACACTGTAGCACCCTCTTCACTTGCCACTTCGACATATGCTAAATCGGTATCGCGTTGACTTGCACTGACCGCTGGTCCCATCTGCACCCCGTCAGCGAGGCCAGGACCAACCACAATTGCTTGCGCAGCAATAGTCAAGCGTTTACTGAATTCCGCCACAATCGCACGTTCTACAATCACACGACTCGTGGCAGTACAGGCCTGACCCGTTAAGCCAAAACCACCCCGCACTACTATTGAAACCGCTTTATCAATGTCCGCATCCGCAGCCACAATGACCGGATTCTTACCACCCATTTCAAGGTGTGTCCGGGTAAGTTGTGGCGCCGTTTTTTGATAAAGGGCATGTCCAATCGCATATGACCCTGTGAATGAAACCGCCTTGATACGACTGTCCGTGCATAACACGTTACCTATGGCACTACCACTTCCTGTCACACAATTCACAACACCAGCAGGCATACCTGCTTCGTGCAACACAGTCATTAGCCGCAACGCCATCAGTGGTGTGGCCGATGCCGGCTTGAGTACCACCGTGTTTCCCATCACCAATGCTGGTGCCATCTTCCACACAGGAATGGAAAGTGGGAAATTCCATGGTGTGATAATGGCCACCACACCCAATGGGACCCGTACGCTATACAACAATGTATGTGGCGTATCCGCCGGCAATACATCCCCACCGACGCGCCAGGCCTCTCCCGCAAAGTAACGAAACACTTCAACTGCCCGCACTACTTCCATGCGCGCTTCGGTGCGGGTTTTTCCCTCTTCACGGGTGAGTTCAGCAGCCCACTCATCTATGCGTTGCTCAATCAGATTTGCCACTTTGTGCAAGATACGCCCGCGCTCAGGCGCCGGTCGTCCCGCCCATGCTGGTTGAGCCGCCGCGGCTGCCGAAATTGCCTGACCGACATCGTCGTGCGCCGATGCTGGTGCATACCCAACAATATCATCGAGCTGAGCAGGGTTGCGAATCTCGAGATAATTGCCAGTACTGGGAGCAACCCACTCACCACCGATAAAGTTCTGTTGCTTCACCATTGTGTCCTCGTTTTCTGAATCGTATCAACAGTCATGTTTCACATGAAACATCTATACCAGCACATACTAGGATGCTCGATACTCGGGGTTATCCCACACAATCAAGGTTGCATCGTTACCAAGCTCTGCATCGTGCAGATAATCGTGGATAATCCCTCTGACCGTATACCCATTACGCAATTGGGGTGTCAACGTGGGATCCTTGATTTCACCTGTAGCAACTTTTTGTGCATATTCATTCAGCGTCATTTGCGCTTTGTAAAAACGATAACCGGGAACCATACCCCCCCCCACCATCCCCCGCAGGTTGAGGCGACGAATCAGCGCTTTACGTGCATCATACAATGCACTTGCAATACCGCGTTTACGGTAATCGGGGTGTGTGCTCATATCTGCGCCATAGAGCCATGCACCAGTCGGGTTATGGCAAGTAAAATATCCACCTGCAATCATTTCGTCGAACGAATGTTGTGCCGCCGCCAAATCTATGTCGTGTCGTAGCGTGGCACTCATCCCAACCACAACTCCTTCAATGAGTGCCACATGTTGCCCTTCGGGGAAAATCCGCAGATGGCTTTCGATGTGTTCTCGCCGAAGCAGGTGAGATGGATCAAGTGTCGGATAGCACAGCTGTTGCAACTCCTCGAGTGCATCAGCATGGGCGCGTTGAGTCTGTTGGATGATAACCATCTTCTGTGATTCACCTTATAACGCGCGAATAGCTGCCTCAAGTACATCTAGCCCTTCTTGGAGCTGTTCGTCGGTAATGACAAGTGGCATCAACAAGCGAATACAATTCGTGTAGAGCCCTGCACGCATAGTAATGACACCATGTTGTAAACAGTAAGCGCTAACTTTGGCAACCGCATCCATGTCGGGTTCTCGGGTGGTGCGGTCTTTGACAAACTCAATCGCAATCATGCTCCCCAGCCCACGCACATCTCCGATGCGCGGGAAAGCCTGGAGCCACGCAGCACCGCGATTGCGAATTTGGGCACCAATCTGTGCCGACCGCTCGAGCAAGTCGCCATCTTGAAACTGGTTGAGAACTTCGATTGCTGCAGCACACGCCACCGGGTTACCGCCGTATGTCCCCCCAATCCCCCCGATATGCACCGCGTCCATCAGGTGTGCGCGCCCTGTAACTGCAGCGAGTGGCATCCCCGCCGCAATAGACTTGGCCGTCACAATAATATCGGGCTCGACACCCATTTGCTCCATTGCAAAAAGCGTCCCCGTGCGACCAAAACCACACTGGACTTCGTCTGCAATCAACACAATCCCGTATTTATCACAGAGGGCACGTAAGCGTTGCATGTAGGTCTTGGGCACGGGAATAAAGCCACCCTCACCCTGTACGGGTTCGATGATAATCGCAGCTACCGCATTCGCATCAATGTGGGTCAACAGCATTTTTTCGAGTTGATCTGTACACGCCCCACTACAGGCATGGTTACACATACGGCACTGGTATTCATACGGATACGGCGCACGATAGACCTCGGGCACAAATGGTCCCAAATTCTTCTTGAAGGTCGTCTTTGATGTCAACGAGAGCGTCAACAAGGTACGCCCATGGTACCCACCTTCAAAGGCGATTATCGCTTGACGTCCTGTGGCTACTTTGGCAATTTTGATGGCGTTCTCAACGGCTTCAGCACCGCTATTGGCCAAAATCGTCTTGCATGGTCCCGAAATCGGTACTGCATCATTGAGGCGCTCACATAATTCGACGTATGATTCATATGTACCAACCAGCGCCGAAAAATGGATGAGTTTCTTGGATTGTTCGGTAATTGCATCCACAATTGCCGGCATCGTATGGCCAGCATTCAAGACACCGATACCACCCACAAAGTCAATATACGTGTTGCCATCAACGTCTGTCACCGTTGCACCATGTGCATGGGCAACCGCAATGGGATGCGCTTTGTACAATCCACTTGGAACTGCAGCTTCACGCCGCGCGACGAGTTTTTGCGAAATCGGGCCTGGAATTGCTGTCTTGATCTGAATACTCTTCGTCATTGTGAGCCTCTCTCTGCGTTCGCGATTATTCGCTCGATTGACCACCTAGTTGTTCTGCGTATTGTAACCGATAGAGTCGTGCGTAGTACCCGTTTAATGCAAGCAGTTCTTCGTGCGTACCATCTTCTACGAGTTTACCACGATGGAGGACCAAAATACGATCCACATAGCGAATCGTTGAAAGGCGATGCGCAATCACCAACGAGGTGCGGTTTTTGAGCAACCGTTGTACGGCTACTTGCATCACCTGTTCTGTTTCCGTATCTACACTACTCGTGGCTTCATCCAGAATCAACAGCACTTCCGGATTAAATGCCATGGCACGGGCAAATGCGAGAAGCTGGCGTTGCCCAACCGACAAGTTGGAGCCACGCTCACGCACTTCGTAGTCGTATGTTCCCGGTAATTTTTGGATGAAGGTGGCCGCACCCGAAATCTCAGCCGCCCAAAGTACACGTGCATCGTCAATTGTATGATCGTGGAGGCGGATATTATCACGGATAGTGCCACTAAAACAGGTGGGGTCTTGCGGAACGGCACCCACATGTTGACGTAGTGTGTGTTGTGTAATCGCACGAATATCAATGCCGTCCAGAGTAATCGTACCCTGCTGAATATCATAAAAGCGGGCCATCAAGCTCACCAGCGATGTTTTGCCTGCACCCGTCGCACCAACCACAGCTACGGCCTGTCCTGCGGGAATAGTAAACGAAACTCCCTTCAGCACCGGCTCATCCGGATTGTAGCCAAAAACCACATTCTGAAAAGCAATTTCACCACGCACCGGCGTCGCCAAATGGTGTGGCTGAGCAGGATCTTTGATGTCTTCGGGTGTATCTAACACGCGAAAAACACGCTCCGACGATGCCATCGCACTTTGTAGCGTATTGTAGCGATCCGCAAGTTGTCGGATGGGTTGAAAGGCCTGATCCGTGTACTGAATAAACGCAACCAACAATCCGATGGTCACATACTCGTTGAGCACCAGTTGCCCACCAAAGGTAAGCAGAACAGCAGTGGCCATCACGGATGTGATATAGATGGTGGGGAAAAATACTGCAAACGTGTTGTTGGAGCGGAATTGTGATTGCAAGTATTCCCGACTGATTTCTGCAAAGAAATGACGGCTTTGTGTTTCACGTCGGAACAACTGTGTCACCAGCACCCCTGTAATTTGTTCATTCAGATATGCGTTGATACGTGCAAGTCGCTGCCGCATCACCCGATACGTGGTACGCATAATGCGTTGGAAGATAATCGTCGAGATAATCACAATCGGGAACATAAGAAATGCCACAAGAGCCAAACGCCAACTCAACACCAACATGGTCATCACAATAAACAACAAACGCACCAAATCACCAAGCAAGGCAACAGTGCCCTGCGTGATAAAATCGTTTAACGCGTCTACATCATTGGTGATACGTGTCAACAATCGCCCCACCGGGTTACGGTCAAAAAAGCCAAGACTCATGCGTTGAATGTGGCGAAAAATTGCCATCCGAATGTCAATGATGACCCGCTGACTCATGGACTGCATCATGTATGTCTGTAGATACCGAAACACAAACGACAGCACCAATGTCACCACATACAGATAAAAAATGGGCCATACCCCAGCAACGTTTCCCTGAGCAATGGGACCATCAATGGCAGTGCGGATCAAATATGGGGGCACGAGTTCCACGAGTGCACTCCCCACCATCAATATGATGGCGAGGGTCAATTCCCATTTATACGGCCACACAAACCCGAGCAAACGCCGTACGAGACGTCCATCATATGCTTTCCCGAGTATTTCGTCGTCGTAAACTGTCATCCCATCCCCCGTGTGTTAGGCGTTATCAACTTCATCTGCCAGCATTTCTCGTTGATACATGGCAGTATACAGACCACCTTGGCCGATTAGCGTCTCGTGCGAACCCATTTCTGCGATGTGTCCATCACGGAGCAAAATAATCAGGTCAGCATCACGCACTGTTGCAATACGCTGAGCAATGATGATAGCTGTACGCCCCTTGCGGAAATTACGCAATCCTTCGAGAATTTGCGCAGCGGTGTGTGTATCCACACTTGAAAGCGCATCATCGAGCACCAAAATCGCCGGGTTGCGCAATACTGCACGTGCAATGGCGGTTCGTTGCTTTTGCCCTCCCGATAAAGTGACGCCACGTTCACCCACCAGCGTATCAATACCCGCCGGGAGTTGCACAATGTCGTTGCTCAAACGCGAGATATGCAATGCTTGCTCGACTTCAGCATCTGTGGCATCTGGGCGACCAAACGTCACATTTTCACGGACTGGTACGCTAAACAAAAACGTATCCTGGGGCACATACCCGATTCCTTGGCGCAACGATGCCAATGACATACTGCGAATGTCAATACCGTCCACACAGACCGTACCCTCGCTCGGGTCTTGGACACGGGCCAGCAGATTCACGAGCGTTGTTTTGCCCCCACCGGTTGCACCAACAATTGCAACGGTCTGCCCCTCCGTCACAGTAAACGAAATATTGCGCAAAATCCACCGTTGCTCATGACCAGTACCCACTGCGACACCCACATTGTCAAACACAATCGAGCCAGCAATGGTGTGGCTGATTGCCCCATGTCCATCATCGTCACGGATTTGTGGTTTGCGCTGGAGTACTTCACCGATACGTCCCGCTGCGGATACCGCTTGTTGGTAGAGATCCACTGTCCAGCCAAGTGCAACAACCGGCCAGCCAAGCGCGGCCAAGTAGCTGTTAAAGAGCACAAGGTCACCAATGGTCAGTTGGCCATCAGCAACTTTTTGCCCACCAATCAGCAGCACCAACGAGCCGATAATGCCGAGGACCAAACTAATCACCGGCCACAGCAATCCACTCAATAACACGTAACGCACATTTTGGGTGCGAAAGCGTTCGTTGACGCGTAAAAATTCTGCTGTTTCTGGTTCTTCTTGGGTGTATGCTTTAATGGTACGAATGCCAGAAAAATTCTCTTGGGCACGGGTTGACACCTCACCGAACAAGTCTTGCACTTTGCGGAAGATGTCGCGCATGCGTGCACCCACAACAATAAAGAGCACAGTAACGGCAGGGAGTAATCCGAGTACGATTAACGAAAGGGTGAGATCGGTAGAAATCATCAGTGCCGATGAAAAAATAATCATCAGAACGGCACCAAATTGTTGCACACCAGGACCAAAAAACTGCCGAATTGCAGACAAATCATTAGTAACACGGGTCATCAGGTCGCCGGTATGGTGCTCGCCGAAGAAGCGCTGATCGAGGCTCAGCAGTTTGTGAAACATGGCTTCACGGACGTCTCCTTCAACCTGGTGGGCTGTGCCGAGCACCAACACACGAGTGATAAAACTCAGAACGAAGACGACCGTCGCAATCCCCAACATTTTGAGTGCTGCACCGATTAAGTCATCCCAGATAATGCCACGCGTGTTAATTTCATTCACGATTTCGCGAATAACCTGTGGTACGAGCACAGTAAACACGATTTGCACCGTATTGCACAGTAGCCCGAGCAAATAGCGCCAGCGATACTTGTACACATACGGCCACAATGCCTGCAACTGATTCATGAGAACCCTTTGTCCATTTGGAATCGCACCTGTCTGACGGCTAGTATACCACTCAAAAGCATGCACCGCCTGCATGAAATGCAGGCGGTGCATGCTACTGTCATACCGCTACGGTGATGACGGTGCGGCTACCACTTATTCGTCACCAGCCAACGCCATTTCACGGCGTTTCTGGTCGCGTTTGCGCTCATCGAGCGTCAACAACCGTTTACGCAACCGATACGCTTTGGGGGTCACTTCGAGCAATTCATCATCGCCGAGGTATTCCACCGCATCATCGAGGCTCAGGTTACGCGGTGTTTCAAGGCGGAGCGCATCATCGGCACCCGATGAGCGCATATTGGTCAAGTGTTTCTTTTTGCAGCAATTGACTTCCAAATCGCGCTCACGAATGTGCTGACCAATAATCATGCCTTCGTACACATCAATGCCCGCACCAATGAAGAGCTGACCACGCTCTTGGGCACCATGCAAACCAAAAGTGGTTGTTTGGCCAGATTCGGATGCAATCAATGACCCCAATGCGCGGGTACTGATTTCACCTGCGAGTGGTTGATATTCCAAGAAGAGGGAGTTGAGTTGACCCTCGCCACGGGATGCAGTCATGAACTGCTGGCGGAAGCCAAGCAAACCACGCGTAGGGACATGAAACGTCATGTTAATCGTGCCATCATCGCGATAGTTCATGTCGCGCATCAACCCACGGCGTTGGCCGAGCAGCTCAATTACCGTCCCCTGATACTGTTCCGAAACTTCGATTTCAACCTGCTCTACGGGTTCCATGCGTTGCCCATCAACCATACGGAAAATGACTTCTGGGCGGGATACTTGGAATTCAAAGCCTTCACGGCGCATATTTTCAATCAAAATGGTGAGATGGAGCTCACCACGACCGCTCACCACAAATGCGTCCGGGACGTCCGTATCTTCGACGCGTAGCGCCACATCACGTTCACGCTCAAAGTAGAGCCGATCGCGCAGTTTGCGTGACGTCACGTGTGTGCCTTCTCGCCCAGCAAATGGGCTTGTATTGACGCCAAACGTCATACGCACAGTCGGTTCTTCCACGGCAATAATGGGCAACTGCTCGGCACCCACCACGTCTGCGATTGTTTCACCAATCATGCCATCGTTGATGCCGGCCACCGCAATAATTTCACCGGCTTGCGCCTGTTCAACTTCACGGCGATCGAGACCACTATACGAAAAGAGTTGCACGATCTTGCCTGGTGATTGGGTTCCATCATGCGCAATCCGAACCACGGCTTGGCCTTTGCGTAATGTGCCACGGCGCAGCCGCCCCATCATGATTTTGCCACGGTAGTCATCGTAAAAGGTATTGGTGACGAGCATCTGGGCTGATGCATCAGTGTCAACTTCTGGGCACGGTATTGTGCTAATAATGGCATCAAAGAGTGGTTCGAGCGTGTCTTTGAGATCTTCGTGATCGGTGCCTGATATCCCATTGATGGCACTCGCAAAAATCACGGGGAAATCGGCTTGCTCGTCACTTGCACCCAATTCCACAAACAAATCGAATGTTTCGTTGACAACCCAATTAGGGCGTGCATTTGGTCGGTCAATTTTGTTGACGACCACAATTGCTTTGTGTCCAGCTTGGAGTGCTTTGCGGAGCACAAAACGTGTTTGCGGCATTGGACCATCTACGGCATCTACCAACAGCAACACACCATCCACCATATTCATCACACGCTCGACTTCACCACCGAAGTCCGCATGCCCAGGAGTGTCCACAATGTTGATTTTGGTGCTCTTGTAAATAACCGCAGTATTTTTGGCCATAATGGTAATCCCGCGCTCACGCTCGAGATCATTCGAGTCCATTACTCGCTCGTTTACCTGCTGATTATCACGAAAAGTTCGTGACTGACGTAGCAGGCCGTCAACCAACGTCGTTTTCCCGTGGTCAACGTGCGCAATAATTGCAATATTGCGCAAATCAGTTCGCTTCATGACAACTCCATGTGTGGCATACAAACGCCTCGACCGCCAAGGTCGGGGCGCATCGTTGCATCATTTATCTTTATATAGTGTACCACGTTCGCTTTGATTCTGCCGTAAATGAATTCATCCACATAGTCCACGAGTTATCCACATAGACGCTGCGTGTCTGGATAATCTGCACACGACACCAAATTAATTTGAAACGAGTATGGTGTTATTAGATAAAGAAATCACACAATAGTATAAGAAACAGTAGCAATCATAGGCTGTGTGGATATGTTGAAAAGTGCATTTTTGCCCATTGGAAAGCTGCAGTGTTCGTGGATATATCGTGTATGAGTATCCACCACTCGTACACCGGTGCGTTGACACTAGTCTTGTCGTCAACAAATTGTACACCGTCGTTCACGCGGTTTCCACAGACTTATCCACAAATGTGGTGGATAAGTATATGCGCTGGTTTTTTCATCCACACAGCGTCCACGCACATTCCCACAGCTATCCACGTGTTATCCACCAAAAAAATAGCGAAAAACGGCACAAAAAACGGAGGTGTGCTACCTCCGCATTTGCTCACGCTGTTTATTCTTCGTCTTTATCGGGTGGTTTATTCGGGTTATCGAGCGAATTGATAAAATCACGGAATATTGAAAGCGAATCATCCGAAGGTGCTGGCCCTGATACATCTGCAGGAGCTGGTGCTTGCGGAGCCGGTGGTGTTTCTGCCGAACGGAAGGTGGGTTGCTCGGTCTGTTCGTCGCTATCAAAGGGCACACTGGCCTGATCGAAGACGTGAGGTGCCACAAAAATTGGCACGTCAGTACGCACCGCAAGTGCAATTGCATCACTCGAGCGGGCATCGAGCTCGAGCGTGCCAGCAGCGGTTTTTACGATCAGTTGGGCGATAAACGTGCTCTCTTGGATGTCGGTAATGATGACTTGTGAAAGTGCACCACCCAAGGTTTTGATGGTGGTGACCAACAAATCATGCGTCATCGGCCGACTTGGCACATGATTCTGCAGTACGGATGATATCGATTCTGCTTCGAATTGACCGATCCAAATGGGCAGATAGCGCCGACTATCTGATTCACGCAACACGACGACGCGATTTTGTGTGAGCAGACTAACACGCACACTATCGACAGAAACTCGTATCATTGCGCCCCCTTTCTTTGTATCTCAAACCATCATACTCCTATTATAATACAGGTATTGTATACGTATAAAGATACGGATACACAATGTTTGACACTACCACGCCGACAGCGTATGATGGGCGTGCTTGGAATGGTATGTAATGCGGTTTCAATGATAATATCGAAGTCATCATCTCCAACCATTGTGCTGTTTTTTCGTTGGTTGCGTCGTTGCGAAATCGCAGTACGCCAGCTGATGTTGAGCGTATTGTTGGCATTACCACTCAACGAAACGACCAAACAGACATGGGCTACACGCATCAAACGCAACAGCGAAGATGCCCAAATAATTGCACTCCAGTCAGCGCGAGCTGGCCTGCGCGGTGTCCCAGCATCAGACACAGACGTACCTCAGCGCTACGATGTACCGACCTTCGTCGTTGATTCATTCTTTCAACCACGTGTGGCAAGTCATGTTGTGAGCATTTTGCTCGTGGTGTGCATCTTGTTGTTTGGGCGTATCATCATCGAAAAAGGTGGCTTGACAACCCGTGATCGTGGAACGGTCGGACAAAAAACAGCCATTGAAATTGCTCCACCCATTGATGCACCGTTACCGCAGGTGATGAGTGCCCTCGAATTAACTGTACCGCAGATGGTGACACCACTACCCAGTGCTGCGCCACCATTCCTCTTCTATCATCGCATCCAAGTGGAAGACACACTCGGAAAAATCGCGCAAATCTATGACATCAACCCTAAAGTGCTCTTTTGGGCGAATGGGCTTCAAAATGGGCGCATCTTTATTGTGGGAAGTACCCTTCGTATTCCACGCTTACCCGGTGTATCGCACACCATTGCGGAAAACGAAACAATAGCTTCGATTGCCGCACTCTACGGCGTAGAGCAAGCTGCTATTACACTCTTTCGCCCAAATCGAGTGCGGAGCAACGATGATCTCACTGTTGGTCGTGAGATATTCATTCCATTTGTGGTCCCCGATTACCCACAGAGCATCATCAACAAATACGGTAGCATCGAAGGGGTGGCCACCATGGAGGCCATCGAAACGGTCACTGTGCTCGAAGATGAAACCAATCTTCGTGGTGGACCAGGGCGGGCCTTCGATAAAATCGGCGTGTTACGTAGTGGGCAACGACTGATTCCTCTGGCTCGCTATGGCAGTTGGGTTAAGCTCGAAGTCAATCCCGGTGAAATCGGCTGGGTCAAAGGGCGCCTCTTGGGGATGTCTGATGGTCTCGTTGAAGGGTTGCCAGTTGCGACCAATGTGCCATGGCCACCACCCCGCTGGGGCTGGCCCGCATCAGGGCGACTCACATCACCCTTCGGCTGGCGTTCGGTACCGATGTATATGTTCCACAATGGCATTGACATTGCGAATGATGCGGGAACCCCCATTTATTCGGTACGCTATGGACGCGTCTACGAAGCAGGGTGGTGTCGCGGATATGGCTATTGTGTGCGCATTGACCATGGTGGTGGCGTGGTATCAATCTATGGGCATATGCTCAAAAAGCCCTATGTCTATGTTGGTGAGATCGTTGATCTCGGTGATTTAATTGGCTTGATGGGGAGCACCTATGATGCTGCAGGTGGTGGCTATTCCACCGGTGTGCATTTGCATCTCACCATCCAAGTCAATGGTAAAAACGTTGATCCCATGAAGTATCTGCCCTAGTGACAAGGATCAACAGTGACACAGCGTGACACGCCGGTTCGCCATATTGCTGTGGCTGCGCTACTCGTTGCCATTGGCAACATTACTAGCCGTCTCATCGGAGTAATCCGCGAGGCGGTTTTAGCGGCCACATTTGGGCGTGGTGCTGAATTGGCTGCATTTACTGCGGCATCAACAATCCCAACCATGGTATACGACCTGTTGGTGAGTGGAGCCATAACAGCGGCACTCGTGCCCGTGTTTAGTCGTATCGCCAGCCACGACGATGAACGTGATGAACTCCTCTCACGGGTGTTGAGCTTGATGCTTGTCATCGTCAGTATAATCGTGGCGCCGTTGTTGTTGTTTGCACCACTGGTGGTTCGCATCATTGCTGCTGGTTTTGATGATACTCTTCAGGCGCTTACCACGACAATGATTCAATGGATGTTGCTGGCTGTACCGTGCATGATTATTGCCGGGGTAATGACAGCCGTACTACAGGCACGACAGCAATTCGTGTTTCCTGCCTTTGTGACCAGCGTCTTTAACATTGGCATTATCATTGCTACCGTGCTGTTTGCGCCCATATTTGGTGCGGTCGCGCTTGCACTGGGGATGGTGCTTGGTGCCCTACTACAGGTGGGGTTACAGTGGTACGGGTTGCGCCAGAGTCGTATTCAGTGGCGCCATGACTGGAATCATCCAACCATCCATGAAATAATACGTCTCTATGCGCCTGTTGCCATCGGGATGGGATTTTCGGCCATAGGTACACTCATCGATCGGCGCTATGCAAGTGAATATGGTGCCACCGTGTTACCCACCATGCGCTATGCGACAACCCTGATTCAGTTTCCTCTCGGATTAGTATCAACAGCCGTGTCTGCGGCCATTTTACCGGCGTTGTCGCGGTTGCAAACCATAGAGCAACACGAAGACTTTCGTACTACCGTAGGTACAGCATTGACAGTCGTGATTGCGCTGATTGTGCCAGCTAGTGTGGTGCTCTGGCTTGTGCGCGAACCGCTTACCGCTATTATTCTGCAACGAAATGCGTTTTCTGCGGATGATACACGCGCAGTGGCTACTACTATAGGCTACTACTTACCAGGATTACCCGCAGCAGCCGTTGGCCAGATATTGCTTATTGCGTGTTATGCACGCGGGAGCACCCTTGTACCAAATATCATCCAGGGTGGTGCAATTGTGGCGTATGTGCTAGCAGTTCAATTGGCTATCCCGTGGTTTGGGCGAAGCGCAGAAACGTTAGCGTTTGCGAATTCTATACAGTTGATTGCACACGTGGTGTTGATGGTCATCTTGTGTCATCGTCTCTTTGACTTACGCGGGCTGGCGATAACCACCACTATGATCGGGTGTGTAATAGCGGCAGCAGTGACGTGGTGTATGGTGCAAGCCGCTCTTGTTGTTTTACCTCCCATGACAGGGGTGCTCCAGCTCGTACTGGTTGCACCAGTCACAGGGATCGTCTATGTGATAACTGCGCAATTGCTCGGTATCACACCTGTGCGGTATGCCACTACACTGCTGTGGAATCGTATGCGCACTATGCTTGGTCGTGTAACTGTACAGCCTTGAGTAGAATCAGTTTGTGCTGCTCGTATCCAATCTGGGTGATGGCCTCGGCAGGGGAAAGCCACTGGTAAGCGTGAATGCCTTCTTCGGCTTGTAGCGTGAGTGTTGTTTGTGTGGTTGTCATCACAAAAAAATCCACCTGCTTGCGCACGGTTTCACCCCGTTTATTAACCACGTCATAATGAATCGTGTCAATGAACGCACCCACCTGACCGCTGATACCTGTCTCTTCAAAGACTTCGCGGATTGCCGCATCTCGCGCCGTTTCACCCGGCTCGAGATGCCCTTTGGGAAATGTCCATTTGCCGTATTGGTCGAGAATGATGAGTACACACGTCGCTTGTTTGTACGAAGCAAAGACGACACAACCGGCAGCATGCGGCGCGTAAAGACGGTCCATGACTACGGTCTCCGTAGCAACGAACTCAACCAGTCTTCGAGTGATAGCGTGAATTGCGCCAATGATGTTTGTCGTGTCCACTCGCTAATCGCAGACAGGTTGCCTGATGCCAACAAGATTCCCATGCCCACCAACAACACACCACTCGCCATGCTGGTGGTATGCAGTTGATAGGTGGTGCCGGCGAATCGCACCTCCACCATGCGCCCTTTGATGAATTGCCAAAACGGCGACCCCATTCCCAGTCGGCCAAAAAACGATGAAATGATGATGAGCGGTGAGCCTAACCCGAGGGCATACACGAATGCCAACAATGCACCCTGTGCCACAGCAATCCCCTGTGTTGCTAGTAGGGTCAATAATGCACCTAAAATGGGACCAACACAGGCCGACCAGCCGAGTGAAAAAGTGGCACCATACAAGAATGAGCCAACGACGCCACTAGCGGGACGGTCGAGAAGTTGGACGCCACTAAACCCGATTCCAAAGAAACTCATGATGCCGAAACCGATGATGACAATTCCACCAATGGTGGTCAGCAGGGTCAAATAACTAAACAAGAAACGACTAAGTGCGGTGGCGCTCGCCCCAAAAAGCACCATGGTGGTGGCTAATCCACAGAAAAACGCAATAGACATCAACGTCACGCGCTCGCGTTTGGCTTGAAAGGTGAAGGCAAAATACGCAGGCAAAATGGGCAGAGTACACGGTGAAAGAAAGCTAAACAATCCGGCCAAAAAGGTGATAGGAATAAGCACCGCAATTCCATTTTGTGCGGAACTAATCAGTGATTCATTGGGGGTGATGATGATGAATGCGACGAGTGCAACGGTTACGACAGCCGCTATTCCAATCATCAGCGCACGAATCGTTCGGTTCATAAAATGCTCCACTATTGTGTTATTGGTGTGTTGCTAAAGAAGATGGTCTATTATGCGTTGAGCAGTAGCCATGCCATGCGCTATCGCCAACTGAACGCGTCCGAGCCCAACCAACGCATCTCCTGTGAAGTATACCCCATGTGATTGCTCATATGTTTGTAAGGCGATAGCATCTGCGGGTTTGTCTGGTAGTGCGTAGCGCCACCCCTGGCGATCGCACCAGAGCGGTGCTGGTAGGGCGGTGCCAAGTAGGGTGGTGAGTTGCGGCAGGATGGTGGATGACAGGTGTGCAGTATCGTATTCCCACCAGCGCAGACTGGCAGCCGGACCACACTGCACCGTGATCAGTGTTTGTCCGGTTGGGACACGAGTTGACGCTTTGTGATGCTCGAATGCCACCCATGAAAAATCATGTGCACGATCCGTATTGACGAGCGCGTAGTATGGCCAGTCAAAAGTGCCAGCAAATGCGAGGGTGACACTCAAACACGGACGATACTGTGCTTGCGCAAGCGCGGTGGTCAAGGTGGTCCGCATCGCATCAGGCAGGATGCTCGCCGTGAGGATTTCGTGTGTTTGGGGTGCAGGTGGAGTAAACAACACGGCATCACCTGTGGCAATCTCAGCACCCGAGTCGCTGATACACGTGATGCGCTTGTCTTGTACCACAACATGATGTACGCGCGTTTCTCGTGATATTGTCATCTGTGCCGGCGTCAAGAGCTTGGCCAGCTGATTGATGCCATCGCGATAGCTGAGTTTGGGGAGATTATTTTGGGTAGCATCACCTGGTGTTATCGTGTTGTGTTGATCAAATGCGCCCACCGGTGTCGCGATGTCTATTAATTGGTCGTGGGGGAGTAGCTGGGTAAAGAAATGGAGTTGTGCATCATCAACGGGCCGAAAAAACTGCGCACCGTGGTCAAATGTGGCACCATCACGGCGCCGGGTGGCTACACGACCACCGATGCCACGGCTTTTTTCGATACAGTGCACACGTACCGTTGGGGCATACTGACCAAGATGATAGGCTGCGGCGAGACCACTAATCCCTGCACCAACGATGAGAATTTGCATGATGTTCCTCTTGCATAATTTGAAGTCACCTATTACAATGATAGAATACAAGTTAAGGGCTTCAATCAATATCACCTTGTTTCTTCTTAATATGTAATCACGATAGGATGTTCCTATCCCTGATTTAACGTGGAGTTTGCGTATGGCACCTTTGCTAGATGTCCGCAACCTTGAAACGCAGTTTAGGACCCAAGACGGAGTCGTCAAGGCGGTCAACAACGTGTCGTTTTATGTGAACCGCGGAGAGACGTTGGGTATCGTCGGAGAATCTGGTTCGGGCAAAAGTGTAACGTCGCTTTCCATTATGCGCTTGATTCCCAGTCCACCAGGGCGCATTAGCGGGGGAGAGGTTATTTTTGACGGACAAGATCTGCTCAAGATTAGCGAAGACGAGATGCGGGATTTGCGTGGCAATCGCATTGCCATGATTTTCCAAGATCCCATGACTTCACTGAATCCGGTGTTGACAATCGGTCAGCAGATTATTGAGTCATTAGTTTTGCACCTTAAGCTTTCCGCAAAAGAAGCGCAGAATCGCGCCATCGAACTGTTGAATCATGTGGGTATCCCTAGTGCGGAGCGCCGCATCAACGAGTATCCGCACCAGTTTTCTGGTGGCATGCGCCAACGCGTGATGATTGCCATGGCATTAGCATGTAATCCCGAACTGCTCATTGCCGACGAGCCAACTACGGCTTTGGATGTGACGATTCAGGCGCAGATCCTCGAGCTCATTAAGCGTCTGCAAAATGAGTTGGGCATGGCCGTGATTATCATCACCCATGACTTGGGTGTTGTCGCAGGGATGTCGGATCGGGTGATGGTGATGTATGCCGGGCGCGTGGTCGAAGAAGGCACGACGAATGAAATCTTCCACAATCCACGCATGCCGTATACCATCGGTTTGTTGAAGTCAATTCCCCGTCTCGACAATACATCAGGCCAGCGGCTTGAGCCAATTCGCGGGTTACCACCGGATCTTATCGGGTTGCCACAGGTATGTGCGTTTTATCCGCGCTGTGATTTCTTTAAGTCGGGCGCATGTGATACCCAAGTACCGCCATTACGGCCGGTTGCCGAAAATCACAACGCAGCGTGTCTGTTTGACGTGACAATTGACACAGAGGCTACCACCGCAACGGCGCAATAAGTGGTGGCGCAACGCGAGAGAAACCTGACGGAGGAGTAAGGCATGACAGCGGTTGATACACGAAACAACATTATTGAGGTGAGTGACCTCAAAATGTATTTCCCTGTGACCAAGGGCATTGTATTGCGGCGAAAAGTCGGTGATGTCAAAGCGGTTGACGGGTTGACATTCAGCATTCGCGAAGGTGAAACACTCGGTTTAGTGGGTGAATCTGGGTGTGGTAAGTCGACCACTGGTCGCGCACTCATCCAGTTGTACAAACCAACATCGGGTTCTGTGCTCTTTCGTGGCAACGATTTAACCAAGCTTTCTGCCGAAGAAATGCGCAAGACCCGTCGACGCGTCCAGATGATTTTCCAGGACCCATATGCGTCGTTGAACCCACGTATGACGGTGGGCGACATCATCGCTGAGCCAATTATGGTGCACAAATTGCGCCAAGGCAAGCAGGCGGTGCGTGAGCGTGTCCAAGAGCTGTTGTCGTTGGTCGGTTTGAACCCATACTTCATCAATCGCTATCCGCACGAGTTCTCGGGTGGTCAACGCCAACGCATCGGTATTGCACGTGCCTTGGCCGTAGAGCCAGAGTTCGTGGTGTGTGACGAGCCAGTGTCCGCATTGGACGTGTCAATTCAAGCACAAATCTTGAATCTGCTCGAAGATTTGCAGAATAAGCTGGGGTTGACATACCTCTTCATCGCACACGGATTGGCCGCAGTCAAACACATCAGCGACCGTGTAGCGGTGATGTATCTGGGCAAAATCGTCGAAATCGCCAGTGGTAATGATCTCTACAAGACGCCCACCCACCCATACACACAGGCCTTGCTTTCCGCAGTGCCTATTCCAGATCCCACCGTGGAGCGGACACGCAAGCGCATGATTCTGGTTGGTGATGTGCCAAGCCCACTCAACCCGCCGAGTGGCTGTCGGTTCCATACGCGTTGTCCTATTGCCATTGATAAGTGCAAAGTGGACGAACCCATCATGGAAGACGTGGGCAACGGTCACCAAGTGGCGTGTTGGCGTTCAAAGGAATCCATTGCACTGATGCAAAAATAGTTGATTCGTCGCATGACACAGGGGGAGCCTTGCGGCTCCCCCTGTTTTGTGTCTTGTAACGGGTGCTATCATGTCACCCAAGAATGAACTATGTATAATAAAAGCGGCGAACCGTGTTGAGGAGTTGTTCATGGTCGATGAGACGTTACAATCCATCCGCGCACTGACGGGTGTGGCAGGGGTAAAATACGCATCAACAGGGCGTGGAGTGGTAGTGCAATGCCGTGGTGATGCAGATATCCGCATGCTACGTACCATCGCCGATCAGGCTGGATTGTCGCTGGTTGTTGAGCATGTTGATGCCGAAATAACACCCGAAGAAGCCGAAATCGCCGATTTGCCGCGTATGATTCAGTTTACTGTTACATGTCTAATCAGCACGGTACTTGGTTGGGTTTTGGCGGAATTATCTGGTGTGCCATGGTATATACCCGCCATATGTTTTACTGTGGCATATCTGTTTGGTGGCTACTTTAGTGCGCTGAATTCAATTGAATCACTGCAAAAACGGGAATTTGATGTAAATACGCTTATGATTATTGCTGCACTTGGTTCTGCCGCCATGGGCGAGCCACGTGAAGGTGCGTTATTGATGTTTCTATTTTCGTTGTCAGGTACACTTGAAACATATGCCATGGGGCGTACGCACTCTTCGATACGGTCGCTGATTGCCATGACCCCTCGTGAAGCAGAGTTGTTGATTGACGGTGAAATACGAGAAATATCAGTTGAAGCGGTGGTGCCTGGTGATGTCGTGCTTGTGCGTCCTGGTACACAAATCCCCACAGACGGAGTGATAAGTGCTGGTGAATCAACCATCAATGAAGCATCCATAACTGGTGAATCAATGCCCGTGGAAAAGCGTGTTGGCCAAAAAGTCTATGCCGGCACACTGAATGGTCAAGGTGCGCTAGAAGTGACCGTTATCGCCGATGCATCACAGTCAACATTGGCACGAATTGTGGCAGTGGTGCGCGAGGCGCGTGATCAAAAAGCAAATAGCCAGGATTTCACCGACCGAGTAATTGGTATCTATTATGCGTATGCAGTGGTAATCGTCACGTTGCTTTCGATTGTGATCGCACGTGTGCTACTCAGCGAGGAGTGGCATCAGACGTTGTATCGTGCGATGACGCTGATGGTGGTGATGTCGCCGTGTGCGTTAGTCATTTCAATTCCAGCATCATTATTGTCTGCTTTGGCACGGGCGGCACGCGATGGTGTGCTCTTTAAAGGGGGACGGCAACTCGAAGCGGCTGCGACCATCAAAGTAATTGCCTTTGATAAAACGGGCACACTTACAACAGGGCGTCCCGGTGTAGTAGCTGTCATCCCAGTTGGTGGTCCAGGACGCTTGCAGACACTCATCACTGAAATCACTGAACACCAAGACCCCGACGATGATCAACTTGGCCCCATGACCGATGATCAAATTCGGCTTTTAGCTGCCGCTGCTGCAGTTGAACAAGCATCTGAGCACCCGCTTGCACGGGCGGTAGTGCAGAGTACGCGTGAGCGTGGTATTCTTATTCCAGAAGCAACTGAATTTAAAGCAATCATTGCGGCAGGTGCAACAGCAAGTGTGAACGGGCAACGTTTGCGCGTCGGTAAACCGACCATGTTTCGTATGACCACACCAGATGTGCTCATTGAAATACAAGCACAACAACGCAACGGGAACACCGTGATGGCCGTAGGCTCAGATGATGAAATCTGGGGTTTGATTGCGGTATCAGATACGATGCGTCCTGAAGCCAAACAAGCATTACATGATTTGCGGGGTGCTGGCTATCGACTGGCGTTGCTGACTGGTGATAACGAACATGTGGCACGCGCGCTCGCCAAGGAACTCGGACTCGATGACATACGTGCCGAATTATTGCCACAAGACAAAGTGGATGCCGTCAAAGACTTGCAACAACGGTATGGTCCTGTGGCCATGATTGGTGATGGAATCAACGATGCACCAGCTCTTGCTAGTGCGGCCCTCGGTGTGGCCATGGGGAGTGGTGGTACGGATGTGGCCCACGAAAGCGCCGACGTGGTCTTGATGAAAGATGACCTTAGCAAACTAAGTAATGCATTGTTGTTGGCGAGGAATGCTCGGCGCATTGTATTGCAAAACCTTGTGTTTGCCTTCGGGGTGATTGCCACCCTTGTTGTCTTTACGTTGCGTGGTGATATGGTGTTGACTTATGGGGTGATTGGTCATGAAGGGAGTACACTGTTGGTGGTTGCCAATGGGTTACGTATGCTCCTGCCAGTTCGTCGATAACAATTCGGATACGAATATTCAGTGCAGTATGTTGAGAGGGGATGCTATGTCGATTAAAGCAGATCGTTGGATTCGCAAAATGGCAACAGAGCAAGGCATGATTGAGCCATTTGTCGATCGCCAAAAAAGAGACGGAATCATTTCATATGGGCTGTCTTCCTATGGGTATGATATGCGTGTCTCAGATGAATTCAAGATTTTTAGTACGAGTCCATACAATACAGTTGTGGATCCGAAAGCTATTGATGAGCGCATTTTTCAACATTTCAAAGGTGACGTGTGTATCATCCCCCCCAACAGTTATGCGTTGTGTCATTCCCTCGAATACTTCCGCATTCCCGCAGATGTGTTAGTGCTGGTAATCGGTAAATCAACCTATGCGCGTGCCGGTATCATTGTGAATGTGACACCGGGTGAACCTGGTTGGGAAGGGCAATGGACGATTGAAATTAGCAATTCAACACCACTACCTGCCAAGATTTATGCCAATGAGGGGATTGCACAATGCCTGTTTTTCCAGGGTGATGAACTCTGCGAAACGTCGTACCGCGACAAATCAGGCAAATACCAAGGCCAACGAGGAATCGTGTTGCCGCGTGTTGAAGGATTGAAATAAACATCGCATTGCTCATACGAGTGATATCGCTTATAATCACTAAGTGGTTGTACAAGAATTCCTGTATTGTTAGCGTATGGTCGTGCTGAGGGACAGTGGTTATGAGTGAATTGGGGAATCGTCTGCGGGCAGCCCGTGAATCCCAGGGAATCAGTTTGGCGCAAGCAGCAACTGAAACACACATCCTTCAGCGGTATTTGGTCGCCCTCGAAGAAGGCGACTACAAGTATCTGCCCGGTGACGTGTATGCCCGTGGGTTTATTCGCAATTATGCAGACTATCTCAAGATTCCCGTCGAAGAACTGATTCAGCTCTATCGCTACGAACGTGGCCGTACTGAACCGATTGTCATTCGCCCGGCTGTTGTCGCCCCACGCATCCGTGGTGCGGTGCTCCCCAATATTTTTGGGGTGTTTTTTGTGGTCTTGACCATCGCCGGGCTCGGTTATTTGGTGTTGCGCGGCGTTGAGTTCATCAATAATACACCCAACACGGCCCAAGTCGTCACCGATGCCACAGCAACGATAGCTGTGATTGCGCCTACGGCACTTCCCGAAGAGCCAACGGCTGCCCCGGAACCGACTGCGGCGGAAGCTGCAGTGATGACCACTGCAACGGTTGCAATTACGCCAACCCCAGAAGCCCCCATCGTGCTCGAAATCAAAATAGATGCTGGCAAAAACCCCGGCTCGTGGCTTCATGTCAAGGTTGACAACAAATCGGTCTTCCAACGCATCCTCAAGGCCGGCGAATCGTTGCGCTATACTGCACAACGCCAAATTTGGATTCGCGCAGGGAATGCCTATGTGGTCGCTGTGGTGGTCAATGGTGTTGAACAACGCTTGAGTACCACCCCTGGTGATGTGGTGTCATTCTCGTGGCCACCACCCTAAGCAATGGCGGGTATGCTGCGGTTCGAGTCGAAAGACGCGGGGGTCGCCCCCCGCGTTGTTGTACACAAGGAGGAAACGATGGCAAGTGAAAGTAGTTTTGATGTCGTCTCCGAGTTTGATCGGCAAGAAATGGTCAATGCGGTTGATCAAGCCCGTCGTGAAGTACAAACCCGTTATGACCTCAAAGATAGTGATACGGTGATTGACTTGTCTGACAAAGAAATCGTAATTACCACCGAATCAGAAATGCATCTGACAGCGGTCCGCGACATTCTACAGAGCAAGGCGATGCGGCGTAATTTGTCCCTCAAGATTTTCAAGCTGAATCCCCCCCAACAAGTATCGGGTGGGCGCATCAAACAAGTCATCACCTTGCAACAAGGTCTTTCGGATGAGGTTGCCAAGAAAATCCAAAAGATTATCAAGGATCAGTTTCCGAAAGCCCAGGGTCGCATTCAAGGTGAAGCAGTGCGGGTTGCCAGTAAAAGTCGTGATGAGTTGCAAGCAATTATCACAGTGCTCAAACAACGTGCCGATGATTTCACGGTGCCACTCCAATTCACGAATTATCGCTAAATAATACTAGGAAGACGTAGTTGCGATGAAGGTACATGTAATTACCCTCGGTTGCCCGAAAAACGCGGTGGACAGTGAGGGCATGACGGGAATTCTCGAAACACAGGGTCATGTGCTCGTAGGTGCCGCTGACCAGGCGGACGTGGTGATCGTCAACACGTGTAGCTTTATCGCGTCTGCTCGTGATGAAACACTGAGCGTGCTCAACGAGTTAGCCACCCAAAAGCATCCAGGCCAAAAATTAATCGCAGCTGGGTGTATGGCAGAAAGCCACGGCGACGTGGTACGCGCCGTGCATGGTGTGGATGCAGTGCTCGGCACCCGAGAATGGATGAAAATTGGTGAAGTGGTTGGTACTGCGGCTCCCAAGACGTCGCGCGCCTCGACCATGATGATTGATCTTGCTCCCGTTGATCCTACTGCAGTTGATTTGGCGGTGCCTGGTGAATATGCCGACTGGCGCACTGCAGCCATAAACCGCACCAAGGGCGGACCGTCAGCATATGTCAAGATTTCTGATGGGTGTAATTTACGCTGCGCGTTTTGTACGATTCCCTCGTTCAAGGGGGATATGCGCTCCAAACGCCCAGAAGCGATTGTCCGTGAAGTCAGCCAGTTAATGGCTAAGGGGGTCCAAGAAGTCATCTTGGTTGCGCAACATCTTACCGACTATGGTCGTGATTTGGGCATGAAAGATGGTCTGGCTGCGCTCCTCGAAGAATTGTGCACGGTCGTGCCCAGTGATCGTTGGATTCGCTTGATGTACGCCTATCCCCATGGGATTACCCCACGCCTTATCGAGACAATGGCTGCGCATCCCCAGATTTGCAAATATCTCGATATGCCACTCCAGCACGCCCACACGGCGACACTCCGCCGGATGCGGCGCCCACCTGATATCGAACGCACCAAGGGTATCATCCGTGATTTGCGCGATGCAATGCCCGATATCGCTATTCGCTCGACGTTCATTGTGGGCTTCCCCGGTGAAACCCGCGAAGAGTTCGACGCCCTACATGCATTTCTCGCAGAAATGACCCTTGATCGTGTGGGTGTCTTCCAGTATAGCGATGAACCCGGTACGCATGCGACGACCCTCGAAGGCAAGGTTCCCCAAAAGCAAATCGAGCGTCGTTGGCACAAAATCATGCAACTGCAACAGGAAATCTCGCATAACCGCAACCGCACATGGCGTGGACGCACCATTGCTCTGCTCGTCGAAGGGACGGGAAGTGATGAAAGCGGCAAACCATTGGTGGTAGGGCGCTCGTTTCGCGATGCACCAGAGGTTGACGGGCAAGTCTTTGCGTGGGGCAAGGCGGCTATCGGTAGCATAATCAACGTCAAAGTGACTACTACCACTGATTATGATTTGTGGGGGACCATCGTATAAGCACACATCCCCCCACCAACATGCGTGTTGGTGGGGGGATGTGTTTGGTGGCGTGCTATGCGATGTGGCTGTCAATGACTTTGCGCAAGCGTTTGAGTTCGGTGGGGTTGTTGCGCACCAAAAAGTCAATCATGTAGTCAACCGCCGTGTCACTGTAGTCGGTGAGCAACCCGTCAAGCACTTGTTGCACTACCATGGTGACAAAGTCTTCTTCGCTGAGTGCAGGATCGTAGATATACGCGAGCCCATCACGTTGACGATTGAGCACCCCTTTGTCTGCCAGGCGGCTCATGGTGGTCATAACGGTGGTATATGCGATTTCACGATTTTGTGACAGGGCACGATGCACCTTCTTGACGGTGCTACACTTATCATGCCAGATTACTTGCATGATTTCGGTTTCAAGTGGCCCGAGTACTTTGACCAGGCCATCCTTGGCCGGGCTAAAGCGGAACCGGAGGTTCGGCGCCATAATGGACTCCTCGATTAGGCAATAGCTTTACTACAGCAAGTGTACTACCATATGACGCAAACAACAATTCACTAGTATGACGAAGTAATTACAAGATTCTGATACGACTTGAATACGATGAGGTTTATGCCATGGAATCAGATATTCGTACACTTATACGCGATGAAATGCAAGCCGTTTTTCCTGCTCATCTCCCCCAAGTGGCCCCCTTTTACCAGATGCAAGAATACCATCTCGGGTGGCGGAATCAGGTGCTTGCACGTGAATACGCCGATCCAGGGAAACTGTTGCGTCCCATCTTGACGTTGATGGCGAGTCAAATGTTTGGCGGGAGCGTTGCCCAAACCTTGCCCCTTGCGGCTGGAATTCAGCTCATCCACGACTTTTCACTCATCCATGATGACATCCAAGATAACAGCGATTTACGCCGTGGCCGTACCACCCTCTGGACAATCTGGGGCATGCCACATGGGATTAATGCTGGTGATGGCATGTTTGTGCTTGCACATCTGGCCGTACAACGCCTATGCGACGTTGGGTTGCCCGCAGAGCGCGTGTTGCACATTATGCGCCGTTTCGACCGCATCATCCTTTCCATCTGTGAAGGTCAATACCTCGACATGAGCTTTGAGGGGAATCCTACCATCGGTGAAGCAGATTATTTGGCCATGATCGAACGCAAAACCGCTTTGCTCGTGGCTGCATGCTGTGAACTTGGAGCAACTGCGGCAGGAGCCAGCCCTCACGATGCACAACACATGTATGATTTTGGTGTACATCTCGGCTTGTCGTTTCAAATGCAGGATGACATCCTCGGCATCTGGGGGAGTGCACAAGAAACAGGGAAGCCTGATGCGGCCGATTTGCTTCGCCGGAAACTGAGTCTACCGGTTATCTATGCTCTAGCACGTGAATCAGCAACAGGTGCATTACATCAGCTCTATCAACGCCCAGTTGGTGATGATGCCGGTATCGCAGCAGCCATCGCTTCGATGAATGCCCTTGGTGCCCAACAGGCGGTGGCAGCCATGGCGCAAACACACTATGAACGCGCCTGTGCTGCACTGGCCGCAATTGTTGCCCCAGACCCCCAGAAACAACACGAAATCAAAGCCATTGCTGACGGGTTGCTCGGTCGCCGTGTGTGAGGAGATATCATGCGAATAGTGATGATTAGTGCGGAATATCCGCCAATGGCTGGCGGAGTGGGTGATTATACGCGCCGCCTCAATGGCATGTTGACGCAGCATGGCCACGAAGTCGCGGTGATTACTGGTCCGCAGGGGCAGGCCTACCGGGATGCGGCACGCATTTATCCGGTGCGTATCCCTGTCTGGAACGGGAGCGCAATTGCTATCATCCGGCAGACGATTGCTGCCTTGCAACCAGACATCGTGCATATTCAATACCAAACGGGTGCCTATCAGATGAAAATAGCCATCAATACGCTTCCACGTGCCCTGAAACGCGAACGACAGCGCGGCTTACGTGTGGTGACAACTGCACACGATTTGCTGCCACCCTATCTCTTTCCCAAGGCGGGTCCATTGCGCACCTGGTACACCAAACGCATCATCAAAGAAGCCGATGGTGCCGTGATGACTAATGCCGCTGATTATCGTCGTGTCATGGATGACATGCGTGGTCCGTGGAATCCGCATACCGTTTTTATCCCGATAGGTGCAAATGTTTCTCCGGCTCCCCCAGAACATTACGAACGCAGCCTGTGGCGTAATCGGTTTGATTTGCAACCAGGCGACATGTTGCTCGCCTACTTCGGTCTGCTCACACACACCAAGGGCATCGAAACCATCCTTGATGCCCTTGAAACACTCCCCGCCAGCATGCGGTTGGTGCTGATTGGTGGTGCTGGCGAAAGCACTGCCGATCAAGCATACGCACATGCGGTGCGACAACGTATTGCTGAAGCCGGCTTACAACAGCGGGTGATTATGACCGGTCACGCCGAACCGCATGACGTATCTGCCTATTTGATGGCTGCAGATGCCGTGTTGTTACCCTTCACTGACGGGTATTCGTATCGCCGTGGGAGCCTGATTACTGCCTTGGCACATGGAACACCGGTGATTACCACGCATGCACCCGCAGGCGTCGTCCAAGACCCGTTGCCCGAGCTCGTAGACGGTAAACACGTCTTATTGGTTGAACCCAACAATGCGGCGCAGCTCGCAGAAGCCATTCTGCGCCTGCACCGCGACCAAGAGCTGACCTATTGGATGGGGCGTAACGCCAAAGTGCTCACCGACGTATTTAGTTGGGAAGGCATCGCCAGCCAGCATCTGGCCTTTTACGATACTATTCGTTGACGGCCACAACGATTGCCCAACCAATGTATGGTCGTTCGTAGCGCAGATAATCATCACGACTTTGTGTTGCACGCTGACAAAATTCCGCATACTCGGGATCGTCAGCGTTGCTCTTTTGCCACTGTTGTGCCGCCCGCCACTGCCGGGTATAGTACATGTCCCATTCCTCAGCGGATGCGGTAATGAGCTCATAGGGCTCTTGTGTGCCTCGGACCTGGTCAACGAGTGTCGGCAAGTCGGGTACGGTCCGCCACTGTTCGATGATTGGTGTATGCTCGTATCGGTATATGTCTCCCACAGCGATATATCCACCCGGTTTGACCACGCGCCGCATGGTTGCGAGGCAAGTGGCCAAATCACCGAGTGCAAAGGTGGCGCCAATACACACGGCCACATCGTACTGGGCATCTGCAAGTAGCATGTTTCGTGCATCAGACTCAATAATCGAAATACGGTCTGCAACACCTGCCATCTGTGCGCGTGCGTGTGCCGCCGTGCAAAACCACGGGTTAATCTCAATACCCGTACCACGGATGCCACAGCGTTCGGCCATCCGGGTGAGCAACCACCCCTTGCCACAGCCGATGTCGAGGACATGGTGGTGGTTGGTGAGTTGGAGCGCATCTATCAGGCGATCCATCTTTTGAGGCGACGTCGGATTTTGAATGGTGTGTGTGGCTTCCACAATCGAATAGTAGCGGCGAAAATCCATTATTGCTCCTTGGGTCTGGATTACTCGGTGCGTGCGCGGAGCTGTTGGTGAATGCGTTGCCACTGCGTATCAACGTACTGATATGTGGCGGCGAGTGTGCCATCGTTGTGTATCACCACGTCTGCTACGGCTATTTTGTGGGCTTGTGGTGATTGCGCATCAATGCGCGTCAGGGCATCTGCATAACTCATGTTGCGCGTCTGCATCAAACGCTGGATCTGTGTTTCGCGGCTACAGGTGACCACCCACACTTCATCACACACCGCCGGCCAGCCGTTTTCGATGAGTTTGATCGCGTCAATCACCACGATGTGCGGCGTGTGTGCCGTGCCATCGGGAATCTGCGCCAGCCAGTCGTGTACATGTTGGCGCACCGCCGGATGCACAATTGCTTCGAGTCGCCGTAATTGTTGCGTATCGCTAAAGACGATATCGGCCAGCGCTTTACGGTTGAGTTGCCCATCAGGATGCAATATGTGCACCCCAAACGCCGCAACGATGGCGGCGAGTACGGGGTGGCCTGGTTGCTGTACGACACGGGTAACCGCATCAGCATCAATGACAAAGGCGCCGTGTGCCTGGAGCTGTGCCAGCACGGTGCTTTTGCCACACGCAATATTGCCGGTAAGACCGATGATAAACTTAAAATTGTTCGACATACTCTTGTTTGATTAACCGATGCTCGTCAATCCCGAGATGTGCGAGGATTTCACCCATCAATGCTGATTTGTGCTCGGCATCACGGCGACTCCACGAACGACTCTTGATCTCGAGGTACGGACCCGGATTGGGGCTATTGGTCAATGTATCAATGTTGATGGCAAAATCAATCTGTTTGTATGAAATATGACTCCGTTGGCGTTCCTTGGTAATCGTCACAACGTGCTGCGGTTGAAAATACTCACGATAGAAGCGTTCACTGTGGTTGGCCTGTGCCGTATACCGTGCCCGACTAATCTGGATGGCGGCACTATGCTCAATCCGTGAGGCCTTTTCGGTCAATGTGAGTGTGTAATAAGGTGGATTCACACCACTATCGGTATGCCGCACATCCTCGCGGAAGCGAATCCGTCCATATGATGCATCATCCCAGAGAAAGTAGGTGTCATACTGGGTGCGCCGATTCCCGCGCAAATAGGTAAATGGTGGCTGATGGAGCGCCGCCATTACCGCAGTTACTTGGGTGGCAGTGAGTTGCGCTTTGACCTGGATTTCAAAAATCTCCGTGGCAGCAACTGTACCGATGGCAAGCACCTTGTCAAGCAGGTGCTCTTCGCGATTGGCCAAAAAGGTGTCAATGTCGTGAGCAATTGTGCGTGCGTCACGCTTGATGGCTGCTTCGTCGAGGGTGAGAAGCTGTTTGTCACGCATGAGCAGCCGACCCGCCACGAGTACGTCGCGCACATCGCTGGCACGACTCGTGTAGACCAGATGATTGTAGATGGATTCGTTGGCGTAGGTGTAATGTGGGGTGGCGTGGATCCCATCGAGACTTACCACCACGATATCTGCCTGTTTGCCGACTTCGAGTGAACCGATTCGATCCTCTTGGTGGATGGCACGCGCCCCAGATGATGTGGCCAATGCAAAAGCTTGCTTAGCCGGCATTGCGGTAGGATCGCCACTCAATCCTTTGGGCAACAATGCGGCCAAATGGATTTCGCTGAACATGTCTTGATCGTCGTTCGATGCGGGGCCATCCGTACCGAGTCCCGTGCGTACACCGGCCGCCAAAAATTGCATGTAGGGTGCAACTCCACTGGCGAGTTTGAGATTCGACGTGGGGCACGGTGCCACGCCCACGCCACGTTGTGCAAGGAGCTTGATGTCGTCGCTGGTGGCATGCACACAGTGGGCCGCAATACAGGGCACATCAAATGCCCCAACCCGATTGGCGTAACCGATTGGGGTGTCGTGACGGTGGTCACGTGATTCTACGACTTCACGTGCGGTTTCTGAAAGGTGGGTGACCAACGGTACCCCGTAGGTGCGACACAATTCAACGGCCTGCTGATAGATTTCATCGGTGCAAGTATATGGTGCATGTGGTGCGATGGTGGGGGTAATCCGCGGGTGGGTGTGCCATGCAGCAATAAATGCACGGGCGCGCTCGAGCCCCTCATCGAACGATGCCGCATCGGGTGAAGGTAAGCGCATCACCGATTGCCCACATACCGCACGCATGCCTGCGTCGTCACACGCCTTGGCGACTTCTTCTTCGAAAAAATACATGTCAACAAATGTGGTGGTGCCACTGCGAATCATCTCCGCACACGACAACAAGGTGCCGGTACGCACAAAAGCCGGGTTGACGAATTTGCCCTCCACGGGAAACATGTAGCCAAACAACCACACGTCGAGTTGTAGGTCGGCTGCCACGCCGCGCAATAGACTCATTGGCACGTGGGCATGGGCGTTTATCAGCCCAGGAATGATGGCACATCCCCGACAATCAATGTGCTGTGTTGCAGTAAATTGTGCTTGGAGGTCTGTGGTCGATCCCACGGCCACAATTTGGTCTGCATGTATAGCCACGGCACCATCATTCACGATGGTGCCGTGTGTATCCATTGTGACCACTGTTGCATGGCAAAGGAGCAAATCAATCTGGCGCATTGAATACGTCCTTACGTTGTATGTGCAGCGGGTGTTGCGTCCCAGCGCGTATTACAGCGTGCACAATAATACTCGGCATCATAAGCGGTTTTTTGTCGGTGCCACTGGCTAAATTGTGCTTTGTAGTGTGTGTCCATTCGTGCCTGACGCCACACAAACAATGAAAACAGTGCGACCATCACCACAATAAATGTGGCAATCCCCGTAAAGACACCTGTCTCACCGAGCCGCATCCCTTGAGCAGGGAAGTTGGTGCCGTTGGTGAGCTCGGCAACACCGCCGACCAATACACTCACAAACACCGACACCGCAAAACTCAGCGCCAATGTGGCACACCCGAGTCCTCCCGCAGTTCGCCGCACCGGCAGTGGTGGTGCGGCAAGTGTGGCTCGCAGTGCATCGTTGAGCTGAACATCCTGTGCCGCGGTTGCAACAGGGACTCCCGGTTGCTGGCATTGTGGGCAGGAAATGGACATGTCATACCTCCCATTGGGCTGCGCGTTTGGTCGCTGCAGCTTCGATTTCGCGCTTACGTGCCTCAAACCCGTGTCGGCCAAGGAGGGCGTAGGTGGCAATTTTTCCTGCTTCCACACCCGGCTGATCAAACGTATTAATGCCGAGCAATGCACCGGCAATAGCTGTTTGCATTTCAAACAACATGATGAGCTGACCAAGGGTAAACGCATTGATTGCGGGGAGATGATGCGTCATGTTCGGGCGTCCCGCATCACTCAGGGCAATGGCTGTGGCTTGCTGTTCGGCACTGATGAGCTCGTTAAAGGTGTGCCCACCAAGGTAGGCGACCCCTTCGAGCTGGGGATATGCGGTGGGAATGGGGAGTGTGGCCGCATACGAGTCCACGGCTACGAAATTCACCAACTTGTCGTATGGTCCTTCGACATAGAGCTGTACCTGCGAGTGTTGGTCGGTCGCACCGAGCGCCTTGATGGGGGTTGTTCCCACGTTGACCACATCACCGTTGAGATTGACGCGCTTTCCTAGACTTTCGGCCCAAAGTTGTGCAAACCAATCAGCAATATGGCGCAACCGATGCGCATACGGCATCATCACCACCATGTTTTGTCCTTGCTGGGCACAGAGCAGGTTGATAATGGCTGCGAGTGCTGCTGGATTTTGCATCACATTGCGATTACGCGCTATCTCGTAACCGTAGGCGGCTCCAGCCAACAAGGCATTGATGTCAATCCCGGTTACTGCCGCAGACAACAAGCCGACGGTGCTGAGCACGGAGAAGCGCCCCCCCACGTTTGGTGGCAAGTCGAGCATTGTCCACCCTTCTTGGGTACCGATTTGACGCAAAAAGCCACCAGTGGGATCGGTGGTGAGAATGATGTGCTGGGCTAATGCCGCATCACCGAGTGTGTTGCATAGATGTGCCCGTACCGACAAAAATGATGCCATCGTTTCTGCAGTGGTACCGCTTTTGCTAATTACGTTATACACGGTGCTCGCTGGATCGAGTGTTTCGAGGAGCCCCGCATTCAAATCAGGGTCCGAGTTGTCAATCACAAATAGCCGTGGTGCTAAGCGCTTGCTCCGTGGCAAATCGTTGTAAAACGGATGGTTGAGCGCAGAATGGAGGGCAATATTGCCCAGTGCGGATCCCCCAATCCCCAATACGACGAAATTCTCAACGTGGCGTATGCGTGTTGCCTGTGCCTGAATCGCACTGACGTCTTGATGCGGTAAATCGGGCCACCCCAATGTAGCACGATTGGTGTCAATATCAGCAATTGCGGCTACGGCGTGTGGGATGTAGTGTGCAATGCGTGCGTCGTCAATGCCGTGTGCCCCAACCAGCGACCGCAGTGTGTTGTTGACATCGAGGCGAATGCGCATTTGTGCTCGCCAGGCCGGATTGTGGTAATCCATGGATCCTTCCTTATGTGTTGCGTGTTGATGGTGGTGGTGTGGTCAACGCCGTGTATGTGGCGTCATCAATGTAGTGGCCACCGCTGATATGGCGTGTAATTTCGCGGCGTGTCGTATCAAAAGTGATTTCCGCATGGATGGGACGAAAGCACTTGGCATCAACGATGTCCTTGCGCCAGACGTAGCCTATTTCACGTTCACGGTCATCGAATTCTACGGCTGCATCGTTGTAGATGTCGACTCGTACTCGTACCGGCGTACCACAACGGTCACACTGCACGTAGACGTACAAGTAACGTCCGCCGTCGCGTGTTGCTGTGCCAGTAAACAACCGTTTCCACCAAGTCATATTTGGCCCCTCACCCTCAATATTCTGCAAAGTATAGCACAACTTTTTTACCGTTCAATGATAATTCGGTAAAAAGTTAGCTGGCATCGTGTACATCCACGTTGGTGATTCGTCCCTCGGCAGCACGAAAGAGTCGATCACAGATGGCTGCTGCCACCCCACCACCAAGGGGCTCGCTCGTTACAATCTGTGCTACATCCGTAGTATCCAGTTCCCGGAGTGCTGCAAACAAGCGCGTGGCCACCACGTGTGCGTGATGGCGGGGGCCCAGTGAGAGATGCACGATGTGTTGGCGTGTTGCCACAGTCACATCGTCGTCGTAGCAGAGCCAAGCTGTGCCCGGGTGTGTAGCCGCATAGCGCTGGATGGCGTCTTGGACACGAGCGATATCCCCGCGGAAAATGGTCATCGGTGCCTGTGGTGCATAGTGTTTGAGGAGCATGCCAGGCGCTGGTGCAGCGCTTCCTGCTGCCACACTGCGCGTCGCTATTTCGATGTCGCCGAGGATGGTGCTCAGCTGTTCGGCGGGGACGCCACCATGGCGCAAAATCCGTGCTGGTGTGGTGGTAATATCCACAATCGTGGATTCGACACCAATCTGCGTCTCTCCCGCATCGAGCACCGCATCAATGCGCCCCGCCAAGTCATGCAGGACGTGTGCCGCACTGGTGGGACTTGGTCGGGAAAACAAGTTGGCCGATGGCGCCACGAGTGGGCGTCCACAGGCACGAATCAACGCAAGCGCCACCGGGTGGGCCGGCATGCGTACCGCCACCGTTGCAAAGCCCGCAGTGATGTCTGGATTGAGGGTTGCGTGTTTGGGCACAAGGATGGTCAATGGACCAGGCCAAAACGTTTCGCTTAGCAACGCAAAGTGTGCTGGTACCGTGTGCACAATATCAGCGAGTTGCACCATGTCTGCGATATGTACAATCAGGGGGTCGGTCGTCGGGCGCCCTTTTGCCGCAAAGATCGCCGCCACTGCCGCCGGGTTTGTTGCATCACCTGCAAGCCCGTACACGGTTTCGGTGGGCATAGCGACCAGACCACCGCGGTTGATAATCGTGGCAGCCTGCGCAAGAGCTGCCGGGTCTGGAGTGTGTGGAGAAACCGTGATATGGAGTGTCTTCATGCGAGCTGTCGGTATGCACCACGCACATACACCAAGGGTGGCGCATCTGTGATTTGTGCGGTGACGATTTCGCCAACTACGATGGCGTGGTCACCACCCGGATGGATGGCTGCTAAACGACATTCAATGGTGGCACATGCACCCGAAATGAGTGGGAGCCCCAGGCTCCCGCTGTGCCAGGCCACCCCCGCAAATTTGTCGGGCTGGCGACTCGCAAATTGTTGCGAGACGGAGGCTTGATCTGCAGCCAAAATGCTCACGCCAAACTGCTTGGATTCCACGATGGCCAAGTAGGTGGGCAGTGTATGTGTGATACACACCAACAACAACTGTGGTTGCAACGACAACGACGCAAATGAACTGACGGTCATGCCGTAACGCACATTTTCATGGACTGTGGTCACCACGGTGACACCACTGGTAAAACTCCCCATGGTTTGACGAAATGTTGCATCATCGAGCGCCATGCCACCCTCTTCTCACCGCATCATAAAAAGTCCTATCACGTTTCATTATAACCAATTCTTGTCTGCATACCATGTCCATGCTGTAAACCACAATCAGAGTCGTTCTGTAATGGATAGCACGCCATCACGAGTGTTGTGTCGGTGTGCGAATTGGTATAATCAGCGATGAATGGGTTGATAACTCGTTTGCGATATCTATAGATGTATTGAGCAGTGATACACTATAGCAAGATGTGCATTTTGACGGAGTACCCTCATGGCTGAAATTCTTGCCACACTCATGTCGAGTGTCCCCAAAATTCTCTTGGTGGTGGGCATCATATTAGCGGCAGTCGTGCTCGCACGACGCATGCGTGAAGTAGTGGTGACGGGGATTGGTCGGCTGGGAATGCCCGAAATGATAGGTCGCGCTGCTGGCAGTATCATCTACGCAGTCGTGTTTATCATTGGACTGGCCATTGCACTGGCACAAGTGGGGTGGGTGACTGCGGCGACCAGTTTCATTGCAGGGTTGGGGATTACTGGCGCAGTGGTTGGTCTTGCACTCCATGATGTCATTCGTAGTTATAGTGCAGGGCTTTTGCTCCTCTACTACCGCCCCTTTGGTATCGGCGACGATGTGCAAGTCGCAGGCATTCGTGGTGAAGTCATGGCACAGCGACTCCATGTGACGATTGTACGCCGCCAAGACGGTGCCCTCGTTGAAGTGCCTAGTAGTGCAATAACCGGGCATCCGGTAGTCAATTATAGTCGTGCTGGTCTACGGCGGATTACCGTGCAACTGACCCTCGAACGCAACATCAACCTCGAAAGCGTCACCCAAGAGCTTGCTGACGTAGTACGGCGTGCGACGGGCGTGGCTGTAGAACCCCAACCAACGGTCATGGTAACCGGCATGGATCACGATGATGTGGTGATTGATGTGGTAGTGTGGGCCACAGCCGCAGATGATGACAGTGGAGTCGCACGTACTAGTGTGATTAGTACCATAGACCGCTTTTTGGCACAATCCCAACCCGGCAAACGCCCCAAAAGCACCATCCGTTCGTAACAGATGGTGCCTCGTGCATGCAGAGAGTGACGGTGCCGTGATTATTCGTCTCGTGACAAGTAAAATGTCATGCTGTGCAGAATTGCAATCGGATCAATGTAGCGCACCCATACCCCCTCGGGTACTTGAATCACTGTTGGTGCATAGCTGAGAATTGCGCGTACATTGGCTTTGATGAGTACATTGGCAACTTGTTGTGCGCGATCTGCGGGCACCGCAATGATTGCCATCTGAATGTTGCGCTGTGGTAGTACCGTGCTGATGCTGTCGCTGTGTTCAATGATGATGCCACCCACCGATTTACCAATTTTTTGCGTGTTTGCATCAAACACCGCAGCAATGTGAATACCTTGTTCGCGAAAACCCTCGTAGCGAATCAATGCTTCACCAAGCTGACCAGCCCCAATGAGTGCTACCGCCCACGCACGATCAATTCCAAGGATGTGCTCGATCTGGTTGAGTAAACGCTCCACATCGTAGCCAATGCCTTGCTTGCCAAATTCACCGAAATACGACAAATCTTTACGGATTTGCGCGGCTGTCACATTGATGCGTTCGCCAAGTTCTTGGGAAGAAACAGAGAGGATACCGTCACGTAAGAGATAGCGGAGGCTGCGGGCGTACAGGGGTAAGCGGCGTACAACTACGTCGGGTGGTGTGATGGTACGATTCACCTATACCCTCCTGATTGTGCACATGGTATGTCAACACTATGTGCAATATTACACAATCTGAGCATAGCATTATTTGAATCAACATGCAAGCGTAACGCAATTTTCAGCAATGCCGTGGTATAATCCCGTAGGTGTAACCCGTTTCAATGCCAGGGGGTATCAGCGCCAGTAGGTGTGATTCCCGAATGTAGGCGAGGAAGGTCAAGCATGCGCAAAAAACCAGCAATTGCAGCGTTGCATTCGATGCGCGGTGGTCGTGCGGCTCCACCCGTGCCTGTGCAGGCACGACTGTCCGCCAACGAAAACCCGCTCGGGGTGTCACCAAAGGCCATGGCCGCAGTCGGCGATGCGTTGGCAAGCATGCATCGCTACGCTGACCCGAGCACGATGCAGCTCCGTGTTGCGATTGCACAGCATCTCGATGTGTCACCCGACATGGTGTTGTGTGCTAATGGCTCCGATGAGCTGATTCTGTTGACGGCGCTGGCCTACCTAAACCCGGGTGATGAAGTCATCATGGCCAATGGCACGTTCATCAGCTACTACAACCGCACGCAGATGATGGGTGCAGTACAAAAACGCATCCCACTGGTCAACGGTGTCCATGATCTCGATGCCATGGCCGCAGCAATCACGCCAGCGACGACCATGATCTTGATTTGTAACCCCAATAATCCGACAGGAACCACCAACAGTGCTGCTGACATGCAACGCTTCCTGGCCCGTGTCCCCGACGATGTGGTGGTGGTCGTTGACGAAGCATACGTCGAATATGTGACACGCACCGATTTCCCAGATATGATTGGCGAGATTCGCAATGGCCGCAAAAACATGCTGGTGCTCCGCACGTTTGCCAAAATATACGGTCTTGCAGGGTTGCGGCTCGGGTATGCTATCGGTGATCCCGATATGCTCGATTACATCAATCGCACGCGTCCCGTCTTTGATGTGAATTGTTTGGCCATGGTGGCCGGCATTGCCGCCCTCGGTGATAGTGCGCATGTGGCAGCCAGCCGTGCCCAAGTGGCCGAGGCACGAGCCTATTTCATGCGTGAATTGACTGCCCTCGGGTTACACCCTTTTGCAAGTGAAACGAATTTTGTGGCGGTACCGGTGGGTGGCGAAGGAAGCGATGCGCGTGTGGCGCAAGCACTTGCTGCCCGCGGTGTGGCGATAAATCCACTCGGCGGTTGGGGATTGCCTGGTGTAATTCGGATTTCGTTCGGCACTCCAGACGAGAACACGTTGTGTATCAATGCCCTGCGTGAGGTGATTGCATCACGCTAGACGGATTGTTGTAAGGTACGAGGAGTTATGAAAATCATTGTTGTGGGAACGGGTTTTGTAGGGCTGTGTCATGCTGCGGTCTGCTCAGAATACGGGCATGAAGTCTATGCGTATGACATTAATCCGGTGCGCATTGCTGCATATCAAACAGGGAAAACTGAAGAAATTGAGCGCTTTATCAATGAACCCGGTCTGCCCGCAGTCATTGCTGAGAATCTGAATCGCTACCTGTTTTTTACCACCGATGTAACAGCACATATCGAGGGTACGGACGCCATATTTTTGTGCTTACCGACGCCGCCAAACCCGGATGGTTCGTCAGATTTAAGCTACTATTTTACGGCGGTCGAATATTTAGCCGAGTTGTTGGCACAGCGCAAAGACCAGCGTCGTGTGGTGGTCATCAACAAGAGCACGGTGCCGATTGGGACGGCACGCGCCCTCGAAGGGGTTCTCAATAAGCACAACGTGCCCAATGTGGGCGTTGCCTCGAACCCCGAATTTTTACCCGAGGGTGATGCCGTCGAAAAATCACGGCGTCCAGATCGGGTGGTGGTAGGAGCGGACAGTGATGCCGATTTCCGCATTTTGCGGCGCATCTACTCACAGTTCGTGAATCATGTGCGTATCCGCTACATCGAAACCACGCCGGAAACAGCCGAGGCTATTAAATATGTGGCGAACACGTTGCTCTTGACCTATGTCTCGTTCTGGAATGGGGTTGGTGCCCGCCTTGGCGAAACATTCCCCAACGTGCGCATGGAAGACCTCAAACGTGGGGTGACCGCCGATGGGCGCATTAGCACGTGGGGCTCGTATGTGGGCATCGGGGCCGGAGGCTCGTGTTTCGGCAAAGATGTGCAATCACTGATTTATCAGCTGTCATCGCGCAACCAAGACGCACGCATGTTGCAATCGGTCTACGACATCAACGAATACCAAAAAGTCTACCTGCTTGATCGCGCCGAACGTGAAGCAGAGTTTTCGTTTGCCAACAAGACGATTGCCGTATTGGGTGTGGCATTCAAACAGCGCACCAACGACATCCGTGACTCATCGGCACTCAAAGTTATCGAAGGATTGCTTGGACGTGGCGTCGCTGCGATTCAGCTCTATGACCCGATGGCTGATGCAGAGGCGCGTCACTACTATGATGTGGCCAAAAATCCGCTGTTTGCCAAAATCAGCTATCATGAATCGGTGAAAAGTGCCCTTTATGGCACAGACGCCCTCTTTATTGCCACAGACTGGGAAGAGTTTCGTGGTTTATCACGCACCATCGAGCAATCAACGCGCCGGCCATACTTGGTCATCGATGGGCGCCGCATGATCCCCGATTATGCAGAGCTCACCGATGTCGGATATCGCTATTTAGCCGTCGGTTCACCGTTTATCGGTTAGTGTGGTGTGTTTTGGGTACAAGCGACGGGCGGTTCACATCGGTGAACCGCCCGTCTGTGTCTGTACGGATGGTCATCAGGCGTTGCGCAGTGCGGTTATCATCAAGTCGAGCGGTGGAGTGAGCCCAGTCCAGTGGGTAAAAGCAATACTCGCTTGTCTGGCTAGCATCCCCATGCCGTCGTATCCACGTGCACCACGGCGCTGTGCATCTGCCAAGAGTTGGGTTGGCCGATAGACCATGTCGTAGACACACATCCTCGGGGTAATCAGCGCTGCGGCGAGTGGCGTTTCGTCGCCATGCCAGCCAAGAGATGTCGCATTGACGATGAGGTCTGCATCACCGATGACATCGGCCAGATCTTCGGCATCTGGAGCCGCATACGTCATTATTGGGTCGAAATCGAGTGTGCTCAGCACATCGGCCAAGAGTTCTTCGGCACGCTCCACGGTGCGATTGATAATCGTGATGCGTGCTGCACCTGCATGGGCAAGTGCGAATGCGGCCGCACGGGCAGCCCCACTCGCGCCGAGAATCACTGTCTGGAGTCCAACAGGATTAAGTCCACAGACATCGGTGACTTCCTGGAGAAAGGCCGGGGCATCGGTGTTGGTGCCACGGAGCCGTCCGTCAGGGAGCCGGATAATCGTGTTTGCGGCTCCAATGGCATCTGCAAGTGCATCCACTTCATCGAGGAGTGGTAGGATGGCGATTTTGTGGGGCAACGTCACATTGGCACCATACATGTGTGGTGCGCGCAACGAGGTGATACGTGCAGGCAAATCAGCCAGTGGTGTATGCCAGCGTTCGTAGGTGGCACTGAGGCCGAAGTGCGCAAATGCCGCATTATGCATGGCAGGCGACTTACTGTGTGCTACTGGGTCACCAATCACACCAGCAATGCGCATGGTCGGTTCTATGGACATTGAGGACTCCGTATCATTGACCACAGGTGAGATACTGTTGCTCAAATTGCAAAAACTCGGCGTAACTTGCTGCAAAATTGTGCTTGCCAGGCTCGCCACAGGCGGCCACAAAGTACATGTAATTGGCGGTGGCATCGGGTCGGGCCGCCGCACGTAGGGCACTCAGACCAGGGGCGCTAATGGGCCCCGGGGGCAACCCGGTCAGTACACGTGTGTTGTAGGGTCCTGGGGCTGCGTTGATTTGTTCAATCGTCAAGTTGTCGAGTTTGGGCCACCAATCGGCCGATGTACCGAGGATGTATTGCACGGTGGGGTCCGACTGCAATTTCCCGCCACCGGTTTCACCGGCATTTTCGGGTTTGAGCCGATTCCAAAAGACCGCAGAAATCAGCGCCATTTCATCTTGACGTGTGGCTTCACGCTGGATGATTGAGGCCATGGTGACAATTTGGTGCACGGATACGTCGGGTACCTGAACTTCGCGTTCAAGGGTTGCGTATTGCTCACTAAAGTGGCCAACTAACACACTCACCACGTCGGTGATGGTTGCCGTCTCATTGAAGCGGTATGTATCGGGGAAGAGGTACCCTTCGAGGCTTTCGCCTGCAGGAATACTGCTGAGGTAGACGTTCCCCTCTTTAAAGCTGTCAGCATCACGAAAGGCGGTGAGTGCGATTTCTTCATCAATTGCCAAAATTCCCGCATTCCCTACCACGGCAGCGATTTGTTCGATGCGCATCCCTTCGATGATGGTGATTTGCACTTCTTTGACGCGACTCTGTTGCAATGCGACCATGATTTCGTTCATGGTCATGTTCTGCCGTAACAAAAAATTACCGGCCTGGAGTTTGCTGTCGAGCTCTTGTAAGCGAGCTAGGACCACAAACAACAGCGGTTGGCGAATCAGTTTTTGTTCGGCGAGGCGCGTGGCAATCGAGTTGGTCGTTTCGCCGGGAGCAACGACGAACTCAATCGGCGTGTCATCGTTGCCGCCGGTGCGGCGGATTTCCGCAGACAACAACATGACTACCGCAGTAGCGACAACTGCGAGTATTGCTAACAACAAAAAGAGTGCACGAAAGAAACGCACCACAGCGAGCCCTTTCAGGACAAATTACGGTGTAGGTGTGGGTGGCAACAACGGATCCACGGTTGCTGTTGCTTCTGGTGCTGGTGCACTTTCGGCGGTGGCGGTTGGCGCTTCAACCGCTGCTTCGGGTGTGGCTGTCATCGCCGGAACGCGGGTAGGCAACTGAATGTCTTCGATGGGGAGTGCCGCTGTTGGGGGGACCACCAGCGACTGATTGATCCAACCAATGCCGTCTACCGACCCAATTGATGACTGTGCTGAACGATTCGCACCAAGCTGGACCTTGAACCAGGTCCGGTCAGGAGTCGTCGCAAGGTAGACGATTTCGTCGTCTGCGACGACCTGACCAATCACGTTATTGCCGATGGCAGGCTCAGCGCGCACATTTCCCGGATTGATGACAGTACCTGTGACGAGCTCGGTGAGCCCCTGTGTAGGCATGATGGTGGCGGTTTCTGTGGCCACAACTTGTGTGTCATCACCGGGCAAGATGGCGGCTTCTTCGTCGGTTACGGTAGCGGTTGGCTGCACGCCAATGGCGCTGACTTCACCACGTACCCGTTCAAAGACGTTCCACGCCAAGACCAACGCCAACAACAACACGACCGTGGAAATAACTGTTTTGAGGATTTCCATCGCTTTAACGAGCAGATTGTGCCCTTGCATCTGGTCAATGGCACTCTGCGCCACCCCAGCAATTGATTCCCCCCAGGTCGTTTTGCTCCGGTCGTCACGGGCGATGCGGCGCAGTGCAAACAAGGCACGCGTATTGCCAACCACCGACAACGAACGAATCACGCTCCAACGCACATTGCTGTTCGGATGTTGTAATGCTTCGATGAGCGGCTGAGATGCACGGCGATCACCGATTTCACCGAGGATTTCGGCGGCGCGATAGGAAATCAACCAGGGACTCTCTGGCGACAGCGCATGGGTCAGTGCGGGGAGTGCCGCCGGTCCCATGGCAACTAATTCTTCGGCAGCATGGATGTGCGCCGGATTGTCGGGATCACCGAGTGATTGCACTAAGACGACACAGCGGTCGTACAACACTCCCGATGTGGCAATGGGGGCAGTTTGACCGAGACCGTTGGAGACGGTCGTCGTTACTCGTTGGAGGAGTTTGTCGAGATATGTGTTGGCCGACGCACGGGCGGTTGTCGTATTCCCACGGCCTTTGACGATATCACGTGGTCGCACACGCAATGGCGCCGATTGCCCAGTTTCTGAAGTAGAACGCTCAGAACTCCCACGTCGCTGATTTTGAGGGCGCGTATCTTGATCCATGCTGTCAACTCTATCCTAACAATAACGGGTTACATGACGACATTGCGTTACCAAGTATTGACAAGGTGCCTATCTGCCATTGTAGCATCATCATTTAGCGACCGTCAACGTAATCACACAGATTCACACGGTGAGTAGCAGTGCGTGTGTAAGTGCATTTAGCGTGTAGAGATGCCCTAGACATCATATCACCATTTCAACCTGTTGTTTTCCTGATAAAACCAGACTATGCGATACTAGGCACAGCGGAGACATGCACATGGGTGTTGCTCATCGGTGTGGAGCATCCACATTGCCTGAGAAAGGAATCGCAGATGGCGGGTTTTTTCGACGGTGTTGATCTTTCGCCTAATCGCATTGATCTGGCACGGCAACACTATCCTGATGCAATAGACTTGACGAGTAGCAATCCAACGAGCAACGGTCTCATCTTTCCTGCAGAGATTTTGGCCGCCGCTGCTGCCCCGTATTGGGCGCAACGGCGCTATCAGCCACATCCCCGTGGCATTGCAAGCGCCCGTCAGGCAGTAGTTGACTACTATGCGGGGCGCCAGCCTGCAGTGCATTTGGATGCTGAAACAGACATTGTGATGACTGCGAGCACCAGTGAATCGTATGCACTGCTCTTTGCGCTGTTGACTGATCCCGGGGACAACGTGCTCGTCCCCGATATTTCGTATCCACTTTTCGACTATCTTGCAGCGCTCTACCGGATAGAGCTCCGCACATACCCACTCGATGTCCATCGTGGCTGGCGCATCGATCAATGGCAACTGGGGCGTGCGTGTGATGAGCGTACGCGTGCCATCCTCATCGTGTCACCGCATAACCCAACGGGCATGGTGGTGCGTCAGGCGATTTCCATCGTGAATGTGTTGCAGTTGCCAATTATCTGTGATGAAGTGTTTGCGGAAATGCCATACACGGTGGCGCATGTGCCACCACTGGCCGCACTTATGCCCAATGTGCCGATCTTTACACTCAATGGTCTCTCAAAGATGTGTGCACTCCCTGATCTCAAATTGGGATGGATTGCACTATCACCGCAGGCACGTCAGCACTATGCTACGCGCCTCGAGGTACTCAACGATACCTTTCTTGGTGCAAACATGTTGGTACAAACGATGCTTCCGCACATCCTTCATGCAGGTGCCACATTTATGGCGCATCAACGCCACCACATCCAACAGCAGGTTGCCTTTGTGATTGATACGTTGTCACCGCTTGCGTGCGTCCGTGTGCGTCCCCCCGACGCCGGCTATTACGTACTGGTACAGGTACAGTGCACACTCCCCGAAGAAACCGTTGTACTAGCGCTGCTCGCCCATGGTGTTTTTGTGCATCCTGGGTTCTTCTTTGGGACGAGCCATGGCTGTACTATTGTGATATCGGCGTTGGTCGCACAACCACAGCTGACCGTTGGTCTGCAACGATTAGTCACTGGTTTGCGTCAGATATGTGGTGATACACCGCACGCATAGATTGCTGTGCACCATTTGGTGCCGATTGTGCACGTAATGATTGGGAAACATATGAAAGGAACACAACCATGAAACCACCGCATGTTACTGCCGACGAGCAATTACTCCTTGCGCCCCACGAGAGTACCCCATTTAATCGCACAGATACCTGGCGTGTGTTGCGGATTATGAGTGAATTTGTGGATGGGTTTGATGAGTTGGCAACGCTCGGGCCTGCGGTTACGTTATTTGGTTCGGCACGCCTCAAGCCGGACAACGCATACTACCAAGCTGCTGTGGAGACTGCTCGACTTATCGGTGAAGCAGGATTTGCGGTGATAACTGGTGGTGGTCCAGGCATCATGGAAGCGGGTAACCAGGGTGGGCAACAAGCGGGTGTGGCATCGGTGGGACTTAATATTGAGTTGCCATTTGAGCAGCATGTGAACCCGTATACGACGCAGTCACTCGAATTCCGCTATTTTTTTGTGCGCAAAACAATGCTAATTAAATATGCCACCGCATTTGTGTTCTTTCCTGGAGGATTTGGCACACTTGATGAATTGTTCGAGGCCATTACACTGGTGCAAACGGGGAAAGTACACAACTTTCCGATTATTTTGTACGGCTCTCGTTATTGGCAGGGGTTGACGACATGGCTACGTGATAACGCATGTGCCCAAGGCATGCTAACCGATACCGAGCTCGGCTTGATGCAAGTGGTTGATACCCCCGCTGCAGTACGTGACATCGTTGTTAGTGCATCCGCTGATTTTGTTGTCAGAGAACGTGCAGCATATGCTGAGGTAGTACGTACATATCAGCGTCATAATACTTAGCCGGGTTCTTGCTCATCGTTGCGGGCCGCATCAATGAGATCTTGTTGCCAACGTTCAAGCCAAGCAAGTGCCGATTGTAGTCGGCTGGGGGGCATGGCGCGCAACGAATGAATCTGGAAGACGCGTACCAACCCCACAAAAATCCCCAGGTAGTCGTTGCGTTTGCTGAGTGTGGCCGAGGTCAGCGCAGTTTGGCGCGTCATTTTGACGAGTGCGGTGGCGCCTGCATCGCTGAGTGTGGTTTCGATGGGGGTGTCAGCACGTGCCACTTGTGCATCAAGTTCGCGTTCGCCGAGGAGCTGATGGCGTGCTACTGCTGCGGTTTCATGCGCTTGCACATAGGCCTGTTCAACAGCGGTGAGCTGGTAGCGTGCCCCCACGTAGCCGTCGGCAGTCGTGGCGCCGTTGGGCTTGAATTGTTGCCATAGTACCGATGCGACTTCGTGTTGCCATTGTGCGAGGATGCTGTGTGGCGGGCTCGGTAATGTGCTCAACCACAACGGAATCAGGTCAACGCGTAAACACAATGCGGGAATGCGCTGCCCATGGGAATCGAGAATCCAGAGTGGCTTGAGGCCGGCACCAAGTACGGGGTGTTTGCGGAGCGCACGTT
Organism: uncultured Klebsiella sp.; assembly: GCA_964569955.1. Lineage (GTDB taxonomy): Bacteria > Chloroflexota > Chloroflexia > Chloroflexales > Roseiflexaceae > UBA965. The sequence goes on along the minus strand of CAZMWB010000003.1, from coordinate 20,373 downwards.
CGTAGGTACGCGCATTCAGGTCGAGCTGGAGCAGTACCTGGCGAATAGGAATATACTGCTGATTGGGATCAAGACCCAGCAATGTGAGAATATCGGCACTCGCATACAATGGGGGGGAGTGTCCATCCATGGTGTTGACCTTCTTCTACCTGATGCGTATTAGTGTACGCTATTTCATCGTGAACGTTTGACTCACCACGAGAGGAGTGGCTATGGCGCGTGTCGCATATTTCGACTGTTTTTCGGGGATTAGTGGTGACATGACACTCGGTGCGCTCTGTGATGTTGGTCTCGACATCGCCGCCTTGCGCGCCATGTTGGCCACACTCAACATTCCAGGGTGGTCAATTCACGGGCAAGCAGAAGTGCGCGGGTGGTTGGCAGGGACCCGCATGCACGTAGATGCACCCGAACAATCCGTGCACCGCCATCTCCACGATGTTACTCAGATCATCACGGCGGCAGCATTGCCCGAACGCGTCAAAACGCAGTCGTTGGCCATTTTTCAGGCACTTGCAGATGCCGAGGCACGGGTCCATGGTGTCTCGGCAGCTGAAGTCCATTTCCACGAAGTCGGGGCACTCGATGCCATTGTTGATATTGTGGGGGTGACTGCAGGGCTCTATTTGCTCGACGTCACGCAGGTGTATGCATCGCCGTTGCCTCTCGGTCAGGGTTGGGTGCGGGCTGCCCATGGCGAACTCCCCGTCCCAGCACCGGCCACGCTCAATATTTTGAGTGCGGTGCAGGCACCGATTATCCCCGATGTAGCTACATTCGAATTGGTGACCCCCACCGGGGCTGCGATTGTGGCCACCCTCGCTCAGTTTACTCGGCCTCGTATGCAGCTCGAACGCATCGGTTACGGTTTTGGCAAAAAAATCACCGAACGTCCTAATGCGCTACGCATCTGGCTGGGACATACGGCGACTCCGCCCGAGCAGATGGTCTTGTTGGCATGCAACATTGACGACCAATCAGCTGAGCAGTTGGCCTATGTCTGTGATGCACTGATGCACCAAGGTGCCCGTGATGTGTGGCAAACACCGATTTTCATGAAAAAAGGGCGAGCTGCCCTGACGCTCTCCGTGCTGTGTGACGAACCCAAAGAAGCAGCCTTGGTGGACTTCATCATGCGTGAAACCAGCACGTTTGGGATGCGCCGTCAGCTCGTTGAGCGCTACGTCGCCGAACGGAGCCACATCACCGTGACAACCCAGTTCGGAGATATCCGAGTCAAGTGCAAGTATTGGCACGGGAGTTTGCTCCATCATGCACCTGAATACGAGGATTGTGCAGCTGCGGCGCGGCAACATCGTGTGCCCATCCATGACGTCTACATGGCCGCACTCGCTGCTGTGCCAGCGATTTAATCGGATGTGTGGCGTGTGTTTACATGGTGTTGACACGGGGTTCACCAAATTGGTGTATACTACTCGCATCCAACACTGTCTTAATGAAAAGACACTGACCATGTCGGTCACGCACACATGCTGTTGGTGTATACACGAGGAGGGACAACGTTGGAGTTATTGCAAACAATCAAAAACCGCATCGCATTCGTATTCCCTGGTCAAGGCTCGCAGTATGTTGGGATGGGGCGATTGCTTTACAGCGTTTCACCAGCCGCCAAACGAGTATTTGACCAGGCAGATGAAGTCCTCGGTTTTTCATTGACAAAACTCTGTTTTGAGGGTCCACAAGCAGAACTCGATGACACGTACAATGCACAACCCGCAATTTTGACGGTGAGCATTGCCTGTCTCGAAGCGCTACGTGAACGCCTCACTCCCATGGGAATTAGTGTGTCACCAACGTTGGTGGCTGGTCATAGTCTTGGTGAATTTACGGCACTCGTGGCTGCGGGGTCGCTACGATTTGACGAAGCGTTGCTGTTGGTGCGTGAGCGTGGGCGCTTGATGAAAGAAACGTCACAGGTGCGTCCTGGTGGCATGGCTGCGGTGATCGGGCTCGATGAAACGCAATTGCAGGCTGTTGTTACGGAAGCACAGGCACACGGTGTGGTGACAATGGCGAACGCCAATTCACCGGGACAAACGGTGCTTTCTGGTGAAATTGACGCCTTGTTGTGTGCCATGGAGCTTGCCAAAGCGCGTGGTGCCAAGCTGGTACAACGTTTGGCCGTGTCGATTGCATCACACTCGCCACTCATGCAGCATGCAGCCACACATTTTGCTGAATTAGTGGCCCGTGTGAATATTCAACCCCCCTTGGTTCCCTTGATTGCCAACATTAGTGCACAGGTACTACATAGTGTCGATGAGCTTCGCACTGAAGTGACAGGACAGCTAACCTTGCCGGTACAGTGGACGGGTAGTGTGCATACCATGGTTGAACATGGCATTGAAACATTCATCGAACTGGGACCCAAACAAGTGCTCACTGGACTGATTCGCCGTATCAATACGCAGGTACAGACATTGAGCCTGTCGGATACAGAAATCGTCAAACTCTTTTATCCCGCTGATTATGCTGCCGCATCCTCCGCTGGTGCCTAAGGAGACGATTACATGCGCCGTGTGGTGATAACTGGTATGGGCGCAGTGACGCCCTTGGGAAACGATTTGGTAACCACCTGGCAGGCACTACTCGCAGGTCAGAGTGGCGTACGTTCAATTACACGTTTTGATGTCAGTGAATATGCGGTGCGTATTGCTGGCGAGGTGCGTGATTTTGTCCTCGATGCGGCGATTGACCCGCGTGAAGCTCGTCGAGCCGCACAGTATGTGCGTTACGCCCTCAACGCCTCGCTTGAGGCGTTGCGCCATGCGCAGCTCGATACATCCACCATGGACCGCGAACGACTCGGCGTCATCTACGGGACGGGTGCGGGTGGACTCGACTTGATTGGCGAAAACATGGCGGTGCTCCAAGAAAAAGGCACCCGCCGTGTCTCTCCAACACTGATTGCCAACATGATTGATGATGCTGCGTCAGGGTATATTGCTATCCAAACCGGTGCACTTGGTCCCAACATGGCCATCGTGGCTGCGTGTTCGACGGGTGGGCACAACATTGGTGAAGCATACGAAACCATTAAACGCGATGATGCTGATGTGATTATTGCAGGGGGCGCGGAAGCACCCATTGTACCGGTGGTAATGTCAGCCTTTACCAATATGCGTGGTCTCGCTGGAGACAACGATAACCCGGCATATGCCTGCAAACCGTTTGATTCTCGCCGTGACGGTTTCGTCTTGTCCGAAGGCGCTGGTGCAGTCATCCTCGAAGAGCTCGAACATGCCAAGCGACGTGGTGCCCCCATCATTGCTGAAGTCGTCGGATACGGCAATAGTAATGATGCCAAAGATATGATTGCCGCTGGCGAAGACGGCGCAGGTCCCGCACGTGCGATGCGTATGGCGCTACGCAAAGCGGGGATTGACCCCGCTTTGGTTGGGTATATCAATGCGCATGGCACGGGGACGCCACTGAACGATATGGCTGAGACACGTGCCATCAAAACAGTATTCGCTGATCATGCCTATCGGATGCTCGTGAATTCGTCAAAGTCAATGCTCGGTCATATGATGGGCGCGGCAGGTGCGGTCGAACTCATTGTGACCGCCATGAGTGTGTCACAGGGAATCGTGCACCCGACAATTAATCTCGAGCAGGCTGATCCAGATTGTGACCTCGATTATGTGGCAGGTCAGGCGCGCCGCATGCCGATTGTGGCCGCGCTTTCCAATTCCATTGGGCTTGGTGGGCATAATTCGGCATTGATTGTACGCAAATATGATGCATGATTGATGCATCGTTACTGATGAAACGACATCACCACGCTAGGCACTCTGCCTAGCGTGGTGATGTGTGTGTGTGCACGCGTGCAAGCATCTGCTGGTGGGCATGCAACTCGATGCTGTTGTCGAGTGGTGCGAGATCGGCATGCCCGTAGCGCCGTGTTAATGCGGTGTGGATGAGATAGTCGGCGAAGTGGGGATTTTTGGGGAGCAATGATCCATGCAGATAACACCCAAAGGTGTTGTGCACATAGGCGCCTTCGCTCCCGTCGTGACCATTGTTTCCCGCACCAGCCAATACACGCCCCAATGGTCGCGCCCCATTACCCACATAGGTGCGTCCACTGTGGTTCTCAAACCCGATGAGCGTCTGTGGCGTGATACCCAGTTCGATTGCAACGGCCAGATTGCCAATGAGGCGTACATCGCCTCCCACGGTGTGGACGTCGAGTGCGCCCACACCAGGCAGTTTTTCGCCGGTATGTGTCAAAAAGTAGTTGCCGAGTAGTTGATAGCCACCGCAAATCGCGAGCATGACCATGCCATCACTGACGGCGGCGCGTAGATTGTCTCCATGCGTGGTCACAAAGTCGTGGGCAATCAAGGCCTGCCCACTGTCTTGGCCACCCCCAAAAAAACAAATATCAAGCGTCCGCCACGCAACGTTCATCCCTGGATGTATTTCTACGACCTGTACTTCAATGCCACGCCAGCGACAGCGTTGTACTAGGCTAATCATGTTGCCACGATCGCCGTATATATTCATTTGTGCAGGATACATATGACCAATTCGCAGTTGCATACCCCCTCCTCTGCTCCTGTGTAGTGGCATTCTAGCATTATTTCGAGATATCCCACAATATCCCACACTAAATGTGGGATATTTCCGTTTTACACGGGTTTTCCGCCACTAATCCCCTGGTTATCCACAATCTGATGTGGGATAAGTGGACAATACGCCTGTGGGATACTGTGGGATACAGGTGTTTTTTGGCTATTCGACGGGATGTATGGGATACTGTGGGATATAAAAGTTATCCACATTATCCACATCCAACAAAGACACCACTTTAGCGCATTAGAATGCGGATTTGTGATAATGTGGGATATGTCGTGTTATCCACAAAATGTGGATAACTTCTGTGGATATCCACAGATAAACACGCAGTGCATATACGCAATATAATAGGAATAACACAATCGAAAGGGAGTGCGTGATGCTACAGATACTCCATGTTGCTGATTTACATATTGGTGTTGAAAATTATGGTCAGTTTGATGTAAAACGGGGCATGCATCAGCGCCTTATTGATTTTTTGGCCTGTTTTGATGAAGCCATCGAAATCGCTATCACCAAGCAGGTTGATTTGGTGTTGGTGGCTGGTGATATGTTCAAAAATCGTAGTCCGTTACCACGGCATCAAAGTGAATTTGCTGCACGGATGCGACGCTTACGCGATGCCAACATTCCCGTGTTGTTGTTGATTGGTAATCACGACGTGGCGCCGGGTCGTGATTCCGCAAATTCGGTGAGCGTGTATGAGGGGCTCAAGTTTGATGGGGTGACCGTGGCCCGTCGTCCAGACGTGTATCGGTATAGCACGCCACACGGTGCGCTCGCTGTTATTGCGATTCCATGGCTGATGCGTGAGATGTTGGTCAGCAACAACGACAGTCTACGACAGGTGGGGCTCGGCGAGCAAGAACGCGAAATGGTGCGCATCGTTGAGACATATATCCAAGAGCAAGTCGCCATCTTGACCGCCGAAGATGCTCAGCGGCCAATCGTGGTGACGTACCACGGCACGGTCACTGGGGCGATATCGGGATTTGAACGTCAGTTGATGCTGGGGAGCGAGATTCAGCTCCCGCAGTCGGTGCTCTGTCCGGCTGGTGTGGATTACGTGGCACTCGGTCATGTGCACAAGCACCAGCAATTACGTACCGATCCCCCCATGGTCTATGCGGGGAGCATTGAGCGCATTGATTTTGGCGAAATCAACGAAGACAAAGGGTGTGTGTTAGTCACGTTTGCGGCAAAACAGGCCAGTCACACGTTTATCCCGTTGCATGGGCGCCCATTTGTACATATTGAAGTGGATGTGACCCAGAGTGGTGAGCAACCAATGGATCGGATTTACACGGCACTCACACGGAAAGACGTCAAAGACGCAATTGTCAAAGTAACCATTGATGCATTACCCGTGCAACGATCGATGATTAGTGAACGTCAAATTAGAATAGTGCTCGAAGGTGCAGGAGCCGCATTTGTGGCCCGTGTACTCGTCCATGTGCCACGTACCGATGGCTTGGCTTCGGTGAACATGAACCGTCAGGACCGGTTACCGACACCCGTAGAAGCGCTCGAGATATTTTTGCGCCGCGATGATATTAGCGACGACGAGCGGCGTATTTTGTTGGCGATGGGCCAGTCAATCATGGATGAAAGTACACAATGACGTGTAGAGAGGGTGGGGGACGTCTATGAAAGCAGTCGTAATGGCCGGAGGCGAAGGGTCGCGGTTGCGACCCCTGACGCTGAATCGTCCCAAGCCCATGGTGCCAATGGTTGATCGCCCGGTGATGGGGCATATCGTTGAATTACTCAAGCGCCATCACATCAGTGATATCGTGGTCACGGTGCAATACATGGCGAGTGTTATCCAAGATCATTTCGGCGATGGTGCCGCGTTTGGTGTGGATATCACGTATTCGCTCGAGGACCGGCCACTGGGTACTGCAGGGAGTGTCAAGCGTGCCCAAGATCTTCTCCGTGAGCCGTTTTTGGTGATATCCGGTGATGCGGTCACCGATATTGATCTGACACAGGTCATCGCACGTCACCGTACCGCCGGTGCGCTGGTTACCATGACACTCAAGCGCGTTCCCAATCCACTCGAATATGGGGTAGCGATTTGTGATGATGCGGGCTATGTGCGCGATTTAGTGGAAAAGCCGAGCTGGGGTGAGGTCTTTTCGGACACGGTGAATACGGGCATTTACGTGGTTGACCCTGCTATTTTTGATTACATTGACACGGATAAACCGGTGGACTGGGCCAAGGACATCTTTCCACGACTCTTGCAACAACCGCAGGGTATTGCCGGGTGTGTGGTAGACGGCTACTGGACGGATGTAGGAACCATTGATGAATACATGCGTGCAACCCGTGATTATCTGACCGGGCTTGTGAACCTGCCACGGATTGGGCGCCGGCTCAGTGACGAGGTGTGGGTAGATGGGGATGTGGAGATTGCGGCGGATGCGTGTCTGCAAGGGCCGCTCTACCTCGGCTTTGGCGCCAAGATTAAAAGTGGTGCCCAGGTCATCGGACCAACAGTAATCCGCGATTATGCGATTATTGATGCGGGTGCCATCATTGACCGGAGTATCATCTGGCGCAACTCCTATATCGGGGAACGTGCCGAATTACGTGGTGCGGTGGTGTTGCGGCAATGCAACGTCAAAAGTCGTGCTGTGTTGTCGGAAGGTGTGGTTGTCGGCGATCAGACCATGATCAACACGGGGGCCGTGATTGGCAACAATGTCAAAATCTGGCCCTACAAAGAGGTTGATGAAAGTGCCACCGTCACGGCGAGTATTATCTGGGGCTCACAGGGACGGCGCGTGTTGTTTGGCAAACAGGGTATTACTGGATTGGTCAACATTGATCTGACGCCAGAGTGGTGTGCGCGTATCGGTGCAGCCATCGGCTCTGCGTTGCCTCTCGGTGCCACTGTAACGGCAAATCGCGATGGGAATGATGCGGCGCGCATGTTGAAGCGAGCGTTGATGTCCGGATTGCCGTCCGCAGGTGTGAATGTGCTCGAGTTACACAGTGTGCCGTTGCCCGTTGCCCGCTACATGACGGCCACTGCTGGTACGAGTGGCGGCGTGCATTTACAGGTGTCCGCCGATGATGACCGGATGATTGAAATCCGTATTTTTGATCGTAACGGTCTGGACCTCGATACAACGAATGAGCGACGCATTGAGGGCATCTTTTTCCGAGAAGACTATCGTCGGGCCTACTACAACGAGATTGGGCGTATTACAGAAGCCCGCAATCCCACGGAGACCTATGCTACTGCATTTGTAAAAGCGTTGCGTCAAGACGCCTTTGTCAATGAACCAACCTTTCAAGTTGTTGTTGACTACAACCATGCGAGTAGCTCGGTCGTCTTGCCAGGGATTCTGCGTCGGTTGGGCATTCGGGCGGTGGAATTAAATGCCAATGTAGAATCGGTACCGGTTACGATTCAGGATATACAGGCCGACACCGATTTGATGCGCCTAGCACAAGTCACCCAGGTGTTGAATGCCCGGCTGGGTGTCCGCATTGAAGCAAACGGTGAACGTGTTGCTATGGTTGATGGCCGTGGGCGTCCGTTGACCCCCATGTTGGCTTTCGCAGTGTTGGTTGATTTGGTGCTTGCCGCAGAAGGTGGTGGCGTCGTTGCCGTACCGATGCATGCGCCGCGTGTTTTTGAGGCGATTGCTGCGCGGCGTGGTGGTGCGGTGGTGCGTACGCGCGGGGCATTGGGTGCCCTGATGCAAATGGCTGCCAAGCGCCGCGATTTGTTGCTGTTGGGTGATGGAGATGGAGCATGTGTCTTTCCACGGTTTCATCCGGTGGCCGACGGCATGTATACCGTCATCAAAACCATTGAGTTGTTGCTTAGCCAACAGATACAGCTTGCTGATGCCGTGGATTCGATTCCCGTGTTCCACATCACCCAAGCACGTGTGGCATGTGGCTGGGAATCCAAAGGGCGGGTAATGCGCCAACTCAGCGAGCGCTTCCAAGAACGGCGCCAGCAGACCATTGATGGCTTGCGCATCGAAGGTGATGATTATTGGGTGTTGCTCACACCCGATAGTGATGGTCCATATGTTTCGGTGTGTGTGGAAGCGAGTAGCCCGGCACAGGTGGACGACACTGTTCAACAATACCGGCAATTAATCCAAGAAATGCAGGGATAGGTATGCGTAGCGCCTGCTATTGGTTGAGTGTGATGTGGTGGTGTGTGGCATGTAGTATGCCATTGCCAGGAAATACCACACCCACGGTTACGATGCCAGTACCCACGGTTACGATGCCAGCACCCACGGTTACGATGCCAGTACCCACGGCGACGATGCCAGCACCCACGGCGACTGCCACGCCGACGCTACTACCGGTGCGTACACAACAACTCTTGCAGGCTACTGCTGTTGGGCAGTCCCCGTACACGTATGTCTTCCCTGTACCGGGAGTACCGGTAACCTATGGTCGCGATCATCACGATTACATGGCTACTGATATTTTTTGTGAAGATGGCGCACCCTTTGTGGCTGTAATAGATGGCGTGGTTGATTACATCGAAACAACCGATCAATGGGATTCTGCAGTTGATGATCCGGTCACGCGTAGTGGTCTGGCTGTTGCGATTATTGGCATTGACGGCAACCGCTACTATGGTTCACATCTGAGCGCAGTTGCGCCGGGCCTGACGGTAGGCATGCAAGTGCGGGCCGGGGATCTACTGGGCTACACGGGACGCTCAGGCAACGCACGCCACACCCCCCCTCACCTGCATTTCGGTATTTCACGCCCATCATATGCCACCGATTGGCAAGTGCGGCGTGGTGAAATGAATCCCTATGAATTTTTACAGGCATGGGAAAAAGGGGAATCGTTGCAGCCAGTATTTGCTCCGTAAAGTGTGATTACTGGGGTAAATCGTTGGGATCGAACGCTCCGGGCAACAGCGCAGCCACGGATGTTTCGTATACATGACCATGGAGATTGGTGAGATACACGACGGCATTGCGGGCGAGCTCGGCCATGACCTGGCGGCACCCACCACACGGGCTCACAGGTCCAGGTGTGTCAGCAACCACCGCAATAGCCACAATGTCACGGGCTCCTACTGCCCAGGCCGACTGCATGGCAACACGTTCAGCGCAGTTGGTGCTGGGATAGGCAGCATTTTCAATATTGCATCCCATAAAGACGCGACCATCACCACAGAGGACTGCGGCCCCCACCAAAAAGCGTGAATAGGGTGCATAGGCGTGTGTCCGGGCGGTGATGGCCGCATCAATGAGGTGTTGGCTGTTGATTTGATTCATCGGTTCTCCCTTGGTGTGACGGCACTGGGATGTTGATACGAATGCGACTGGTGCGAATTCCATCAATTGCAATGACGGTGAGCAGTGTGTGGTCGGGGAGTGTGACTTGATCACCGATTTGACTCATGCGTCCGAGTTGCTCGGCAATGAAACCACCAATGCGGTCAGATGATTCTGAATTGAGTGATAGGCCGGTTTGATCATTGATGTCGTCGAGGAGCACACGCGCATCCACGGTGAGTTCGTTGGGGCCGTTCCAGACCATATCGGGCAAGGTGGTCGCATCAAATTCATCGTTGATGTCACCCACGATTTCTTCGAGAATGTCTTCGAGGGTGACGATGCCGGTAGTTGCACCATATTCATCCACAACCACCGCAAAATGCACCCGTTTAGTTTGCATGGTACGCAATAAATCATCAATATTGATGAGCTCGGGTACATAAAACGGGTGGCGCATGAGGGTGTGAATGGCTGCTGGTTTTTGGCCAAAGCGGAGACTCGCAAGCAAGTCTTTGGCGTACAGTACGCCAATAATGCGATCACTCGATTCGCGATAGACGGGGATACGCGAGTGTCCGTAGCCAGTAATTAGATTCAAGGCATCGTCAATGGAGGCAGTTGCATTGATGGTTACCACGTCCACACGCGGGGTCATGATTTCACGCACGATGGTATCGCCAAAGGTGATGATGTCTTTAATCATGGCACGCTCTGTTGGTTCCAAGATGCCTTCTTCTTCGCCCACATTCACGATAGTCATGAGCTCTTCTTCGGTCACAACGGGAGACAACTCTTGTGACCCTTTGGGAGTGAGCAGACTGCGAGCCACGAAGTCAATAGCCACAATCAGTGGGCGAAGAACGACCATACACACCGAAAAAGGCGTGGCAATGAGTTTGGCAACTGCCGCTGGATTGCGAATGGCCACTGCTTTGGGGAGTGCTTCGGCAATCACGATAATGGCCACAGTAGCACCCACCATCCAGGCGATTTGTTGCCAGAGGGTGAGCGTCGCAATCAAGCCAAACGCAAGTGCGGTAAGAGCTATGAGTGCCATAGTATTGAGCAACAAGAGAGCGACTTTGAAGCGATAGGCATCCGTGATGAGGTCATCGATGACTTTGGCACGTGATCCACCATTGATTCCGTTGAGCTGGCGTCGTGAAATCGCACTGAGCGATGCTTCGGCGAGTGATGCTAGTACGATAACAAAGAGACACGTCGCAATGCCAAGCCAACGGAGAGGTATGTCAATCAGTTCCACAGATATCCCTTTTATGAAAAGAGTGCACTCAAGGAAAGGTCCTTGTGAATGCGCAAAATAGCCTCGGCAAAGAGCGGGGCTACACTAATGGTGCGTACCCGTGATTGGGCGGCATCGGGTGACTGCGGAATGGTGTTGGTGACGATTGTTTCTACCAGCTGTGAAGCACGAATGGCATCGAGCCCATCACCGGCGAAAATTCCGTGGGTGGCACACGCATAGACGTGGGTGGCTCCCCGATTCAAGAGTGATTTGGCCGCTTCCACCAGCGTCCCGCCCGTCGAAATCATATCGTCCACGATGACGGCTGGGCGCCCCGACACATCACCCACCATTTCAATCATCTCCACCGTGTCGGGGCGCGGGCGCTGTTTGGCGATAATCGCCAGCCCGGCACCAATCCGTTCGCGGAATTCGTTGGCGCGCCCTACACCACCTGCGTCCGGTGAAATTACTACGGGATCTTTGAGGTTGAGGCTGCGCACGTATTCCGACAAAAGTTGACCCGCCTGGAGATGGTCCACAGGGATGTCGAAGAATCCTTCAATGGCGGGTGCATGCAGATCCATGGTGAGCACGCGGTGTGCACCAGCGGTACGGATGAGATTAGCCACCAGTTTTGCCGAAATCGGCTCGCGACCGGTGGTTTTTTTCTCTTGTTTAGCATAACCGTAGTACGGGATGACCGCTGTGATGCGGGCTGCAGAAGCACGGCGCACTGCATCAATGATGATGAGGAGTTCCATTAGGTTGTCGTTGACAGGGATGCAGGTTGGTTGCACGATGAATACGTCGGAGCCACGTACGTTTTCTTCGATTTTGACGCGTGTTTCACCGTTTTTGAACTTGGTCACGAGTGCGCGCCCGAGATTCAGGTTGAGGCATGCAGAGATTTCTTTGGCGAGTGCGAGATTGGCATTGCCGCTAAAAACTTGTAGGCGACCTTCCATAGCACAGACCAGCCTCGGGTGAGGCGGTCTCCTCCTTGTCTGGTACTGCGCCCTAGGGACGCATGTGCGTAAACGGCTCGACGTGGGTTCCTGTGGGTATTGTACTCTGTTTGAGCATGCTGTGTGGCACCACGCATTGGTCGGCGATGATACAGTCATCGAGTGTGGTGTGTGGGCCAATCACACAGGCGCTACCGATACGCGTGTGACCACGTAATACGCATCCAGGGGCAATGATGGTATCGGCACCGATTTGTACCTCGGGTTCAATGGTAACCAGCTGTGGATTGATGATCGTGACACCACTTGCCATCAGGTGTTGCGTCGTACGTGTGTGGAGCATGGCTTCGGCGCTGGCTAACTGGATGCGGTCATTGACCCCCCACGCCTCGCTACTGTCTGCCACACGGAGTGCGCGTACGGCCCCTGCCCCCTGTTGCGTCACGGCACACGCCACCAAGTCCGTTAAATAGTACTCGTTGCTTATGGCATCCGGTGTAATTGTGGGGAGCGCATTGCGGAGCCATGCAGCATCAATAATCATGATGCCACTATTCGCTTCGCTGATGAGCGCTTGTGTGGGTGTGCAGTTTTTGGCTTCAACGATGGCGGTGACATCCCCAGCGCTGTTGCGTACAATCCGGCCGTAGTTGTGTGGGGCTGGCACTTCGAAGCTGACCAAACCCACGCTGGCATGATATTGGACCATCTCTGCCAAGAGGCGTGTAATCGTGTCAGCGCGCACGAGTGGCGTATCGCCAAACAAGACAATGACATGGCCCGTCGTCGCAGTAATATGGGGGAGCGCTTGCATGAGCGCGTGTGCGGTGCCACGGCGCTCGTGCTGAGGAATGTAGTGGTAGGTAGTGCCGCATACAGCGCTGATTTGGCGTTGTGCCTGTGGTGATACGACTACACATGTTTGGTAAGGATTGAGTGCATCAGCCACATCGAGTACACGGCGTAGCATCGCTTTGCCTGCAATGGCGTGCAGTACTTTGGGTAATGCGGATTGCATGCGAGTACCCTCACCTGCGGCGAGGACAACAACGGTACGAGTTGTGGTGGGAGACACCGTCATAATAAGATGTGTGTGGTGATGTGTGGGAGATACGTTTCGGTGGTTGCCAGACTAGGATTCGAACCTAGACAGACGGATTCAAAGTCCGTAGTGCTACCATTACACAATCTGGCAACGCGATGCTTATTATAGCACAGGCGGATGCGCTGATGCAAAAGAAAAACGCACAGGCTATTTGGTACGCTTGGGTTGGCGTTGGTTGTAATACCCGAGCACAAACAGCCCAATTACTAACATGAGAATGAGTTGGATGCGCATCGAACCAAACGTGGCGACTGCAACCCCAATTGTGGGGAGATTTACCGCCCATGCATAGATGGTATCTGGTGCATTGACGATGGCTGTTGCGTATGCGTGATATGAAGATACACTCGTAAACCATAGTGTCATTTGTGCAGAAATGTACAACGAGAAGAGGACTGCTACAACTCCAATAAAGACTACTGCCAACGATGCCCACCAGGTGCGTGCATGCGGGGGAACGGCATGATCCGTAGCAATGGCAAGTAATTTGGTTGTGAGTTGGGAGGGGGGAGTGAGGATGACATTTCCCGCCACAAACCGCTCAAACGCAGCATCGCTCTCGGCATAGCGGGTACATTCGGCACAGCTGGGGAGATGGTGCTGTACAAGGGCGTCTTCTGTGTCGCCGATGGCAATCATGGTGCGGACATCGTCGCAAGTGGACATACGAACCTCCGTGGATAGGGTCAATGCATCATGGTAGTGTCAAGATGATGCACTTTCAGGTGGATCTTGTTGTATGATTTCACGCAAACGCTCCTTGCCACGACGGATATGACTTTTGACCGTGTTCAGCGGAATCTCGAGAATTTCCGCAATGTCCGTGTATTTGAGGTCATCAAAGTAGTAGAGCGTCAGCACTAACCGGAATTGAGGCTCAAGCTGATCCATGGCGCGCTCCAACATGCGGCGCGTTTCGTTGTGCTCGAGCATTGCTTGAGGGTCACGCGTTGCACTATCGTCAACGATGAGTGTGACCGGATCAAATTCGTCGTCGTCGCCTCCTCCTGGGTTGATAATCGGTACCTTGCGACCGCGTGCGCGCAACTCGTCCCGGGCCAAGTTGATGACAATGCGATACAACCATGTGGTGAATCGACTATCACCGTTGTACTGGCTAATCGTGCGAAAAACCCGGATGAACGTATTTTGTACGAGATCCTCTGCATCTTCGTTGTTGCGAAAGACGCGCATAGCAAGGCTGTATACGTAGCGTTGTTGACTCAAGATGATATCGTTGAACGCATCGTGGTTACCACGTTGGGCTCGACGTATCAGTTCTGGTGAAGGCTCAGCCACAGAAGCAAAACTCCTTTGACGCCCCGCCCGTATCGCACTATGCTATTGAGAGCTTGACGATACGATTGGTGAGAAGGTTGCACTCCTCATGATAACACGTGATTTTACTGCGACCACATTTGTTGTACAGCATCAGCGCACGCTACTCTTGTTCCACCGCAAGCTCCAGATGTGGTTGCCACCTGGTGGCCACATTGACCCGCACGAGCTCCCCCACGATGCCGCAATTCGTGAAGTCCGCGAAGAAACAGGACTCGACGTGCAACTGACAAGTCAGAGTGCCCAGCTCGGCGATGTGCAGGTATTGCCACAGCCATATTGTATCCTACTCGAAAATATTACACCAGACCATCAGCACATTGACTTGATTTATTTTGCAGTGGTTGTAGGAGGGACGTTGAATCCGTCAATTCGCGAGAGTACTGGAGTACGTTGGGTGGATACCCACGAGCTGGCCGCCACGGATATTGCCGAAGATATTCGGGTGCTCGGGCGGGCAGCAATTGCAGCACTGCAATAAATGCAGTACAGGACACCCAGAGGAACTCGCCTACCGTTGCTGCCTCTCGGCCCTGGCGGGGTTTGGCAAGTATCTGCCGTCCTGTACCACCACGCATTATAGCGGTGAATCAGTAGCAGTGTCAACATCAATTATGCTGAATGCCAACCAGAAGCAGTATGCAATGTCACTCACAAAGTAAAATTGATCAACTAATCCGTGAATGAGTGCGGTGACGAGCATCATGCCAGCGGCGACCGCCCACCAGCGCGTCTGCTGTAGTGGCAGGCTGCGGCGTAGTGCCTGCCAAACGAGCACCACACCGATACCCAGCCCCCATATGCCGAGATTGAGCCACAAATCAAGGATGAAATTGTGGGGATGTGCCGCATACTGCTCACTGGTACCGATGAGAGACGCATCAATGATGCTGTAGCCGTATTCGGGGTTGTGATAAAAGTAAAATTGGCCGAGTCCCAGCCCCCATGGGCGTTGTTGCAACCACGTGATACTTTCGTACCAGAGGAGCATACGGGCATCAATGCTCCCCACACTCGCCCCACGTGTGAGTAGCGCAAAAAGTGTTCCCACGAGTGCTGCGACGACTACCCCGGCTACAATGCGTGGTTGGGTGCGTATAAACGTGGTTCCGTAGTAGCGTACACCGATGAGTAATGTGACACAGGTGACTGCCAGCCATGCTCCCCGTGAGAATGAAAGCAACAATCCGGTCGCACAGAGCAGGACCACTACGAACATAGTACGGGTACGCAGTTGTGGAATCAGTACTGCCACGAAAGCAAATGGCCAGATGCGTTCGAGAAAGAGAGCCAGATTGTTGGGATGCCCGTATACCGATGCGACGCGGATGATGTTGCCGGTGCTGATGATATTGTCACTAAAGGCACGTTTTTCCCCCAACAACGGCACCAGATCGTAGCCAACCGCTTGGAGCAGACCGATCCCCGCTACCACACAGGCACTGATCATCAGTGCGTGTATGAGGTGGAAGGGGGCAAGTAAGCGGTGGTGCATGGCCGTACGCACACACAGATACCAGATGATGGGCTCGATAAACAACCAACGCAACCAGCGTAACGCTTCACCACGACCTTCGGGCAAGGCCCACACCACGGCCAGCATGGCGCTAGCGAAGAGTGCGGCCACCCAGCGATCACGGGGCATCCAGACAACCACTGCCTGCTGTTGCCGCCACCGGGTGACACCCCATGCGAGTATGGCAATCACCCACACGATTTCATGCAGGGGAATAGCCGCACTGCCGGTGATGGCTACCGGCATCAGATAGAGAGGTGTGGTGGCTGCCACTGCACCGAGGAGTGCGACGGGGCTGGCCACGGCGACGACACCGAGCCCGATGATGCCAAGTACCTTGATGGCCAGCGGTGCGCTTTGCACCAAGATGAGTGCAAGTACGATGAGTGGCCATTGATAGCGTTGTACGCGTGATGCAAAATTTACCATGCTGCCTCGATCATTGCATGCCATTGGGAATGGCTGGGCTGAACAGGAGCGAGTCCGATTAAGCGCTCTTCACCATAGAAAAGCGCAATGAGCTCGGGTATTGATGGGTGGTGCGGTGCAAGTAGGCTATGGAGCCGTGGGACGCCGCATTGGTGTAGCCATTGTGCCAGCGTATCGGGGAAATCTGTGGTGCGACAGCCAAATGCATCCGCAAATGCGGCAATGGCACGTGGACGATGTGGTGCAATCAGATTCATGATTTGGGGCATCATCACGATACACGCACTCCCGTGTGCCACATGGTATGCCCCGCCTAACGCATGACCAACTGCATGACCAAGATGGACGCGTCCACTCAAAAACGCCATACCCGCACTCGTGGCGGCCAGACTCATCTGGGTGCGATCTTCGGCATTGTGTCCAGTACGGATGAGGCGTGGCAACGACTGCACAATCAAGGGAATGGCATGCAAGGCCAGTGCGTCGCTAAGTGGTGCGGCCATCGTAGATGTCATGGCCTCGAGTGCGTGTGCCAATGCATCCACACCAGTGGTCATCGTGAGTGCTGTGGGCATGGTGGCACAGAGGAGGGGATCCACCAAGGCGACATGTGGAGCCAATGATGGGTGGCGTACGAGTAACTTGCGCTGGGTGTGTGGTTCGGTCACGATGGCTACAAATGTGACTTCTGCGCCTGTTCCTGCAGTCGTCGGTATGGCAATCATGGGTAACATGCCTGTTGGTGTGGCGCCGCCTCCGTGAAAGAACGGTGCAATGTGCGTGGCATCATTTTTTAGCAGGAGACCTATTGCTTTGGCCGTATCCATGGCACTTCCGCCCCCCATGGCCACAATACTGTCCACTGCATGGGCACGGGCATGTGCCGCCCCTGCTTCGATGGTGGGCACTGTCGGGTCTGGTTCAACGGCAGTCGAGAGTACCACCGTCATCCCGCCATCCCTGAGGAGTTGGGCACACTGGGTTCCTGCAGGTGTGGTCGCCAAAAACGGGTCCATGATGAGGAGAGTGGTACGCATGCCCAGTGTGCGTGCTTCGTTGGCTACGTGTGCTGCGACACCTTCGCCAAATACGATGCGTGTGGTGCTGAGTTGTGTCTGAAATGCGTGTATCATGATGCCTCACGTCCATAGATGCGAACCAAGAAAAAAGTCAACAAGCCCAGCCACACCCACGGGAGAAACTCAAAGAGGATGCGCCACGGTTGTGTGCGCCAAATGTGGAGTGTGGTGGGCGGCACACTGCTCTGATAGGTCAACACATGTGGCGCATCTGCGAGACCCTGCGCAAGTATGGTCTCCCCAGCGCCAACGGATTGGTCGTCCAAGTCGCCATCATCAATGCGTATCCGTGCATCAGTTGCGGAGCTCTGAATGGCGACTTGCGTGCCGTGGAATGACACGCGCCATGTCTGTGTATCAATTTGTCGTATGGCTGGATGCGACCACGGGTATGTGCCTGCACCGATGATGGGTGGGGTATTCATAGCGTTTTGGATGATTGCGAAGCCCGTATACGGAGTAAAGTCTGGTGCAATGATGGCAAAGTATGGGGTAGGGTTGGCCGGATCCGCTGCTGGTCCCCCCCAGCGGAGCATCCAGAGATTCATGACGCCGAGCCATGGCCATTCCTGGCGGGCACGAGCCATCTGTGCAACCACATATGTGCCTTTTTGTGTTTCGCTCACGGGTGGCCCCCACAGGGTGCGCCGTTCGACGGGTATGGTATCTGGGGCACTGTTATAGCCGAATTCACTGACCCATACTGCGGTTTGTGCGTCACCGGCTTGTTCCATCACTTCACGGAGCATCACAATCCGTGACACATCAATGCGGGTGTCAATGGGGCGGTCAAGGTTGTGCAATGGCTGGAGCGGATTCCAGCGTAGTCGCACGTATCGGTGCTCGTCGGGAGGTTGGCCGAGCCCGTACGCTTGGGCTGACATGATGTCAAATGCATCAGCGGCACCAGCCGCATAGCACTGTGCTAAGAAATCGAGCTCGCTCATGGGGGCGATGCGTGGTTCTTTGCCATCAGTTGGGGAAAGACTAGGAAACAAGATGATAATCGCAGGATTGATGCGGCGTATAGCTGTTGCCGTACGCGTCAGTAGCTCGGTAAATGCGACCGGGTTGGGAAGCTCCCAGTTCCATTCGTAGGCCAGATTGGGTTCGTTCCATATCTGGATGTAGCGGAGTTGTGGGTAACGGGTTACCACTGTGGCCACAAAATTCACATAGTCCTGATAATCATCGGGGGGCCCCGTGGAATCGCCGTTTTCTTGCAGACCAGCCTGGAAGCGCGGGGTAGCCGCACTTTGTAGGCGCGCCCACGCGGGTGGGCGGTCAATGCGTACGATGAGCTCAATGTCGTGGCGGGCAGCTTCAGCCATAATCGCATCATACTTTTCCCAGGCACTACGGATGTGTTCCGGGTTCCGTCGGTCTTCGAAATCACCACGACCATGTATTTCGACATCTTCCCAGGGCATCTGAATCCGTGCGTATCGTGCCCCGAGTTGGTGGGCTGTTGCAAACGAACGAGTCACCACTACAGGGTCTGGCTCGTACTGGATGTTGAACAGGTTCACCCCCAAGTAGTGTTGGTCTGCATGCGCAATTGGGTCAGTCGTAGGAGTGGTGGCAATCCCACGATGCCACGCATTGTCGATGGTTACTGTGACTGCGAGTCCCACACAGCAGAGGAGACATGCGAGATGATAGCGGAGATGGTGATTCATTGGGCCAACCATTGCGTGACAATGCGTGAAATCGCCCCATCTAGGGGGTACATGGCATAGCGGTCATCACCACTGCCATAGTAGACATCGCGCAAGGTAAAACGGGAAATTTGTTGCACGTCCATACCGCGCATTTGCCACGCAAGTGCGATGATTTTTTCACGGGGCATATCGGTTTTGGCGTGGCCAATCAGTGCATCGGTAATACGGGCTGCGGTATCGAGTGTCTCGAGGTGACCTGCGCTCACCAAGCGTTCCCCAATGCCCAAAATCACACTTTGTTGACGCGTAGTCCGCTCAAAATCATTGTCTGGGTGCCGGATACGGCTATAGGTGAGCGCCGTATCGCCATCCATCATACTCGTACCAACAGGGAAGTACGCTTCTCGATACTTGTAATCCATGGTAGGGAACTGGGCATCGTAGAGCTCTTTGGGGACATCCACAGCTACCCCGCCAAGTGCATTGATGATATTGATGAAACCCGCAAAATCAACGAGCACCGTATAGTCAATCGGTTGCCCAATCACGGTGCTGACTGTTTGGGTGGCGAGTTGCATGCCTCCTCCCAAGCTGGGGTAGAGATCCCCATAGACATGCGCCGCATTGATCCGTGCCCATCCATACCCGGGGATATTGACCATCAGGTCACGGGGGAATGAGAGCAACGAGATTTTTTTGCTTTGTGGTGTGATACGCATCACCATCACCGCATCGGTACGCGCAGATCCTGTTTCTTGGGGGCGCCGGTCAGAGCCAAGTAGCAAGATAGTGAGTGGCTGGTCACTCCCTGCTGGGAGCACAATGGGTGCGGGTGTCGGTGTGGTGGCTACCACAGTGGCACTTGCCACGGGGGTGAATGTCGGCTCACCAACGGCGGGACTCATGGTGGGGGTTGCATTGCTGATTAACCCTAAGCCTTGCCAGATGCGTACCGCATCCCAGCTCGCTTTGGCACCCACAATCAACGCATAACTGATGAGAATCGTCCCCACGGTCAGTGCGAGGGCATGGCGCCACGACCACGACTGAGGCGCAGGGCGTGGGGGTTTGCGGGCGGGTTTAGGGGCCTCAGCGGGTGGCGCAGGGCGTGGGTTGCCCGCCGGCTTGTAGTGTGGGTGCGACGTAGGGA
>CAZMWB010000002.1:0-151321 GCA_964569955.1 uncultured Klebsiella sp. | reverse complement strand
GGGAACAACGGAGGTGGGAACAACGGAGGTGGGAACAACGGAGGTGGGAACAACGGAGGCGGGAACAACGGAGGCGATAGTGCGCGACCTACCCGTACAGATGCAGATGGAGATGATCAATCAGTAAAGGTCCCTACCATGGAAGACACCCCTGAACCGACACGTGTGATTGAATTTGATACGACTCCTACACCAACACACACAAAAACAGTATAAACTACAGTTACAGTTATTTTTCGTATGTAGAAAATTACGAGGTGCCCGATGAAAGGACGTCGCCTAACGTGTTCGTCTATTTTGGTTGTGGTGGCAATCATCATGTTCGTGGTGTTGTTCTCCGACAACAGTGATCCGGTACCAACTACTGATGAACAGGTCGTGCTTGACACGGCTAGTGAAGACATTGCTTCTAGTGATGAATCTGCACAAGATACCGCAGATGAAGCGGTGTCTGACGATCAACCTCAAGTATCACGTGGTGATATCATTGCTGACAGTGGCTTCGATCTCAATCGTGATGGGTTTTCGTTTGAAAATTATGGCAATGAAGTCGAGCCGGTGAATCTCCGTGCCAACGATATGCGCAGACTCTTCGGTGATGAAGTCTGTTCGCGTATCAGCAACGAAAAGTGCGTGCTTACGCCACCAGCTCGTGCATGGATGAAGGAAATCAACGATGCCATGGATGGCGGTCATTGTGAAGGAATGGCCGTTCTCAGTCTGCACATGTTCCATCAACTCGATGATCCAAACAAGTTTGGCGCAGGGGATACCTATGCTTTGCCGTTTGAGAGCAACGAAGCATTGCAGAGTGAAATCGCTTATTGGTGGGCTACGCAATCTACTACACCCACTTATGAAAGTATGATTCGTGGCAAACCGAGTGATATCGTGAAATTGCTCGAAGCATCGCTCAGCCAAGGCAAAGGTGTAAATGCGGACAGCATGTATACGATTGGTATTTACATGTCGGATGGCACAGGCGGTCATGCAGTCACACCCGTTTCGTTGGTCCAAGAAGGTGAAAACGAAGTCGGTATCAACATCTACGACAACAACTACCCTGGTGAGCTGCGTACCATCCATGTCAATGTGGCCGACGAAACATGGTGGTATGAAGGTTCACCGAACCCGGAAATTGAATCTGATCGCTATGAAGGTGATGAATCAACGGAAACATTGGAATTGACACCGTCAGCGCCCCGCCGTGCTATGCAAGATTGTGATTTCTGTAGTGGGAAAAACCGTAAGAGTGCCAAGGGATACCACACATATTTGCTCGACACAAATGCTACCGTGCCAGGTGCCAAGGCAGCTGCAAATACCACAGGTGAATCATTGTTTGTCACACCGGATGGCAAACGAATTGGCTACATGAATGGCAAAATTATCAACGAAATTGATGGGGCATCGGTAACGGTCATCAAGGGTGCGCCAAGTGTGTGGGATAATCGCGGCTTGCCGTTGATTCGTATCCCAGACACGATTAGTGTGACGTTGCAACTCAAGAATGACGATGCGTTTACCTACGATGTTGTGGCGTTTGCCAGTGATAACGTACTCAAGGTGGAAGGGTTGTCGTTATCTGAAAAAGAGCCAAGTACTTTGACTTTTGGATCCGGGCTCAACAGCTTGAAGCTCCGCTCCGCAGTCAAATCTGCGCCATCAATTTACTTCGGTGAAGTTGGTGCGAACAAACGCGATACGGCCACCCAATTCGGCAATGTGGATATTGCAGGTGACGGTGAACTCGATTTGTTTTTTGACGACGAAGACGAAGAATTCGTGATTGATGGCGACATCGTTGGCGACTACGACCTCGATGTTATGGTGTCCGATGAAGAGGGCGATATTGCGTATTCGTATGATGATTTGCGCTACGAAGAAAAGAGTGCAGTTGCCTTTGCCATAAGTCAAATCGTCAAAGAGGGTGACGATTTGACTTTCCAGATTGATACCGACGGTGATGGCGAATACGAAGAGTCATACGACAAAGAAGACGATGATCTCCAGATTGATGCATCCGACTTCGAATTCGAAGAACTCGAATACGAGTACGAAGAGGACGAGCTCGATATCTAGTTTTCGTCGCCGAGTTTTACTGCATCCGCAATGCGTAAACGTCGGCTATTACCAAAGACGGTGCGTAATGCGACGAGTACTGCCACCGAGTAGACCACAAGCATGCCGATAAGCGTGCCCCATGCGGTAATCGGGGTGTTAGTGGGAATGTTGCGATGTGGGGCTACTCCCGCTTGTAATGATGGCAGAATGCTGGCAGCACACACGAGTGCTGCCAGCATTCCACATACCATGCCACTCACGGTGATAATGCTTTGTTCGAGGGTAATCACGCGCCGTGCAGTGTGTGCAGGCATTCCCATGGCTTGGAGCATGCCTAGTTCGATGTTGCGTTGACGCATGCTCGCTAATGCGCTGACAAGAATAGCCATAATCGTTAAGCCGGCGGCTGCCACAAAGCCAACACTGAGCATGCCAAAGAGTGCCTGGCGCTCGGGGCGTGTGAACTCGTTGAGACGGGCCTCGCTGTAATCAACAGTATCGAGAATAGGAATCGCCGCAGCACGGGCCGTGGTCAGAATGTCGTCGAGTGGCACGCTCGTGTCACGGTGAATCCAGACATCGCTCGGGGGCAAGAATCCGACTTCATCGGCGACAAAGTTGAGGTTTACAATGAAATAGGGGCGTTCAACGCTGTATTGACCAGGCCAACCCTCGACAATTCCCACGATGCGCATGCGCACATCCACGAGTGTATCATCAACAATCAGTGTGACTGCAACTTTGTCACCAATCGTGCTCGTACCAGCAATTGACTTGTCAATGATGACGCCGTCCCGATACGTTGCAAGTTGATTCATCAATTCGCCCATCGTGTTGCCTGTGCCCAGCCAGGCATCTTGGAAATGCGGAATCACCCGTGGGAACCGTGCCCTGTCTACTGCCACCACTGTCGCATCAATGGGCGTGTTCCCAATGCTGATTCGCCCATCATATTGGCCAATCGGTGCGTATGCGATGATGCCCGGAAGTTGTGCATGCGCTCCCAATGGTGTCAACAAAAACCGATCACCGTCCGTCGTGTTTGACGATGGTCGTTTGCGGAGTGCGCTCTCAATGAGTTGTGTGTCAGTGGCGATTCGATACGCTAACCCGTGTTGACTCGCCTTGTCAATGGTGGCCGCCATGGATGCCACATACCCACCCACACCGAGAGTGATCGTAAGCAAGAGCACCGTGTTCTGCAGACGTTCTGGCCGACGTGCTAAAGACTGCAGTGACAAGATGGTAGCGAGTGCGTCGCTCCGTCGTGCGATGCGTTCCCCGGCCACGAGGATGAGTGGCAGTACTCTGTTCACAAGCATACCAATGCCAATCGTACAGAGTACCGGCAATATCAACGTAATCGGGTTCGAAAAGACATCACTTCCTGGGTCGTATTGCGTGTAGAGCTGGTAATATCCGTAGCAAATCGCAAGTAGCACGATGACTTCTAGCATAATCCGCATAAACATGCGCCAACGGTCTGTGCGCCGGCTCCGCGCATTGTTTGATAGTGTGCGTTGGAAGGTGCCTATCACAGGGCGAATCCCCAGTACGATGATAATAACGGCGATGAGCGCTGCGCCCACATACGATTGCACGGGGAGCCAGCTCCATGGCACCTCGACACGTGTAAGCTGTAAAAATGAATCAGTACGTAGCATGATTTGTGTGGCAACAATACTGAGTGGAGTCGCCAGTATTCCCGCAATGACGATGTAACACAACCACTCCACTGCACTCACCGTGAGAAACCAGCCGAGTGCAACACCGCGGCTGCGTAGTAACGTGTATTCGTCTTGGCGGCGCTGGTAGGTTATGGTAGCGAGTTGCATCACAAAAAACATGGCGAGGAGTGCGATTGGTGCGGCCACAGCACTCGTCCGTAGCGTCAGAGTACGAATCATCTCTTGTGTTGTTGCGAAGCGTTCAAGCGGGCTACGATCCAGTTTGGCAGGTACTTTGGCGAGTTCCTGCGAAAAGGTGCGAATGCGCTGCTCGATGACCCATACGTCACTTGGTCCTAGGCGAAAGGGGGCTGGTTGTATGTACCATGCTGCTTGCGCAGCAGTGTCTGGAAAAGTTGTGCTCACCACATCGGTGAGTGTTTGTGGCGCTACTAATAGTAGTGTTTCCAGTGATTCGGGGTCATACAGCCATTCTTGGCTGTCACGCTGCATGGGTGTCCAGATTCCCACAATCACCGCAGAGAGTGCCTTTTTTCCATCAGGACTACTCACTACCAGTCGGTCATCCACATTTAATCCATACGTATTGGCTGTCTGTTGTGACACCGCAAGTTCGATCTGCGTGGGTGTTGCTTGTGGTGCCCGCCCACTCACGTATTTCATGTATTCGTCTATGCCTACGAGTGTGCCGATTGGTGTGTTGTCCATGGGGATGCCGTCATCGTTGCCGGTGACCAACATGACTTTGAGCGGCGTAGTACGGATATGCCGGGTAATGCGTGCAATGGGAAATTGCAGGTAACTGGCTGCGTTTTGGCTTACGAGGGCATCTGCACCTAATATGGTGCGCCACGCCACTGCTTTATTTGATTTAACATAACGATATAGTAGTGCAAGTGCTGGGCGTTGTGATGCACGACTTTGTGCTGCTAGTTCCTGATTAAGGATGCGAATGCCCACTGCGTCTGCATAACTGGGTACAGTGAGCCCCAACATGAACGGCAACACGAGTGCCAAGAGAAGTGCCACGGTCGGTGCGGGATTGGTGCGTGTGCGGCGCCAAACCGCTGTGAGAATCAAGCGTGCAGCATGCCATTGTGACCGCATGGTCATTGTCCTACGACTATATCATTGAGCTGTAGCCCTTTGCTGATTTCCACACGTTCTTCGCTTTCGATGCCTACCACAACGGTGACTCGTCGTTCTTGATCACCTTCACGGAGCACCACGAAGCGGCGGTCTCCAAAAGAACGGACGGCATCCGGCGGCAACCACAGCACGTTGTTCCGTTGTTCGAGCACGATGCGAACTTGACCAATTGTTTCGCCAGCCACCAAGGTGAAGCCCTGAGTGTCGGTGACACTAAACCGGGTAAACGGGTCAGGGTCATCCATGTTGCCACCATTTTTGCCGTAGGGTGCTGGTAGTCGGCGAATGATGCCGTTGAGCACGATATCGGGACGAGTGACGGGGCGGATTTCGACGGCTTGCCCTTCACTCAAAAGGCGCATAGTGTCATCGGTGAGTGATGCGGAAAACTCCACGTTGTCGGGTTTGGCAATTTCGATGGCCTGCGCGTAGGCCACCACCGAGTTACCAGGCACGATTGCCACAACAGCGACTACACCGTCAAATTTGGCGACGATTTGGCCTGCGGCCACACTTGCAAGCGCTTTGTCGTAGGCACGTTGTGCGCTATCAACGGCTCGTTTTTCGCTCGTCAGCGTGTTATTCATGGCTTCATCGAGATCTGCTTCTGCGGATTCAAGAGCGGCCCGTGCACTGCGTAATTCACTATTATCTTGGCCAGCAAGCAGCTTGTCGCGTTCTTTGAGTGCCAGCTGATAGGCCTTCGTGGCTGCGTCTACGTCAGTCTGTTTGGACTCCTTGGCGCGTTGCACATTGCGTAAGGCGGTTTGAACGCCCTTTTCAGCGCTGCGCAGCCCATCCTGTGCCGTGGTAAAGGCTTTTTCGTAATTGCGACGTCCTTCGGCATCGAGCACATTTGCCACATATTTGCTGTTGACGAGGATGAACGGCTCGTTGGGGTCGGTACCGTACCGATTGACCCAGTCCATGTCCCAGTAGGCCGTACTATAGGCGAATTGGGCATCAATCAGGGCGTTAGTGGCTGTGGTGATGGCATATTCTGCATCATCCACACTCGTATTGCTATCTTCACTCGTGGTGCGCACCTTGCGTTGTGCTTCATCCACGGCGAGCTGTGCTGCTGCGAGGGCATCTTTGTCACCACCGGGTAGCAATTCGTTGAGTGTTTCGCGCGCATTCTCCACGACTTTCCGGCGTGTTTCAATTTGTTTCGCATTGATTTTTTGTGCATTCGCATAGTCGGCGTTCGCCGCATCGAGTGCATCACTCGCTTTGCGCAACTCTTCGTTGGCTTCTGCCTGTTGGAGTGTGGCGAGTACCTGGCCTTGTGTGACACGGTCGCCACTTGTCACATCAACAGTTGCCACAATACCATCGCGACCGAACCCGAGTGTCACCGACTCCACGGGGATTACACGCGCTGATTCTTCGATGACACGCTCAACTGTGCCTTGTGCCACGGTATACGTGATACTCGCCAAGTCTGGGTCTTCGGCGATGGGTGTCGGCGTAGCCTGGATGTCTGCCTGGGTACTACTACAGGCCACTAGGCTGATGAGTATCGCTACATAGATGAGAAGAGAAGCAGAGATGCGCGTTCGCGTGGTTGTCATGGGTTCGCCTCGTCGGACATATATCCATCATAGGACGGGTCAGCTTTTTTGGCACACGATGCATATGTGGGGCTCCCTTTGCGATTTTCAATGGTTGCCACACAGGTAAGAAAGGCGTTGGTCTTGGTCTGTGCATCAAGGAGCTCTTTTTGTACATCAGCCTCTTTGTAGATGATGCGGTCTAGTGCCTGATATATCCAATACGTGTCTACCATGTAAATACTCGACACATCCGTGGTCACCTGCAACGGTTGATCAAGTAAATCACGCATTGCATCACGCAGTGGCACGGAATAGGCGTTTTGCTCTTCGAAGAGTGGATCATTACTCTGTGATTTGCGCGCTGGGATACTCCCGTACGAGTTCACGGACGATTGACGACTCAGGAAATTGATGAACTTCATGCAGGAAGATGCATCACTTGCCGTCGCAGAGATGTGGTAGCCCACCACCGTGATATCCGCCGATACGAGTCCAGTATTCCCAACTGGTGGGGGCGCCATCAACGTGGTGAATGCAGTGGTTGGAGCTGCAGGATCAACACTTGCTTGTTTGGCGTACGTGTTACCGTAGTCAAACCACATGCCGATTTTGCCTTGTGTCTGGAGTTCCCAGCTCGTGTCATAATTGGCTGTGCCACCACGTTTGTAGTCGAAAACGGGCATGGGCATCACTTTGTGCTTGGTGGCTAGCTCCGTCCACCAGGTGATGGCTTTCACGACCTGTGGATCTGCAAAATTCGCTTTGATGGTGCTCCCAGACCCATCAATTAAATTGCCACCGGTACGATTGCTCCAAAAAATGATGTCGCCGAGATAATTGCCCATACTCGAATACCCGTATGTGCCGTCGTTGCTCATCGCTTTTGCAGCGCGCAAGAAATCGTCATTATTCCATGACGCTTGCGGTGGCTCAATGCCGAGTTTGTTGAAGAGTGCGTCCTGATAGACCAACCCACGTGATGTGTACGAATGCGGGAATCCCACTAGCCGACCATCACTGCGATAAATGTCAAACAACGCTGGTGGGATGTCACTCGCATCAACGGATGTGTCGTTGTCGAGCAACGGTTGCAAATCTGCTAATGCACCACGATCGCTGTCGCTCATGGGGATTCCTTGATTCCAGCCAAAACAGTCACTGCGTTCAGCGGCCATGGCGATGGTTTGTGTGGTGGTCAGGTTGTCTGTGGCAATTAGTTTAACAAAGATAGAATCATCTTCGTTCTTGAACGCACGTACAAATCGGCGCAGTTCCGACAGTGATGAGCCGTACGCGGCAAAGGTAATTGTGACTTGACCCTCACCTGCGACTTCAGGTTCGGGTGTGGCCACGACCACCGGACGGAGGTCGGGTGTGAGACTAGGCGTCTGTTGTGCGAGATTTTGATTGTCTTTCAAATTTTTGATCGTGGCACTCAAGACATCGCTTGCACTTTTCGGTGGCGTTTCAATGAATCCATATGTGGCTGATGAAATCGTAAAGTAGACCATGTAATCGTTGGACTTGTAGAGTTTAACAGGCTGCAGGTTTGACAGGGTATATGCATAGGCCTCTGCGCGTGCTTGATTGACATTATCACCGGGTGCCATTTGTGCCTGCAATGATTTACGTGCCCCCATGTATCCTGCATATCCCGATGTAGCACTTGGATTCAGGTTTTGGCGCGACAACCACTCCATGAGCGTCCAAGCCTCATTGGGATGTGTGGTGCCGCCACTCATGATCAACCCTTCAGTGTAAAAATTAATCGTC
This sequence comes from uncultured Klebsiella sp., assembly GCA_964569955.1. Lineage (GTDB taxonomy): Bacteria > Chloroflexota > Chloroflexia > Chloroflexales > Roseiflexaceae > UBA965. The sequence continues at coordinate 143,091 of CAZMWB010000002.1, read as the reverse complement.
TCGTGTGGGCCGTTTGGCATCGAAGTGAACCCGATTTCAAATGGCAAATCGGGTACGCCGCCATCTTCACTGTAGAGCGAACCTTCCACCCAGATTGCGATGTTACCCGATTTAATCATTTCGGTGGGATCAGTGCCACCATCCTGTGCGGATTGACGTGATCCATAGGCCATATAGTTGGGCATTGCATAGATGACGCCACGTTTCGTAAGATCCGCGTATTTTTGTAGTGCATTAAGTACTTTCGTATCACCAATTTGCAAATCATTTGGTCCCATGCCCAGAATGTCAACTCCGGCCTGTTCAAAGAGCATGAGAAGCGCCACAGAGCCACTGCTGTTGTCGTACCAGCCATAACGTTCTACTTGCCCGTTTTTGACCACGGTCAGTTTTTCGGCTATCGCAAATAAATCTTCGCTTGACCAGCTCATATCGGGGATTGGAACTTGTGCTGCGTCGAAAGCATCGCGGTTGTATGCGATGGCTTGGAGCGATACTGTCCGTGGGAGTACGTATTGGGCGCCATCCACGTCGAATCGTTCGAGTACACTCGGGTAATAGTCATCACGGTCGAATGCGGTATCTCCATCGAGGTACGGCTTAATATCGCGAATCAGTGGCGTGCCGTATGCATCTGGGGTGACCCACGATGATGGCGCGACATCGGCCACACTGACCACACGTCGTAGCGATGCGGTCAGCGATTCATTGGGGTAATTGCCCGATGCATCCGGAGTAGACTGCAAGGCGTCATCGAGGGATGTCATCACAACGTTGATGCTGGGATGCTCTTCGTGGAAACGTGCCAAAATGGGTTCCAGATTGGTGCGCTCATAATCAAACACGCCGTAGGTGATGGTCACACCTGATGCGCTTGGCGTGCCCTCGGCTGGGTTTGGTGTGGTTTCAATCGGGATAGTGGGTAGTGCAGTATTCGGGTTGCCACATGCAGCAACAATGAAACTAATAATGATACAAATTGAGCGAGTACGTGCCAGCATATTGTGCTCATTTCCATGGTATCAAAAAGCGACAAATTATAGATTGTGTTGTTGTGATTATATCACTTCACTGCTGATAATATGATGGTGTCACATAGAGAAAAGTTCATGTATGCATGATTCTCATCTGCGTTCATTCCACTTTTTCTATGGTATACTGACCAAAATTATCCTACGCAGTGGAGCATATCCCCATGCCCCAGCCACATGACCGCGGTGGGCGGGATCGCCTGTCAGCGGTAATTCATTTTTTGGGTGATTTGCTCGGTGATGTCATTCAAACACAAGCCGGGCAGGATGCGTTTGCCAGTGAAGAATTGGTACGCCGACTCAGCAAAGAGTTGCGTGCACACCCTACTGCACAGCGTGTGCGTGAACTACAACATCACATTGCGACTCGTGATATTGCTGGGCTCAATACCCTGGTCAAGTCATTTAGCACGTATTTCGCACTCGTCAATCTCTCCGAGCAACTTCAGCGTATCTGGGTACTTTCTGAACGAGAACGACAGATGCGTCGTGCGCACCATGCACGCAGTGAATCTGTTGCCGAAGCCATTCACGCCATCGCCCAGCAAGGTGTGTCGGCACAGGCCGTGGCAGATTGGATGGCGCAGGCGTGCATTCGTCCAGTGTTCACCGCCCACCCCACCGAGGCCCGTCGGCGTACCATTCTCGACAAGTTGCGTCGCCTCGTGGCGCTGCTTGATCCCTTGGGGCATGATTTGTCGCTGATGGATGACCCAATCATGACTGCCCAAGCCCGTGAGGAAATTGTCGGGTTGTGGCAGAGTGATGATGTGCGTGTCGTCCGTCCGTCGGTCATAGACGAAGTCAAAAACGGACTCTACTACTTCGAACAGAGTATCGTGCGTCTCATTCCCACTCTCTATCGTGAGCTCGAAAATGCCCTTCGTGCCGAATATCCCGACCACCCATGGCGTGTCCCCCCGCTATTGCGCTTTGGGTCATGGATGGGTGGAGATCGGGATGGCAACCCGTTTGTACGCCCAGAAACCACCGTAGAAGCAGCCCGTTTAATGCGGGCTGCCGCCATCGAATTCTACATCCGTGAATTCGACCATATCAGTCGCCGCATTAGTCAGTCCGAACGTCAAGTCCAAGTGACTGCGCAATTACACGAATCATTGGCGCACGATGCCACACTCTTTCCCGCACTGGCGCAGGAGCTCGATCAACGCTATCCCCACGAGCCGTACCGGCGTAAATGTTGGTTAATCGCAGAGCGACTCCGGGCAACGCTCCGTGCCACACACACACACGAAGTCCAGTGGTCGGCAGGAGTGCAATCCTTACACCCTGCCGTCTATGCTGACGCGCAGGCCTTGTTGCGTGACGTGCAGGTCATGTACGACTCATTGATTGCAAATGCGGGTGCCGCAGTCGCCCATGGTGCCCTGCATGACCTGATGCGCCAAATCGAAGTCTTCGGGTTGAGTTTTGCCACTCTCGATATTCGTCAACACAGTGAGCGGCATAGTGCGGCGATAGCAGAAATATTCGCACATGCAGGCGTGACCGCCGATTACCTGGCCTGTGATGAAGTCACTCGGACCGCAATTCTGCGCCATGAACTTACGGCCATGCGCCCGCTGATTCCTACACGCCTGCCGTATAGTGACGCAACCAACGAAATCGTGACCACCTTCCGTATGATTGCAGCCATCAATGAAACACTGGCACCAGGCACGATTCAGACGGTGATTGTGAGCATGACACGGGGTGCATCCGATGTGCTGAGTGTGTTGCTGTTGGCGCGTGAAGCGGGGGTTACTGCACTTGCCAATGGTGGCATTGACATTGTACCCCTCTTCGAAACAGGCAACGATTTAGCACACTGTGACCAGATTATTGCGTCGTGTTGGGCGGTACCCGAGTACCGTGCCCACTTGGCTCGGCGCCACAACCTACAAGAAATTATGATCGGCTATTCGGATAGCAACAAAGACGTGGGATTTGTGGCCGCCAATTGGGCACTCTACGAGGCGCAACGGCGCCTACGTGATTGTGGCGTGCAACATGCCATTACTATCCGTCTTTTCCATGGCCGTGGTGGTTCGATTGGGCGTGGTGGTGGCCCTGCCAACGAAGCCATCTTGGCGCAACCCCCAGGGAGTGTGGGTGGCCAGATTAAAATCACCGAACAAGGGGAAGTCATCGCAGACCGTTATAGCTTGAACGTAATCGCCAAGCGCCATCTCGAGCAAGTGTTAAATGCTGTCTTCAAAGCTGGCTTTACCCGCATAGACGACGCCAAAGCAGAGTGGATTCAGGTGCTCGAGCAACTCGCGGTGACATCCCAACAGAGCTATCGTGGTCTCGTCTATGACAATGACCAGTTCGTGCGCTTCTTTCGCGAAGCGACACCAATCGCGGAAATCAGTCGGCTCAAAATTGGTAGTCGCCCAGCATCACGGAAAAACAGCGATCGTATCGAGGATTTGCGAGCGATACCGTGGGTGTTTAGTTGGATGCAGTCTCGCTTTACCCTCCCAGGGTGGTACGGCTTGGGTGCTGCCGTACAACAGTTTATCGCCACCTATCCAAAGGGGGCGCCTGCCGCAGAGGCCATCCTCCAAGAGATGTATCGTGAGTGGCCTTTTTTCCGGAGCATGGTGGATAACGCACAGATGATTCTGTGCAAAGCTGACATGTATATCGCCCATCGCTACGCCGAACTTGTGCGTGACCAGGCACTTGCAACAACGATGATGCAGGACATCGAGCACGAGTATCAAAATAGTGTTGCTGCCGTATGTGTGATTACCCAAAGCGATAAGCTTCTGGCTGGAAATCCCGTGTTGCAACGTTCTATTGCGCTGCGGAATCCATACGTTGATCCAATCTCGTATGTCCAAGTTGAATTGTTATCTCGTTTGCGGGCGCATCCCGATGGTGTTGGTCATGAAGCACTCGAGGATGCAATTTTGCTGAGTATCAGCGGTATAGCGGCGGGATTAAAAAATACCGGATAGTGCGCTGGGATACATCGTACTAAACGTGTATTCTCGCAAATGAGGAGCATATGACACTACCACTTGCTGGGTTGCGCGTACTCGATTTTTCACGTGCGTTGACCGGTCCATATTGCACGCAGATGTTGGGTGATATGGGCGCAGACATCATCAAAATCGAACAACCAGAGGTCGGTGATAATTCACGGGCTTGGGGCCCTCCATTTGAAGGCGGTGAGAGTAGTTATTACCTCAGTGTGAATCGCAACAAACGGAGCATGGCCATCAATATCCGTCATCCTGAAAGTAGACACGTGCTGGAGCGCTTGGTGGGATGGAGCAACGTCATCATCGAAAACTTCATCCCCGGGACATTGGATCGGGCCGGTTTTGGTTATGCTGATTGCCAAAAAATCCGTCCAGACATCATCTATTGCTCCATTTCTGGATTCGGACAGGTTGGTCCAGACCGTACACGAGCGGCGTACGACCAAATCGCTCAGGGTGCGGGAGGATTGATGAGTGTCACTGGCGAGCCAGGTGGCCCGCCGATGCGCGTGGGTATTGCCATCGCAGATTTGGTGGCAGGGATGCACGCCGCATATGCGGTCATGGTGGCCGCCTTTCATCGGCAAAACACTGGTATTGGTCAATACATTGATACGTCACTGTTGTCAGGTCAGCTTGCCATCATGACATACCAAGCAGCCCGCTATTTTGCAACGGGTACTGCGCCAGTGACAAGTGGCAACCACCATCCAAGTATTTCTCCCTATGGTGTCTACCATGCACGTGATGCCTGGTTTAACTTGGCAGTGGGAACCGACGATCTATGGCGCCGCTTTTGTGATGCCCTGCACATTGATGCAATCAAAGCCGATAGCCGGTTCCAGACCAATCGGTTGCGGTGCGATAATCGCACGGCCCTCAATGATGCACTTGCACCGGTGCTGGCACGTTATACGGTTATCGAATTAGAGGCCCTGTTGACACCTGCCGGTATTCCGGTAGGAGCTGTGCGCGACTTAGCAACCGCACTGACCGACCCACAAGTCGCCGCGCTCGATTTAATCCAAACCATCGATCATCCCACCGCTGGTTCGATACGCGTAGTGGGCCCGCCGTACCGCTTTTCTGAGACGCCAGGTACCATTCGTCGACATCCGCCCCGCCTCGGTGAGCAAACTGATGAAATTCTAGCGAGTTTGGGCTTTGATGCCGCGCAAATCGCTGCGTTGCATGCTACAGGAGCGGTTGCCTGATGCCAGCGCCTCAACGTATTCGACTCGATTTGCTCGTAGTGGCACGTGGCTTTGCAGAATCACGTGCCAAAGCACAGGCACTCATTTTGGCGGGTGCGATTCGCGTGAATGGTGAAATCCATCGGCGTACTGCGGAAAGCGTGGCCGTTGATGCGCACGTAGAACTTGCTGAATCACTTCCGTATGTGAGTCGTGGTGGTACCAAATTGGCACACGCCTTGGATACCTTTGCCATTGATGTGGCGGGGATTACGGCCATTGATGTGGGTGCATCAACTGGAGGCTTCACGGATGTGCTTTTGCAACGGGGTGCTGTGGCCGTTTATGCCATTGATGTGGGCTACGGAATCCTCGATTACTCACTCCGTTCGGATGCTCGGGTTGTAGTCATGGAGCGTACCAATATACGTTATGTGACCGAATTGCCGCCAGCTGCACATGCCCAGCTCCCCGCACATGCGGCAGTCATTGACGTGGCATTCATTTCTCTTAAACTTGTGTTGCCCGCAGTGGTGAACCTCATCGATGCCCAGGGCTGGATTGTGGCACTCATCAAGCCTCAATTCGAGGCTGGAGTTAACCTCGTGGGCAAAGGAGGAGTGGTGCGTGATCCGCAGGTGCGGGCTCAGACCATTCGCAATGTAATCACCGCCGCTACCGCACTCGGGTGGGGGTGTACCCAGCTCACCCGGTCACCGATTACTGGTCCAGCAGGCAACGTGGAATTTCTGGCCTGTTTTCGCCACGGCGACGGACACTCCCTCGACACAGTAATGACAGATTTAGTATTGACATAATAATTGGTGTTTGCATTCGACCATATCGCCATTGAAAAACTGTCCAACTGCACAGCATCTGCACAAGTTGACGAATGCACAGATATGCATATAATCGGTATGTGAAAAAATTCTCGTCCTGTGGTCTGTCTCGGGATTTGTACCACACACGGCGGGATAACGCGTCACATCGGTGGTGTGACTGGTATAAGCAAGGAGTTCGAATGAGAAAGGACGCGCGACAGAAAGTAGTGCTTGCTACGGTGTTGGCCAGCATTACGATGGTGTTGGCGGGTTGTGCAAATCTCCCTGCCACGACCATGTACACGTACGGCGACCATGCCACACGCATTCTTGATTTACTCATGATCGTGTTCTGGATGGCAGTAGCGGTATTTGTAGTGGTACAGGGTGCATTGGTATATACCGTGGTTCGTTTCCGCAACAAGCCAGAAGCCACCACGTTGCCAAAGCAGATTCATGGCAACACCAAGATTGAAATTGCTTGGACGATTGCTCCTGCCATCGTAGTACTTATCATTGCAGTGTTGACATTTCGCACCCAAGCCGCCAATTCGGTGATGCCACCGGAAGCCATCAAGATTCGATCCATAGCGCACCAGTGGTGGTTCGAATTCCAATACTTCAATCAAGATGGTGTGTCATTGAGCACACCGATTGTTGTTGATGATCAGAATCAACCAACCATCACAACCGCTACTGACATGTATGTGCCAGTAGGTGTGCCCATCACGGTGCAGCTCGATGCAGCCGATGTGATGCACAACTTCTGGATACCCAAAATTGCTGGCAAGACGTACATGATTCCCGGCAAGTCCAACTATCTGACCTTCACGGTAAGCGAGCCGGGAATCTACAAGGCCTTTTGTGCGGAGTTCTGTGGTGAAGCACACGCCCAGATGCATTTCCGATTAATCGCACTCCCTGCAGCTGAATACGAAGCATGGAAGGCGAATGTCAGCAAAATTCCTGCAGCGGCCACAGGAACGGTGCAGGTGCTCGGCTTGACGGGTGATGCGTCACGCGGTGCTGCTCTTTTCGCAGATGCCAAAAAGCAATGTGCGACGTGTCACATAATCAACGGGACTGATGCCAAAGGCAAAATCGGCCCCAATCTGACGTATCTCGGTAGTCGCACGGCACTCGGTGGTGCCATTCTGCCGTATTCCGTTGACAACCTTGCCAAGTGGTTGCAGGATTCAAACGCCATTAAACAAGGTAATCTGATGGGACGCGTCATCAAAAAGGGGACGCTCACCGATCAGGAAGTTGCAGACCTCACGGCATATTTGGATAGCATGAAGCTGTCAGTTGCGCTCCCAGCAGAGAAATAAGGAGTCTGGTAATGGCGATTGCAGAGCAAAAACTCACGTCAACGGCTCCCACGACCAAAGAGTCATTTCAGTGGCGGTCGTGGTTAGCCACCGTTGATCATAAAAAAATCGGGATTATCTACATCATCAGTGCGTTCATTTTCTTCATCATCGGTGGCATTGAAGCCATGTTGATGCGGGTGCAGTTGGGTACGCCAAATAGCACGTTTTTGAGTGCAGACCTCTACAACCAGCTGTTCACGATGCATGCTACCACCATGGTCTTTTTGGTGGTCATGCCAATGAATGTCGGTATCGGTAACTATGTCGTACCGTTGATGATCGGTGCACGGGACATGGCCTTCCCGCGGCTCAATGCCTTCTCCGTCTGGTTGTTCTTGGGTGGTGGCTTTTTGCTCTACCTGAGTTTCTTGACGGGTGGAGCGACCAACGTCGGCTGGTTTGCCTATGCACCATTGACACAGACTCAGTTTAGTCCCGGGCAAGGTGTTGATTACTGGATTCTCGGTCTCGGTCTGACTGGTGTTGCATCCATTGCTGGTGCGCTGAATTTCATAGTCACCGTACTCAACATGCGCGCTCCAGGTATGACCATCAATCGTATGCCGCTCTTCGTCTGGATGAACGTCGTCGTCAGTTTCATCTTGATTTTCGCATTTCCGACCTTCACGGTTGCGTCAATTCAGTTGCTCTTTGACCGTCAATTCGGTGCCGCCTTCTTCAATCCGGCACTCGGTGGTGACGCCGTCCTCTGGCAGCATCTTTTCTGGTTCTTCGGTCATCCCGAAGTGTACATTCTTATTCTGCCAGTTATGGGCATGATTTCCGAAGTATTGCCGGTCTACTCACGTAAGCCCATCTTCGGGTATTCGTTCGTCGCGTTCTCCGGTGTTGGTATCGGATTCCTCGGTTTCATCGTGTGGGCGCACCACATGTTCGGTACCGGTATGGGTCCCATCGCCAATGGCTTTTTTGCTGCAGCTAGTATGGTGATTGCGATTCCTACGGGTGTCAAAATCTTCAACTGGATTGCCACGATGTGGGGTGGAGATGTGCGCCTTACCACGTCCATGCTCTACGCCATTGGGTTTATTTCGATGTTCATCATCGGTGGGATTAGCGGTATCACCTTGGCATCGCCGCCCATTGACTTGCAGCAGACCGACTCATACTACGTGGTTGCGCACTTCCACTATGTGTTGTTTGGTGGCTCCATCCTCGGATTGTTTGCTGGTGCCTTCTACTGGTTCCCCAAGATGACAGGGCGCATGCTCGATGAAAAACTGGGCAAAGCACAGTTCTGGTTGATGTTGATTTCCATGAACGTCACCTTCTTCCCCATGCACATTCTCGGCACCGAAGGGATGCCCCGCCGCATCTACACATACGAGTCTGGCATGGGCTGGGAAATGTGGAACTTCATCGAGACCATCGGTACCTTCTTCTTGGCCTTCTCAGTACTCATGTTTATCTACAACGTACTGGTCAGCTTGCGCAGTGGTGAAGTGGCGAGCAACGATCCGTGGGATGCGGCAACGCTAGAATGGGTTGTTCCATCACCCCCACCGTCATACAACTTCTTGCACATTCCGCATGTCACGAGTCGCCGTCCATTGTGGGATGCCAAATACCCGCACACGACCGCCGACGATCATCATGGTGAAAAGAGTGCACCGTCACAGATTCGCTACGAATACTCACACGAAGACAGCCCAGGCGCCAAAGAAATCCACATGCCCACGTTGACGTTCATGCCCATGGTCCTTTCAGCCGGTTTGACGGTTGCAGCACTCGGGTTCATCTACATCAATCAAGCCATTCTTGGTTTGCCAACACGTACCGCAGCGTACGTTTTTGTGGCCATTGGGATTGTCATGGTCTTCTACGCAATCCGCGGGTGGGTGCTCGATTCACGGCGCGATTCGCCCTATCTGGGTCATCACTAGATGCATACAGCGTTGTCGGGTACGGTAGCATCCGTTATCGTACCCGCTTGCATGAGGAGGATACATGAGTAGTTCTGCGGGTCAGGCGCATCACGGCGAAGCGCATCAAAAACCACTAGTGGGCTCGATGGGTGTTGATAGTCGTAAACTCGGACTATGGGCGTTTATCGGTTCTGAAACGTTGTTTTTTGCCACGTTAATCGTGACACATCTCATTTTTTATGCACGCACCAGCAACACGTTGTCGAGTGTTGGTGCACTCGAGTTGCTCGATCCACGTCTCGGCTATCTGGCCATCGAATTGACCACTGTGCTTGCCACCCTGTTGCTGGCCAGCTCGTTGACGATGGTGTTGGCTCTTGCTGCCTCCAAAGCACGCGACTGGAAGCGTTTCCGTATCTGGCAGTTGGCGACCATTTTGTTGGGCGCATCATTTGTGGGCGGTCAGATTTACGAGTTCATCCATCTCTACCATGAGGGGTTGAAACTGGCCCCCGCCTTTGAAATGCACTTGAGTCACGAAGCACACAAGGCCTTGACGGCACTGAATCTTGATCCATCCATCGTGCGCCTCAAAGAAGCCGGCGAACATGCCACGGCGCTCGTGCCCAGCCTCTTCGGGGTAACGTTCTTTGTCATGACCGGTTTCCACGGCTTGCACGTCACCATCGGCATTATTTGGCTCATCGCTATCTACGTCAAAGTGTCGCGCTTTCCTGAATCCCCCGAGAATCCAATGGACATCGAACTCGGTGGTCTTTACTGGCACTTCGTGGACTTGGTATGGGTAGCAATCTTTACGTTGATTTACCTCATCTAATAGGAGGGACACATGGCAGACCATGATTCAGCCGTGACACACCATGAAGAACACCATGAAGCACATGGTACCGGTTTTTATTGGCAGGTTGGTGGTGTCCTTGCAGTCGTTACTGCTGCTGAAGTTGCAGCCTTCGTCTACCGTGACTTATTTGGGCATGTCACATTTTTGACCTTGCTCTTTATCTTGATGTTTGCCAAGGGAATCGGCGTTGTATTGTATTTCATGCACTTGCGTGGCGATGCACGCATCTTCCAGTTTGTGTTTATAGTGCCATTCACCTTTGCGGTGAGCATGGTACTAGGATTCTTGGTGCTCTTTTCGCATCATGTGGGCATCGCCGGTTAGTCATACGTCGGTTGCGCGCGTCACAGCATGCCTGTGACGCGCGCTTATTGTTTTGAAACTGTTTATAATGATGCAGTGGATTGCGTCACTGGGGGCATCATGAATCTCTATACGTGGAACTTCGATATCCGTATCCTGGTTGCGTTACTCGTGCTCTCACTCGGGTATCAGCTGATGACGGGACCGCTTGCAGAGCGTTGGGGTGTGCCAGTGGCAACACCGTTGATGCGTAATCGTTATATGTTGGCCATGGTATTGCTTTTTGTGGCATTGGTGTCTCCCATTGACACGTTATCGTTGGTGTCGTTGTCAATGCACATGATTCAGCATCTGATTCTGATAATTCTCGTGCCACCCTTGGTCATTCTGAGTATTCCCCCTGCACTCGCCTCACTTGCGTTGCAAAATCAGAGTGTGTTAGCATTGGTACGAGCCATTGTGCATCCAATCTGTGCATTTTTTATCTTCAACATTATCTTTGTGGGATGGCATGTGCCAGCCAACTACGACCTCGCGGTGCGCGACACGAATACCCACGCACTCGAACACATCATGTTTACGTTGGGGGCAATTCTGTCGTGGTGGCCCGTCTTTAGTAAACAGCCCGAGCTCCCGCGTTCGACGCCAGGAGTGCTGATGCTCTATCTCTTTTTCATGTCGTTGCCACCCACGATTATCGGGGCATTGTTGACATTTGCTGGGTATATCATTTACCCAGCGTATGATGCAGTATCGCGGCCATGGGGAATGTCAGCACAGGTGGATCAAGAATTGGCCGGACTCCTGATGTGGTTGCCCGGAGGTTTGGTTTATTTTGTCGTGTTGACTGTTATTTTCTTTCGCTGGTTTAATCGCCCAGGTGACGACAGCGCCGTCTAGTACCAAAGGGGTATCACATGGAAGCATTTATTCGTTGTTATCCACCACAGTTGCCCACTGCCAACACGCACGTCTGGTACGTGTTGCGTGGTGAAGAATTCGTCGTGGATGTGCAAGCGCCCACACAGCCGTTAGCCGGTAATGCACACGCGCCACACAGCATAGCTATTCAGCAACACTTCCCGTTGGGGCAGCAGGGGCAGATTGCAGTCCATGCTGCCGTCGTTGCTGCAGACTGTGAGCTCTCTGAAGGGTTGCAGACGGTCAATTTACGCGCCATGATGAACATGCAAGATGTGCGCCAAGAAGTGGTCATGGCAGCGAGCTATGCCAAACAATTGGTGGAGTTCCGCACGCTCACCCGTTTTTGTAGTCGATGTGGTGCCCCCTATCGTGCTATCCCAAACACGTGGGGATTACGCTGTGATCCCTGTAAACACGAAGTCTTTCCGCCAGTCAGTCCTGCCATCATCGTCTTGATTCATGACGGTGACCGTGTCTTGTTGACTACCAAAGTCGGTTGGGGGAATCGCTATAGTTTGGTGGCCGGCTTTGCAGAACCAGGGGAGAGTTTCGAAGCCTGTGTGGCACGTGAAGTGCGTGAGGAAGTGGGTGTCGAGGTCACACAGATCCGCTATGTGGGTAGCCAGTGTTGGCCGTTCCCGCATCAAGTCATGGTTGGCTTTTTAGCACAGTACAAATCTGGTGATATTGCCATGGATGCCGAAGAATTATCGGATGCACGCTGGTTTGAGCGTAGTCAGATGCCCGAAATTCCACCACCAACTGCAATTTCTGGACAGATTCTCGATATTTGGCTGCGTGGTGATACCGCCCGTGGTATGATTCACGGCTTCGATTACCAGGCGTATTGAGTTGTGCGATCCCTACGTCGGTATCGTTGCTCGTTGTCATCCCCGGTCTATTTGCAGATTATTTCACAAGTGAGCGTTTGTGTTGAAATGATGAAAATATGATGATATGGCTTATATCAGCTGATTCTTATGCAATTCTTATATTTCATCACAATGTCTGTGGTATAGTACAGACATCAGGTGATGAATGCGACGGTCATCACGGTACATCGCAAGAAGTACAATCGCTTCACGTCGCCCCCTAATCCTCCCGGGGCAACCCGGTTACTTCAACAGGTGGGTGAGAGCGTTAGCTCTCACCCACTCCTCTTTTTTGTCGTAACAAGGCAATATTTGGTAGTGATTGTGGTACAATTCACTAACGAGAGTCGCAAGTGCTACAGTAGGGGAGTAGTGCATCGCTACTTGAGAACATGTAGGGATAGTCTATGAGAGGAGCAGGTGTGCTACGAGAATTCCGCACGGGGAATGAATACCCCTACGATCGGCGCTCATCGGTGCGATGGGTGCTCTCGCATGTAATGCGATATCCGCATTTGGCCATCGGATTTATCATTCTTGCGATTTTTGCGATTTCTGCGTTCACGTATACGTCTTTCCAGATTCAACAGGCGTACGAGGTCATCGAGCAACGTGGCACACTGGCTGCGTTGGCGACGGCCGCACTTGGATTGCTAGCCATCCGTGCACTTTTTGCCATTGTTGACATGATCAACACGGTGATTCGCGAATTCCTCGCATCACGGCTCGAACGTGATGCCCGCGAGGAGCTCTACATCAGTCTATTGGGTAAAAGTCAGACATTTCATAACCGCCAACGTGTGGGTGATTTGATGGCGGCTGCCACGGGTGATGTTTCGCAGCTTAATTTGATGATTTCACCGGGAATTAGTCTGATTATCGAAGCGACCACACAGATTATTTCACCGTTGGTCGCCATTGCATTTTTGAGTTGGCAAATGCTCCCGGTGCCCGTATTATTCGTGTTTGCGTTGATTTGGGGGCTGATGAGCTATAATCGCCAGCTAGGGCCAGTCGCTGGTATGTTGCGTGGTCAATACGGGCAGGTGAGTGCGCGCCTCAACGAAGCCATTCAAGGCATTGAGGTGGTCAAATCAACCGCGCGTGAAGAATTCGAAGTTGCACGATTCTACGCGGTGGCCAAGCGCTACCGTGACTTATTTGTCCAAGAAGGCGAAATCCAAGCACGGTATTTGCCTGCGCTTTATTATGGATTAATGATTGGGATTTCATTCGGGTATGCGGTTTGGATGCAAAGCATCGGCGTCATTTCCACTGCCCAGATGATTGCGTTCCTCTCTTTGGTCACATTGTTCCAGTTTCCCACCTTTATATCGCTCTTCATGTTTGCCTTGGTGCAGTTTGGTTTGGCAGGTGCCAATCGTATATTGGGCATCATCAACACGGAAACCGAAATGGATGAGAACCCACAAGGGGAGTCACATCAGGTACGTGGTGAAATCGAGTTCAAGGATGTGACGTTTGGCTATGCCGACGGTACCATTTTGACGGATGTCAGTTTTACCGCCAATGCTGGTGAAACGATTGCGATTGTAGGGCAGACAGGTTCGGGCAAGACCACTTTGACGCGGTTGGTGAATCGTACCTACGACGCCACAGCGGGGAGTGTCAGCATTGATGGCGTTGATGTAAAACGTTGGAACCTTGATTCGCTCCGCTCGCAAATCTCGATGATTGAGCAGGACGTGTTCTTGTTTTCCAAGACAATTGCTGAGAATATTGCGTTCGGTGCACGTGGCGAAGTGCCACGCACACAAATTGAGTGGGCTGCCAAACAAGCACAGGCGCACGACTTCATCTGTTCGTTCCCAGACGGATACGACACGGTGGTTGGTGAACGTGGTGTCACGCTGTCGGGTGGACAGCGACAGCGTATCGCCATTGCACGTGCGTTTTTGACCGATCCGCGTATTTTGATTCTCGACGATTCGACGAGTGCCATTGATAGTGCTACCGAAGACCAAATCCAGCGCGCCATGCACGAAGTGCTCAAGGGGCGTACTACGCTCCTGATTACGCATCGGTTAGCACAAATTCGCTGGGCCGATCGGATTGTAGTGGTACGCCGTGGTCGTATCGAAGCACAGGGTACACACGAAGAACTTTTGGTGAAAAGTGAGTCATACCGTCGTATTTTTGTGCGTGACGATCACGCCCCAACGATGGCGTAATCGAGGAGAATAATCATGGGTTTTGTGCTCGACGGGTTAGACGCCGAAGCGTACGACCGTCAATATAGCGACGGTGTGCTTATCAAGCGTATCACCGCCTACTTCCGTCCCCACTTGCGTGTCATGCTGTTGGTGGTATTGGTTACCTCGATTGGGGCTGGTTTTCCTTCTTTATCAGCCATGCTGATTTCACGTGGTGTGGATGAAATCGCACAAGGTGGCGATACCATGACCACGTTGTTGTGGGCCGCAGTTATCACCGTGTTGGGTGTGCTCGGCTGGGTGGTCAACTATGTCCGCCAACGCTACACAGCCATCGCTGTGGGTGATGTGGTGCTCAAGGTGCGCCAAGATGCCATGAATGCAGTGGTGGCACGTGACATGTCGTTCTATGACCAGTTTGCTTCTGGCAAAGTGGTCAGTCGCGTGCTTTCTGATACCCAAGATTTCTCATCGGTGGTAACGCTCACCATCGAGCTCCTGAGTCAAGTCTTGTTGGTGTTTGTTGTCACGGTATCGCTCTTTTTCGTTAACACCACATTGGCCTGGATTACCTTGGCGGTATCGCCGCTGGTTATTTTGGCGGCGCTCGTTTTTCGGCGGGTGGCACGTGCTGCCACGCAACAGTCACAGCGTGCAAGTGCCTTGGTCAATAGTGCCGTCTCCGAAACGGTAAGTGGTATTGGCGTCGCCAAAAGTTTCCGGCGCGAGGCAAACATCTACCGTGAGTTCATGGAAACAAACATGATGCAGTATGGCATCAAGGTGCGCCAAAGCATCATCTTTGGTTCGATTTGGCCTGTGCTCAACATTATTTCTGGTTTGGCACTTGTGATTATCGTCTATGTGGGTGGGCAAATCGCCATTACCACACCGGAATCACTTTCGCCGGGGAGTTGGTATCTCTTCATTCAGAGTGTGGCATTGTTCTTTTTTCCGCTCACGAGTATCGCATCGTTCTGGAGCCAGTTTCAGTTAGGACTCGCCGCAAGCGAGCGCGTCTTTGCGTTAATGGATGCCGAATCGCGTGTGGTGCAACGCAACAACTTGCCGGTACACGACATGCACGGTGACGTGGTCTTCGAACAGGTCACATTCGCCTATAACCCGGAAAGTGTGGTGCTCCGTGAGTTCAATCTCCACATCAAATCGGGTGAAAAAATTGCCATTGTAGGGCATACGGGTGCAGGAAAATCGAGCCTCATCAAGTTGCTTTTGCGCTTCTACGAGTTCCAGAGTGGGCGCATCATCGTTGATGGTCAGGACATTCGTGAGCTCGATTTGGCTGACTACCGCCGTCACACCGGTTTAGTGCCACAAGTTCCATTTCTGTTTTCGGGGTCGGTGATGGAAAACATTCGTTATGGTCGTCCCGAAGCGAGCGACGACGATGTGTTACGTGCCGCACAATCACTCGATCATGGTGATTGGATCAACGACTTGCCGGATGGCTTGCAGAGTGATGTTGGTGAGCGTGGTAGCCGGCTCTCTCTCGGGCAGCGTCAGCTTGTCGCACTCGCACGCGTTTTGCTCCGTAATCCGTCCATCTTTTTCCTCGACGAAGCCACTGCAAGCATTGACCCGTTCACCGAGCACCAAATCCAGGAAGGGCTCGATGTGGTGATGGCAGGACGTACGAGCATTGTGATTGCCCACCGACTCTCGACGGTGCGTACAGCGAATCGTATTTTGGTACTCAAAAATGGTGATATCATCGAAGAGGGCAATCATGAGGCACTGTTGGCCGCAGGTGGTCACTATGCCGAGCTGTATAACACGTACTTCCGTCATCAAACGTATGACTATCGCCCTTGGGAAGCTTAGAAAGGGAGTTTCATGGAGTGGATTAGTTGGTTTTTGTCGTTTGTGCTCCACATTGATGAGTCGCTCAAGGAAATCACCGCTGCGTACGGCTGGTGGACTAATGCCATCTTGTTTCTGATTATTTTCTGTGAAACGGGTCTGGTAGTGACGCCCTTTCTGCCCGGGGATTCCCTCTTGTTTGCCACAGGGGCCATTGCTGCTGATCCAAGCGCCGGGCTCAACCCCTTGCTGCTGTACGTGATTCTGACCATCGCTGCAATTCTGGGCGACTCGGTCAACTACGCCATCGGGCAACGGGTGGGGATGCGCATTCTCGATTGGAATCTGCCATTCGTCAAGAAAGAACACATCGATCGTACCACGGAGTTTTATGCCAAACATGGTGCCAAGATGATCGTGTTGGCGCGGTTCACACCAATCGTGCGTACCTTTGCGCCGTTTGTGGCGGGTATGGCCAACATGGACTACAAAGTTTTTGTGACCTACAACATCGGTGGTGGGATTCTGTGGACCACGTTGTTCATCTGGTCTGGCTACTTCTTTGGCAATTTGCCGTTTGTACAGGAAAACTTTGAACTTGTCGCTTTGGCGATTGTGATTATTTCAGTCTTGCCAATGGTGTATGAGTATTGGCAGGCACGTCGTCATAGCGCCAAGTAATCCATGCCTCGTTGACGACCGTTCGGTGTACGCACCGAACGGTCGTTTTTTAGTGCGTATCAGGCACAGTTGGTGCGTTGTGGGCGTAGAGGGGGTTGATGCACAGAATGTCGGTGCGGTAGAGTGCCAATGCGGGCTCGTGGTAGACGATGGCTCGTTGCAAGTAATGTTGCAGGGAGCGGTTCTGTGCCATCTGTATCGGGTCTACGATGCCGGCGTTGTGCCAGGCCAGTAACGTTTTCCATGTAATCGGCACATGCTCGTGTTGGGCACGAATAATGCCACGCTCGAGATTCGCTGCGAGAAGTGCGAGTGCAGTATCGGTGGTGCGGGCGAGTTGATTGGCATGCTCGGGTCGTTGTAGGCTGTGCGGGATCAACAATGCGAGATCGGCACGCCCTACCTGGGGAATCTCGTCGGAGAGGATTTCGTCTACCACGGACGGACGCAGATTGGCTGGCCACACACTAAAGTTGGTGCCCAGGTATTCGTTGCTGACGGCTTGAGCTTCTTGGTAGACGGGGGTGACCGGTCGTATCGAGGGCATCACGTCTTCGAGCCAACCCAAATGCTCGGTATAAAGGATGGTGACCATTATTGCAGCAAATTCATGGTCGCTGATGTGTGTACTCTGTGCGTGATTGTGGCGTTGTGCCAGAGTGAGGAGATAGAGCTGTTTTTGCTCAACTATTTTGGCAATGTGTGGTCTGATGTATCCGCTCGGTTGCGCAAGATAGGGAGCCACGAACGCACTCGATGTGGTCGTAAAGAGGCTGGTAATGGGTGTGGTTTTGCCAAAAAATGCGAGCAACAACGTCGTTGCACAAAAGCCGAGATACAAGGCGCGCACGACGTTTCCTCCCTCGCTGACGCCAACGTGGTATAATACCGAAGATAAGTATAGCATAGTGAACATGTAGGCGATGGAATACCAACCCGATTTACAAAAAATAACTGGCCAAGGTGGCGAGATTGCAGAGCTCACACCGAACGGTACAGGGGTAGCGGCCGGCTTACAAGTCGGTGATTTGGTCGTAGCCGTCAACGGGCAACGCCTGCGTGATGCCATTGATTATCGCTTTTTGATTGCAAATGAGCTCGTCGAGCTTGAAGTCGTGCGTGCAGGTGAATCATTCATTTACGAAATCGAGAAGGACGACGACGACGATCTGGGTATAGAATTCACTGAGCCCCTCTTTGATCGTCTGCGCACCTGCAACAACAAATGCCCCTTTTGTTTTCTGACGCAAATGCCCAAGGGACTGCGCAAAACCCTCTATCTCAAGGACGATGATTATCGGTTAGGGTTTCTGTATGGAAATTTTGTGACCTTTACCAATCTTAACGAAGATGATTGGCATCGTATCGATACACAGCGCTTGTCGCCACAATATATTTCCGTGCATGCCACCGACCGTGCGGCACGGGCTGTCCTGCTGGGTAAAGTGGACGTCCCCGATGTGCGCGAGCAGATACAGCGACTCGGCAGTATGGGCATCAGTGTGCATGCCCAAATTGTGGCCATGCCCGACATCAATGACGGTCAGCTCCTCCATCAGAGCATTCGGGATTTGGCTGCACTGTATCCGGTGGTGCAGTCCATTGCCGTGGTGCCTGTCGGCTTGACCAAGTATCGTTTCGAGGGCAAGCGCCCGCAAAGTATTCGTACCGCTATCGAAATCCATGAAACACCCGATTGGATTGATGCGAACTGGGAGCGCCAGCCGTTGTGGGATCAGGCCATTAAAGCAGAAGATCTCGGTTTCTGTTCACGGCTTGGGGCAGCAACAGATGTGCCTATGCGTGTCTATACTGCAGACGAAGCAGCGCGTGTGGTGGCCATCATCGAAACCTATCAAGCTCGCTTTTTGACTGAATATGGCACTGCCCTGGTGCATCCATCAGATGAGTTCTACTTGCTGAGCAATCAACCGGTGCCGCCTGCTGATCGGTATGCCGACATGCCACAGTACTCGAATGGTGTCGGCATGACACGTGATTTCTTGGATGGATGGGCCAAAGCGCAACGTCGCCTGCCCAGTGCCTTGCCGGTGTCGCGTCATCTCGCCATCGTGTGTGGCACATTGATTGCTCCGACCTTGACAACCATTGTTGAGCGACTGAATCGGATTACTAACCTGCAGGTCACGCTGTTGCCCGTGGTCAATCAGTTTTTCGGTGAAACAGTCACCGTGTCAGGACTGTTGATGGGACAAGATGTGATTCCCGTGCTCCAACAGGCAGGGGTCACGCGCGCCTTGTTGCCACGGGTCATGTTTGATCACAAAGGCGAGCGAACAATTGATAATATGACTCTCGCTGACATTGCAGAGGCGAGTGGTGTGGCAGTGATGATGGCGGGTGAACCTGATGATGTAGTGCGCTACGTCAAGGCGCTAGCACGTGCCGATGTAAAGGGATAACAATGAAACCGATTGTGGCAATCGTTGGCCGCCCCAATGTGGGGAAGTCAACGTTTTTTAATCGTCTGATTGGTCAGCGCAAAGCAATCGTCGAAGATTTGCCGGGGACAACCCGCGACCGTCTTTACGGCGAATGTGAGTGGAATGGGCGCATATTTACGGTGGTGGATACCGCAGGTCTCCTATTTGAACACGACGATTTAACCACGGGGACACCGCAAATTGAGATTGCGCGCCAGGTACGTGCCCAAGTCAAAATAGCCCTCGAAGAAGCCGACATCATCATTTTTGTGGTGGATATCATGGCCGGTATTACGGCTGCCGATGATGAAGTAGCAGTCATGTTGCGTCGTTCCAACAAGCCGATTATTCTGACAGCCAACAAATCGGATAGTTTGGCTCGTAATCTCGACGCGGTTGAATTCTATGCATTAAATCTCGGCCACCCCATCCCGATGAGCGCATATCACGGAATCGGTACGGGCGATGTGCTCGACGCAGTAACCGCATTGATGCCGGCACTTGCAGATCAAGAGACCGACGAAACGGTGCGTATCGCCTTGGTCGGGCGCCCCAATGTAGGCAAATCGTCGTTGCTTAATCGGCTCGTTGGCAGTGAGCGCAGTGTGGTCTCATCGGTTCCGGGGACCACGCGTGATGCCATTGATACGCCAATCACCATTGATGGCGAAGCTGCCATGCTGATTGATACAGCAGGTGTACGCCGTCGTGGCCGTGTTGAGCCGGGTGTTGAGAAACACAGTGTGTTGCGTACAATGCGTGCCATCGAACGTGCCGATGTGGCCGTATTGTTGATTGACGCCGAGGAGGGTGTTACCGCGCAAGACACCCATATTGCGGGGATGATCCTCGAGCAGCTCAAGGGTGTGGTGATATTGGTCAACAAATGGGACCTTATCATTAAAGACGACACTACATTTAACGCGTTCACACGCGGGGTACGAGATGCATTTAAGTTTATTCCATATGCACCGTTGATTTTCATTTCAGCAAAGACTGGTCAACGCGTAGACCAGGTGTTACCGACGGCGTTGAAAGTTGCAGTGGAACGTCGCAAACGCGTGGCTACGTCGCAACTCAATGCCTTGTTGCGCCAGGCACTCTACGACCACCCGCCCACGTCTATTAAAGTGGGTGCGCATTTGCGGATTTACTATGCGACACAACCACAAATTAATCCTCCTGTCTTTCTGTTTTTTGCCAACGACGCCCAGATGATTCACTGGGGATATGCACGTTATCTGGAAAACAAGTTGCGTGAAAAGTTTGGGTATATTGGGACTCCCATCAAAATTGTGTTCCGTGGGCGTGTCGAACGTGATCCCAACGACCCCAAACCAAAGAAGCGCCGCCAGTCGTTGCCTGATCCACAGACCACAGTAGCGGTTCCACTCGATGAAGAGGCAGTGATTGAGACGTGGGACGGCGATGATTTCGACGACGAAGCAGAAGTTTTTTGGGTCAAAGAATAACGGGTAGTGTGGTTTAACGCGGAGCACCCCCGAGCGCACGTTGCAGCTCGCTGTAGATGGCACGTGGCGTGCCATCTGCGGCAACGAGATTCCAGCCGTCATGGTATGTGCGGGTCGGTGTAGGGAGTCCAAATTGCCACAGGGCGAACGTGTGTGCCCACGGCCACGCTACGGCCAATGCATATGCATCAATACTCCAGTGGATACGTTGGGCTGGAGTTACTGCCAGTTCCCAACGGCTCGCATCATTCCAGCCTCCTTCGGTGACATAGATTGGTACATCGACATAACGGCTAATTTGCGCATGCACCAACTCCGTCCTGCGGATGTTTACCACATCCCATGAGGGGGGCGCGTTTGCCGCAGATTGACCACCGTACGCGTGTACCCCCCATGCATCCATGAACGCTCCACCACCTGCTACCAAAAAACGTTCTGCGTATTCACGATCACTGATGCGCACTTCGCCGTTGTCGCCTAATGTGGGACCCGGTGAGAGTGCACCGGCAATGACGGTGACTGTGGGGGCGACTGCTTTCACTGCCGGGTAGACGGTTGCCATGAGCTGCGCATATGCCTCTGGGTCGGGTGCTCGTCCGCCCCATTCAAAGCGCAGATTCGGTTCATTCCAGATGATGATATGCGATACCCCTCGATGCTGGTAGCGTGTGACGAATGCGACCACGTAGTCACGATAGGCGTTGTACCTGTGTGGGAGCAGGAGTCTGTCGCTACTGCCACGGGCACGCGCCCATTGGGGCACGATGTCGAGGCGTGCGATGATGCGGAGCCCACGTGCGTGGGCATGATCAATGACCACATCAAAGCCACTCCAGTCGTATCCGTATGCAGAGCGGGGTTGTGCGTACGCCCACGGAAAGAGTTCGATAATCCAGGGCGTGCCCAACTCTGCCACCAAATCGAGTTGTGTAGTGACATAGGTATGGTCGGCCACTCCCGTCAAGCGTGTATGGACGGCAGCCTTGGGATTGGTGGTCGTGACCGGCGTATCGGCTGGGAGGGTAATTGATTTGGTAGTGCGTTGTTCGATGCGTGTGGTCACAATCATGGTCACGCAGAGTATGGTGCAGAGCGCGTATATCAGCGTATTATGATGCTTCATAACGCTAGCATACCATAGCAGACAAATCCCGCCAGTGCATGGCACAATTCCGTGTAGTTGATTCGACAGACTGACGGTTTTCGGGTATAATCGCAGACGCTTTATCGTAAGCCCATCGTGGGGCGACGCAAAAGAAGGATGTAATATGGCGGCTGCAACGGCTCTGTATCGTTCAACGATTGGCAAAAAAGCCATCATGGCGGTTACGGGGATCATCCTGTACGGATTTGTCATCGTACACATGATTGGGAACCTCAAAGTGTTCGAGGGTCCTGAAGGGTTTAATGCGTATTCGCATTTTTTACGCGTGGTTGGTGAGCCCGCGTTACCTGCAGGTACATTGCTCTGGTTGATTCGCATCGTCTTGTTGGGATCGGTGGTGGCGCACGTGGTGGCTGCCATCCAACTCACGCGTATTGACAATGCGGGTCGTCCTGTGGCCTACCAGAAAGTCCGTCGCAAACAGGCGAGCTTTGCGTCGCTGACGTTGCGCTGGGGTGGTACAGCCATCTTCTTTTTTGTGATTTACCACTTGTTGCATTTCACCGTGGGGAGTGCACATCCGCAATTCATCGAAGGTGAACCGTACCACAATTTGGTCTATGGCTTCACCGCACAACCGTGGGCCGCTGTTGTCTATCTTGTGGCGGTTGCTGCGCTAGGAACACATCTCTATCACGGAGTATGGAGTGCTACACAGACGCTCGGACTTAACAACCGTCGCTACGACAAACTCTTTCGTATGGTAGCCGTCTTGTCTGGTGTCGGGTTGTTTGTGGGCTTTGCAACGATTCCCGTGGTCGTTTTGTTGGGGATTATCAAATAGCATCGTAGCAGATGTGGAGTGGATACAATGACAACCGATACGAAGCCATCAGTAGATGTGCGGAGCTCTGTCGTCTACACTGACAGCCGTTTAGACGCCAAGATTCCAGCTGGACCCATCGAGCAGAAGTGGGAAAAGCATAAGTTTGACATGAAGCTCATTAATCCAGCCAATCGTCGCAAATACACGGTGATTGTGGTGGGGACTGGGCTCGCGGGTGGCGCGGCTGCAGCAACCATGGCAGAGATGGGATACCGTGTGAAAGCGTTCTGTTATCAGGATAGTGCGCGTCGTGCCCACAGCATTGCAGCACAGGGTGGCATCAATGCTGCCAAGAATTACCGCAACGACGGTGACAGCGTGTATCGCCTCTTTTATGACACCATCAAGGGTGGGGATTTCCGCGCCCGTGAAGCCAACGTCTATCGCTTGGCCGAGTTGAGTGTCAACATCATTGATCAGTGTGTGGCCCAAGGGGTACCGTTTGCACGTGAGTATAGCGGGTACCTCGACAACCGTTCATTTGGTGGGGCACAAGTATCACGCACGTTCTATGCACGTGGTCAAACAGGTCAGCAGTTGCTCCTCGGTGCATACCAGTCGTTGAGCCGACAGGTAGCCGAAGGCAACGTGGATTTGAACGAACGCACCGAAATGCTCGATTTAATTGTGATTGATGGACGTGCGCGTGGGATTGTGACTCGCGACATGGTCAATGGCACGATCGAATATCACCTCGGTGATGCGGTGGTATTGGCAACAGGCGGCTACAGCAACGTCTTTTACTTGTCAACGAATGCCAAAGGGTGTAATACATCCGCCACGTGGCGTGCGCACAAACGTGGGGCGTTTTTTGCGAACCCCTGCTATACGCAAATTCACCCGACCTGTATTCCGGTGAGTGGTGATCATCAGTCCAAGTTGACGTTGATGTCGGAATCGTTGCGCAACGATGGCCGCGTCTGGGTCCCGGTGAAGCCGGGTGACACACGCTCACCCGACAAGATTCCCGAAAACGAGCGCGACTACTATCTGGAGCGTCGTTATCCGAGTTTCGGTAACTTGGCACCACGCGATATCTCGTCACGGGCGGCCAAGGCGGTGTGCGATGAAGGACGTGGTGTTGGCCCTGGTGGTTTGGGTGTCTATTTGGACTTTACAGATGCCATCAAGCGCTTGGGTGAAGCCACCATTCGCGAGAAGTACGGTAATTTGTTCGACATGTACGAGCGTATTACCGGTGAAAACCCCTACAAAGGACCAATGCGTATCTATCCCGCGGTGCACTACACCATGGGTGGTTTGTGGGTTGACTACAACTTGATGTCCACCATTCCCGGATTATTTGTGGGTGGTGAAGCCAACTTCTCAGACCACGGTGCGAACCGCTTGGGTGCGAGTGCGCTGATGCAAGGATTAGCAGACGGCTATTTTGTGTTGCCGGCTACTATCAGCAACTACCTTGCACAAGGTGGACTCAACAAAGTGGATGGCACGCATCCTGCAGTACAAGAAGCCGTGCAACAGGTTACCGATTTCAATCAGCGTATTCTCAACATCAAAGGAACACGTTCGGTTGATTCGTTCCACCGTGAACTTGGTAAAATCATGTGGGAATACTGTGGGATGTCGCGCACGGATGCCGGTTTACGCTATGCGTTACAGCGCATCCCCGAATTGCGTCAGCAATTCTGGAGCGATGTGCGCGTCCTCGGCAGTGGCGATGAACTCAACCAAGAGCTCGAAAAGGCTGGCCGTGTTGCCGACTTCATCGAGTTGGCGGAGTTGATGTGCCTCGATGCGCTCAACCGTGCTGAATCCTGTGGTGGCCATTTCCGTGAGGAAAGCCAGACATCTGATGGTGAAGCGTTGCGTAACGATGATGAGTACTGTTACGTGGCGGCTTGGGAGCATAGCGGGAATCCGAGCACGGCCATTTTGCATCGTGAAGCGCTCATCTTTGAGAATATCAAATTGGCGCAGCGTAGCTACAAGTAGTGTGAATGGAGTAGACGATGAAGTTGACCGTCAATGTCTGGCGCCAAAAGAACACTGCCAGCAAGGGAACAATGGTGAAATACCAAGTCGATCATGTGTCACCAGACATGTCGTTCTTGGAGATGCTCGATATTCTCAATCAGCAACTCATTGCCAAAGGTGAAGAGCCGGTTGCATTCGATCACGACTGTCGTGAGGGTATTTGTGGATCGTGTGGTGTGGTTATCAACGGAGTGCCGCACGGTGGCCAAATTGCCACCACGACCTGTCAGTTGCACATGCGCAAATTCAAGGATGGCGACACGATTACCGTGGAACCGTGGCGTGCCAAGGCCTTTCCAGTGTTGCGAGACCTGGTCGTGGATCGAGGGTCGTTTGATCGCATCATCCAAGCTGGTGGCTTCATTTCAGCAAACACGGGGAGTGCCCCTGACGCAAACGCCACGCCAGTTGCCAAAGACAATGCGGATATGGCCTTTGATGCGGCTCAGTGTATTGGGTGTGCGGCCTGTGTTGCTGCCTGTCCCAATGCCTCTGCCATGCTCTTTACTGCGGCCAAAGTCAGCCATCTCAGTTTGATGCCACAGGGTCAGCCTGAACGCCAGCGTCGTGTCTTGAACATGGTGGCGCAGATGGATGCTGAAGGGTTTGGTGGATGCACGAATATTGGTGAATGTTCGGCTGCGTGCCCCAAAGAAATCGGCTTGCACTTTATTTCGCGCTTAAATCGCGATTTGCTGGGTGCCACACTACGTGGTGGAAGCACAGTTGACTAAGCGGAAAGAGTGCTACGGGGGGGGGCGTGCATTGCACGCCCCCCCCCGTTCTATTGTTTGGTAGTGGAATTCAGCAGTGTGGCAGCCATAATCAAGGCGTCACGTTCACGCTGGAAGCTGACTCGTTGGAGTGCCTCGTGGAGTGGAATCCAGCGGGCATCATCTACTTCGCTTTGCTGCGGGGTAATCATACCGTGCTGATAGCGTACAAGAAAGATGTCAACGTATTTGTGGATGCGGAGCGTGTGCACGCGAAACCAGTATTCGATAGTCGTGAGATGTCGTTCCACGACACCGTGCAACCCAGTTTCTTCGGCAATTTCACGTTCCGCAGCGGCTTCTGCGGTTTCACCACGACGGACATGCCCCTTGGGCAACCCCCAACGTTTGCCGTTGTGAGTAGAAATCATGGCGATTTCGATGTGTTGCGGGAGCACACGGTAGATTATCCCACCTGCTGAATATGCCGTCCGCTGGTCGTGTTCAGATGCGGATGGATGCGTCAGGAGTCACCTCACATGCCGTGTGACGATTTTGCGACACGTCCTGCACGCATGTCCCAGTAGCGATTGACTGCATAGCGGACGCGTTCTTTGGCGACTTCTGCATTTTCCCAACCCAGTGGTTCCACACGTCCACCTTCTAAGTCTTTGTACACGGTGAAGAAGTGTTCGACTTCGCGGATGTAGTGACTCGGTAGTTGTGTGAAATCCGTGTATCCCTGGAAGAACGGGTCGTAGTGCAAAACGGCCAAGATTTTGTCGTCGTGTTCGCCACGGTCCAGCATGCGGAACATGCCGATAGGGCGAGCTTCGACGATACAACCGGTAAACGTCGGCAAATTGGTCATTACCAAGACATCGAGTGGGTCTTCGTCGTCGTAAAACGTCTGTGGTGTGAAGCCATAATCACCGGGGTAGTGCACGGCTGAATACAACACACGGTCGAGCTTGAACGCCCCTGTGCGCTTGTGAAATTCGTATTTGTTTCGTGAACCCTTGGGGATCTCAACCACTACATGGATGACTTCGGGCCAGCTGGGACCGGGGTCTAATTCATGCCAGAGGTTCATTGATGGCTCCAATCACCAGTCTTCTCTTCTTTTCTGATTATACCACGATGCCTATCACCCTGCCCGTTGCCACATGCGTAGTTTATCCACCCATCGAAAGCCACATGCCTCGTAGAGGTACTGCGCCGGATTATCTGGGCGTCCATCGCTCATCACGTTGGCGGTGGGAATTCCTGCGCGAGCCAGGCGTTGCAAGGTGGCGCTTATCAATCCACGTGTGATTCCTTTGCGATGATGTTCCTGACGGCATCCCACGGGCTCAAATAGGGCTGTCTGACTCCACGCATCTACCCACACCGTGCAAAATGCATCTATCCGGCCATCCACATGTTTGGCGACCATGTCCCATGCCGGTGTGTATCCCGGGTGCTGGCGCATGAATTCGTAACGCGCTGCAGTCATTTTGGTTGATTGGAAGGCACTATGCTGGGCAGTGACACGTGATGAGGTGTCTGCTCGCTGCAATGATTCCGCATGCCAACCTGTAGGGCATGCATACAGAGGTGCATGTGCGGTGGCGATTTCGTTGAGATTGAGTGTGGTATCACTTGCAACAAATCCATGTGCAGCGAGTGCCGCTGTGCGTTGTGCTTGATGGTCGAATGCCCACAAGGCGAGCGCAGGTGAGTGTGTTGCATAGTGCGCCACAACACTCGACCATATCTGTGGGTCACTACTGTCAATGCACACATCGACTTGGGTATCAGCCTGCCATGTCCACGCCACTATCGTGTCATCGCGGAGCCAAATGTGGAGTTGTGACAAGCCACTATCGTCTGGTGTTGCACTGCGCCACCATGCTAAATCTCCTGGTGCGGAGGGACGATACGGCGCTTGTTGTACCGCCATGCGTGCGGTGAAGCGTAGTACGTGGTCGAATTCAGCGACATTGTTAAGTGGACGTATCGTGTATCGTGACATATCTAAAAGAGCATTGCTCCTGCTTCACGCGCGATGCGACGCACACGCTCGGCCTCTTCTGTTTTTCCTTTGGTCGTATATTCCTCGGCAACTTCGTTGAGTCGTTTGACAACGGCACTGGTAATATCAGTAATATTCTCGCGAATGTATCGTGTTGCATTTTCCGCACCAAGCAGTGCATTTACCACGCGGTCTTCGGGGCTGAGTGCAGCTTCTTTGATAAGTGGGATGCGGGTGGCAATCGTGGTTAATCGTTCCACGGTTGCCTGGTCACCGGCACGTTCTGCCATGGTGATTTGACCGGCGACGAGATTCATAAAGACATCGTCGAATTGTGCCACGTGTGCGTGTAATGCGGCATCGAGGTCTTCAGCCACAAAGAGAGCGTCGAGTGTTTCGCCGGCGTTGATAAACGCTTGTTCGAGCTCTGCTTGGAGCTCTTGGTAGATTGTGACCACATACTCCTGAATGTGCGTCAGTTCGGCCACACGTTGCTCGTCTGATTGATGTTGTGCTTGTTCGATGCGTGATTTGATGATGTCGAAAAAGGTGTAATCTACTACATCTTGATTGGCCACAATAATCGTTTTCCGTGCGGTGTCATCTTCCGCATTCAGCAGTTGTTCAATCAGTTGCTCATAGGCAAATGTGGCTTCACCTCCGGCAAATTGTGCCAATTTGGATTGTAGCTGGCTGAGGAGTGCAATCCCCTGCTGGTCACCACTCATTTGACTTGCGTCGAGGAAAGCGGCTAACGTGCTCGTGAATTCTTCATCCATGTCTGCGCTGTGCTTCTGGACGACTTCAAAGAGTGCGTGATCACCTTGCTGCATGGCTTCGAGCATGGCACTGATTATCTCAACGCGTTTGCGCTGATTGTCGAGCATTTCCTTGGTAACCCCATCACCTTCAAACACGGCTTCGATGAGTGACTGCATGGTCAGGAAACGGCGTGGTGCAAGTAAATAGCCACGCGGTGCCTCGGCAGGCAGGGCGTTCATCAGCATGTTGGTGACACTGCCGACAAACTTTTCGATTTCAGTCGAATTTGCACTCGCTAGCAGCTGCTGTGGGATGTGGACGAAGCAGAACTGTTTGCCCATGTCGTGATACACGAGTGGCGCAGCCAAGGCGACTGGTGTGCCACAACTCGGACACGCACCTGTGTTGAGTCGTCCACCGAGAAGTATACTTTTGAGCTGTGGTTGTGCATCTGCATCAATGATATTTACGATTTGTACGCGTAATGGCGTTTGACAACTTGGACATGCTACTTGGGTGACTTGACCTTGAGGCGATGACATGCGCTCAGTCCTTTCTCTGCGTTCTTTCGATATTATACAAGATTCAAATGGCTTTTCCATGATGGTGTGTCCACATTCCGTATGCCGTGTGTGAGGGTATCCACGGAATACGATATAATACATAATTGGGGAACCGTTTTGATTGAGGTGTCATGGACGCATTTCATAATCTGCTCAATCCACCCGTCTTGTTCTTTTTTCTGGGCTGTGTAATCGCGTTATTACGTTCGGATTTGACCATCTCTGCATCCATGGCAAACTTTTTTTCGTTGTACCTCCTGCTTTCACAAGGCTTCAAGGGTGGGGTCGCACTCTCTGTGAGTGCGGTCGGTTGGCCGCTGTTGGTTGCAGTCGGTTGTGGTTTAGTCTTGGCCGTGGTGGTGCCATTACTGGCGTATCAGTATTTGCGGCAACGTTTTGCGCCGTTTGATGCGGTAACTATTGCTGCTGCGTATGGTTCGGTGAGTGCAGTTACCTTTATTACTGCCATGCAATTTCTTGAGCAGCAAGGGGTATCCTACGCCGCATACATGACGGTAGTTATGATTCTAATGGAATCACCTGCAATTATCATGGCGCTTGTATTGGCGCATCGGGTTCGCCGTGCACACGCTGGATCCGATACAGCACGCATTGGGCCCTTGATCGTGAATGCGCTTCGTGAGGGTCCAAATCTCCTACTCCTCGGGAGCTTAGTGATTGGACTGATTGTGGGTGTGGATGGGAAGCGCATCATGGAACCATTTACTGGTGCCATTTTTAACGGTATTTTGGCATTCTTCTTATTGGATATGGGGCTAACCGTGGTACGGCGTGGACGCGAGCTCGGTGGTGAATTTGTGCGTCTGATTCCGTTCGGCATGGTGATGCCATTGCTCAGTGCCACACTTGCATGCGCATTGGCGTACGTAAGTCACATGCCATCTGGTGACGCATTGTTGCTTGTGGTTTTGGCAGCGAGTGCTTCGTATATCGTTTTACCGGCGATTGCCCGACATGCCATCCCTGAAGCTAATGCGAGTTTATATCTCGGCGCTGCACTTGTTGTCACCTTTCCTTTTAACATCGTAATTGGTATCCCGCTGTACTATCAGGTGATTCAATATTTGTGGGGATAATGGCAAGTAGCAATCGCAACACCCCCCCCTGCGCAACGCGCAGGGGGGGGTGTTGGTGTGGTGGAGTGTTTACTTTTTGGCACCTTCAAGGACTGCTTGCGCAGCTGCCAAGCGAGCAATGACCACGCGATATGGGCTACATGAGACGTAGTTGAGGCCAGCGCGGTGACAGAACTTGACAGACGCTGGTTCGCCACCATGTTCACCACAGATACCCGTCTTGAGATTAGCGCGGGTGCTGCGACCACGATTGACGCCCATTTCAATCAGCTGACCGACACCCTCTTGGTCGAGGACCTGGAAGGGGTCTTCGGGCAGAAGCTTCTGTTCGACATACTTGGGCAAGAAGCGCCCTGCGTCGTCGCGGCTCATGCCAAAGGTGGTCTGCGTCAAGTCGTTGGTACCGAATGAGAAGAATTCGGCTTCTTCGGCAATCTTGTTAGCAGTCAAGGCAGCGCGGGGCAATTCGATCATGGTTCCGACCAGGTACTCGAATTCCACGCCACTTTCTGCTTTGACTTCAGCAGCCACGCGGTTGACGATTTCCTTTTGCTTTTTGAGCTCACTGACATCGCCGACCAACGGAATCATGACTTCGGGCAACACGGTGATGCCACGCTTCTTGACGGCCACCACGGCACGGAAGATGGCGCGTGCTTGCATCTCGGTGATTTCCGGGTATTCGATGCCCAAGCGGCAGCCACGGAAGCCCAACATGGGATTTGCTTCTGACAAGGCGTGCACTGTACGCTTGAGTTCGGCTGATGGGATGCCCATCTTTTGTGCCAACGCATCAATTTCGGCGTCGCCATGAGGCAAGAATTCGTGCAACGGTGGGTCGAGGGTACGGATGGTCACTGGGTACCCATCCATCTCCGTGAACAAGCCCTCGAAGTCGCTCTGCTGCAGTGGCTCAATCTTGGCCAAGGCGGCTTTGCGCTCTGCGAGTGACGACGCAACGATCATCTGTCGCACGGCGTCAATGCGGTCACCTTCGAAGAACATGTGCTCGGTACGGCACAACCCGATACCCTGGGCTCCGAACATGCGCGCAACACGTGCATCGGTGGGGGTGTCGGCATTGGCGCGCACGCCGAGGGTACGTACTTCGTCGGCCCAGCTGAGGAACTTGGCGAAGTAGCCGTACAACTTTGATTCTTCGGGTTTGAGCGTACCACGAATCACCTGGATGACTTCGGATTCGCTGGTCTTGATGGAACCGTTGTACACGGTACCACTATGACCGTCAACAGTGATGAAGTCCCCTTCTTTGACGGTGATATCGCCGACCTTGAATTCCCCTTTGGCGTAGTTGATGTCAATGTCGCCACAACCACACACACAGCACTTCCCCATTTGGCGGGCAACCACGGCGGCATGGCTTGTGAGCCCACCACGTGCGGTCAAGATGGCATCGGATGCCACCATGCCGTGGAAATCTTCGGGGGCGGTTTCGGTACGGACCAAAATCACCTTTTCACCCTTTTCGGCCCACTCTGCGGCACGATCGGGATCCAAGCAGACTTTGCCACTCGCAGCGCCAGGGCCGGCTGCCAATCCAGTGGCCAACTTGGCGGTACCTGCGGCTACCTTTGCATCCACGATGGGGAAGAGGAATTGGTTGAGCATTTCGGGTTTGACGCGTCCGAGTGCCGTCTTTTTGTCGATGACGCCTTCTTCGACCAAGTCCACAGCGATGCGGACGGCGGCCATGCCGGTGCGCTTGCCGTTGCGGGTCTGGAGCATCCACAAGCGACCACGCTCGATGGTGAACTCGACGTCCTGCACATCTTTGTAGTGTGCTTCGAGTTTGCGTGCAATCCCAAGGAACTCATTGTGTGATGTGGGCAAATCTTTGGCCATCTGTGCAATCGCCAACGGAGTACGGATACCGGCGACCACGTCTTCGCCTTGGGCGTTGATCAGATACTCACCGAACATCTC
This sequence comes from uncultured Klebsiella sp., assembly GCA_964569955.1. GTDB lineage: Bacteria > Chloroflexota > Chloroflexia > Chloroflexales > Roseiflexaceae > UBA965. The sequence continues at coordinate 111,159 of CAZMWB010000002.1, read as the reverse complement.
GTTTTCGCCGGTGGCCGGATTGCGCGTAAAGGCCACGCCGGTGGCACTCGTGTCACCCATGTTGCCGAAGACCATGGTCTGCACGTTGACACCCGTCCCAATGTTGTCGGGAATCTTTTCGATGCGGCGATAGTCAATGGCACGGCGCCCCATCCACGAGTTGAACACCGCCATGATGGCCATCTGCAACTGCTGATGTGGATCTTCGGGGAAGTCGTGACCGGTATCTGCTTTGATGATTTTCTTGAACTCAGCAGAAATCGCTTGTAGTTCTTCGGTGCTGAGGTCATTGTCGGTGCGGTTTTTGCCCTTGGTGTGATTCATCACATGTTCGAGCTTTTCACCATCCACGCCCAGCACAATTTTCCCAAAAAGCTGTACAAAACGGCGATATGCATCGGCTGCAAAGCGCGGATTGCCGGTCTGGTCGGCCAATCCCTTGATGGTGGCCGTATTCAACCCCAAGTTGAGCACGGTGTCCATCATGCCGGGCATTGATTCGCGGGCACCTGAGCGAACGGAGACAAGTAGCGGATTAGCGGGATCGCCAAACTTGCGGCCCACGGTACGCTCGACTTCACTCATGGCGGTAAGTGCCTGATCCCACAAGCCATCGGGCAGTTTTTTGCCGTAGTCGTAGTATGCGTTACAGGCTTCGGTAGTAATCGTGAATCCAGGAGGCACGGGGACGCCAGTGCGTGTCATTTCACCGAGTCCGGCACCTTTTCCACCAAGCAAATCGCGCATGGTGGCATTCCCCTCTGTAAAGAGGTATACCCACTTCTTTGACATTACAAATAGCTCCTCTACTGTGCAATTTGTTCTGGCTGTGCGGCAGCGCTACATGCCACGTTGCACCATAGCTCCACGCATTTGCACAGAATACCGGGCATACTATACGGCATGTTGGCAGTTTGTGCAAGCGAGCAGCCCTGGAGACGGGTAGACACACGCAACCATCGCATGTTGGCATGCGATGGTTGCGTGTGTCTCTTCGGTTCGCGTTGGATATGCGTTGACTATGCAATACCGTTAGCTTCGACGCAAATAGCCTGCGCTACTGAGTTGCGAGATAACTTCTGCGGCAGTTCGTTCGCCGGCTTCTACGGCGCCTTCGATGCTTCCCGTCCAGTCACTCGCAGTTTCGCTCCCCGCCCAATGGAGCCGGCCCACTGGCGTGTTGAGGGCATGGATGAATCCTGCACTTCCGGGTGGCATAAATCCCACCGTACCACGGCTCCAACGCTCACCATTCCAGTCGCGTTCAATCATGCCACGATACGCCATGGTTTCGTCGCCGAACCATGTGGCCAACTGTGCCACCAACGTTTTGAGGCGTTCTCCACGGGGTTGTGCCCCCCAGTGACTGGCGTTATCGCCGACGATAAGACATGCGAGTGCCCCTTCGCTACTCGTGGTCGGGGATACGTCGTGTACCATGCAGGCGGGACCACTATTACTTAACATAAAGCCGGATTGCTTATTTTCACGCCAAAATGGGTAATCGTAGCAGAGCACGGCGGTAATCGCTCGTCCCATGATGACCCGTTGATTCAGTGCATCGCGGTGTGGTGGTAATGCGGGCTCGTGATAAATTTGGGCAGCAACGGTGGGAGGTGTAGCCACAATCGCATAGCGTGCCCGAAACGAAGAGCCACGGGAATACGCCGAAACACTTTCTTCATCTTGACGGATTGCAAGCACTGGTGTGTCCGTGTTGATCTGGGGGCGGAGTTGCTGGGCGAGGCGTTCGACGAGCCGTTGCATGCCACCCGGGATGCGTTCCTGGTTGTGTGCTGGCCGGAGCGGAAATACGTGTTGCGCCCCTCGGAATGCTTGTACTTGGTCGAGGACATATACAAACGATACTTCGCTTGGTTCTGCGGTAAAGTGGATTTGTGTGAGGGTCGTGAACAGCATGCGCATCATGCGATTACCGCAGTGTTGTTGGAGCCACTCCCCAAACGATACGGCATCGAGTGCAGGGATGCGGGCCGCACTTTTAGCACTGCGCTGTTGGAGTTCGTTGGCGAGTACGTTGAGTTTACGAATGATGCCGTGATAGCTCAATGACACATGCGGTGCAAAGAGTGGGTCACGGTGCTTGAAGCGTTTCTGGGTTTTGCCCAGTTGAATGATACTTTCCCCTGTGTGGTACTGCGGGATTAGTTGAATGCCCAATTCGTGTGCGAGTTGGTGTGTTTGGGTTGCGGTGCTGCGAATCCAACGCGCCCCTAAATCGTACGATTCGCCGTTGAACGTGCCACTACTGATGCGTCCGCCGACACGGTCCTTGGCTTCGAGTAATACGGCGTCCACACCTTCGCGCACGAGGCGCCATGTTGCAACAAGCCCGGAGACGCCTGCACCTACAACAATTACATCCGCATTGTAGCCGAGTTGATTGGGGTCAAATTGCAAAGTACTCATACCATTTCGCCTCTACTTTTAATGACATGTGTGTTGTCGTTGAGAGTTGCAAGATGGATGCCTTCGGACGTAACGGTCAACCGTGATATCGCACAATTGTCAATTCGTAGTCTCGGATGGTGATTGATGTTGACCTGCAATATGCCACATATCAGTGCACTTATTGTTCCTGCGTGGCATACAATGCATATCGTTTGGGCATCAGCATGGGTTTGGATGCAGCGTTCTAGTACGTGCCAGGCTCGTTTTTGTACTTGTTGAAACGATTCTCCACCGAGGTATGGTGCTTCACCTGGTCTGGTGCGAAAGTCGGCATATTCTGTGGCGAACGTGCGTGCAACATCGGCTTCAGTGAGGTGTTCCCAGCGTCCTACGTCAACCTCACGGAAACCTGCATCGGTATTGACAACGAGGGGGTGGTGTGCTGCAATAGATTGTGCCGTAGCATACGCCCGCACGAGGTCGCTACTATAGATTGCATCAATCGGTGTATCTTTGAGGCGATTAGCGACTGCCTGCGCCTGCAGCTTCCCACGTTCGTTGAGCGGAATCTGGGCATGGCCGTAAATGCGATGCTCGGTATTATAGTGTGTTTCACCATGCCGAATCAGTAGTATATCCATTTGTTTACTCACGCCAATCAGCCTCGGCATGTGCATTATCGTTGATTGTACCGATACGAAAAACGCCGTTTTGGTAATGCACGCTCGTTATCGCACAGTTATCAATCCACATGTGAGGGTAATAGTTGATATCGATATGTAAAAATGCACAAATCATTGCACGAATGGTACCGCCGTGACAGACGATGCAGATGGATGAATCTGTGGGGTGTTGAGCAATCACCTGCATGAGCGCGTCCATGGCACGCAATTGCATGAGTGCATATGATTCACCACCCGTATACACGGCATGACCGGGTGTTTGTTTGTATGTAGCGTAATGCTGGGGATACTGAGATGCAATCTCACTCACTGTCAGATGTTCCCACAATCCAACATCAATTTCCCGAAAGCCACTATGTTGATGAATGTGTAATGAATGATGCGCGGCAATGGCTTCTGCGGTCTGTACTGCTCTGAGTAGGTCGCTACTATAGAGTGCATCAATCCGACTATGACGGAGTCGTTGAGCGACGATAGTTGCCTGAGCAAAGCCTCGTTCGTTCAAGCTAATTTGGGTATGGCCCTGGTAGCGTCCGCTGGCGTTGTACGCGGTTTCACCGTGTCGAACAAAAACGATATACATACTACCCTTGTAATAGTTGAAACATCTTTATCATAACAGAAAGCAGACTAGTGCATTGCACTAGTCTGCTTTCTACAAGCATACTGTAGTGTTATTTTTTGAGCTTGGGGTCGAGTGCATCGCGGAGGCCGTCACCGACGAATGAAAAGCTTAACATGGTTAGGCCGATCATCACAGTTGGAAAGAGACCCAGATGCCAGTAAACTTCAATGAATGAGAACGAATTCCCAGCCATTTTGCCCCAACTTGGTACGGGATCGTTGATGCCGATACCGAGGAAGCTCAACCCTGCTTCTGCAAACATTGCAGCTGGAATACCGAGCGTGATTGAGATGATGAGTGGAGTAAGCGCGTTCGGCATAATATGTCGGATAGCAATACCAGCTGGGGTGACGCCAATTGCGCGCGCTGCTTCGATGTATTCTTTTTCGCGGAGTGTCAGTACTTGGGCGCGCGTAAGACGACAGATTTCGATCCAGCCAATCAGTCCGAGAGCCAATACGACATTAAACAGCCCTCCTCCCCACATCGACAACAGAAATAGTGCAAAAAGCAACTGAGGAATGGCTGTAAACACTTCCATGATACGATTGATGATGTAGTCCGTCCAGCCACCAACAAACCCCGCAAGAGCGCCGAGTGTCACTCCAACGAGCACGGCGATTACTTGCACAGAAAGACCAATGATAAGTGAAACGCGTGCACCATAAATGATGCGACTAAACACATCAAATCCTACATTGTCTGTGCCAAACCAAAATTGGGCATTGGGAAACTGGCGGGTTTTGCCACGGACAATCTCGTCGTAATTGTAGGGTGCAATTACATCTGCAAACAGCGCCATGAAGATCATCAGGAGCACAATCACAAGAGCGACCATGGCGAGTTTGTTTTTACTGAACCGTATTGCAGCATCACGCCACAAGTTTGCCGGTTTGCGTTCGAATGGGGTGATTGTCGAAGCAGTCGTAGTCGGTGCTGTCATTGTGCGTTCCTAATCAAATTTTATACGTGGATCGAGCGTCGTATAGAGCAAGTCAGTCAACAAGTAGACAAAGCCCCACAATGAGGCGATGATGAGCATCAACGCCATGATCATTGGGTAGTCACGATTGAGCGTACTCGTTACAAAGAACTTTCCGATACCGTTCACTTTGAACATGGTTTCGACGAATATGGTACCTGTCATCAGGTTGGGGACCATGGGGCCGACGACGGTGATGATGGGAATGAGCGCATTTTTGAGGGCATGGCGCCATACCACCATAGTTTCGCTGAGACCTTTTGCACGAGCGGTTCGGATGTAATCTTGCGAAATAACGTCCACGATACTAGCACGCGTATAGCGTGCGGTGATACCCATCGGGCTCAAACCGAGTGCAATTGTTGGCATGATCCATGCTTTCCAATCACCCCAGTTATCGTTGTTCAAGCCGAGTGGGAGTATATCCAAATAAATAACAAAAATCAACATCATCCAAATGGCGACAATGAAGTTAGGCACTGTATTGCCTAGTGTTGACACAAACGTGACCGTGGAATCAATCCATGAATTTTGGCGAATCCCTGCCAATATCCCAAAGAGAACACCAAGTGAAATAGCGATGAGCACCGTGATACCGCCAAGTTGGATGCTCTTTGGCCACACCTGTCCGATGATTTCGGCAACTGTTGAGTCGGGATTTTCAAATGACGTTCCAAAATCACCTTGGAGCGCCTTGCTCATGTATTTGATGTATTGCACATGGATCGGCTGATCTAACCCGTATTTGGCAAGAATGTTTGCCTTCGCTTGTGGGCTGAGTGGCATATTATCTTCGTCAAATGGTCCACCAGGGACTGAATGCATCAATAGAAATGCAACTATGGATACAATAAAAAAGACGAGGAACAAGCCAGCCAAGCGGTTTAGAATATAGGCTACCATGCAGTGATCCTTCTATTGAACTGGAGTCGGGGCTTGAATGTGTAGAGGGTGCATCTAAATACAGGCGTTGACGATTGCTCGCCAACGCCTGTATCGAGAGGAAGCTTACGGGGCCTGCTTGTAGTCGGCCACGCTCTTGTGGATGTAGATCGAGCTCAACACATTGCTGTAGGTTGAGATGCCCGGCCACTGAATGCCGTTGAAACCAGCGTCATTCGGAGCGAGTGCTTCACCAGCCAAGTATGGCTTAATCAAGCCGGTGTTGATGCGGTGCACGATGAAGACAGCTGAAGCGTCTTCAACCAAAATGCGCTCTGCATCCTGGAACTGCTTGAGGCGACCTTCGGTGTCGGTGCTTGCTGAAGCCTCGTCAACCAACTTGTCGTAGGTTTCGTTGACCCAGCTATGGCGACCACCGCTGCGGAACACGCCAAGCATGTTCGAAGCGTCGAAGTAGTCGATACCGTATGACACCATACCGAACTTAATCTCGGTGGGCTTGGCGTTCAAGGCTTCCATGAAGACCTTGCGCTCCTTGTTGCTCACTTCACACTCGACGTTCAAGTTGGCCTTGATGTCGGCGCAGATGCGGTTGGCGGCGTCAATGCGGTTCTGTGACTCGGCGCGCAACCAGAGTTCGAGCTTGGGGAAGCCCTTACCATCTGGATAGCCGGCCTCGGCCAACAACGCCTTACCCTTTTCGGGGTCCCATGCCTGAATGTCCTTCAAACCATCGCTGTTTGAAGCGTGGAAGCCGGGCATCAAGAATGAGTAGGCGGGAATGGCCTGTGACTTACCGAGGATGTCGGCGATCAACGTGTCGCGGTCTACCAAGTGGCTGAATGCCTGGCGAACCTTGAGGTTGTCGAACGGAGCCGACGTGGTGTCGAAGAACAAGTAGTCAGTGCGGAAGTCCACCGCATTGGTGTACTGCTGCTTCTGCAACTCTGGGTCGCCAGCGATAATTTCGGTTTCAGCAGCGCCGATGAATTCACCACCAAGGCGGTCAATTTCACCATCGCGGTAACCGATGAAGTAAGTCTCTGGCTTGGCTGCAATGCTGATCAACTTCTGAATCAATGGCTTGTTGGTGCCCTTGTAGTCAGGGTTGGCTTCCCATACAACCTTTTCACCCTTGGTCCACTCGACCAAGCGGTATGGACCGCTCGATACTGAAGTGGCTGGGTCGTTGTTGTACAACGGACCGTTCTTCTCGAAGGCGGCCTTCTGCAACGGAGCGCTGTAGAGCAACTTGGCTGGCAAGAAGGGAGCTGGGGTTTCGGTCTGGAATACCAACGTGTTGGCATCCTTGGCCATTACGCCGAGGTCGGTGTCTGGGACTTCACCAGCACCAACTTTGTCCCAGTTCTTGATGGCGCCAGGAGCGCTGTAGTACCAAGCGAAGTCCCATGCATGGTCCTTGTTGGCAGCATACTGGAAGCTGGTTACCCAGTCCGCAGCGGTCACTGGTGTGCCGTCATTCCACATCAAGTTGGGGTCGAGCTTGAAGGTCCATTCGGTACCATCAGCATTCGGTTCCCAGCTCAATGCAGCACCGGGCAACAAACGGAAGTTCTTGTCCAAGCGAATCAATGAATCGCTGGCCAAGTCGCGGAATGCACCGCCACCACCGTTGTACACAGTTACCAAGAAGTCGAGTGACTCAAAGGCGGCTGTGCTGTCGAAGTACTCGGTGATGACCTGCTGGTCGGCCGGAGCGGCATCCTCGGGGAGTGTGACCCCGTTGATGGGCTGGGGCGCAGCAGTCGGCTCGGGAGCTGCAGTTGGTTCGATGATCGACTCAGCGGTCGGGATCACGACTGCAGTTGGCTCCTCGGCGGGCTGTTCAGCTGCTGGTGCACCACCGCCACAGGCTGCAATGAACATTGCAGCGACGATGGCTAGTGCCCAACGCGAATAGCGCTTGTGGGACATCTGTAACCTCCTAAACGAATAACCTGAATACAACCACAACAATGCACCATGCAAATGCTGTGTTATCACAACCAACTTGCGTTGGATTGGATACGAAAATGAAAAAACCTCACCGGAAAATCGGTCACCACTACTATGAATTTGAGTGCGTGTTGAGAATTGGTGTACCGTTGCCAAGTAATATATCATTTATGCTGTGCAGTGTCAACGTAAGAAATCAAATTGAAAGTTTCGTATTCACAACAATTTGATAGATGCACTGAACACCGCTCGTAGGGAGCCAATCTTCCGGTATAGTGTGGTGAGTTCGTTGGCTCCATATCCAGCCTATTTCAACACGCCATACGTCAATGTACGATAAAATACCCGCAGGACAGCACTCGAACAGATACGACAGCTCATGCAACGATACATCTTGTTTCTCTGGTATACGATTATCGCATTCGTCATCGTGATTATGGTAGTGTCGCCACTCACGACTGCTGTGGTGCGTGTTGTTGATCGCGTGGTATCGCGCAACGCTCCCATTCCCGAGCTGGTTGCATCACCACAAGACGAAACAATTGCGGTCACATCAAATGTAGACGATGAACCCGTGCTGCTGGTCACACGTGATCTACAGACGCTCGCAAGTGGTACGGCTCACCTGTGTGTGGTGGTGCAGTCTGCATCTGTGCGCTGCTGGGGTGATAATCGCGTAGGACAGATCGGTAACGGCAGTGATAGTCAGCCAGCAACTATCGTTGATACTCCAACTGCGGTGAGTGGCCTGATTGATGTGGCTAGTATTGCGCTTGGAGATGCACATGCCTGTGCAGTGCGCCAACGTATCGGTACCGTCTGGTGTTGGGGTGACAATCAATACAGTCAAATTGGCAATAATGCTCAGGGTCCTCAAACGCAACAATCTTTGCCACAACAGGTGAACACATTGCGCGATGTGGTGCAAATCAGTGCTGGCAACAACCATACCTGTGCACGTCGTGATAATGGATCTGTCTGGTGTTGGGGTGATAATCGCGTGGGTCAGACTGCGCAAACGCAGCCCGTTGCATTCCCACGGCCTGTAGAGGTGGCGTTGCCGCTTCCTGCCACCGCAGTAACCGCAGGCGGCGATAGTACGTGTGCTATTACTACGGATGGATCTGTCTGGTGTTGGGGTGATAATCGCCAACGGCAGCTGTCTTTGGCTGCCGGTGAAGTCATTACAACACCGCTTCAACTCGATGATGTGTCCGGAACAACGCTATTGGCCCTCTCTGCAACACAGATGTGTGGAATTAGCGCAGATCGCCTGTGGTGTCGCGTGGGTGCAACCGTCACAGCACCGGCGATTTCCGGTGTATCACTGATTCGCAGCGATGGCGATCAGCGCATGTGTGCCATTGATGTTGCGACCCATGTGTGGTGTTGGAGTGGCACACAATCACCCATAGATGAAGGTATTTATGGTGCCGTTGATGTAGCCGTTGGAGCACAACATACGTGTGTTGCATTACGTGCTGCCAAAATCATTTGCCGTGGCGATAATCTGTACGGACAACTTGCAACGGCTGCCACCATCGCTGCACGAGACAGCTATGCGGTTGTGTATTTGGGGCATACGGGTGGGGTAATGAGTGGTGGTCAGACCCACATGTGTGCGCTGTGGCAACAAGGGTTGGTACGCTGTTGGGGGCGTAATTTGGAAGGACAACTCGGTGCCCCCGAACAACGTGACTCAGCAGTGCCGGTGACCCCCGATATCAATGGGGTGACACGCGTTGTTGCAGGTGGTCAGCACACCTGCATCGTGCGCTATGACCGCCACGTCTATTGTTGGGGAGCGAACGATTATGGCCAATTGGGTGTGAACAGTGTGCAGCGCATGTCGCAGCCACAACAACTGTGGGCCTTGACGGCTGTGACAAGTGTGACTGCTGGGTTGCATCATAGCTGTGCACTTGCTGATTCTGGTGCGGTGTGGTGCTGGGGAGACAACAGTTACCAACAAATCGCTGGAAACGCAACCATACAGACGTTGCCTACTCCGGTTCAGGCACTCCCTGCAGTCGTCAAAATCGCTTCTGGTGGTAATTCGAATTGTGCGCTTCAATACGATGGCACCGTCGTCTGCTGGGGTGAACCACTCAGCCGTGATCATGTAGCGTTTGCGCCTATTCCAGCACTGCAAAACGTCATTGATGTGCAAATCGGCTGGCGTTTTGGCTGTGCGTTGCAAAATGCTGGTCAATTGATGTGTTGGGGTGAGAATGCACCAACGCGTACCGATGAATCTCGGACCCAACCACATACTGTGGCTGGCATGCCACCCCTTTATGCCATGGCAGTTGGTGGTAATCATGTGTGCGGAATTGATAGACTGCAACAGCTGTGGTGTATTGGCGATAATCGGTACGCGCAAACTGACATGACAAGTATCAATGAATTTGTGCGTGAACCGCGCATGGTTCTCACGGGTGTGTCACACGTGGCACTGGGCTTTGCTACGAGTTGCGCTCGCTTGCAAATTGGCCAAACGACCTGCTGGGGAGATGCCAGCTATGGGCAACTCGGTACTGGTGCCTATGAATATTCCGCAGATAACCGGATTGTGGATGGACTGAATGATGGGTTTATTGTGGCAGCTGGTGGGAATTTTAGTTGTGCCCTGCTCAAATTCGTGAGTGTTCGCTGTTGGGGTGGCAACGAATATGGCCAGCTTGGTGACGGTACGACAAATAGTGCATCGTTACCTCAGTCACTACGTAGCAATGAAGAGTTCATTGACATTGCGTCAGGTGGAGCTCATGCCTGCGCCATCGTCGTAGATGGGACGGTGCGCTGTTGGGGGCATAACAATTACGGACAGTTGGGTAATGAAGCGAGCGAAGATAGTAGTACACCGGTGATTGCGGCAGTGCAAGCCGTCGTGGATATTTCATTAGGACAATCGCATAGTTGCGCCTTGCTCCAAGATGGTGGCGGAGCATGTTGGGGGCGTAACGATGATGGTCAGCTGGGGAGCGGCAATACGGCATCGTCAGGAATGCCCCTGCGAGTTGCCGATTTGGCTGCCGCCATTGAAGTCAAAGCAGGGGGAAACCATTCCTGTGCCTTGCTCCAAGATACAACGGTGGTGTGTTGGGGGCGTAATCAACAAGGACAGTTGGGTATCGGTGATACGGGACCTGGCTTGTCAACGCCTGTTGTTGTGCCTGGAATGAGTGATGTGGCGCATATCAGCCTCGGTCTCGACCACACCTGTGCTCTTACAAATGCTGGTGCACTCTATTGTTGGGGGTGGAATCGTTATGGCCAAGTTGGTGCGGATGTGGTCGGCGAGAACGCGTTTGTGCCACGACCTCAGCAGGTTGCGAACGTCATTGATGTGGCACAAATCAGTACTGGTGAGAATCATACCTGTGTGCTCCAACGGAATAGTCAGGTGCGCTGTTGGGGAGATAACTTTAGTGGACAGCTCGGCAATAGTGAAAGTATGGGCAGCGATGCATTTACTACGGTGGCTACCTTAGTTTCGGGTCTCTCCAATGTGGTAGCTGTTTCTGCTGGTGGTGCGCACACGTGTGCACTGCTCCAACGTGGTGATGTGGCGTGCTGGGGCTGGAACAATGTGGGTCAGGTTGGCAACGGGAGTGGCGGAGTGTACCAGGACGTCGCGATTCCTCGCCCCATTGTGGGACGACTTGGTGTGGAGTCGGTGGGCGTCTCCGCCCAGCATATCTGTATTGCAGACAGCGATGGTACAGTGTGGTGCTGGGGTGATAATACGTTTGGCCAGTTGGGGATTGGCAGTGAAACAGGGACTGCGACCCGCACACTCCCCAGCGAAGTTGACGCAGCCGCGAACACGGTGGCAGTTTCCGTGGGCACACATCACACATGTGCATTGCTTGTTACCAACGATCTCAATTGCTGGGGACGTAACACCATCGGTCAACTTGGGAATTCGTTTAGTGGTGATCTCGCAGATAGCCCGGTACCGTATTTCGTAGGAAACTTTACTGGTGTGACTGCGTTTGCGGTAGGCGGCAATCAGAGCTGTGCCATCAAAGAACAACTCGTCTACTGCTGGGGTGATAATCAGTACGGACAAATTGGTAGTCAACCCACAGGTGTAGGAGAGTTCCGTACCACACCCACCCTTGTAGATGGGATTACGCAGGCTCGTGATTTAGTGGTAGGTGAAACGCACGCATGTGTGTTACGCGATGATGCAACTATTGCCTGTTGGGGACGGAATAATCAGTACCAGCTCGGGTATGCAGGCCCAGAAATGAGCCTGTACGCGGAACTAGTTCCCGATGTAGTCAATGTGGTTGCATTCGCCGCAGGTGACAATCATACTTGTGCTGTCCGCACAGATGGACAAGTCTGGTGTTGGGGGAGTAATCAGTATGGCCAACTGGGTGTCGTCGGTGAGGGTATCACATCGCCGCAACGTGTACCCGACATCAATGATGCGGTGGCTGTGGCAACGGGAAGTGCCCATACATGTGTCTTGACACGTCGCCAAACAGTGCAATGCTGGGGTGATAATACCCACTTCCAACTCGGCCAACAATCCAATGAAACAACACCGATGACGACCCTCACGTTGACAGATACGCCACGCCAAATTGCTGCGGGTGGCAATCGGACGTGTGTTATTGCTGTTTCCACTGCATTGTGGTGCTGGGGGCAAAATACGAACAACCTCCTCGGTGTTACCGCAAATCCAGACAGACACGTTCCTGTGATGGTACAGCAGTTATGGGAAATGCGTGTGCGCATGCAACCGGTGCTTCAGCCGACACTGGTGCCGACTCTGGCACCGCGACAAGTCACTGCCACACCACGACCGACACGCGCGATTCCGCCAACAGCCACGTTAATTAAACGCACGTTGCCGACACCAATGTTTCGCAGAGTACCACCACATGACGACTAGACGCGTATTATTTGTGAGCAGTGCGACTTCGTATCGCAATCATGCGTTTATACGTGCAGCTGACCAGTTGCAGATTGACTGGATGCTGATGTGCGATCACCAGCCTGTGGGTATGCCTACATCGCAGTGTTATGTGGTGGATTTTGCCGATCCCGCACTCTATGACACCGTGCGCGCGTATCACCAAAACGCTCCATTTGTTGCGGTCCTCGCACTCGATGACAGTGGTGCACAGGTGGCGGTACGGATAGCGGAAGCACTTGTGCTACCGCATAATTCGCTGGCCGCAACACATGCCGCACGAAATAAATATGCCATGCGCTGTGCGCTTCAGTATGCGCACATTCCACTACCATGGTTCGCCTGTTATCATGCCACCACTCCACTTGCTGAAATACTGGCGCACATTCCATTTCCATGCGTCATCAAACCGCTCGAACTCAACGGCAGTCGTGGTGTGATTCGTGCCAATACCCCCCAGGAATTCATGGCGGCGCGTGCACGGGTGTGTGCGTTGCTTGCAGCCATCTACGTGGATCAGTCCGCCCATCATTTTTTGGTGGAATCGTTCATTTCGGGGGATGAAGTGGCGCTCGAAGCAGTGCTCGATGGAGGGGTACTTACTCCATTGGCGTTGTTCGATAAACCGGATCCGCTCGATGGTCCACTCTTCGAAGAGACAATTTATGTTACACCGTCACGATTGTCTGCTGAGATACAGGCAGAAATCCTGCGTGTGACGACACAGGCGGCACAGGCTATCGGCTTGCACATGGGACCACTGCACGCCGAATTACGCATCAATGATACGGGAGTATATGTGGTTGAAGTCGCAGGACGGAGCATTGGCGGTCTCTGCTCGCAGACGCTCCAGTTCGGCAGTGATGAGTCACTTGAAATGTTGATTCTACGCCAAGCGGTTGGCCAGCTCATCGGACGACCACAACGCAACACGGGAGCGGGTGGTGTGATGATGATACCAATTCCCCACTCGGGAATTTTGCAACGTGTTGATGGTATCGCCACTGCGAGCTCGATTCCAGGCATTGAATCCATCGAGATTACTGCGCCGTTGCACCGTGCCATTCGCACATTGCCCGAAGGTGAGAGTTATCTCGGCTTCATTTTTGCTCGTGGTACCACTCCCGAAGAGGTTGAGGCTGCACTTCGGTCAGCACATGCGGCGCTGGCTATCCAAATTACTCCGGACATTCCCTTACACGGATAGCTATTTCCGTGGTCCACCTTTGCTCGGTGTTTGTGGTGGAGTCCAGCCCTCAGGGAGCTGTGCACCTTCGCCGAAGAAGAACTCCTCCATGGCTTGCATGAGGATTTGTTGCGACTGTGGGTCTACCAGACTGAGACCGTAATGGTTGATGAGGACGCGTTCTTGTTCGGGCCATAGTGCCCACGCCCGCTGAGAAACTTCGTGGTAGATGCGCATGCCCAACGGTCCAGGGAATGGTGGCTGTACGAGCCCCGGGAGCTCGATGCCGAATTTGACACAAATGATGATGCGTTCATTACTGGGTGGTCCAAAGAAGAACTCGCGGATTACACGCGTGCGCCGGCTGGTGTATTCGTTGCTCCGTGGATCAAGCTCGAAATGCTTGACATAGGCGCGTTCCACACGGAGCCATGCCTCCCACCCCGCACGCGATATCTGCATGCGAATTTGTTCACCGAGTTCTCCTGGGATGGGTGCACTCGTCAAGGCGGGGAGCACTTGTTTGTAGTAGGCACAGACAACGGTTGGCTCTGTCATGGGATTCCTCAAGGTCGTTTGTTCCTTCGTATCATAGCATGCATGCAATAGGGGTGGAAATGATACTTTTTGGCATGGAATCGTTACTCACCCGTGCCTTTTTACAGGCAGTGCTTCCGTATCAGAGTGTTGAACTCTGTGTGCTTCCTGCATTTGGTGCGCCACATGCACGGTTGGTTCAACCCGTCCTGCGGCATCTAATCACACCATCATCTCTCTTAGAAACTGCTGCCATGCATGCGGTTCCTGTACTGTATATGACAAAATGGGAGGACGTGGCTCCCGTTTTGACGCATGATACGCGCATCGTGGTGTGCTGTTTTCCGAGACGCATCCCTGCATGGATACGACAGTACACACATTGCAATATTCACCCATCGTTGCTGCCTGCATTGCGTGGTCCAGACCCCTTGTTTTATAGCGCACGCGGTGATGCACCAGCAGGTGTCACGGTGCATCGCATGGACGCAACTTTTGATACGGGTGCTATACTCATGCAAATGCCCGTTGATGTGACCGGATGTTACAGTGAGTCTTCGTTTATTCGTGCGCACGCACACGTTGCCGCAACGCTGGTGTGTGATGAGTCACTCTGGCAGCGCCAGCCAATGCCACAAGCAACGATGGGGGTGACCTATGCACCCCTGCCTGGTGTAGCAGATTTTGCGCTCGATGTGCGTTGGTCTCGTGACCGTGTGCGCCAATTTATGCAGTGTACGGATCAACGTCAACATCCGTACTGGGTGCCCCAATTGCAACACTGGGTGCAGAAGTTTGCAGACGTGCAACACTTGACGTGGGAATTGACATAAGGAATATACATTATGCATAAACGTACCATTGTTACGGGGGCAGCAAGTGGAATCGGTTTGGCCTGTGTTGATGGGTTACTCGCACAGGGGGAGGCGGTATGTGCCATTGACCGGGTACCGATACCGCGCAGGCATGCACGGCTTACTTCAGTACAATGCGATATCACACACTCAAGTGCACCAGCTACAATATGCGCACATGCCACAGCTGATGGGCATCACATTGCTGGATTTGTTCATGCTGCCGGGATAAATCGTCTCTGTCATCCCTTTGACGTGGATGAGGCACATTGGGATACAGTCATGAATGTGAATGCAAAGGCGACTTGGTTTTTGACAGTGGCTGTACTAAAACAGATGATTACGCAAGAGTCAGGGAGTGTGGTGTTGCTTGCCTCTATTGCCGGGAAAATGGCGAGTACCATCCAGCATCCTATCTATAATGTGAGTAAAGCGGCGGTGATTGCCATGACAAAGACGTTTGCGCAGAGTGTGGCAACAAATGGAGTGCGCGTCAATTGTATCTGTCCGGGTATCATTGATACGCCGATGCAGGATCATGTGACAGCCGAGCTTGCGCGTGATGTACTGACACCTGCACAGATTGCGCAACAACGTATCGCCAAGGTCCCCATGGCACGTATGGGGACTGCCAGTGAAATCGCGCAGGTGGTGCTGTTTTTGTTGGGGTCACAATCGAGCTATATTCACGGACAAGCACTCAATATTGATGGTGGCTTGATTTCGTACTAAACGAGGAGTAAACGATGTCATCTTCTACAGTGAGTTTGATTGGTGCGCATATTGCAACCCCTGCATTGGTTGTTGATGTGGCAACAGTACAGCACAACATTTTGCGCTGGCAACAGCACGCAGATCGGTATGGGGTGGCGTTGCGTCCGCATATTAAAACGCATAAAACACTGGAAATTGCACGCATGCAACGTGCCGCAGGTGCGCGTGGCATCACAGCAGCCAAACTCTCCGAAGCACAGGTCTTTGCTGATGCTGGATTTGACGACATTTTTGTGGCATATCCGATTATTGGCGCAGACAAAGCGCATCATGCTGCCACCATGGCACATACTGTCAAACTCATCGTTGGTGTAGATTCGATGGTGGGGATTGCGCAGTTGCAGGAGGCTGCAAAGGCTGCTGGAACGCAGATTGCCATCCGTGTCGAATACGATACTGGCCTCCATCGTTGTGGGGTTGCTGCCCCTCACATGGACGCACTGTGTCGTGCGGTGGAGCAGGCATCTCACTTGCGTCTCGATGGCATTTTTACTTATCGAGGTGCATGGTTTGCGGGGGCCAATGGTCGTAGTGCGCATGAACTGGGCATCGAAGAAGCAACCATGATGGTACGTATGGCGCAGTCGTTGCGCGACCAAGGACTGACCATTGATGCGGTGAGTGTGGGCTCCACTCCAACGGGAATGGCATGCGCAACCGTGCCTGGTGTCACCGAAATTCGCCCAGGCACATACGTCTTCGGTGATGACATGCAGCGCTTGAATGGTGCGTGTCGCGATGAAGAGGTGGCGTTGTCCATCGTGTGCACCGTCATCAGTCGTCCTGATGCCACAACGGCAACCGTTGATGCTGGCTCAAAGACTTTTGCAGGTGACGTCAATTACGAAAAAATGGGACTCACTGGGTTTGCAACGGGCGTCGAACATCCGGTGGCACTCGTACGTATGTCCGAAGAACACGGCGTCTTACAGATTCCTGCGACCCTTGATTTGCCTATTGGGAGTCGTATTGCACTCCGGCCAATCCATGTCTGTACCACGGTCAATTTATCAGACACACTCTACTTCGTAGACGCTCCAGCTACGATTACACCGGTGTCAGTGGTAGCACGAGGGAAACGGAATTAGGCTATGGGTGATACGCCTGACCTGGTAGCATATCCAGCGATGCACCAATGCCCTAATTCATTGTTTCGGTCGTTGCATCAGGGGATGGAGTGTCTCGGTATTGCCTGTGACATGCCACACCTGCTTGCGGCCACAGGGTTGGGGTTTGGTGTTGTAGCCGCAGAAGAATGGTGTGATCCTGCCACGCTGCTCTGGCACCCGATGCAGGTGACTACACCTGTTGTACCGTTGGTGCGCCTGCTCGGACGCGCCCTGCACCGTATGTCACTGCTCGGTGTGGTGTGTGAACAAGCCTGGTTTGATCGTGAAACGCTCCCTGCGCTACCCGCGTTTGTTGCATCACCGCAGCATGCTGATGGGGTGCTCATCGTGTGGGGCTGTGGTGCTCCCGGGTATGCGGTCGTAGAGTGGCACAATGACCGATTTGTATGTGATAGTGGGACGATCACCCCGACACAACTCGACCTGCGTGGAGGAGTGCACTGTATTGTGCTACGGCGCGAGTTGCAAGCACCAGCACAGGGGATGCAATGGCATGATATGGTGTCACCACTCATGATGCGCTTACGTGTGGATTTTGCGACGCCCAATCACCCGCTACGCTCGTATCAGACGTGGCACTGTGGTATTGATGCATGGCATTTGCTTGCTGCGACAGCGCGGCAGGCTGCCCCACTTTCGTTGATTTCGACGCATGTGGCACGGATAATCAGCGACTACACATGGCGCTTGATGCAGATGCGCGAAGCCGTCAATCGGTGGTCGGCTCCAACCGAACCACATGACGCACAGATGCGCCTTGCTACGGCACTCGACGATTGTTGTTTTTATGCGGGTGTGTTGTATAAGCAGTATGGGCAACGCACCCTGGAGCGGGCACTCACCACGTCGGATGGTGCCTTGATTGCAAGTGCGTGTACGGATATTGCAACAACGTTGTGTGATGTGTCTCAGCGGATTGGGATGATTAGTGATGTGTGGTGGGCCGAACAGGATTCGAACCTGTAACCAAGTCGTTATGAGCGACGTGCTCTGCCTTTGAGCTATCGGCCCCTGTGCTGACTATGGTAGCACGCGGATGGGTGATTGGCAAGTATGGGATACGTCACATTTACGCTACGAACAGCTGTTTTTAATCAGTTTGCAGCGGTCGAATAGATCTTGACTGCGCTCCCACATGCGTTGTGGCAGTGTGAATTGCCATTGCCATAGTTGCGGCCATGATAGACCACGGCGTAACTGGGTTTCACCATTAAAAATAGTTGCGTTGACAATCAAACCAACGTTCCATGCCACAAAAAGTGCCATCAGCACAACCAACACGCGCCATGACACGCGGTGCTGGAGCTGTGTGAGTGTGCTTGCTAGCCCGATGATGAAAAATGGTGTGCATTCGATGTAGCGGCGAAAGCCAAAGGCACCACTTAGATGCCATGTTGTGCCAAATGCGCCATTTATCCAAATTTGCAAACAGAGCGCGGCGAGCATGGCACCACCAATGAGTGGGTGTTGGCGTACAAATATGGCTAATCCGATGAGTGCAAAGAGGAGAATGGGGCTCCAGATAAGGGCACCACGACTCCACGCCGGTATGCTGACGGGCTCAACTCCCACGTTGCAAATTGGCTCTGGTCGCGGGTCAAAATCAATTAATGTGTCTATGGCATGGGGACTACAGAGATTCAATTTGCTCGCCACTTCCCGCGCGGGAGCAGGTGTGCCGTTGACTGCCCAGTATGCGACAAATTGCGGCGTAAGGGTTGCTGTGACGCAGAGTGCCGCGAGTGCGTACTGGGCGATGCGTGTGTGCCACTGTGTCGCTAGGGTGGCTCTGCCACTCTGCCAGAGTTGGTAGAGTACGGTAATCACGGGGAGTATGCAGAGTAGAATGAGTTGTTCACGAACGAGAAAGAGTAGCCCCCCACTTGCGCCGAGGAGTGCCCATATGCGCCATGTGGCGTTCGGTTGCGTACTTTTCCACCAGAGCCAGACAAAACAACTACTCGCAAAAAATCCGTTGGCATGTGCAAACGGCATCTGTATGCTCATATAGTACACAAGTGGGGTGGCCAGCCAAATGGTCACAGTGGCGAGTGTGCTGTGTGGCGAAGTGAACCATACACGTGCGAGGCGATGACAAATAAGTAAACCGAAAAATGCGTATATGGCAGATGCATAACAGACTGCCCGTTGGTATGGCCAGCTGTATCCGTCAGCGGGGATATGCTGCGCGATACCGACTGTGTGTAGCGTACGGAGCCCGTAATCGGTGGCAACAAACCACGGAGCCCACAACAACGCTGAACCAACCGGGGCAATGTTGCCGTAGAGCCCCGTCAATGGTCGAATGCGGTTTGGTTGCAAGAGGCTCGTATCAATGCCTGATTTTGGATTGAGTTGTGCAAAAGTTTGGTATTCGTTACGGAAGTTGACATCGTGGTCGAACCACAGTGACCGTACCCAGGCGTAGTACTGTACTTCGTCAGTTGCATAGACGCGTGGGAGTGATACAGCCAAACAAATCAGCATCACAACGCCGAGCACGATGTGCCCGGCGTTGTGTGTATACCACTGGTGGAGACGTGTGCGCATGTGTTAGCGTTGTCCGAATACCACGGGTGCGAAGGATTGATGCGCAGTGACGGTGACTGCGGTGGTGGTCGAGACGGCGGTGGTGCTCGCATTCCCGGCACCATCGAGGAATCGTACATAGGTGCAGTAAGTGCCGCTTTCAGGAACCGATTTCAGACCATGCAGTAGATTCCATTCTGCGGATGGCGCAGATGCATCAACTTCAACGGCACCCCAGCGGAGTTCTGGAGCATCGTCTGCAGGACAACTGCCACTCTGCACGGCATTTGCCACCCAGATACCCCAGTAGTTGTCACCAGTGGCACTGTTGTAGATGGTGTCACTGACACTCCCACCAGAGAGTGTGAGTGTGCCACTAAACGATCCAGCAGCATCAGGAGTGAAGGTAAGTGACGGTGGTGTGGTTACCGTGGGTGGTTCCGTGTCAACGATGAGTGAACGCAATCCACGTGTTTCGCTATTCCGTGCACCGTCGGTGAGTGTCAATGAGATTCCTACGGTGGTGGTGATTGCATTGAGCGATACCGGAATGCTTTGGTTCAGCATGGTGGGCATGTATGTGACCGGACTACCGCCATCAATGCTATAGGTGTCTAGTCCAGAAGGATCGGTCACGCCGGTAATTTTAAGGATACCCGTGCTTGATCGTGTATGGCCAGGTGCCGTGTACGACGAACCACGCATGCTATAGGTATCAAGATAATATGGTGTGGTGCTCGTATTGTTGATGGTGGCTGTTGCACCCACAGTAGTGCCCATATCAACGTATACACTGGTTGTCATCCATGTATCCACCGCTTTATCATAGGTGTCATAGAGCCGTACATGAACATAGTTTGATGCATTTTGTGTTAAGCCACTCACTTCGATGGTGCCATCGGCAACTGAGAACGGTTTGAGGGCTGTGGCACTCACTGATGCTGGTGGTGTGGCACTCGCAGATGCAACGGCGTAATACTGTGTTGCGTCACAGGTGATTTTGGTATACACCGCTCCACCAATCGTGGTCGAATTTACAAATGCCGAGCCACCTTCCAGCGATAAGTTGGGTTTACATTTTGCGAATTGTCCCTTCATCGGGGTACCATAGCTGGCCAAAAATATCCCGTGCGACGCTGGGCTACCCTCTTTGACATAGACGGCTACCAGGCGAACCTGTCCTTGGACTTCAGCGAGTAAAAGGTTGGGACTACCGTAAATGGCTGCGCCCGTGGTCGGTGCAATTTTCTCAGACCATCCGCCATTGTGGAGAAGTGCGATTTTGGCAAATCCACCGGAATTTGCAGCTCCAGTGGGTAGCTTGTACTGCAACCCCATACCGAGTGCAATGCTGCCTTGATCGTCTACGTACATGCTCGCGCCACCAAACAGATTTTCGTATCCGCGGAAGACGCTCACAGGTGTTGCAGAGCTGCCGGTGATGCCCGACCAACGATTCGCCGTCGTGTCGTATTTCCAAACGACAGTGGCGCGGTCAGAACCACTGCGTTGGACTGCCAGAATGCTGAGATATAAGTTTCCATCATCTCCGATGATAGCATGTGGTGTCTGACAACCGTAGAGAGGCGACACTGCGCCGGAGCCGTTACAGTCAATAACACCAGCACCGTTGAGTGACAGATTGTTAGGATTCTTTTCGGTTTGTGTGACTGGGTCGTAGAAGGTTGCCCATAACCATCCTTCACTTTGGTCACCCATAATGAAGAAATTTCCATTGGGCATGCCCACTATGGCATCATAGTTTTTGCCAACTTTTGGCCCAAAACTGCGCCAGGAAACAGGAATAACGGTCATGGTTTTGAAACTATTGATTGACAACGTTGCGTAGCGAGGGGTAATCGGCTCGCCACCGTTAAACGCGGAAAGACCAATTGCAAGGTGCGTAGATGTTACTGCGAGTGAAGTGAAGGTATGGAATTGCTTGCCCGTATTTGCTGCGATTTTGCGTTTAATCATGCCTTGAAATGGGCTGGTTGATGGTGCGTCACTTGGAATCATCAACAGGCGATAATAGCCGCCAGAGCCCTTACCGATGAAGATGTTGCCTTCCGTGTCCTGGATGGCTAACGATGGATTGTATTTGACGGTAAACGCCGTGTAGTTGTCTTCGCTAGAATCCTGGTAGGTGGCTACAACAGGACATGTTCCTTCCACGATGTTGTTTGGATTCACTACGATGATGGCAGTGTATGCTTTGGTGGTCATGTCGGTGTAGGTGGAAACTGCTCGTGTGATATACAGTAACCCGTTGGGATGCAGCACTGTGGAGCCACCCCATGTAATCAAGCTACTGTTGATACGACAGTTGGACGCGCGCAACAAATCATTGGCAGCCTCGGCTTGCCGTGGCTGTACAACGACTGTGGCAAATATCACGACACACAAACTAAGAAAACGTAGTATTCGTTGATTCATGCTATCCTCGCTTACCCCTCCACCTCATCATACTCTAGGGCTGTGTCACCGTGAAGTATCACAGCATGAGCATTCAATGATGTTAATCTGATACACAGACGATTCTAATCCACCGTTTGTTCATACTACAGGCCGTTGTAATACGATGAGTAACATGGAACGACTCGCTGGAACGAGCCATGTAACCACATAAATGAATGCTTTGGCAAGCCACCGATGTGGTGCATGTATGAAGCGACGTCGTTCGATGCCGATTGGTTCGTAGGCTGCCACATACTCACGTGTGTGCACAGCAAATCCACACTGTTGCCCGAGCCACGCAAGTTGTGCCATGCTAAAGAGCCGACTATGCGTGTAGTAGCGTGCATCGCGTCGCAGTAGTGCCCAGCGTTGAAATTCGTCGTCGTGGTCGAACGGCTGCATAAGTATCACATCGAACAGTGTGCGCAGACGACTTTTGAAGTAGAACTGGTTTGGCGTACTCACTACCAGAAATCCACCAGGTACGAGCAATTGCATGAAGGTTTCTAGCGCTTCGAGGGGTGGATTGGCCAAATGTTCGATGACTTCTGAAAAGATGACGATGTCAAAACTCCCAGGTGCATATGGTGGTGCTTCGTGATCAATGTTCCAGCGTTGAACCTCGACACCGAGTCGTTGCCATACATCGGCACGATGTTCGGGAAAAAGATCGCTCCCAGTCACGCTGAAACCTGCCTGCACCAGCATTTCCGTGAATTGGCCGGGATTCACCCCGATTTCGAGAACCCGTTTCCCGGGGGCATTAAGCTGTAGCAGCGTATGTAGCATGGCCGTAAATCGCACGCGATGATAGCGGTAGTACTCCGCTTTGTGGTCGGGTGTCAATCGTGGATACTGCTCTACGATTTCTGTTGCGCGAGTGAGGTGTGCCATGCGCTCTCCTAATGTGCCAATGCACGCGTACAAATCGCAACCAGTGAGGTTGCACGATTGCGATATGTGTGTGGAGCGACTGCCCGTAGTGCGGCAGCCGCATATGTTTCACGGAGTTGCGCATCGTGTAATAACATACTCAGCTGCGACGTCAGCGATTCTTGATTGCCGCGCACAAACGTACATGCTCCATCATCACCAATAATCTCACGCAGTGCGGGCATCTCTGGGCATATCACGACGCGACCGGTTGCCATATACTCAAACAACTTGAGTGGTGATGCAGTTTCATCTGTCACCGTATCGGGTATGGCCAGGATATCACTTGCAACCAGGTATTCGGCCACCAAGCTCTGTGGAACCACACCGATAAACGTGACTGATTCGTCGAGTTGCAGTGTTGTAACCAAGGCGCGTAACTCGTTGACTTCCTGGGTGCGCCCACCGACGAAGACGAGTTTGCACCGCTGTCGAAGTGGAGGAGCGATGTCTGCAAATGCACGCACGAGGAGATCGAGTCGGCGATATGCGAAGGTGAGGCCTGCGTAGGTGATGATGAGGTCATTCGTCGCTAGCCCGAGTTGCTGGCGTGCGTGATGTTGATCACGTGCTGTATAAAGAGCGTCGTTGTAGGCATCTGGTAATACATCAACATCAGTGACTTGACGTACCTGTTGGTTTACGAGAAGCGTACGAAATGCATGTGTCAACGAAACCAACCGTGTTGGCCGTTTGAGTGTTATCTCGTCAAGATGTGCCACAAGTGGTTGTGCCCACGTTTCTTTGGGGCGTGAGTGATTAGTACTCTCCACATGGTGGACCTCGTAGACGACTTTTGCACCACACCAGCGTGGTGCGAGGCGGCTCAACCAATAGGCACAAATGACTTCGCGGACGTAGATAACATCAATTTGCGTACCACGCCATGAACGCCACAACATGATGAATGCAACGAGCCAGGCAAAGACGCTCCGTTCCATGTAGTACCAGAGCGTTGATTTGTAGAGGCGTGAAAGCCGACCAATGCCGATTCGTGGTAAGTAATTGACGCCCAATTCATCGAACGGATTGGGTTCACGCGTCATACGAGGAATGAAAATCTGTGTTTGTGGCATGAGCGCCTTAAGTTCACGGAGCGTGGAATACGTCTGTACTGCGTTCGCAGACGCCAGTGTCAAACTCGTGGGATACGCTACGTAGTAGATGTGTGGTTGTGTGATGCTCATTTGCAAAGTCCATGGGTTCGATATGCGTTCATCAGTGCATCGGCGATCACCGGAGCACGAAATCCAGCTGCGAATGCGGGACAGCGCTGTTGCAGTTCGTCGGTACGCGCCAACGCACGCTCAATCCCGTCTGCAAGCGATGAGCCACTTTGTGGCTCAACGACTTCGCCGCAGTCAGCCTCCTTGATGTAGTCGCTGGCTCCCGTAGTGCGCGTCACCACGGGTGGTGTGCTGACTGCGGTGGCTTCGATGACGACCCGGCTAAACGACTCGGCAATGGAAGGAATGACGGCTATGTCGCAACCAGCCATGTATTCGGCTACATCGTGATGTGGCACGCCACCAATCAGGTGCACGCGATCGGTGACACCTAGTTCCCGGGCTCGTTGTTGGAGATAGGCACCATAATCACCGAAACGTGCCGTGCTACGATTGCCACCCACGATGACGGCATGCGCATTGATGCCTCGTGTCACCAAGAGCGGTATGGCTTCTACCAAGTATTCGATTCCCTTGAACGGATGAAGTCTATTGAGGCTCAGAATCAGCTTGGCGTCGTTCTGCCAGCCATGTCGGGTGCAAATGGTGGCCCGTGCCTGTGCGCGAAACGTGGTGATATCAACACCTGCCGGGGGATAGGTAGGTTCAGTAATGTTGTACGGAATATCAATGACACGTGCGTCTGGTGCATCATATGCGTGCTTGACAAGTGTTGCAATCTGGCGTGAATCTGCGCGGATGAGCTCGGCGCGTTGTACCACCCAGCGTACCGCTTGGCGTACAAACCAATTGCGTGCGTAGCCATAGTCAAATGCGGGTACGGCCATTACATCTGCACCCGGCAATGTGACTGCAACAGGTGTCTGTGCAGGACGTGCCAGTAACGTGATGAATCCCAGGGGGAACGATGTTTCGACATGCAGTACGTCGTATTGCTCACGCTGTAGCAAGGCGCGCATGCTCCGCCATGCACCGAACAAGTATGGGTACCCAGTCATCCAGCCTAAAACGCGGTTACACACCTTGTCCATAATATTGGACGCAGTGGGGAGATGGTAGACCTTTATGCCATCCATGTGATATGTGGTTGTGGATTGTTCACGTGACGAAAGTGACGCTACGTGTGTGTCGTGCCCTTGACTGTTCCAATGAGCAATGACTTCAGTATGCATCAAGTTGCCCACGGCGTCCGCGTCGTAGCGCGGAATGCAGTAGAGTATGCGCATGGCCACCCCTAGTACTATTGATTGTAGTATAACATGGATTTCTAATTTGTAAATGCACTGATATGCTGTTGATAGCACGCAAGGGTCTGTGCTGCTACAACAGCTGGTGTATAGTGCTGTGTCACATGTTGGAGTCCATTGGCGACGAGTGTTTGGCGCAACTGCGGATTATCGTGTAGTCGTAGAATCGCAGCTGCATAGCCGGCCACGTCATCGTACGCAACGAGTAAGCCTGTATGCTCATGGTGCACCATTTCATTTCCTGCCGCACAATCGGTGGTTACCACGGGACATTTGGCAGCCATGGCTTCGATTGGTGGGATGCCAAATCCTTCGTAGCGACTTGGCGCAAGCAAGACATCTGCTTCGAGGAGCAGTTGAACTTTGCTTGCTTCGTCCACATTGGTGCGTATCTGCACATGCTCACTGACGCCCAGTGTCTGTGCCAACGTTTCGAGTTGTTGACGCTGGCTCGTGTTGTGCGTCACCATCACGAGTTGGGCCTGTGGTTGTTGCGCCAAAATCAGGGGCAGGGCCCGTACCGCCAAATCCCATCCTTTGCGGGGGACGAGCTGTCCTATGTAGAGAATCAATGGTTGGTTGGCACGGGGACGCGTGGGTGCACGAAGATACTGGTCGAGTTCGACCGCATTGGGTATCACGCTGATGCGGTTGGCAGGTACACCGAGATCGGCCACGACCCCTTTTTCATGATGGGAAAGCGCCAATATGCCATCGTAGCGTTGCAGTGGTGCATGAATGAGAAAATTGCGCACACTGCGGCGTGGGTGTTGCCCGCGTCTGATGGCTTGCCACAACTGGCTACTTGTCATAATTAATTTTTCAGGGGTAAGTGGGTGTTCGAGGGGGCGTTCGCGGTCAACCACCAGATCGCCATCGTGCAACATGCCATGTGGTGTCAACACCATCGGTGTCCGCCCGCGCCAATGCCATTGTGCCTGATACGCCATCAAATGGCGTAGATGATGGACGTGAATAATATCTGGTGTGGGGAGCTGTCGCGCCAACCGCCATAAATCACGGGAAACGAACCCCACGGTGTGACAGCGATAAATGGTCAAATTTGGGAGAAATTCTTGCTGGGCGGGCATATCTGCATTGTGCGCATATTCGACGGCACTGACCGTGTGCCCGTGGGCGGCAAGCGTGCGGGCCAACAGAAATTCTGGGCGACTAGGGAAATGTGGGTCGAATCCGAATGTGGAAATCATCAATATGTGCATACTATCCTCGTGCCAACACGGCTGTATAGACCTGTTCAACGCGATCGGTGACTGCAGGCCATGCAAACTGTGCGGCCCACGCAGGCGCGGCAGTCGCAAAGGCGTTTCTGCGGGCGGGATCGTGTAGGAACGTGCGTATGTGTGCGGCCAGCTCCTCTGCGTTTTGCGGAGTAAAAAAGAAGCCGGTTCGATGTTCGGAGACGACTTCGACGAATCCGCCAAAGCGTGAGGCAATAACGGGCACCCCGCAGGCCTGGGCTTCGACGAGGCCGATGCCGAATGTTTCACTGGCAAAGCTTGTGGCCACTAATGCGTGAAACTGTGGCATGAGCCGTGCAATCTCATGGCGTGGTACTGATCCCAAAAACGTGACACGCGCCGAAACAGCGAGCTCGTTGGTTAATGTGACTAGGCGGTCACGATCTCCCCCGTCACCGGCAATAGTGAGCGTTGTGTCGGGTACTTGTGCCACGGCGCGAATGGCTGTGTCTACGCCCTTCCACGGTTGGAGTCGCCCCACAAAGAGGAGTTTGAGTGGATGTGGTGACAGGATGGGAATGGGGTCTGGCACATGAAACAACTCCGTATCAATGCCGTTGTAAACCACATCAATGTCAATCGGGTAGCGTTGTTTAACTGTGGCGGCATTAAACTGGCTACAACTCACGGCACCATCCACGTAGCGCGCCAACCAGCGGTCACCACGGTAGTAATCTTCGCCGTGACAGCCGAGAATGACTTTGGCACCAGAAAAGTGCCCTGCAATGAGAGCCGGTAAGAGGTCGTATGGTTTTTGGATGTGGATAATATCAAATCGGTGTTGAATGAGGTACCAAATGGCACGATGTGCCATGCTGAGTCGTTCAAGGAGCTTGCGTTCGGCGTATGCACGGCGTAACCCGGGGATCCACGTGAAGCGCTCGCGATCAATGTATGGGAATGTCTGGACAGTCACGCCAGGTGCGGCTTCGCGTACCTGACCGTTGCCACCGATGACGGTGACGGCATGTCCACGTGCAACAAGGTTGTTTGCAAGATCCCACACAAAACTTTCGACACCGCCGTATTTGGTGGTGTTGGTGAGATTGTAGAGTGCAATGCGCATCACAGTACTCGCATAATCCACGCTTTGAACGGAAGTTTCAAGCGGAAGAGTTGTTCACGGTCGCTGGTGTCGAGCCCACCACATAGGCGTAGTGTTGCCCCAAACAGTACCAAGTTTACAACACCGATAACCGCATAGCCGGGAATGAGTTGCAGGCGTGCCATTAGATCGGTGGTAGCGGTTGGGATGGTGATGAGAAAGGTGCATACGTAGATGCCCAACGCCATTAGTGACGTTGCAGCTACTACGCGTCCGCTGAACGGCCATGGCCATACCAAATTGAGCTGGCGCCAGCCCCAGAATGTTGCCCATAGGCCGGCAATCACACGAGCAATGCCATAGGCGAGTGCCAATCCGACCACGCCGTAGAGTTCGCCCAGCCATATCCCCAGCGGGATAACAACCAACGTCAGCATACGCCCGATGGTCACGATGGTCAATTTCTCGTAGACAATCATCACATTGTGTGCAACGGTGAGTAGGCTTTCAAGAAACAGACAGGGAACAAGCACGTACACTAGTCCTACAGCATCTGCGTATTGAGGTGTCAAAATCAAGAGTGCAGGTTTGGCGAGGAGCATGAGTGCTACGCCACCAGGAACGAGCAACAAGAGTTGGATGCGGACAATGGAGGCAAAAGCGCCTTGGATGCTCCCACCTTCTCCGGCGCGAACCCGGGTGAACAGGGGCACGGTGATACCAACGAGTGGCGTGTAGAGGTACGAGAGCACCATGCCTACCAGTGACGCTCCCGCCCAGAGCATGGCGGCATCGCTCAGGCTGCTGGTCAGATAGACGGCGAAGGATTTGCCCGCAATGAAATCTGTCATGGTCATCAAGTAGGAGACACCGGTGTACTTGAGAAAGCCGCTAGGGAGCCAACGTGCATTGTGTGGGGCGGGTGTTGCAACCACATCGTGCCCAGCACGCCAAATGCGTACCACTTGCCATGTTGCAACCAGTACCGCAATGGTGGGCGCAAGTGCCGAGGCTACCAGGATGCCGACAACGCTCCAGCGTAGCGGGTCGGCGCTGGCCTGCGCTCCCACGATGGCAACCACTGCCAGGATTTGCGGGAGGAGCCCGGCCATTAACGTGATGCCGTTCCACGCACGTTGCTTAAAAAAACTGTTGAGATAGGCCATCAGCACGTCATAACAGACACCCATGGTCAACAAGACGATGATGACTGCAATAAACATCCAACCTTGTTCGTGCAAGATGGTATGGAGCAATGTCTGTGCCGCACTATCAATGCGGGTATCAGCCTGAATTTTGTCTGCGAGGGATGCAAGATATGACTGTTGTTGGAACGCAAGACCCACCGCAATACCGATGAGGAGTAGGGCTTGTGCCAGAAACACGGCACCAATGAGACGAATGACGGCACTCGGTCCCCGGGTGCGCATGGTTTCGGGGATGAACTTGGGGAGGGCACGTGTGGTGCCAAGGTCAATCCAAGTGCCAAACGCCGATGCCGCACCGCTCACCAATGCCAACAGTCCATATGCGGCCACAGGTAACACGGTGAGCTTGAGGGCGGTTGCTGCAATTTCGGCGAGCATGCGTAACGGTACAAAAAACGTATTCCATACCACCGCACGTGAGACTTGTTGTGACAACGAAGCTGGTTTCTGCGCCTCTGACATTATGCTTCTTTCGTGAGGGCCAACTCAAACATGCCCACATACCAAGCCCGTTGTGCCCGATAGGCGAGGTGCTCGAGTCCGACGCGGCGGAGCAGGGCGCGCATCCGTTGGCGGCTACTTTTTTTGCTGACAAAACGACCATCTCGTAATGCGACTTCGTTCATGTCTGTGGTGTGATAGCCGATGCGCTGTGCCAACGCAACAAACTCGGGATAATCAAAATAGTGCATGGCACTGAGGCGCTGCATGTCGTTGAAGCGGGTGTCGGCTTTACTTCTGCCACGCCGTGCAATGTACCACTCGGCGAGTCGACGCGGCCACCAATTAATGCTGGGGATGTGGTAGTGCGGGTCTATCCAGGCACGACGATTTATTGCTGTCAGGAGCACGCGCCCACCGGGCGTGAGCACACGATAGATTTCTTTGAGCACCGCAACAGGGTCTTGGACGTGTTCGAGCACGTCCCAGCAGACAACCACATCGAATTGTCCGTCGCCGAAGGGTAGGTGTTCGCCGGCAGCATTTACGATGGGAATACTGAGCGCATAGCGTTCTGCTCGGAGCTGTACAATCTCGCAGTAGGGGAAGTTGTATTCTGAGACGGTTACAGACGCACCGTGCAGTGTGGCAGCCACCGCAAATCCCCCCATGCCAGCACCAAGATCGAGTAGGCGCAATTCGCGCAACGACCCTGCGAATTCTTCGATTTGTGCGATACGTTCGATCTGATACTGCTCTTGGTAGAGACGGCGTTCACGCCAGGTCTGATAATCACGTCGCCATGTCATGTGCTGGAGCCACGGGTCAATGGCGTTTGCGAGTGCATCTATGGGTAGGTGCGCGTGTGGGCGTGAATCGTTCATGGAATCACCATTGGTGCACGATCAATGCGGATGACCCACAGGGAGAGTGCGCTCGTAATCGTGTATAGGGTGGCAATTAGTACGAGGACTTGTCCACTCCAGCCACGCCGCCACCAGCCACTTGCCATCATTCCCCAACAGATCATCATGATGGGCAACATGTAGAAAATCTGCTTGTCAACCATGGGGAAGCGATATCCGGCGAACATGAACAAGACGGACACACTAAACCAGGCCGCCGCAAATGCCCACAACACGGGGCGTTTCATCATCAGGATGAAGCCAGGTACGACCATCAAGACGGGCATGAAAATGCCGTAGTACAGATATGGATTTGCCACAAAATCGTACCGTAGTGTGGTCAGGAAATTGCTGAAGTAGAGGGCAAATGAGGTTTGGGTTTCTGCATCAGCTCCCGTATGCACACTATTGGGGGTCAGCAAATAGGGAATAGTCCGCTCGATGATGGGCATGATGTACTGGCCGTAATAAATCAGCGTCGCAAAAGCGAGGCCGCCGTAGCAGACTACGAGCATGTATTTGAGTTGTGCACGCAACGGATGTGCCGGAATAAGCCAGATGATGACAACGAGTAACGTGACGAAGACCACGTGGAAGACGGCAGTAACCGTGTAAATCAACATGGAAATGACATGTAATGCGAACAGGAACACCATGATATTGCGCTGTGGGAGCTTGTGGCTCAGCGCAAGCAATGCAGTCATTGTTACGAGGGTCCACCAGAGCCCCGATGTAGTGGGGGTGTTACCCCAGGCATGGAGTAAATATGTGACGGGTGCCGCCGCATACATCACTGCGGCCAAGAGCGACACACGGTTCGACAACCCGCTGATGCGCGCAATCAGCGCAATAATCAGAATGCGCGACGCGTCACCGATGGCATTCAGTATGGTGGCCGTCTTTTCGAGTGGCCATGGAAACGCAGCAAACAGCAGTGCACTAAAGTGGTAGAACGGAGAATAGGGAATCATGGGCCGGTTCTCGCCCCATTCCGTGATTGGCATCACCGATTCGGAAAACGCACCAGGCAGATAGAATTTGGCAAAATCCCCCGTCGAGAGCATTTCACGCACTTTGTTCATGTGCCATTCGATATCAATTGGGCGCATGATGGGGTAGAGAATTCCGCCACCCTTCACCCAAATACTTACCACGACCAATGCAACGAGCGTGTTGCGGACGAGCGGGCTAAAGGGATGGGCTGGTTCGCTCCATTCGAGTACTTTGTAACATAGTGGAATAACGAGAATGCTTATAGCCACGAGAATGATGAGTTGTGGATACCACATTGCCAAATAGGCGCGCTCAAGCATCATGGTGATGATGAGACCACTCGTGACACTGATTCCTACACCAAGTACGGAAAGTGACATCAGATGCGCAGCTATGGCAACAAGGAGTCCGAGCACAACGACACTTGCTAAACGCAGTGACGGTACCACGGTGTACCACGGTGACGCAACGGGACGGAGTTGCATCTGTGATACGGCGACTCCGAGGACGCGCACATCTTGCGCGTTACCACCCCATGTGGCGCTTTGAAGACCGATGGCGACATCACCGGCACTGTTGCCTGTGGGCGGAATCAACGAGTGATAGATGCGAAACCCGGTCTGTGTATTGGGAATAGTGCTGACCACGGTATTGTTGGCGCTGACTTGCGCCGTAAAATCTTTGTTATCGGGATGCTGGACCAACATGGTGCTTTTGAGATGCCACCAGCCGCCACCACTGCCATAAAAATGAATGGTGGCATCACCCTTGCTCCAGCGATAGATGGTGGCATTGCTGAGTGTAGCCGATGTAACCGTCAGGGGTGGTGGCGTGAGTTTGTCATCGGGGATGGTGGTAATCCGGATAATTGCACCAGGACGCAACGAAATCGTCGTTGGTATGATGAAGCCAAAATCTTGAAAGCGCCCACTGTCCTTGGTGTCGAGTACACGCGCATTGTCAATGAAGACGGCGAGTAAGCGGCGCTGATACTCCGCTGGTAATTGGTCTATGGAGAACTCGATCACGCGAAACTGCGAGATGTCTGGGGTGTCGGGGACAACGATACGCCATTCATTGGCATTGTGAGCCACAGCGGTGACAGCCGTGGTAGGCACTATCGTGGCATATTCGCGCGTGTGGAAATTGTCGAGTTTGAGGACGGCTCGCGGATACAATATGTTGACCGTTTGCTCGAGCCGTACAAGACTCATGACGCCAAATAATAGACTGCTGAAGAGAATGACTGCGGTAACGTGCCGTATATTTATCTGACGCAACCCGTTCATGTCCAATCCTTCGTATACGTATACACTGCCATTATACACGGCAACCACCGGTTAGTCATGGAGATACTGGATGATGCGTGTCCACATATCTGCATAGGTGAGCCATATCCAGGCAGACAAACTCGTGATTGAGAGCACGCGGCCGGCGGTGCCGTGGCGCCACATGCGCGCCAACAAATAGGCGATGGGAATGGCGAGAAATGGAATAACACTGATTCCCCAGCGTACGGTCTGTGTGCTGATGGTCAGCATGGCAATCGAAACAAGTGCCGCACCGAACCCGGCGAGCATGGCTACAAATTGTGGATAGTCACGCACCCACACCATGCCGATTACTGCAAAAGTAACCAACACGAAGGGCACAACATGCACCAGACTGCTCATACGTGAGAAGAGCGTGCTTTCAGGCGGACAGCCCGCATACCCGGGGGCTTGGCCGATGAGATGTGTGAAATTCGCATAGTAGAGGAGTGTGACTCCCGCGGGAATCGCCAATATCACGAGTCGGCGCCATGTGGGGATATGGCGGTATTTGACGACATGTAGGATGGCGAGGATGCCGAGCATCATGCTCAGAGTGATACTGTTGCCGGTGTGGGCGAGGAGTGCCACACTTGTCAGCGCTACCGGTATCCAGATGCGCTGACGTTGATCGAGCCATGAGATACAGGCGAGTGTGACCAACCCGTGGGCGATCGCATTACTCATCTCGCCGATGTGCGTTGCACGAAAGAGTGGGAAGTTGACACATGCAACGATCACAAACCAGATGCGGTAATTGGCAACTACTGATCGCGAAAAAAGCACGTCAGCCATGTACCACACGGCGCCCGCATTACACAGAATTGCTGCCGTCATAAGGAGCAGGGGGATGTAATCGGCATCACTGGAAAGCCATGCAAACGGTGAGAGGAGGACGTAGACGGCAGGTGGGTATGGGCTCGTGTAGGCGCCAGCCTCGCACGGGAGTTGGGCAGTGAACAACAACGAGCCAGAAAGTACCTGTTTGAGCATGCGCACGTGCATCCCAATGTCGGAAGAAATCAACCAAGGACTCCACAGTGCAAGCAGTTGCCCCCAGCACAGCACGACGAGTGCCTGTATGGTGAGCCATTGTGATGGGCGTAGATGCCACGCAACAACACTGATGGCAAACGCGGTGAGCGTGAGCATGAGCCCACTTTCCGTGTGTAGTGCGACCCACGTGGGGAATGCAGCCATGCAGAGCGTTGCCAGTAGACTGATGGCAATTCCCAGCCAGGTGTTGCGGCGAAGCAACCATGCTCCCCAACCGAGGCAGACCAGCCACCACACGAATCCGAGCCCGGGTGTGATTCGGGTGATCGCGTCGAGTCGTATTCGGGTCAGTGCTATCCCCAGTGCCCGTGAATCGTTGCCCACACGAAACGTGTTTACAGTTGCACGAATGGTCGGAGAATCAGTGTTGGTAGTGCGTACGAGCATCGTGTAGATGCGTGGCGATGGTGATAAAACGCTCTGCCCGGCTGGTGGGGATTCCCACGTCACACTGGCTGGTTGTGTTGCTGGTCGTCCCGATAAATCAATGCGAAGTTGTGCTTTCCACAAACCGGTCCCTGCGTGTGGCCACATCACCGCCCAGCTCGCGTCGCTCCAGCGTAGCGCGGGACCTTGGCTTGGTTGCCAAGGACGTGGTTCTGAAGGCCAGAAGCCACGTACATACGAGCCATCTAAATCACGCAAACCGCTACGGATATCACCACCAATGTCTACGATGAGTGGTTGTAGTGGACGTAGCCACATCCATGTGAGTAATGCAACATAGATGAGGCATATGATGATATGACGTTGGGTGATATGTCGCATAGTGGACTCTCAAATGCGTTTCAACGTTCAGTGCTCAGCTCATTGCGCTGCGCGAGTTCACGTTCAAAGAGTTCAGCATAGATGCCGTGGTGTGCCACTAGTTCTTGATGCGTCCCGTATTCGACGAGTGCACCGTTGTCCAAGACCATGATGGCGTCCAGATGGCGTACGGATGAAATTTTTTGACTTACCATGATCGTCGTTTTTCCAGCCCTATAGGCAGTCACACCGACGACGATGTCATACGCAGTCCGCGCATCAATGTTGGATAACGCATCGTCAAAAAGCATGATGGGGGCGTCGGTAATGAGTGCTCGTGCAATACCGAGGCGTTGTTTTTGGCCACCAGAGAGCATGGTGCCGCGTTCCCCAATCAACGTCTCAAGCCCGTTGGCCAGTTGCGCAATGTCACGATCCAAACAAGAGACGCGCAGTGCGTCTTCGAGTTGTTTGGCCGTTGCCTGCGGAGTTCCCAGCATGATGTTTTCACGTAGTGTCATGCTAAACAAAATATGTTCTTGAGGCACATACGCTAATCCACTGCGGAGTGTGGCTAAATCAATTGTTTTCGCATCCACATCGTCAAACAAAATGCGACCACTATCTGGGTCGCGCAGGCGCAAGATGACACTCAACAGACTGCTTTTACCCGCACCAGTCAAACCGACCACCCCGATATGCATCCCTTTGGTGATCGTCACACTCACGTTGTTGAGCAAATACTGTTGTCCTTGTTGCCAGGTGACGTTGTCCAACACGATACGACCGGTAGGAAAGTGGTGGGTGGCTTGTGGGTGGTTGCGCACTTGCGGTACACGATTGATAACATCGCCAATACGCGCAGCAGCAGCACTTCCTTGTTGGAGACGTTCAAATGCACTACTCAATTGATTGGCCGCATTACTCAGTAGTCCGAGATAGACAATGAACTGGACATACTGCCCGATACTCAACTGTTGGTTGATAATCAATACTACGCCATATGCTACTACCACAGTGGCTGCAAGGCGCACAACCAGCTGGGGCAGTGGTGCGATGGCACTCGAAAAAAGTACGAAGCGAATAGATTCATCCGCATATTCGTTACTCAACTTGCGGAATGCATCACTACTCGGGTTTTCAAGCGTGTATGCAGCCAATGTGCGTTGTGCAGAGATGTGTTCTTGGGCAAATGCAGAAATACTTGCTAAACGCTGTTGTACGAGGTTGAAGGCATCCTCTACGTAGACCGCGAGACGTGTTTGTGCAATTAGACTGAGCACCAACATGACCACAGTGACAACTGCAAGTGGCACACTGGTAACTGCCATCAGTCCACAGCCGATAAGCAGTAAAAAGATAGCGTGAATCGCCATCTGAAAGCCAGCACTGTAGAAACGCCAAATATAGATGAAGTCACTCGAAGCCCGTGAAAGGAGGTCGCCTGTGCCAAATTCGGCCTGTGTTGTCCGGTCAAACGTGAGAATATGCTTGTAGAGGTCTTGAGCCATGGTATAGCTAACACCCGCAGCCATTGTTCCTGTGAGCATGCGTAGCAAGTAGCGAAACACGGCGAGAATCACTGTGAGAACGATAATCAGTCCAGCGTAAGTGATGAGCTCCCATTGGTCTATTTTGAGGAGCAGGGCATCAATGGCGTATCCAAGTACTACCGGGTTGAAGGCACTTGCTGCAGCGCCTACAAACGCGTAAAACGTGCCGAGGATGAGTAGACCGCGATAGGGACGCCCATATGGGAGAAGGGTGCGCAACCCGGATGTCTGTTCCATTGTGTTATGCCCGTGCTGCCAATGAAGGAATCATCATGCGTGCAGTCATGTAAAGGCTGACCACCAAGTAATACACCACATACGACAACGAGATGACCAACAACCATGGGCTGGGGGTAGGCATTTGCCACAATGCAATGCCATAGATGATGGTACAAAGGGTGGTGTAGATTAAGGTGACTCGTCGTAAAAACAGCGTGCGTGATGGGTATACATAACGGATGGGAATAAATACGAGGATAGAGCAAATCACGATAATCATCGTTACGAGCTCTGGGTTGAGTTGCATGACGACTGCGTAGAAGGCAATCACGTTCCAGTAACTGGGGAAACCGAGAAAGAAGTGGTCTTCGGCAACAACATGGTAATCATCGGTTTTGGCATCGACACGACAAAATTGATACGCTGAAGCAAATAGCGGGAGCATGGCTATGACTTGGCCTGTGACGCCTTCGGGTAAAAATCCGTTTTGCCAGAGGAGTACTACCGGCGCGAAAACGTAAGTCAAATAGTCAACAATGTCGTCGAGGCGGCGTCCATCAAACCAAGGAACAGTTTCACTGACTTTGAATCGGCGTGCAAGTGTCCCATCGGTACTATCAATGAATACTGCAGCAAAGCCATACCACAACGCCATGACCGGATTCCCACGCACGGATTCCATGATCATCAACATGGCAAGAATGGCACCTGCGGCCGTGTAGATGTGAACGAATACGCCAGCAATGGCATGGTATCGTGAATGCGCTCCATCACGCATGATATACCCCTCTCTGTGGAATTCCCTTTCTACGATACTATACCACTTTCATCATGGCAGAGTGTAGCAACGAGCTGGTGCCGGTGATGTACTATCACCCACGCCACCCAAGCAGCATGTCCACATAATTCGAGCCACGGTGCGTCAAAGTGCCATGATGGCGGTGCAGGCAACGTGGCCATGACCACACTACAGGTGATAATCCACAGAAACGGTGGATAGACGAGCCAATGCAGGACTGGCATGCCCCATGGCAGTAGCCACGCCATGATGAGTACGATGGTGCCAATTGCCATGGCGACGGGTACGACGGGCGCTGCTATCACGTTTGCAAGAATGCTCCAAGGAGAGGGTGTCCCTAATCGAAAAAGCATAATCGGCCATGTGGTGATATGTGCAGCAAGTGTGGCCACAATACTTTCGCGCATCCACGCAAAGCTCGGGTGTGCTAGGGCGCTTTGGTGAATACCATGATCAACGGACTCGCCAAAGAGAATCAATCCGAGTGTGGCCAGTGTACTCAGTTGAAAGCCCAAATCCCACAATACACTGGTATCAATGCAACTCATGGTCAACGTGGCCACGGCAATTAGATTGACGGCATGGCGGGGACGCTGCATGCCTTTGCCGATAACCGCCACGCATCCCATGATGCCAGCTCGAACCACTGCCGCCGACGCGCCTGCGGCTAGTACGTAGATGACGATGCAGGCGATCACAAACAACATGCGGAACCGTACACGATGTGCCATGCGTTGAGTAATCGTCACACACAACCAGGCCACTATCGAAATATTCCACCCACTGATGACGAGCATGTGCGTCGTACCACTCCGTTTGAACGCATCGCTAACGGCTTGGGTGACATCTCCATCAATACCGAGCAACATCCCCGCCATAATTGTCGCGGTCGGTTCTCGTATCCATTGCTGAATGAGTGCATCGCTGTTCAGGCGCCAGTGTTCGAGGCGATGTCGCCACTGTGGCGGCGCATGCACCGCAATTACCGTTGCTTGCTGGACGCGATGGGTGACGTGTTGGCGTTGCATTTGCCGCAAATAACTCGCATGTTTCGATGTCATCGGTTGGAGTGTGCCCACAAGGTACACACAATCTCCGATGACGAGGACGGGGTCACGCGGCAGTTCGATTTGTATCCCTGCGTGCCGTTGGTTGACCGCAATGAGTTGTTGAGATTGCCAAGACTGAGTCCGTGTAGTTACGCAGTACCAATCTGGCAAAGTGGGGGCGGGTGGCGGGTCGCTGAGTGCCAGGCTCATGCGGATTACACCGGCACAAAGTGCAGCGGTGATGTAGCCGATGGGGCGAGCCCGCATATACACGGCGATGATGAGTGCTGTTGCAGCCAACGCGAGTGCGAGTGGTGTGCATTGTGCATCCACCAACACCATGCCGATGACCCATGCGCAAACTACAAGACTGAGGAGCGGCATAGCAACCACCTCGGCACTACAATTCCTATTGTGTGTACCGTTGCGGTGGTGCGAAAAGGTCCGTGAGGTGCAGTGCTAGGCGCTCTCTGAGGGGGAGTGATAGCGTTGAATCAACATGGCGATTTGTTGTCGCAACTGTGCCATATTGGTGAACGTGTGGCGTTCAGGTGTGGGTGTCGTGTAATCGCTGACACACCAGGTTTCTGCATTGACAGTGATTTCAAAGCAGAGTTGAGGTACGGGCATCGGTGCATTACCGATGCCTAGTGCCCCTAGAGTTACGTCACTTGTCAGGATGGGACGGCGTAGCACCTCCACCACATCTTCGCGCATGCTGACGCGCCACCGTTGTGCATCAGGGTGCTTGCGGCAAATCGCATCAACATGCATGTAGAGTGAATGAAGTGTGTTCATCGTGGTTGTGGCGCCATGGTAATGAGCATGATGAGTGGCTCATTGCCTGTATTTGTGACGGCATGGAGTGTATCAGCAGGCGCCCATACCACATCGCCAACATGCGCCACAAATGACTCGCTACCAACCACAAAGCTACCGATGCCCTGTTGGATGTAATACATTTTATCGTGGCCAGCATGCATGTGTGCCGCTTGTGATTGCCCAATTGCAAGGCAATCTATGCCGACAAGCATGTGTTCACTTTCGAAGAGCGTTCCTTTGTAGAAACGAACGTCACGAAGCTGAATGTGTTGTGTAAGCGTGGTATGAAATTGCATAGAAAAGTAGGGGTGGTGGAGCAATGGGGATTCGAACCCCAGACCTCCTGCGTGCAAAGCAGGCGCTCTCCCAACTGAGCTATTGCCCCAAAAAAACGACGATTGTGGTGGGCGTAGGTGGACTCGAACCACCGACCTCGATCTTATCAGGATCGCGCTCTAACCAGCTGAGCTATACGCCCTTACCTCACAACGCACGGTAGTATAGCATGATGCGATATTGAGTGTCAAATCCAATTTGGTGAATTTCAGCGTTGTATCATGTAAATTTTGGTAGAACGTGATGAATCAATGTGTTGAAATACGCTATGCTGTAATGTAAAAGCGTGTTACGGCAGGGAGTAATGGTATAATGAACAGCGACACTGCCGCCACATGATACTAAGGCAACATGCATGAAGTTTGCAATTTGTTGGAGCTGTATACTTGTGCTGGCAGCACTTTCCATATCGCATGCTCCGCGTATTGCTGCCCAGGCAACGAATCGTATCACCATTGGAACGAGTGTGCTCGGTGCCCCCATCGAAGCCGTGCGCTTTGGTAGTGGAGCGCGTAAATTTGTTGTTGTAGGTGATACACATGGTGGTCCTGAGCGCAACACGTTTGTCCTCAGCAATCAGCTCATCGAATGGTTTACCGCCCATCCCGCAGATGTGCCAGCCGATGTGCGGCTCTATATCATCCCCACGTTGAATCCTGATGGTGAAAAACTCGATATTCGGCAGAACGCCAACGGTGTTGACCTCAATCGCAACATGAACACCAATCTCGACCGTTGTCCCGAAAACGATTGGGCGACACGCGTGTATGGTGCATCCGGTGTGATTTCTGATACGGGTGGGCCATATGCGGATTCTGAAATAGAAAGTCGTGTGATTCGGTCATTTTTGCTCGATGCGTCGTCGGTCGTCTTTTTGCACTCAGCGGCAGGGCTTGTCTTTCCCGCACAGTGTGAAGACGCAGTAGCAATTGCCATGGCGCAGGCGTATGCCAAAGCTGGTGATTACGAATATGCGCGCTACTGGGAAAATTACCCGATTACTGGTGGCATGCACGATTGGGCGCGTGGTGTCGAACTACCGGCCATCATCCCTGAGCTCGAAAGTGGCGATGAACCCGAGTTTGAGCGGAATCTGGCTGGGGTCAAAGCACTCCTTGCACAACCAGATGCATATATTCCCCCCCTGACCGAGACGACGGTGGATGGTGTGACCATGCCGTTGCCGGTGTGGCGGTTTTGGCAGGCATATGGTGCTGCGCACCTCGGTCAGCCGATAGGTATGCCGATTATCAAAGATGGCATCACCGTACAGGAATTTGCTACGATTCGCCTCGCATACGACCCGACCAGAGACACGCAGAGTGTCTACGCACTTCCCCTCGAGTTGCCCTCAATGACGGGTGAACTCGTCCCGGTCATCGAGGAACGTAGCGTGGTGCGATTTGCGGGGACTGAAGCGACTGTGCACGATGCGTTCGCAGGCTATTACCAGCAGATTGATGGTCAGTATTTGCTGGGTGCACCCCGTGACTACGAACGGATGGTGACGTCACCACATCACCCCAGCGAGTCACGGCAACAATTTACGTTTGGGGTGATTCGCTACGATGCCACCGCCAACAGTGTGGAACGTCTGCCCGTCGTCTATCAACACGCAGTCGTGCAACAGTTGATTGCACCGACCCAACCGTTTCAGATACGCTAATGCACAAACCATTTCTCTTTGCCAGTATCATCATCGCTGTCAGCGTGTGGGGGATTGCCAGTTTTTGGCTGATTAGTCGCGAACGTGCCTGCCAGAATCCGTGGCAACAGACGATTCGTGATGACCGTGCACTCGACCAGATGACGACCACGTTTCCCGCTGGTTGGCAAGCTGGGGCTCCCGGTGTGCGGCGTGGTGAGTTCAGTGTGGCTGGTGGCGCCTCTGTACACATGTTGGGGATTGCATCCTCACTCCAGTTGCTGGATATGCCCGTCCATGCCGGTCAACGGTACTGCGTGTCACTGCGTGCGTTGGCGGATAGTCCGTCAGCCACCGCAATCCGCACGCGTTGGATTTGGCGCAATGCACAGGGAGTAGTGGCCGAACACCACGCAGATTGGCAAGTGGTACGGCGCTGGGGTGGCACCGATGACCGCGCCCCATGGTCACACTACACACAAATTGACCATGCTCCTGACACTGCGACAACACTCGACATCCATGTTGAGCCAGCATCCGATGATCGCCTTTATCTCGATCAAATCACGGTGCGCACTAGTCTCGTCGGTGCACAAATTGCGTCATCGCCACCCACGGGAATTATCGTGCATCCATGGCCAAGTCCTTACACGGCGGCAGTTTCGTTTTCGTACGATTGGGAAACAGCAATGGGTGGCTTGGTGCACTCGCGTTCCATTGACCCACTTGCAAACCTCGATCCCGAATTACGCGGGATGCGGATGCGTGAGGGGTTGACCAACACGCTCGAGTTATTTGCGCCATACCGCTATCCGGCCACGTATTTTGTGAATGGGTACAACTTTTTACGCGAAAATCGCGCACAAACACGCTATATGGGGAATCCGACGTTTGGTTGGGCGAGCCAAGCAAACGGATGGCAGAGCGACACATGGGTGCAATTGCCGTGGTTTGCGCGTGATCCATATGGCGATACCCACACGCATCCTGCCTGGTACTTTGGCGATCTGATACAACCAGTGCGCAATGCGGGACACGACATACAGAGTCACACGTTTAGTCATCTCTATGGTGGGCTGGCATCTCCTGCCGAGTGGCGCGCAGATATCGCTGCATGGAACGAAATTGCTGCCACACAAGGCGTTGCTCCTGCGCAGGCTCTGGCGTTTCCCTGGAGTAGTAGTGCCGGTATGCGCTATGATACATGGCAGGCACTCGAAGCAGCCGGTTATACGGCAGTGACACGCACTGCGTGGAATCCACGCCTACCGCAATACCACATTGTTTCTGCGGACGATGCGACGTGTCGTCCGGTGCCCGGACATGAACGCATCATGGCTTGTCCAGACTACTATTTAACCGTGGAACGGCAGGCAGGTGCCCTCGACATGTTGCAGAAGATTCGTGGTCGTGATGGCATGATCGATTTTTGGGCGCATACCGAAGAAGTCGTCACCAGTGAACAACGGCGCACGTGGCAAACGGTGGTCGGTGCGGTGGCAGAAGCCGGTGATGTCTGGGTTGCCTCATTGCGCGAAATCACCACGCGACTACAGCACATCAACGCGGTGCGCTGGTCGGTCTATGCGGACGATACAACAGGTCGCACCCTGCAGGTGGAGAATCCTTCGCGGTATCATATTAATGCACTTCGGCTCTCGACAACCATTCCCGGCTACGTCTTCGCAGATACACGGACAACGTCCACAGTTATTTCTTTGCAACCCTATGCACGTATGACATTGAGGATAGTGCCTGATGACGCTTCGTTACCGTAATCGCACCTACGTGGTGTTGTTCATCTTCATCATGGTGGTGGCATTCGGTATGGTGATGCCCCGCCAGCTTGCGCAGCCCATCCTGTATCAAGCACAGGTGGGCATTCAGGTAGATGCCCTCCGTTACCATGAACTGTTTACTGCGCAAGGGCAGCTCGATCATGATTTCGACAGTGTCCGCTACCAAGCGCGAGCACTAATGATACACCGCTACCCGAGTTTTGGTCAGACCCAGATGGCGGATGCAGTGGAGTATACTCGAGGCCAACTTGTGGTCTCCATGACGACGAACACACCCATCGAAGCCGTCACGTTGGCCAACGAATATGCGGACGTCTTGATAATGAGTATCCAAGCCGCTGGTGGCCGTGAAATTCTGCGTAACCTGCTCGGTTGGGAGACGAGTTTGGCGCTACAGGGGCGTGTGGCCAGCGATAATGAGGCCAAACTGCTGCGTGATTTTGTGCGCCTCTCGGCATTTACGTTTAATCGTCCCATCGAACCAGTTGCGCAATTTAGTAGTGTACGGAATTTGTCGTACGCCGATCAAAGTGACATGTTGCGTGCGGTGGAATTGCAACGACATCAGCTTGAACAACTCATCATTCCCACTGCAAGTGAAGATAAGCGTGAGCAATACTTTGCCATGGTGCAAAGTATGCGCCTTTTTGAAGGGGTGATGATTGCACGAGATGTAAATCTGGCATTTGACACACAGCGTGTGGGGTTGGTCTACCGAGTGGGCGATGCACTCATGCCCACCCAACCATTGTCACGAAATCTGGGTATAAGTGTTGCGCTCACATTGGTAGGAGTACTGGTGCTGACCGTCG
This sequence comes from uncultured Klebsiella sp., assembly GCA_964569955.1. Classification (GTDB taxonomy): domain Bacteria; phylum Chloroflexota; class Chloroflexia; order Chloroflexales; family Roseiflexaceae; genus UBA965. The sequence continues at coordinate 67,833 of CAZMWB010000002.1, read as the reverse complement.
TCATCATCCGCTTTGATCAAAGTGTTGGGATTGTAAGCCGTCTCCAAGATATATGGCGCTACCGAATCCTCATCGAGCACTTGGTCAGGCGCAACCTGTTACTGCGTTACCGTGGGAGTGTGCTAGGTTTTGCGTGGACGCAAATCGCTCCCCTCATGCAACTCATGGTCTACTGGGTGGTCTTCGGATACTTTTTTCCAGGGAACACGTTGCCACTCTACCCACTGTTCATCGCTGTTGCCTTGATTCCGTGGGGGTACACGTCTGATGCCATAGCAACATCGGTACGTAGCATCGTGGATAATGCGCCACTGGTGCGTCATGCCTATTTTCCCCGTGAAATTCTGCCAATAGCAAGTGTGCTGACGAGTATGGTCAACTTCTTGTTGTCTGTGCCTGTGCTCTTGCTCTTTCAAGTGGGTGTACGGTACTATGCATATGAAAGTGTGCACATTCCTGCCACCTTTCTCTATTTCCCGATCATCTTGTTGGTGCATACCATTTTTGTGATGGGGTGTGCCCTGTTGCTGGCCGCCTTGGCTGTCTATTCACTTGACATCATTCATGTGGTTGGTATCTTTTTGCAGATTTGGTTCTTTTTGACTCCCATCGTCTATTCGCTCAACGGCATCAGTACAACGTTGGCACGCATCATCCGTTGGACGAATCCCATGGCATCAATCATCGAATACTACCGTGAGATTTTGTACGGACAACCGATTCCGATGGGTATGTTACCGACCCCAGGTATCCCTGCAAGTGAATCCATGGTGCGTTCACTGATTACCGCACTTGTGGTCTTGGGAGTGGGGTACTGGCTCTTTCGGCGCACACACGACTATATTAGTGAGACACTCTAATGTCGCAAATCGCTATCGCACTTTCACATGTCTCCAAATCATACACACGTGGTCGTACCGTATGGCCGTGGGCACGCTGGTTTCGAGCGACGGATGTCCGCGATGAAGCGTTGCGCCGTTTGGTGATCGATGATGTGTCACTGCAGATTCATGCAGGTGAACGTATCGCCCTGATCGGTCACAATGGGGCAGGCAAAAGTACGCTACTCAAATTGATTAGCAACATACTTGTACCTGATACAGGTACTATTACCGTCAATGGGCGTGTCTCGTCGCTGTTAGAGCTCGGTATCGGCTTTCATCCAGAAATGACCGGCATTGAGAACGTCTATTTTTATGGGGCAATCATGGGGTTGCGTCGCGTGGAAGTCAGTGCACTTATCCCCGAAATCGAAGCATTTGCTGACATTGGTGACTACATGCATCAGCCGGTCAAAATGTATTCGTCGGGGATGTACCAACGGCTGGCGTTTGCGAGTGCCTTTGCGATGCACCCCGATATTCTCATCGCCGATGAGGGGTTGTCTGTGGGCGATGCGACCTTTCAACAAAAATGCTTGAGTCGTATTGAAGCTCTGGGTCGCCAGGGTACGACGATTGTGGTGGTGGCACATAGTGCGACTGCCATTATGCGGATTGCGACACGTGGTGTCTGGCTCCACAATGGCAAGGTGCACCACGATGGCCCAATCGCTGCCGTTGCCGAAGCGTATGCATCACATATGACGCGTGAAGCATTTGATCGTGCCAACCAATTGCCACAAGGTGAATTGCATCGAGAATCAAATCCGTATGTGCTCTTTTCCGAAGCGGTACGTGTCTGTGCGGTGACATGTGCGGATCCTTCAGCAGACTGGGATTCTACACAGCCGCTGGTGGTGACAGCACAGATTGAAGTTTATGTGGAAACGTTTTTGGCACGACTCCGTTTTCGCATCATTGGAGCCGCAGAAAATCTCCCCATTGTGGAGAACGACTTCACCAATCAGGCGGCGCATCGGTTTGGGCGTGGTCTACACACGGTACAAATAACCGTGCCACCCCAAGCGCTCAAATCGGGGTTGTACCGTATGGGCGTTGCTCTTTTTTCGGCAGAAACACACGAACGTGAAGCAGCGAACTCAACACTGTTTGTGCGTGTGCATACGCCGCACAGTGCTCCTGACCCTGCCTGGCTTACTACACGTGATATCGTGGTTGATTATATTGATGAATAAGCAATACAACGTTTTCATTATGCTCATACTACTCGTATCGTGTGGGGCTCCGCCACCACCCGAACCAACACCGGTGTTGCCGACACCCGATGCGAGTGGCATGATTAGTATTAATACGTCTGATCAGATTGATTCGGAGCTGGCATCACTCGGTGCGTATCCGCGCATTGATGAAGTGGAATTTGGCGTGGTAACGCACCTCTTTTACACTGACCGTGTGCGTGCGCTGACACTCACGCAAATCGGTGGATTCGACTGGGTGCGCCAACAAATTCACTGGAAAGACATTGAAGCTTCCCCTGGTGTCTATTACTGGGATGAGGTTGATCGCATCATCGAAGACACGTCTGGATTTAACATAAAACTAATGATTAGTGTGGTGCAGGCACCAAAATTCTACGAAGAAAATCACGGTATTCCAGCAGACCCCAAACCGTTCGGCAACTTTGTCGCCAACATGATTGAACGCTACGGCGGCCTGATTACTGCCGTCGAAGTGTGGAACGAACCCAATCTTGCAGTCGAGAATGGTGGGCGCATTGACGACGAAGCAGTGGGGCACTACGCTGAAATGTTGATGGAAGCGTATCGGCGCATCAAAGAAAAGCGCCCCTATACCTATGTGGTGGCTGCAGCACCTTCGTCAACGGGTGTCAACGATGTCAATCTTGCCATGGACGATGAAAAATTCTTGCGTACGTTATATGCCTATCGTGGTGGAGCCGTGAAAAACTTTTTTGATGCACAGGGGATGCATCCTGGTGCCGCAGCCAATCCACCAGATACTCTGTGGCCAGACAAACCAGGCAACCCGATTGGATGGAACGATCATCCATCGCACTACTTCCGTCATGTTGAAAATGTGCGCACTATCATGGTGGAAGCAGGTCTCGCCGATAAACAAATCTGGCTCACTGAATTTGGTTGGGCAACCGCCAATAACACACCTGGATACGAGTATGGCAACGAAGTGTCTCTCGAAGAACAGGCACAGTTTACCATTGATGCGCAGCAGATGGTCTACGAGAAATATCGCGATGAAACGGGACGTTCATGGATTGGTGTGATGTTCTTGTGGAATCTGAACTTTGCCGTCCTATGGGGGATAGAAGGTAACCCCAATCATGAGCAGGCTGCCTACGGGATTCTTAATCCCGATTGGAGTCCACGTCCCGTCTTTATCGCGTTACAAGGTTTTCACGAGCGCACCAAAAAAGAACAAGGCAAATGGAAGCCGATTCCTGGCTCACCCTAGGCGGGTTAGTGCTGGTTCGTGCGCAAAGGAATTATGCGTGTGGGTCATGGTAGCCGATAAATCGTAGCGCAGTCAGTGCCAGTGCTTGGGCCACCTGCACTAAATCGCTAACTGGCACGTACTCATCGGGTTTGTGCGCCAAGCGTACATCACCAGGTCCATACATCACCGTTGGCATCCCGCCGTGTATCACAAAGAGGCGCATATCGGCGCCATAGGGCATCCCCTCATAGGTGACTGTGCCACCCAAATCGGCGTGTGCTCCGGCCAGTGTACTTACAATCGCATGATTCAAATCTGTTTCGGCCGGTTCAAAGGTGCCCCCCCACCATTCGACGAGTGGTGGGTGATCCCGTAACCACGGATCGGTAGCAGCAACACGAGCAACTGCGTCTTCGAGTGCACGTCGTGCCAATTGTGAATCCTCGCCGATGCCGATGCCGTAACGTCCCTCAGCCACCAGTAATTCGGGGACACTTGATGGCCAGTTGCCGGCGTGCACGGTACCAATACTCAGTGGATAGGGCAGGCGATAATTCGCAAAGAGTGGGTGGCGCATTCGTGCGTTGCGTTCCGCTTCGAGTGCTATAAGTGCTTGGTGAACGAGCATGTATTTTTCTACGGCACTTACCCCTTCTTCGCGGTAGCACCCATGTGCCGACAACCCGGGGACGGTGATACGCACGTTGTGTGCACCGGCTTGTGCCGGTGCGATGGCCATGCGGGTTGGTTCTGGGATGATAACTGCATCTGCCCTGTAGCCACGCACAATAGATGCCAATGTGCCACATCCACCATCCTCTTCGCCAATCACACTCTGCACGTGTAATCGGCCATTGAGCTGGATGCCAGCACGCTGAATGGCGCGTGCAGCCCACAAAGCGGCCACAAGTCCACCCTTCATATCCAGTGCACCGCGACCATACATGCGCCCGTCAACTATCTGTGCATGCCAGGGATGGTGGTGCCAGTTGGCGTGGTCTCCCTCGGGGACGACGTCTATGTGACCATTGAAAATCAACGAGCGACCGCCGTTGTCGTGCCCCAGAGTGCCAACCACACCTAATCCATGATCGCGCACGATTTCCCACGAAAAACCGGGATGGTGCTGGAGTGTGGCAAAATCAATGTCCCACACGTCTACTTCGAGGCCACTGTCACTCATGGCATGCGCAATATGGCGTTGTGCGTCACTTTCGTGATTGCCAAAACTTTGAAACTGTACTAATTCACGCAGAAATGCGAGCATTGCGGTGCTATCAAGGTGGGCCAGAACACGTGCTTCACTGGCGGTGAGCGTTTGAGTCATTGTGGTGTCCTAATCGCGCAAGAGTGGTCGTGTCAAACAGGTTGGACCACCCTCTGCCTTGAGCGAGATTTCATTGCCACGGTACGTTTGCACTTCACACCCGGCTTCACTGAGCAGGCGAGCGGTAATTGGATTACAGTCGAGCATCAAGCAGACTTTAGGGGCGATCGCTAGCACGTTGGTTGCCATGCTGTCGTATTCACTGGCAGGAATCTCGATGAGCTTCATGTTGCGTCGTTTGAGTTCTTGGTACATGGCGGTTGGCATGAGTGGTAGATGTACCACAGCCATATCGTGGTCAACCATCGAGATAAATGAAAGCAGATGCAAACAGGCTTCTGGACCCGTGTAATATGGCAAATCATATGCGATGACGGTGATCCCGTGTGGTGCGAGCATGGCATGAATCTGGCGAACGGCTTCGTAGTTGGTGCGAAATCCTACTCCAATCATGAGTGTCTGATCATCAACCCACATCGTATCACCACCCTCGGCACGTGCATCACCACTGAGTTGCCCCAGAATGGGGATGCCGTGGCGTTGCATGCTCTTCCCAAGGGCGGCTTCTTCGCCAACGCGCAGTGGTTTGCCCATGTGCAACAGGATGGCACCATGATTGGTTACGATTGCTGGGTCAAAACAGAAAATTGCATCTGCATGATCGGGGAGCGATGTTTCGTGCATGAGTACATCCACACCAGCGCGACGCAAGGTATCACACAGGGCCGCATGCTCGGCAAGTGCTGCGTCTTTTTGGGGTTGCGACGTGTAGTGCCAACGTGCAGGGTCTGCCTGATAAAATGCAGCATCCGGGGTACGTAACATCACTTTGCGTAGTTGTCCCACCATGTTTTGTGCCCCATAGGTACGTGTCGTCATATCTCACTCCTTCTTTGTCTGTAAATCGTCGTTCAGACGCCCATCGTTCGAACAATGAGTTCGTCGACGTATACTTCTCCACTCGTCTCGAGGCGGTATTTGTCTGCGCGATGGGTCGGATAGACACGTAATGTGCAGACCGTGTATATCCCTGCATAGACTTCAATAATCGAGCGGTCTACGTAGATGTGTATATCGAGTTCGTCCGTCACAGCGGGGTGGAGCTGTGCCACATAGGATTCACGACTCGTATTCTGATTGAGACTGCTGTGTGCCATGCTCATAGTGATTCGATTGTGCGCTCGTTCCCACGTTACCGTGGTTGTTTCACCACTCATCGGGTCATGGCGGACGCTGAACGTCACAACCGCATTCCCTGTGGCACGTATGTTTGCATGTATCACGAGTGCATCCCCGGCTACATGGGCGAGTGCGAGGGCGGCGTGTGCTGGGGTGAGTTGTCGTCCATGTGTGATGGTTTCTTTTTCGAGTAGCGCAACTTCGGGGGCAACGCGGTAGGTCATGCGACCATGCTCGTCGAGTTTCAACACGCGTGGCAACGTCATCACCCCTTGCCATCCTTCGGCACGACTGGCACTCTCGTGGCGTTGTTCTTGACACCACCCAATCATAATCCGGCGTCCGCTTTCGTCGGTAAAGCTTTGTGGCGCATAAAAACTTTCGCCATGGTCCACATAATCACGGGTAGCGGGAACAAATGTACGCCCATTAAACGATCCGCCCATCACGATGACGCGTCGCATTGGCAACGGAGAGGTGATAAACGCATGCTGGTTGTTGCTCGCAAAAAAATCGGGGCATTCGTAGAGCTGTTCGTTGACGGTGTCATCGGATTGAATGAGTCGTCCCATGTATTCCCAGGTCACTAAATCGCGTGAACGAAAGAGTGGTGCCACGGCACGAGTGCCGTCGCCAGAACCGAGTGCCTGATACCAGAACTCACCGTCATGCCACATGGTGTGGTCGCGAAAATCATGCACTAAATTGTCGGGCAATGTGCGAATCACTGGATTTTCGGCCGCTTTGGTAAAGGTGCGCATCTGGTCGTCTGCATAGGCCAGACAGGGGAGTTGGTGCGGATTATTGACTCCCGTGTACACGATTACCGGGCGACCGTTGTGCACAATGGCACACCCCGAAAAGACTCCGTCACGGTCGTACGGTTGGTCGGGGGCAAGCGCGATTGGGAGGTGTTCCCAGTGGACTAAATCACGACTGACCGCATGCCCCCAGTGCATTGCACCCCAGTATGCTGCATGCGGATTGTACTGATAAAAGAGGTGATATTCTCCGCGCCAATGGATTAACCCGTTGGGGTCATTTATCCAGTGTTGTGGTGCCGTGAAGTGATAGCACGGACGGTGTTGGTCGTTGGGGCGTGTGATGCGTGTTGTCATACAATCCTCTCATGTGCCGACGATGCGTCTTGGACGTTCATCACTCGCCTATTATAGCCATTCGGCGCAACCAATGTGCACCCGCAGTTCCTCATGGTGCTTCGTGGTAGGGACGGACATAAGTGAGCGTGGCATCATGTACGATTATGCGCATCCCCAGTGATTGGTACAGCGTGGCTGCATGATAGTCGTGTTGTGCAAACAGATATACCAGGTCACTCTGTGTGACCGCCTCTGCGAGTGCGTAGGCAACCAATTGGCGTGCTACGCCGTGGCGCCGTAAATGCTCTGCTACGTATACTGCTTCAATGCGTGATACGCCACCCTCCGTATACCGCAAACAGCGTCCTGCCACGACGCCATCGATGCGTGCGAGGTAGCCACACACAGTTGGGTGGGCAATTTCTTCGCGACCAAGTGCATACATGACGGCAGGTGAAGAGTGTGGATTGGGTTCATTGAGCATGGCCCATGCATGTTTATCAGTCTCTGTGGTGACCTGGTACACCGTAATCCGTGGGTTGGGTGCGGGTTTCACCAATTCGTCGAGTATCATCAAATCGGTGATTCCCCACTCAATCCGCGGCACAAAGCCTTGGTTCTCGAGGAGCCGCCGTAGTGTGGCAGGCGTAGCGCAGTGATCCACGTAGGCCACACTTTCGAATCCTAACGCATCATAGAACGCGATGATGTCACGAATGGCATCCGTTGCGTCAGTTTCGCTGTGAAGCCGGAAATATCCTGCATGATTCGGATCGTAGCGTGTCGGCAATGCCGGATTGGTGTAGAGCATGTACCCTTGCCGTGGGGTGGCACGACTCATGGTGTGCCAATACAGGCTGTCGTGCTGCCAAATACGCTCGATGGGCATGACTCCTCCTCGTTAGGATCTGCTTGGTACGGTGTTGGTGTGCATTAATTCGAGTGGCCATACATCGGGGTATGTGCCTGTGAGGGGCATGTCAATACGATCACGGTAGACCACAGAGAGATATGCGGCGAGATTGACTGCTGCGGAATCTACTACATGCGAGAAACCGATACGTGGTTCGTGACCTGTTTGTACCCACTGGGCCATTTCAGTAATGGCGTAATCCCAGCATCCGTCCCAATTCACCTGACCGGTGAAATCGTGTGTGGTTACCCCATGTGCATTGGTGACCGTCATGCGTTCTTCGTCGTGGATGGCAATAACACCGGATGTGCCGACGAGTGTCATGATGTTGCCGCCAGCGAGTGGTTGTCCGCCATCGAGAATACCGCGTGCACCATCTGCAAATCCCATGTGTAGCGTGGCGTGATCTTCCATTGTATGTCCGAAGCCACGCAATTCACGCACCCGGGCTTGTCCCATCACCCATGAGACTGGTTGTTCATTGAGCAGATAGCGAAACATGTCTATCCAGTGTGAGCCCCATTCACTCAGATCCCATCCATCAATGCCGGCGAGACAGGCGATGGGGGTACCGATGGTGCCGTCATTGAAAAGACGCTGTGCATGACTGAATACGGGACGATACCGACGCACATGTGCGATGCCAATTTTGATGCCACTCGTGGCCACTAATTCGCGAATCGCATGGAGCTGTGGCACCGATGCCACAAAGGGCTTCTCGCAGAGCACGGCTTTGACGCCGGCCTGTGCTGCCGCCACAAGCATGTCGTAGTGGAGTCCCACGTAGGTGCAGATACTGACCACATCTGGTCGTTCTTCGCTGAGCATTTGCCGATAGTCGAGGTAGCCGATTGCATCAAATCGCTCATTGAATGCATCGAGATGGCTCTGCACAATGTCTGCCACTGCAACGAGTCTGCATGTGGGGGTGCGTTGATATGCGCCAGCATGCGTATAACCGATTTGGTAGCCCCCCAATTTGGTCTGTGTAGCTTGTGCCTTACCCGCACCAATAATTGCTGTTCGTAACATGTCACAGCTCTCCTTCTTTTGCGTGGAGTAACCATGACACGCTGTTGCGCCATAGTTGACGCATTGCTGGTGCCTCGATGGAACGCAAGTTGTGGCCGAGTGCAATGTAGACTGCGCGTCCAGTAGTCGCAGATGGTGACAATGTGGTGACCATGGGGTGCTGTTGGTTGTCCCATGCTGCCCAGGCGTGATGTGTGGGATTACGTGTTTCATCCATCCACAGTTTGTAGTAAATCTCATCTTCGGTTGCAAAATCAGAGATGCCTGCAACTACGGGGTGACGCGTTTGCCCGATCTGGATGGTGTGGCGTTGGAATGGTGAATGAGATGCTCGTTGCCAGCCCCATTGTACCCCTAACAGTTGGGCGTATTCTGGCCAATCGCTGTAGCAGCCGATGGCACCGTGATGAATAAGCAGGGGGCGTTTGCTTGCACAATAGCGTACAAATTGTGCCTGTGCTTCACTGGGAAGCGGCGTATACGTCATGTTACCCGCCCAATCGGCATTCATGCCGGGCCAGAGCATCCCCATGGGTACGAGCAAATCAACATCATCGAGGTCGGCAAATGCTGCTGCGTCATGGCGCACACTGATGCGATAGCGACTGCCGAGCCACGTACTGATAATGGTGGCTTGTTCGTCAACTGGATGTGCGCGTGGCCCACCGACATGGAAACGAATGTGCATGGTAGCTTCCTAATTAATGCATTTGGTACACCTCCATATTATAAGTGGAAATAGGGCATGATTTGGAAAGTGACCGTCAATTTTGCGTTACACTAGCACCGTATCTGCTTACGAGGATTATATGGCAAACACACGCTGGGACGGGTTGATGCGCAACCCGGTGTTACGGGGGGCACTCTATTACTTCGGTTACTGGGGTGTGGTTGGATTTTATGTACCGTTCCTCTTTGTGCATTTCAAAGAAATCGGCTTATCGGGAACGCAAATTGCCATTTTTGCCACCATGTTGCCGTTGCTCATGCTCACATCGGCTCCCTATATTGCGAGCCTTGCTGACCGTTGGCGTGCCCGCGTGCGTATTCTGGCAGGTTGTATCGCATTGACTGGTATTTCCATTTATCTCCTTGGTACTAGTACTAACTATCTTGTGCTCGCGCCACTGATGCTTTTCATGTCCATCGTTCGTAGTCCCATCGCAGGTATTGGTGACGGGATAGTCGCCAAAATGGCCGTACACCATCAAGTGAATTTTGGTACGATGCGTATGTGGGGGTCGCTCGGGTTTGCCACCATTGCAATTACGAGTGGCGCTATTTGGCAGCAAACTGGCTACGCTCCCATGTTTGTGGCTGCGTGTATCGGTTTCCTGCCCGTGGCTGCAATTGCGTTGCTCCTCGACGAAGAAGAAGCCCCACCGCGACAGGGCCCCACATGGGGGCCACTATTGCGTGACCCTGCCATGCGTGCGTTGCTGGTGGCCGCATTCTTGATGGCTGGTTCGCTGAGTATGAGTGGCACCTTCGAGGGGATTTTAATGGCATCTCTTGGTGGCGGTGGGCTCTACATCGGGCTCTTGTTGGGGGTGACTGGCATGTCCGAAATACCGTTGATGCGCAACGCTCCTCGGCTTTCGGCGTGGCTCGGTGCTGAGCAGACATTGATGCTGGGTTGTACTATTATTGCTTTGGCTCATCTTGCCTATGCATTGGCGTGGTCTCCCAACATTTTGCTGTTGGCTGCCGTGTTACGTGGTGCTGGATTCGGTCTATCCTTTGTCATGCTCGTTTCTATCGTAGCCAAGCGTGCGCCAGCGGGTCTGGCTGCTAGTTCGCAGGCGGCAATCTCTGCTGCAGGATGGGGGCTTGCACCGTTGATCGGTATTCCACTCAGTGGGTTGCTTTTTGATGCCACGGGTGGAGCCCAAAGCGTCTTTTTGGTATGTATGGTGATGGCCTGTGCCGCAGTTGCAGTAGTCGCAGTTGCACTTTGGCGTGGTGCCTTCGCATTGCGTCCCGTGGAGGAATAACATGGCATTTTGGTTACTCAAAACAGAACCCGATGATTATCGTTTTGCGCAGCTCGTCGAGGCGGGTCGCACCGTGTGGGATGGTGTGGCAAATGCCATGGCGGTCAACTTCATCAAAACCATGCAGGTTGGCGATGAATGTGTTATATATCATACGGGTGACGAGCGTCGTTGTGCTGGTGTCGCACGTGTGGTGACTGCGCCATACGCCGATCCACGTGACGCAACGCACAAGCTGGTTGTCGTTGATGTTGTAGCGGTACGCGCACTACTTCATGGCCCGGATTTGGCGTCAATCAAGGCAGAACCGTTATTTGCGGATTCGTATTTGGTGCGAATCGGGCGTTTGTCGGTTGTGCCGTTGACTCCCGCCCAATATGCGTTTTTGACGGCGTAGTTGCATGAAATGAGGGACACACATATGTCGAATGAACTCAAAGAACTGAAAGTCCGCTTGGCGGAGTTGAGCGATCTCCACGCTATTCAAGCGTTGTTGGGGTGGGACCAGAGTAGCATCATGCCTGCAGGTGCCGGTGAAGGTCGTGGGCGACAGATGGCGCTGATGTCACGCATGCTCCACGAGAAATTCACCGATCCGGCCATTGGGCGATTGCTCGACACGTTGCGCAAACAGGCCGAACAATGGCCATCGGATAGCATTGATTCGCAACTTGTAGCAGTGACAGCGAAAGACTACGAACAAGCGACTCGTGTTCCTGCAGCGTTTGTCAGTGAAATGACTGAGCATTCAAATGCAAGTTATATGGCGTGGGCCGAAGCACGTCCTGCCAATGATTTTGCGAAAGTGGTGCCATTCCTTGAAAAAACGCTCGAGATGAGTCGTCAGTACGCATCGTTCTTTCCTGGGTTCGCACATATTGCAGATCCACTCATTGATCAATCGGATGCAGGCATGACGGTTTCTACCATTCGACCATTATTTAAAACGTTGCGCGAGGGCTTGGTGCCCATGGTGGACGCCATCTGTCGGCAGGCTCCTGCCGATGATACATGTTTGCAAGGACCATTCCCGATTGCGATGCAGATGGAATATGGTCGCAAATTGGCAGAAGTGGTCGGCTATGATTTTCATCGTGGTCGCCTCGATACCGCGTTGCATCCGTTTGAGGCGCGCCTTGCATATGGTGACATTCGTATCACCACGCGTGCGCGCGAAAACGACCTTGGTGACTGTATTTTTAGCGTGATTCACGAATGTGGACACGCCATGTACGAACAAGGTGTCTCATTTGAACTTGAAGGTACCCCGCTTGCTCACGGTACGTCGAGTGGTGTGCATGAGAGTCAGTCTCGCTTGTGGGAAAATCTTGTTGGACGGTCTCGGACCTTCTGGCAACATCAGTATCCTGCTTTACAAGCCGTTTTTCCCGCCCAACTCGGTCACGTTTCTCTCGATACCTTCTATCGTGCCATCAACAAAGTGTCACGTTCGTTGATTCGTACTGATGCCGATGAAGTGACATACAACCTCCACGTGATTATTCGCTTCGAACTTGAACTTGAATTGTTGGAAGGTACGTTGGCAGTCAAAGACTTGGCACGTACTTGGAAAGAACGATATGCGAATATCTTGGGAATAGAACCACGCGATGACAAAGATGGTGTGTTACAAGATGTGCATTGGTATGCTGGTACAATTGGTGGTTCTTTCCAGGGTTACACTATCGGTAATGTGATGTCGGCTCAAATTTATGCTGCAGCACTTGCAAGTAATCCGAACATTGCTACGGACATCAAAGCTGGAAACTATCAGTCGTTGTTGACATGGTTACAGACAAATCTGTACGCCACTGGACGTCGATGGGATGCACCTGGAACATTAAAACGGGTAACTGGAAATGATTTGTCAGTAGACCCATATTTTGCCTACCTCAAGACAAAGTATGGTGAATTGTACTCAATGTAGTCTCATGAAACAATCAACCACACATCCACGTCTTATAAGTGGGTGTGTGGTTTGTATTGAAAGGAACGGAAATGACGCGTTTCGAAGGATTTTTATTGATTGTGTTTACACTGATTGCAGCGGCAATCGGTAGTGCATTGCCCCAACTCTTCGGTCAATCTGGCAATAATATGGTTGTAAGTGGTATGCATACTGCTGCTATGTCACGCCGTATTGATGTGGCTGGCTCTGGTGTTGTATACGCAGTCCCCGATCAAGCCACCGTGCAGATTGGGGTGTCATCACAGGCGGAGAGTGCATCTGATGCATTGACGGATAATTCGGGAAAAACGGCAGCAGTCATCGAGACGATTAAATCACTCGGTGTTGATGAAAAAGACATCCAGACTCGTGATTTTTCGATTTACCCGACCTACGACCAAGCAACTAACACTAAAATTACCGGGTATCAGGTAACCAACGCGGTGGTAGTGATTATCCGTGATGTGAAAAATGCTGGTGCCATCCTTGATCAAGTGGTGCAGTCTGGTGCCAACAATATTTCTGGCTTGTCATTCGACGTGGCAGACCCTACAGCTCAACAAGCAGAAGCACGAACTAAAGCAGTCGCAGTAGCACGCGCCAAAGCTGAAACGCTGGCGGCCGCAGCAGGGGTTAGCTTGGGTGAAATTATCAGCATCAATGAATCGGTATCGAGCAGCGGTCCAATTATGCCCTATGCACGTGCCGAAATGGCGATGGCCGATGCAGTACCAGTGGCGACTGGTCAACAGGCGATTACCGTAGACGTTTCGATTAGTTTTGCTATTCGCTGAGGTGTCGTTACATCCATGTTCTTTCTACGGGGTGTGCATCACGCATACCCCGTAGTTTTTGGTATGATAAGCGCATATCCGGTCTAGGAAGAAGGTGTATGTGTTTATCCCAGACGAACATTCGCACAGACGCTATAATCCGCTCCTCGACGAGTGGGTGCTCGTGTCGCCGCATCGGACCAAGCGACCATGGCAGGGACAGGTCGAAACCCTCCCCACAGAAACACGGTTGCAGTATGATGCGACATGCTACCTGTGCCCTGGCAATGCCCGTGTGGGCGGTCATACGAATCCTGCATACGCAGATACGTTCGTCTTTGATAACGATTTTGCTGCGTTGCAAAGCGATGCTCCCGCAGGTGGTAGTAGTCACGGTTTGTTGCGTGCGGAAAGCGAGCGCGGTATCTGCCGTGTTATTTGTTTTAGTCCACGCCATGATTTGACCCTCGGTGAAATGCATCGCGATGATATTGCTCGTGTGGTGCGGATTTGGCAAGCACAGTACCACGAGCTCGGTCAGCATCCCGATATCGGTTATGTGCAAATTTTTGAAAATCGCGGTGCGATGATGGGCTCAAGTAATCCGCATCCACATGGCCAAGTGTGGGCGACACAACATGTGCCCACGTTGGTGGCTCGTGAAGATGCCCAGCAGCTTGCCTATTTTGCCAGTCATGGGCGCACCCTGTTGAGCGACTATCTTGCCCAAGAAATCACCAGTGGCGACCGGGTTGTGGCGATTAACGACGCATTCGTTGCGCTGGTCCCTTGGTGGGCGATTTGGCCGTTCGAGACGATGATTCTGCCGCGCCGTCCGCACGCATCGCTCAACGAAATGACGAATGTGGAAGTCGGCGATCTCGCCGATATGCTCAAACGTGTGGTGACACGCTACGATAATCTCTTCAACACGCTTTTTCCCTATTCACTAGGGGTGCATCAAGCGCCACCAAAGAGCACCAAGAGTGAGCATTGGCATTGGCACATCCATATCGTGCCACCCCTGCTTCGCTCTGCCACGGTGCGCAAGTTTATGGTGGGGTACGAGTTGTTGGCGGAGCCACAGCGCGACATCACTCCCGAACAGGCCGCCAAACGCTTACGTGATTTGTCCGAGAAGCATTATCGTGAGCACAAGGCATGAGCTACCATTCAGAATGGCTTGATGCATCACACGTACATGCCGTACTACCCCGGTTATGTGACATTCTGTCTGCGGTGATTGCGCAGAATGCGAGTGTGGGCTTTGTCTTGCCAGTCACAGACGAAGCGCTACGTACCTATTGGCAGGGTGTCGCTACCGCCGTAGAGCGAGGGCAAAAGCATATCGTGGTAATACGTGACGCGGATGGCGTGGTCGTTGGTACCGCCCAAATCGAACAGGCGTCATCGGCCAATGGGAAGCATCGTGCTGAAGCTATGAAGGTGTTGGTGCACCCCGATGCACAACGCCAAGGTATCGGTACCATGCTGATGAATCTGCTTGAAGCATTTGCGCGTACTCAGGGCTGGCGCCTGCTGATACTCGACACCAAACGTGGTGATGGGGGTGAGCAGCTGTATGCCCGTTGTGGCTGGATAAAATTCGGTGAAGTCCCTGATTTTGCCTACAGCCCAGACGGGAGCTTGGCAGGCACGAGTTTTTGGTATAAATCATTGACATAAACGCAAGATGCTCGAATTGCTCGGGCATCTTGCGTTTTTGGGTCATGTACCGTCATATCAGCAAAATTTCTTGTGGTTTGGGATCTTTCTGCTCGTTCATGCTCCCCGACCGATAGCCGGCGAGATCGAGTGTCACATACTTGTAGCCGAGTGCTTTGAGTTGTGCCGTGATTGTGTCGCGATGTGTGACTGCCAACGCAAATTGGTCGGCGGTGACTTCGATGCGTGCAATCACGTCATGGTGACGCACACGAAACTGGTGAAAACCCAACGTGCGCATGAAGCGTTCTGCGTCATCGAGGACACGTAATTTTTCGGCCGTCACCCGTTCGCCGTATTGGATACGCGATGAGAGACAGGCATAGGACGGTTTATTCCAGTTCGAAAGCCCGAAATTCTTGGCGAGGACACGAATTTCCGCTTTGCCGAGACCGGCTTCAATGAGCGGACTGCGCACATTGAATTCACTCGCAGCCTGGTGTCCTGGACGGTGGGTCCCCACGTCATCGGCCATAGCACCATACACGATGGTCTGCATACCCAGCTCACGGGCGAGTGGTTCGAGCTCGCTAAACAGGGTTTTTTTGCAGTAGTAGCAGCGGTCGGTGTCGTTCTGCGCATATCCTTCGAGCGCTAACTCGTGGGTGGTCACTACCACGTGGCGGGCACCAATGTCACGTGCGAGTTGCTCGGCCTGCGCGAGCTCTTCGCGCGGGTATGTTTCGGAATCTGCGGTGCCCGCCACACAGCGTTCACCGAGGACATCATATGCCACTTTGAGCAAGACGGTGCTATCCACGCCACCAGAAAAGGCAACCAGCACACTGCCCATGTCGCGCAGTATTTGTTGGAGGTGGGCGTATTTGTCTGCAAGTGTGGTTGAGGTCATGCTGAAGCTCCTTTTTGACGTGCCAAAAACGCTCGACGGGCAATGCGTGCAGCAGCGGCACCTGCCCCTACGCCATTATCAATGTTGACGACGGTAATTCCTGGGGCGCAACTCTGGAGCATAGTCCCGAGTGCGGCATGCCCTTCACCACCAAAACCATATCCAACCGCAGTAGGCAACCCGATAACAGGCACATCCACGAGTCCTGTGACTACCGACGGTAATGCGCCGTCCATGCCTGCAGCCACAATAATAACATCCACGGGGACAGTGAGCAATCTGCGGAGCGGGTCAAAAAGACGATGGAGTCCAGCTACCCCCACATCGGTGACGCGGTGTATGGTGCAACCGAGCTCATGACAGATGGCAGCGGCTTCATCGGCTACAGGCAGATCACTCGTGCCTGCAGCGATAATGCCGACTTCGCCACCCGGTGTGGGCAGATGGCTTGCGGCTGTGGCCACGGTGATTATGCGATCGGCGGTTCCACGTGTCAGCATTGTTGTGTCATATGTTGCACACAGGGCGGCCACGGTTTCTGGCGACGCGCGACTGATTAATGCGCGCCCATTGCGTGCCAACAACCCCGCTGTGATGGCGAGTGTTTGGGCGGTCGTTTTGTTAATCGCATAGATGACTTCAGGCATGCCAGTACGTTGTTGCCTGAGTAAGTCAATGCTCGCAAATGATTCGATGTGCAAAATCGGGTCTGTCATGGAGTTTGTTCCTCGCGTGTTTCGCCGAACGCGGTAAGTGCGATACCAATTAAGAGGGCTAATAATCCGACCAGTTGCATGCTTTCAATACGTTCACTAAAAAGTACAAACGCAAGTATTGCCGAACCCACAGGCTCACCGAGCATGGCAATAGTCACTAGGAGCGCCGATAGATGGCGCATCGCATAATTAATTGAGGTGTGGCCAATTAATTGGGGACCGAGTGCGAGTGCCGCTAGGTAGAGCCATGCAATAGGTTGTGTGGGCAAGACGGTGATACCGAGTGCTAGCGATGCAACACCCAATGCAATAGCGGCACTACCGTACGTTATCCAGATGTAGTGGAGGAGCGGGATGTGATTGCGCACGCCTCGTCCAATTAAAAAGTAGATGGAGCCACTGACCGCCCCAATCAAAGCCAAACTATTGCCGAGGAGGGGTTGTGTGGCATGAGGATGCTGTTGATCACCGAGTGCAATGACGATAGATCCTGCCACGGTGAGTGCCATGCCCATGATGCGCCAGCGATTCAAGCGTTCTTTGTAGATGAGCATAGCCGCAATGCCGACCCAAAGCGGAGTGGTGGCAACCAGCGCTGCCGATGAGGCAACAGTCGTGTATTCGAGCGAATGAATCCATGCGGCAAAATGAATGGCTAGACAGAGCCCGGAAACGAATGCGAGGCGGACATGTGTCCATGTATATGTAATGGTGGCATGGCGCCAACGCACCAGCACCAGACTGGTAAGTACCAGTGCGGAAATGCCTAAGCGAATCGCAGCAATGCTCAACGAAGGAATCTGTAGCGCTTGCACGAACCTGATTAATATGGAAGATGTCGCAATGACGCAGATACCAACGGCAAGGACACTCGCCGCAATCATACGTGATGATACCTGTGCGGATGTATTCATATCCTCATTGTACCATCAGATACTCGGTGTATCGTTGTGCGTACGCGATGATGAATGTTGTAACTCGACGCTTCGTTGAGTATAATATTGTCAACGGCGTAAAGGAACCGAATGATGCGCGTCTTGATGATATCGTGGGAATACCCGCCCCATATGGTCGGTGGGCTTGGTCGGCATGTGGCAGATTTGGCTCCACAGCTTGCACGCCAAGGTATAGACATCACGCTATTAACTCCATGGTCTGCGGGTGCGCTCCAATACGAAGACATCACCACCAATCTGCATATCGTGCGCGTGCCACTGAACGAGCGTGCGCTAGACATTGTTACTCGTGTTTCTGATGCGACAGTCGCTTTTGTGAATGCGGCCCATGCGCTATGGCAACACCATGGCGGCTATGATCTTATCCATGTGCACGACTGGTTACTCGCTGATGTGGCTATTACACTGAAGCACCATTATCGGCGACCACTCTTGGCTACAATTCATGCGAGTGAACGTGGTCGTCGGCGTGGCGATGTTTCTGCACCCGAATCGCGTACCATTGATGCGATCGAATGGCGGCTTACATATGAATCATGGCGGGTGATTGTCTGTTCACACTACATGGTGCATCAGCTTATGTGTGATTTCCATCTCCCCCACGACAAAATTGATATGGTGCCTAATGGTGTAGTCATTCCCAGTTATCCATTTTTGGCCATCCAAGATCGTCAACACTTTCGTATGCGGTTTCAACCATTCGATGCCCCATTGCTCTTTGCTGTTGGGCGTCTCGTTCACGAAAAAGGGTGGCACGTGTTGATAGCCGCACTCGCCGGCTTGCGTCGCACGTATCACCATGCGCGTCTCGTATTGGCTGGAGTGGGCGGGTATCGCGATGAGCTTCAGTCTGTTGCACGTCAGCACGATGTGCTCAGTGCCGTCACGTTTGCCGGGTTTATTAGTGACGAAGACCGCAACAAGTTGTATTCTTCTGCGGATATCGCCGTATTTCCTTCGTTGTACGAACCCTTTGGGATTGTAGCGCTCGAAGCAATGGCACTGCGTTGCCCCGTGGTTGTGAGCGACACGGGTGGTCTGCGCGAAGTAGTGCAAGCAAATCGTACCGGGGTGCTCGTGCAACCGGACAACGTAGAAGCATTGGTTGCTGGACTCGTGGCGACGCTACATGAACCCACACTGACCAACGAACGGATAAGCTCTGCATATGATGATACGCGTATCACCTACGGTTGGCAGACGATTGCAGCGTCTACGGCTGCGGTGTATGGGCGTATCATTGCTGAATGGCAAAAGAGTGCGTGGGGGCAGTAAACAGCCTTCTTGCACGTTTGCGCACTGTCATATACACTGATAAGAGCCGTTTTGAGATTGAGGAACGCCATGACTGCACCTGTTCGTCCTCCCCGCCGTTCTACTGCATATGTGCATGCGGCCTATACTCGTTGTGTGGGGACTTGGCTTGAAGATGCCCCAAGCAAAGAAGAATTAGCGTCTATGCGCCAAGCCATGGAATCAGCACGCTACTTTCGTGAGACCGTCCAAGATGCCATTCCATCACTCGACGCCTACAACGAAATGAGTTTGGCCTTGTTCCGCCAAGACCAATTTCAATCACTCGCACTCGATGGCTGGATTATCGCAGACATCATTGATGCTATAGGTGAACCGCCAATCGTTGAGGACGAAGCCGACCCTGCGTTCACACAGTACATTTTGTCAGCAGTTGGTACTATCGCTTCCGCACGTATCCGCCGTGCACTCGCAGAACAGGCGCAACGCTTTTTGCCTGCCCTGATTGCCGCAGATGATAAAGTGGGTGCGATTTTGCTCGCAAATAATACCTATATGACACTCATGAGTGAGTCTTCAACACCCTTGCTCGTGCAATGTATCGTCAGTGGCTTGTCCGCATACTACGACGAACTCCCCGAAGAATAACTGGTTAAGCTCTTCCCACCACGCACATCATTGTGCGTGGTGGTTTTTTGCGTACCTTTTCGGTCTACGTTTTCGGTAGAACGCGCAAAAGGAGGTGTGCCATGTTAGCACGAGTGATGAGTTGTGCGCTCAAGGGATTGGACGGTATTCCCGTACTCGTCGAAGTGGATATTGCAGGAGGGTTGCCGTTTTTTGCGGTAGTTGGATTGGCCGATACTGCTGTACAAGAGAGTCGGGAGCGTGTGCGTGCCGCTATTCGTAATTCCGGCTTCGAGTTTCCCATGCGTAGAGTGGCGGTGAGTTTGGCTCCCGCCGATTTGCGCAAGGTAGGTCCTGCGTACGATCTCCCGATTACCATGGCGATTTTAGCGGCTACCCAGCAAATCGCAATGCCCGAGAGTAGCATGGCGTTTCTCGGTGAAGTCGGATTCGATGGAAGTCTCCGTCATACCGACGGTATCCTGCCCATGGTCATTGCGGCGAAGGATGCCGGCATGACACACGTGGTGGTGCCGCACAGTGATGTGCACGAAGCGCAGCTCGTGGCCGACATCGAAATCATCCCCTGCGCAACAATCGCAGATGTGGCCATGGTGCTCGCTGGTCAACGTCCCACCGTGTTACTTCCACCTGCTGTTGAGACAAGTATTCCCCCTGAGTACATTGACTTTGCCGATGTCCGGGGCAATCAGCATGCCCGACGAGCCCTCGAAATTGTAGCAGCAGGTGGACATAACATATTATTAACCGGATGCCCAGGCTCAGGTAAAACGATGATGGCACGTGCCCTCTGGGGCATCATGCCTCCACTCACTCACCACGAAGCGATTGCTGTTGCCAAAATTCAGAGTGTGGCGGGCACGTTGCGTCGCGATACACCGCTTTTACAAATACGGCCCTATTGTGCGCCCCACCATACCACGTCCTTGGCTGGCCTTGTGGGTGGTGGTGCTGTGCGCATCCGTCCTGGTATGGTCACACTCGCCCATCACGGTATACTTTTTTTGGATGAATTTCCCGAATTTGCGGGAAAACTCGATGCCCTGCGCCAGCCTCTCGAAGATCGCACCATCACGATTAGTCGTGCACATGGCTCCCTCGAACTGCCGGCCAACTTTTTGTTGGTTGCTGCACGTAATCCGTGCCCGTGTGGTTGGTACGGCGATCGTGATCGGTCGTGTACCTGTACACCACATGCCTTGGAGCGTTACCAACGGCGTGTGAGTGGACCCATCTTGGACCGGATTGACATGCATCTCGATGTGCCACGCATCGAATCCCAGCAGCTTCTGCATGTAGCATATGGCGAGTCATCGGCGCTCATCCAACAACGTGTGATGGCAGCACGCCAATTTGTGCAGACGCGCCATCAGACTGTGCCCAATGCCGACTTACAGGTGGCAGAACTGCGTCATCATGCCACACCGGATGCATTGGGGCAGACCCTCTTGCAAGTAGCCATCGAACGCCTCGGTCTCTCTGCGCGTGCCTACTTTCGCATTCTGCGGGTGGCGCGTACTATCGCTGATTTGGCACAGAGTGAAACCGTGAAGCAAGCACATATCGCCGAAGCTCTGCAGTACCGTGGGTTCCGCCAGGGTCAGCATGCGTAGCATGGATTTGCTCGGAATGCGTATATAATGGGGCTAACAGGCTAGATGAGGCACACACATGCAAACCCCACTTGCACAAACACTAATCGCAATGGTTGCAGTAGCAGTATTTTTGATGATGGCTCAACGCGCACAGGCGCAAAAACAACAGAATCGCGCCTACGCTATGCGCGCGGCCGCCGCAGGTGCAGGTATCTTGGCTGCTAATGCGGCACTCCGCATGTTTGGTGTGGATGTCACGTTGTTCCAAGGGTGGGTTGCCTTGCTGGCATTCGCCTGTATTGCAGTTGCGGGTGTCTTTTTGGTGCGGGCGGCGTTGCGCAACGAAGCCCTGCAGATTCGTCACGAAGTGCAGCGTCAAGCCGACGAATTTAAGGCGACCGGTGACGATGACGCAACACGCCGATGAGCGCATTGTAACGGCAGTCCGGCATTTCAATGATGCGCAGTGGCGTGATGCGCTGTTGCAATTTGAGTCGGTGTGGGTTGAAACACGCGATGTCGAACTCAAAGTGTTGATTCAACTCGCCAATGTGATGCTTCAACTGCATCTCGGGTATATTGTGTCACCACGGAAACTCGTTGCACGTGCTCGTGAATTACTGGGTGATGCGTCTGGTTCAACGGGAATTGATCTCGGCGCTGTCCGTGAATCCTTGGCTTTGCTGGCTACGTGTATCCCAGCCGAGGATACCGATTTGCTTGATATTCGCACGCTTCCGCGTATAGTGTTACGGTGGCACGATGGCACCAGCTGAATTGCAGTTTATCGGTACACATGTGGCATATATTCCTGGTACCAATAATTTGGGAGTAGTGGTGGTGGATGCGGGGAGCGCAGTGGCCGTTGACACGGGTATAGACAAAGAATCCGGACGGTTGTTGCGTCGTGCGTGTGAAGCGGCATCGTTGCAGCTCGTGGCAGTGATTTCCACGCATCATCATGCAGATCATATCGGTGGCAACGACTACTTGGTACGCAATGTGCCCGACCTGCAGGTGTATGCACCACACCGCGAAGCACCGTTCATCGAGGATCCCTATTTAGAGCCGAGTTACCTGTCACTGGGGGCGACTCCCATCCCTGCCTTGCGCAACCGCTTTGTGATGGCTACTGCTGCTCCCGTTCATCATCGCATTAGTACGCACGCAACCACACTTGTCATCGGGCAACGCGAATTGGTGCTACACGCAGTTCCCGGTCATTCATTGGCACAAATTGCGGTGACGTGTGATGGGGTGTGTTTTGCCGCGGATAGTTTTTTTGGTGATGCAGTGCTCGAAAAATATGGTATCCCTTATGCGCACGATGTGAATGCACAACTTGCCTCGTTTGATGCAATTGCTACTGTGGATGCGCATACGTGGATTCCGGGGCATGGAGTACTCACTAATCGGGCTGGCTTGGGAGAAACGTTGATGCGTAACCGACATGCGATTACACAGGCAAAGGCGTTGGTAACCACTGCGTGTCAACAGCCCCGATCCGTACAGGAGATTGTCGCTGTGGTGCAACAGACACTCGGATTGCCTTCGACGGCACTGGCGCAATATGCTGTTTTTGCATCGGGGATAGCTGCTTACTTGGCAGCGTTGCACGCAGATGGTGTACTCGATGTCATGCTGACTGAAGCGGGTCCACTGTGGCAGGTTCGTTCATGATGCATACATCCCAGTTACGCGTGCGCTATGCGGAAACTGACGCCATGGGTGTTGTGCATCATGCCGCATATGTCCCCTGGTTGGAAGTAGGGCGTGTGAACTTGTTGCGTGCTGCGGGATGTCCATATGGTGAAATCGAGGCCCGTGGATTGTTGGTGGTACTCTCCGATCTCGGGGTGCGTTATCGTCGTCCAGCTCGATTTGACGACGCCATTGTGGTGCAGACGACGCTCACCACGCTCAAGAGCCGGCAGCTTGCTTTCGCATATACGGTGCTGGCTGGTGATACACACGAAGTGCTTGTGGAAGCTCATACGAGTCACATCGTGGTGCAACGGGTCGGTATGCGGCCAACCACGCTCCCCGTAGACCTTGCGCAACTACTCCGACCGTGGCTCGCCCAAGTGTCACAGTAGGGCGACAGGAGGTTCATTTGACTGCCTGGCAATCGTTGTTTGTAGATACCGGTGATGTGTGTGTGCATGTGCAACACGCCGGTCATGGTCAGCCGATTATCATGTTACATGGTATGACGGATAGTGGTGAGTGTTGGAAAGCATTTGCAAACCCACTTGCTGCCCAGTATGCCATCTATTTGGTTGATGCCCGTGGGCATGGACAATCGGGAAATACGCACGACCGTGTGGCGCACGTGGATCATGTCGAGGATGTGCGTGCCGTAATGGACAAGTTGCACATCGTGTCTCCGATTATAGTTGGTCATTCCATGGGGGCGATGGTTGCGTATATTGCTGCATGTAGCTATCCGACACGCATCCGTGCCATAGTGCTCGAAGACCCTCGATTTCGGCCGATTACGTTGGAAACGGATGCACAGCGTGAGACTGCTCGCCACCATGTTTGGCAGTGGATTGATGAATTACAAGCGATGCCACTCGATGCGGTGATTCGCCGTTGCATCAACGAAAACCCCACGTGGCAAGCTGCTGAGCTCGTGGCATGGGCCGAAGCAAAACATGCTTTGTCACCGCGGCTCCTGTGGGAAGATGCACGCAACATGGTGCCGTGGCAACAACGCATAGCGTCTCTGGTGGTGCCTACGTTACTGATAACCGCCGATGAATCACGGGGTGGGCTGGTGAGTGCTTCTGCGGCTGCTGAAACACGTCAACGTGCACATTGCGTGGAAGTTGCCCATATACGTGATGCCGGGCATTGTATTCGCCGTGACGCACCAGCCGCTTTTCGTGCCTTGGTGACCGAATTTATTCGACGACACACACCGCAGACGGCAAAGGAGTAACCCGATGACGATCACGTGGCAATCAGGATTTGTGCAATCAGGAACTGTGAAGATTCGCTATCAACGTGCTGGGAGCGGTGCGCCATTTATCATGGCGCATGGCTTTTCAGACAATGGCAATTGTTGGAAAGCATGGGCAGAGCGGAATTTTGTGGCGCAGTATGATGTTGTATTGCTCGACGCCCGTAATCATGGTCAATCGGATCGTACCGAGTCACACAATGGTGGCATTGACAGAGCAGGAGATACCAAAGCACTCATCGAGCAACTGAATCTGGTTAAACCGTTTTTAATTGGGCATTCCATGGGGGCAGATATGTCGCTTCATGCGGCCACCATGTATCCCGAGTTGCTCCGTGCAGTTATCCTCGAAGATCCCCCGCTGTGGGGTGTGCCGGCAGTTCCGTTGAGTGATGCCGAACGTCAAGCTAATGTGGCACGTTTCGAGAAGTGGATAAGTGAAATGAAGCAGACACCGGCGCCTGAATTGCTCATGCGCTGTATCCGCGAAAACCCGACGTGGCGCGCCGAGGAACTCGAGGCGTGGGTGCAGTCGAAGCATGAATTTGGCGTACCAGTATCACATCGAGACCGCTCGCAACCGTGGCAAACGTTGTGTGCACAGGTCGGTGTACCGACACTCCTTATCTGCTCGGATGAGCAAATGGGTTCAATCGCACCCGCCGATTCAGTGGCACAGGCTCGTGCGGCATCGTCACACATCGAAGTCGCGCATATTCGCAACGCTGGTCATTGTATCCGACGCGAAGCACCAGACGCGTTTACGGCATTGGTACGAGAATACGTGCAACGCCATTAGGTGCACACCACCACTCGAAAGAAGGAAATAATGACGTTGACGTGGCAAGATGGAATGATAGATGCGGCTGGCGGGCACATAGCGTATCAGCGTCTGGGAAAAGGCGCTCCCATCATCTTTTTGCATGGCATGACAGATAGTGGCGCATGCTGGAAGCTACTCGCGGGCAGCCTTGCATCTCGCTACGATGTCATCCTCGTTGATGCGCGTGGGCATGGCCGTTCGTGCAAACCGGACTGTCATTATATGCCTGTTGACCATGCCCAAGACGTGGCACAGCTGATTACCCAACTTGGACTGGCTAAACCACTCGTGGTAGGACATTCTATGGGGGCGATGACGGCGTTGGCACTCGCTGCACAACACGCATCATTGATACAGGCAGTGGTGCTCGAGGATCCACCGTTGGCTGGTCTCGGTAGTGCACGTGATGCGCAAGAACTTGTAGCCTGGTCTGCGGGCGTCTATGCTTGGATTGATAGTATGCAAGCGCTGTCAATCGAGCAGTTAGTCATGCAGTGCATCCACGATAATCCGACGTGGCAAGCAGGCGAAGTCGTCACATGGGCACAGGCCAAACACGACCTTAAAGCGCGTATCCCGTGGTTTGAGCCTGAGCGCTTGGTATTGTGGCAGACGCAGGTTCGTCAATTGACTGTGCCGGCGTTGCTCGTACTCGGTGATCCAGCCAAGCGTGCTATTTTGACGGCGGCAGATGCGGCACAGGTACGGGCGCAATCAATTATGATTGAAATAGCATTTATTCGCGATGTTGGTCATTGTGTGCGTCGTGACGCTCCTGCCGCATATGAAGCACTCATTCGTGAATTTGCACAACGACATATGGAGGTGTGATGTGATGCAGTACGACTTACAAGAAGCCACCGAATTGCTCCGACAGCTTGTGGCCATCAAGAGTTATCCAGGTGCTGAACACGATGTGCAGTACGCAATTCGTGATTGGTTCAATGCCCAAGGAATCATCGCCGAAGTATGGCCGACCACGCAAGCGCCAAATATCGTGGTGCGCATCGAAAATGGTGCTGGTCCGACATTTATGCTGAATGGTCATACCGATACCGTGTTGGCAGCGGACGGCTGGGAATGTGACCCATGGCAAGGCAAAATTGAAGGTGATATCATGTACGGCCTGGGTGCCTGCGACATGAAGTGTGGCGTGGTAGCAAACATGTTGGTGACGAGAGAATTTGCGCGCCATCGTGATCAATGGCAGGGTACATTGATTTGTAGTGTGGTAGTAGACGAAGAAGCCTATTCACTGGGTGCCAATACACTGATTGCACAGGGTATTAAAGCGGACTACTGTATTGTGACGGAATCCCTGAGTAACATAGAGCTCGGTGCTACGGGAAAGATTCTCATCAAGGCGGATGTCATCGGCAAAGCTGCACATGGCTTTATGCCGTGGCAGGGTGTTAATGCGGCGAGTGAAGCAGCTCGCTTTGTGGTGGGCGTAGATGCACTCCCGCTCGGCGAACATCCACGCATTCCCGCATCACAGTCAATACTATCGTTCCTGAGTGGCAGTGCGCAATATGTAGTGACTATTCCGGAGCGTGCCGAAGTACTGGTGTCACGCCAAATTGTGCCAGGTGAAACAAACGAAACGGTCCTTGCGCAGATGCGTGATACGGTCACGGCGTTGAATTCTCCGGCTCGAATCGAGCTTACAACCCCGCCACCGTACTATCCGCCATTCGAACTCCCGCGTGAGCATCCACTTGTACAGGCGACGCAACGAGCGTT
The DNA here is from genome assembly GCA_964569955.1 of uncultured Klebsiella sp. Taxonomy (GTDB): domain Bacteria; phylum Chloroflexota; class Chloroflexia; order Chloroflexales; family Roseiflexaceae; genus UBA965. Next base: position 40,978 of record CAZMWB010000002.1, on the reverse strand, counting down.
TACTGCGGTGCATGGTCGTCCCGCAGAGTACATCTATTCGACGGGTGTCAGTGATGCCAATCTGTTTGCTGAGTTGGCACACATCCCGACCATTTTGGTGGGCTGCACTGGTGGTAACTTTCATCAGTGCCAAGAATGGGTGAATTTACCGTCAATGGTCACATTGTGTGACCTTTGTACGCAAGTCATTTGTGAGCTGTTGCCTGTACAGGCGTGAGGGAATGTGAAGCGAGACCCCCTCCGACATCCACGTCAGGATGTCGGAGGGGGTTGTGTGTGTGTATGCGCACGTTATGCCATGAGTGGCGATACTAAGCTGGTGTCGTGCCAAGTACTGGTAATTTCGTAGTCACCAGAACCGAGTGTCACCACACATGTGCCGTTGTGCAGTTGGGCATTTGTCGGTTTTTTGCCATCAATGCGTACCGATTTGAGGTCGTCACACGGGATGTGCACGTCAGCATGACATCCTGCGGGAATGCTCACATCGAGTTGCAACAAACTGCCCTTGTGCTTCCAGGCCGATTTGTAGGTGCCGAATTGTGACTGATAGCTCCCACGGGCGGTAGTCAGCCCGCCGCCAGGCTGTGGTGCGATTTGTGCGTGGCGGAATCCGGGCCGATCAGGATGGTCGCAGATGCCTACCACGGTGCGCATCATCCAGTCACCCACACAACCGTATGCAAAGTGATTGAACGAGTTCATGGTGGGTGTTTGTAGCCCAAACTCGTGATGGTACGAATCCCACCGTTCCCACATGGTGGTGGCCCCTTGGGTGACCGGGTAGAGCCACGATGGGAAAGACTGTTGGCGGAGCAGGCGATATGCGGTGGCCAATGCACCCCCTTTGCTCAATGCGGGGAGCAGGTGCATGGTGCCCACAAAACCCGTTGACAGATGGGTTCCTCGCCGAATAATATCGCGTACGAGCCGATCGGTGGCATATGCGATCATTTCGGCGGGGAGTAAGTCGAGATTGATGGCCAATGCGTAGTTTGTTTGTGTTTCACCGTTGAGTTGCATGTTGAGATGCACCAGATGCGGGTGGATCTGGGTGATATCACCGACTACGGCGCCTTCGGGAGAAACGTGTGCTGCAATGAATGCGGCGCGTACATCGGCGGCAAGTTTCTGATATTTCTTGGCATCGTTGTCGCGGCCAGTGGCGGCAGCCATCTGTGCCAAAAGCGTTGCATCATGCGCCCAGTAGGCGGTGCCAATAAGGTCGCGGGCAGTGTGAGAGTCCATAGCAACCCAGTCGCCGTAATCGTTGCCACGGCGGTGCATACGACGCAGATTGGGGTTGGTATCGTAGAGAAACTGCATCCATCGTTCCATGGCTGCATAGTTTTCCTCGATGAATTCCGTGTCGCCATACATGCGCCACAACGTCCAGGGGACGACCACACCGCAGTCTCCCCATGCGGGAGCACCTTCGGCTTGAACCACGATGCGTGGGGCGACATCCGGAAAGGCACCTGATTCGTGTTGACCGTCACGCACATCACGCATCCACTTGGTGAGATACGCTGCGCAGTCCATCTGGTAGATGCCGGTACGCACATAGATTTGCATGTCACCAGTCCAGCCGAGGCGCTCGTCACGTTGGGGGCAATCGGTGGGCACACTCATAAAGTTGCCCCGCTGTCCCCAACGTATGTTTTTCCAGAGTTGATTCAGGAGTGGATCACTGCATTTGAAGTCACCAGTGAGTGGCGCATCAACATGCATGACGCACCCCACAATATCCGCTGGTTTGGGTGCTTTGTCGAGCCCGCTAATCTCCACATAGCGAAACCCTTTGTAGGTGAATGTTGGGTCGAGCCAGCGGGTTTCTCCATCGAGGATGAATGTATCGGTTTGTTTGGCTGCACGTAAGTTGATGGTATGTAGCGTGCCATCTGGATTCAATATTTCGCCATAACGCATTACGATTTTTTGCCCCTTGGTGCCATGCACCTTCAGGTGCATCACTCCTGCGTAAATTTGGCCGAAATCAACGATGTACACTTTGGATGCTGGTTGCGTGATGCGTACAGCGGGGAGTGTTTCGATGATACGTAATGGGGGGGAGGTGTCGGGGCTCATTTCTCCATGGAATGATGCCGTCTGCACGGGTTTCCAGCCACGGTCGTCGTATGCCACGGTATCCCACCCGTGGGGCATCTTGGTGTAATCAATGGTGGCCCCCATGTAGAAGTCTGCTGCCCGGATATGTCCGGTCTGTCCCTTCCAGCTCGGGTTACTTGTAATTGTTGCACTGCTCCCGTCGCTGTAGGTGATGTCGAGGCGACAGCGTAGGGCTGGGAAATCTCCGTATCGTGAAAAATTGCCTTCAAAACCGAGATATCCGCAGTACCACCCATCACCAATCATCCCAGCGATGACATTTTGCCCCTTGGTGAGCAACATTTTGACGTCGTACGCCTGATACATGGCGCGGTGGTTGTAGTCTGTCCACCCCGGAGTAAGCACACGGTCGCCGACAATCTGTCCATTGATGTGAATCTGGTAGAGACCAAGGGCGCTTGCATAGAGCGTTGCGGAAGTAACGACTTTGGGAATAGCAAATCCATGGCGCACCATTGCCACAGGGTGGCTCATTTCACCGGCATCTTTGGGCGTTGGAAATGCAATCCAAGCAGCGCTTTCCCAGACTGACTTGTCAATGCCATGTTGCCAAAAGGTGATTTTGCTCCACGCGGATACCGTATCGTCTTCATCCCACACCCGTACCATCCAATGGGCGGTCTGCCCATCGGCGAGTGCTGGTCCGCCGTAACGGACTGCAGGCGCAAGCTCTGCGACGATTTTGCCACTATCCCAGAGCAACCCGCTCCCCGATTTGAGAGCTTTGGGATCTGTTGCAACGTGGATTTGATAGGCAGTTTGGCGCCGGTCATGTCCGTCGCCGGTGATACGCCAACTCAGCCGTGGTATATGCGTGTTGATGCCACGCGGTGCTTCGAGGTACTCGGTACGTAACCCGACGGGGCGTAGTGGGTGCATGAGTGCCAACTCCTTTGTCGTTTCGTGATGCAGTACGCTTTTATCCTAGCAGATTTTTTGTGCCAAACAACAACACCCCTCACACGTGACCGTGTGAGGGGTGTGGCGTGGATGGGTGCGATTATGGCTTCCGTGAATTGGCCAGATTTGCGCGTATTCGTCGCCCACGAATAGTTGCGTGGTTGAGTACATCAATGACCCGACGTGCATCGCGTTGGGGGACACTCACGTACGAAAACGCATCATGGAGCTCGATACTGCCGATTAGGCGCCCGGGGATTTTAGCCTCATTTGCAATGGCGCCCACGATATCCCCTGGGCGGACACCTTGATCGCGGCCAATGTCAATGAAGAGGCGCACGCTGTCGCGCATCGGTGCACGTGGTGCCCCACTACTTCCACCCGAGAATGCACGCGGTTCGTAGCTGCGTGGTGCTTGAGCACTCGTCATCGAACGCGCCAGTGGGTCGTTTGCTGGTTCTTTGAGCAAATGCCCAAAGGCAATGCGCAACGTAGCCGCCGCAATCGTGTCACTGTCGTAGTGTTCGAGGAGTTGTGCCAACAGAGCCTTTTCGTTGCCAAGGTCATTGGCCTGAATCGTATCTGCCACTTGTTTGGCCAAGCGCAAGCGTTGCCGCTTGTTGAGCTCACTCAGTGGTGGAATCGGATGCGTCACAATGTTTGCATTTGTGGCACGCTGAATCTGCTTGAGGGTGAAGCGTTCGCGTGGTGTGACAAGCGAAATTGCGATGCCACTGCGCCCTGCGCGCCCTGTGCGGCCAATGCGATGCACGTAGACTTCGGGATCCGGTGGAAGTTCGTAGTTGATGACATGCGTCACATGGTCTACGTCGAGGCCACGTGCTGCCACATCAGTTGCCACGAGAATGGCACTTTGGGCCGTACGAAAGCGATGCATCACACGATCACGCTGCGTCTGCGACAATTCTCCGTGGAGTGTGTCACAGTTGAACCCACGTGACGTCAGTTTCTCGCCGAGTTGATCCACGTCGTTGCGAGTGCGACAAAAAATCATCGCAGCACCCGGCTCTTCGTACTGAAGCAAGCGTGCGAGGACTTCGAGGCGGTCATTGTGATGTGCTTCGTATGCACGTTGTTCAACGAGCTCTGCGGTACGCTGTGTGGCTGCAATGGACACACGCGCCGGATTGCTCATGTAGCGCTTTGATAAATTGAGAATTGCATCGGGCATTGTTGCCGAGTAGAGTGCGGTCTGGTGTGGTTTTGGTAACACGGCCAGAATCTGTTCTACGTCTTCGATGAAACCCATGGCCAACATCTCGTCTGCTTCGTCAAGGACAATACACTTGACGTTGCCGAGTGCAATGGTACCGCGATTTATATGGTCAATCAAGCGCCCTGGTGTAGCGACAACGACGTGTGCCCCCGTTGCCAAGTACCGAAACTGACGTTCTATCGGTTGCCCACCATATATAGCCACAGTGTTGAGATTTTGGTGCTTGGCGTAGCTTTTAAACGACGCAGCAACCTGAACCGCGAGCTCTCGTGTCGGTGCGAGCACGAGTGCCTGTATGTGGCGAACGCTGATGTCAATGTTTTCAATGATTGGCAACGCATAGGCAGCGGTTTTTCCCGTGCCTGTCTGTGCTTGCGCGATGACGTCTTCACCGGCGAGCATGTGGTTAATTGAGGCGGCTTGGACTGGCGTTGGGGTGTGGTATCCGAGCGACTGCAACGTCTCGAGCAACCCGCTGCTCAGACCGAGATCCTCAAATGTCTGTGTCACACATTCCTCCTTATACGTTAACTAAGGAATTATACACGGTATTGAGGAGTCGTGCCGTCATATATATGAGCAGGTGATGTGTATCCGTTATTCGGTAATATATTGTGCCGCGAGTTGAGTGGCTGTTTCGCGGAACATCTGGATGAGCTCAGCAGGTTCGCTGACGCGACATGCACCACCGTAGCGCAACAAAATCTGGCGCGTCGTCCACAAGTTGTAGACATCGGCAGTCACCGTCGCACTTCCGTCCTCGTGATACGTGTTCTGTTGATTGGTAAAAAACTCGGCTAAATCACGGCGGCGTGCCACTTCAGGGGGCAGGTGATACACAATCCGATAGATGCGTTGTGGGGGACGTACTAGCGGGTTACTGCCTGGGAGCATTTTGGCACTGCGTAACACGATGCGGTCTAGGCGAAACTCGGCGGTGGCGAGTGGTGGTACATGGCCTTGGGGTGAGGTAGACAGTACAACTGCCTCGAGGTAGCCGTGACCATCACGAAAAAAGATGCTATAGGGTGCCACAATGTGTCGTCGTGCGCTGCCCACCTCGAAGTTGCTCATGTACTCGAATTCGAGCTGTTGCTGATTGTCTATCGCTTTGCGTACCGTGTTCAGCGTCCGCTTGTCGAGTGTAGTGACTTGTCGCCCGGGATTACGCAGTAATACGGGCATCGGTAAACTACGTTGTGTGTGACCAGGAATAAGCATTTTGACTTGACGTAACAAATTTTGGATATTTACAAATGCAGCAAGCACTGAATCATCATTGTAATTACTTTCCAAAAAATTGAGTGCATCACGACTCTCTTGCGATAAATCTAAAATGGCAAAATCACCTACGTCCATAAGCTGATAGTGCCCTGTTTTGCGATTCATGCGGATTTTGCAGTTATATTCGTGCTTGAGCGCGTTTAAATCGTGCTTGAGCGCAATCTCCTGATTGTCAGGATACCCGTCGTGATTGAGGTGTTGGTTGACGACACTCAGGAGCATTTCACTACTACTATCCTCACGGAAGAGTTGTCGGAAAATTATCAGGCGACGGCGGAAGATCAACGTGGAACTCCGGCGTAATCCGGCACGGCGTGGTGACATCGTATGCTCCTTATTCGGTGTCAATCGGCCACTGTTCAGTACGTGCGATTTGTGTCAAGCCAGTCAGAATTTGGCGTAACTGGAGAATCAGGTGCGTCACTTTTTGGGCGGCATCAGCATCAGTGTCAATGAGTTGTTGAATTTGTCCATCCGAATATGCCCGGAGTAGCCGTTCGGTGTCGCTGACAAGTTGGTCGAGCGATCGAATACGCACTTGTCGCGGTCGTATCTCGCTGGGTGTATGCACCTCGTCGGTGAATCCGTCGCGCTCGGTGGCACGAGGCAGCGAATCGGTCGCGTACGAATCTGAGCTTGATGGTGTGCCCCCCTTGGATGCGACATCTCCTGATTCTGCTTGTTCGTCGTCGAATTCGGGACGTGCCGTCTGCTTGAGGGCCTGCACCGCTTGGTCGAGGTGTTGGTCAGGATTTGCCGCAAAAAAGCTTGCTAAACGACTGAGTTCAGCAGCGGACATGCCTTCGTCTACAGCTGCTCGTGCCAACTCGAGACGAGTCTGTGCATTGCTGATGCGCCGTAAGTGTTGTGCTTGGGTCACAGTGAGTTGGCCACTCCGTAAATAGGCTTGAATTGCTTCGTCGAGATCAAGTAGTCCCAAGTAACGACGTACTGAGCGCGGCGAAAGTCCGACCGTTTGTGCAACCATATCGTCGAGTACGCCTTCGTCGGCATTCGGCTGAATATGGCGGAATTGTTCACGTACCCGTGCAAATGCTTTGGCTTGTTCGAGGTCATTCAGGTCTCGCCGTTGTAGGTTTTCGGTGAGTTGGCGTACCAAGTGGCGGTCATCATCTGCAAAGAGTAAACATGGCACAGTCGCTAAACCGAGGCTGATTGCCGCACTGCGCCGGCGATGACCGTAGATGAGCTGATATGTGCCATCGCCTCGTGAAATAACGCCAAGTGGCTGGAGCATTCCCTGGTCGGCGATGGTGGCAGCTAATCCGCTCACATCACCGATTTCTTCGCGAATGCCACTGTCAACAACCACGATATCGTGTGGGTTTAATTCGATTATTTGCATAATGACCTTAATTGTGGACAAATTTCATCGCTATTACTATACCAGAAACGTATCCGTTACCGTGCTGCTGCCCGCAGGAATTGATGAGTTTGCACTGATTCGATGACCAGCATGGCTTCTTCGATGTCAGTTAAGCTCACCAATCCCAAATATTCGTCACTGCGAAACACAGCGGCGACGTGGCTTTGGTGGGCGATTAACTGATTGCGTACGTCATCGAGTGTGGCGGTGTGTGCCACGTGGAGTACATCACGTCGCATGAATGCAGTCACATACTCATCTGTGGTTGATTCTTCCAGGGCATGCAAAACGTCTTCTCGTGTAATCACTCCAAGTAGTTTTTTAGCTTGTACCACGGCATAGTCTGGTTGATACGATGTCAAAATGCATTCGACTACCGTGCTCAGTTGAGTGTTGGGGGCTAGTACAATCGCATCACGGTTGTATGCCATATCTACCCGCTGGGTGTCGAGTAGGGTGCGTGCGCGGGTGTCGGCACGATCATCTTCGCCACTGCGGATAACGAAGTATGCGATACATAGCAAGACATAATCTAAACTCATAAAGCTCGTAATCACTAATACGATTGCTACGGTATGGCCGATATAGGCAGAATACATGCTTCCATGTCGCTCACCTACAAACATCACGATGATCGTACGCACTATCCGGCCACCGTCGAGTGGCAGTGCTGGCAAAAGGTTAAAGATCACGAGCATCAAATTAGATGTGAATAGTGCCTCGAGTCCGAGTTGGAGCGAAGGTATTGTTGTCTCTTTTGGCATCATAAATGCATGCGTGGCATAAATCGCTTGGTGCGGTGTCACCACGATACTTAAGAGCGCAAGCAGAAGTAGATTTGTCAATGGACCTGCAGCTGCAATCAATAGGTCGTGCCACGGGCGTTTGGGCAGGCTAGTCAGGAACGCAACTCCGCCAATCGGCAACAGCATGATTTCTTTGACAGGAATACCAACACTTTTGGCTACCAACGTATGCCCGAGTTCGTGGAAGATGACACTGATGAAAAGCATAAGCGTTAGGACGATGCCAAAGAGCATGCCTTCTATGCCGTGAATTTGCCATACCCAGAGCACATAACAGACGAGGAAGACGAAAGTGATGTGAATTCTGATGGCGATGCCACGGATGTAGAGTAACGTAGGAGACAAATTCATACTGACCTCAGCTACATTTCTCGGGCAACGATTCCGGTGAGGCAACCGATTGCACCAGCCGCTTTGGCGAGTTCGTCAACGGGGGTGGTGATGCAGGTGATGCCGTGCTGTTCGAACCAGCGTTGTGTGTATGGATTACCGGATGCCATGACGATTGTGCGTGGTGCGATGGTGACAAAGTTAAAGGCGGCGCCTCGACGTACTTCATCGTTTTCGGGTAACATGGCCACATGGAAGCCACGTTCGCGGAGTGCATCCATACCACGATGCACGAATCGGCTGGGCCATACGATTGCCAAGTTGCGGTCTACGATGCGGAGCATGCCCATCAGGTGCATCGAGCCGAACGGTAAATCAACTTTGATCATGCGGATACCCATGCTCCCGAGGAGTTGTTCAATTTGTGCGGCTCCATCGTCATTGGTGCGTAAACCACGGCCGACTATGGCGGTTTGTGGGTCGAGCCACATCAGGTCTGCACCTTCAAATGTGCCGCGATTGTTGATACTGCGTAGAATGGGGACACCGATGTCACTCAAGCGTCGTGCAGCGACACGTTCTTCGCCAGCACGCACCTGAGACGCTGGGCGAGCAACAATTGCCCCTTCGGGAGTCATCACAAACACATCTGCCATGAACATTTGATTGGGAGTGGGCACACCCTGCGGTTCAGCGTATGTGACGGTAATACCCTGAGCACGATAAACGTCGGCGAGTGCATCGTGTTGTGCGTGGGCACGTGCCAAATCGAGTGGTTCGAGCATGTTTACCGCATCCGGATTCTGTGAGGCATGGAGCTCTTCACCAGGGCGATGCAGGAGTACATGTGTGAGCCGTTGGTATTCGCTGTCAATACCACACGCCCCCCATATGTGGCCGAGCTCGCCACGGAGTGAATGGGTTCTGGGCTGCCAGCCGCTCCCGCCATATGCCGATTGCGTGTGATTTGGATCAACAGAAATCATGTGCGTTTCTCCTCATGGCCTGAGTTGCTCGTCGTGAATTGCGAGTCACATTTGCAAAATGTCGTCTGTAATGGTATTATACACCTCGTTACTTGCGCTGCTAGCTCAATTGGTAGAGCAGCTGACTCTTAATCAGCGTGTTGAAGGTTCGAGTCCTTCGCGGCGCACCACTCATCCACACACTTCGGTGTGTGGTTTTTTTTCGTGCGTCAGTGGGTATCAGCGGGTACATTGACTGCGGAATTGTCATTGTGTGGTATATTGGGGTTGAGCGAATCTCAATTGACCAATATCTATGACAGGAGTTGCCAATGATTCCTATTGCAGCCCCAGGAGCCATGACGGATCGTGAACGGTTCATGTTTGACACGTTCGGATACCTCGTCATTCCCGACGCCCTTAGCGCCGACGAAGTTGCTGCGGTATTGGCCGCATCACGGCGTGCACATGCGCAATACCCGAGTGGGGAATGGCGCCAGCTGGGGCACCTTTACGAAAGTGAACCTGCGATTGAGGCGTTAATTGATCACCCGGCACTCTTGCCCAAAATCCGCAATTTGATGGGGGATTATTTCATTTTGCAGAGCACTTGGGCCACAGTGCAACCAGCGCACACCAAAGCAGGCGGGTACCATCAAGATGGCTCCGGAGTTTATGAGTTCCGCCGTTTGTCGGGTAGCCAGACGCCGTTGATGCAGTTGCGTGTGGGCTACTATTTGACCGATCAATCCGAAGATGGCATGGGGAACATGGTCATGATTCCTGGAAGTCATAACCACATGACCCCATGGCCAAAGAATATTGTTCCCGATGAGCATGATTTACCGATTCGTGATGTAATTTGCGGTAAACCGGGTACTGCGCTGTTGTTCCACCAGGGTGTCTTTCACCGTACTGGACGCAACGACCGCGATTTTGACCGCCATACAATGCACATCGTCTATGCACCACCCTGGTTGATCCCATCTGACCGTAGTCGCAATGACCAAGAATTTTTAGCACGCACTACTCCGTTGCGCCGCGCACTGGTGGGTGAATGGAAGCGTCCCGAAGAGCCGTTTGGTGTCGGGTATCCGCGTCCGCCATTCGCTGACTAAGGTTTGCCAAGTCGTAAATCCACAGGCGACACCCACGGCGATGCAGGTGATGCATGACGGCTATGGGTGTCGCTTCGTCATACTGGCGATGTTACCAGATGACGTTCGCCACACACTTATAGATCCCAGTCTAAGAATCCAACACAGTTGAGAGGTGCAATGATGCAACCACACACTCTTCCACGGCCGCGTATTGGCATATTTGCAATTGGTCTTGAAGCATACTGGGCACAGTTCACCGGGCTGCGTGAGCTCCTTCTCGGCTATTACGGCGAAATCACCGCCCAGCTGGAGTCCCTCGGTGCAGACGTGGTTGGAGCAGGTTTGGTAGATACAGCGCCTGCGGCAGTAGCTGCCGGGCAGTTTTTTGCCCAACAGCAGGTTGATCTCTTGATTTGTCATACTGCCACGTATGCCACATCGTCACAGGTGTTGCCGATTGTACAGCGTGCCAACACACAAGTACTGGTGTTGAATTTACAACCATCCGCACAACTCGATTATCCCAACACCGATACTGCGGCTTGGTTGGCAGAGTGCTCGGCATGCTGTGTGCCCGAAATTGCAAATGCATTTCGGCGCGCCAATATTCCATTTCAAGTCGTCTCGGGCACCTTGCGTGACGATGCTCGTGCGTGGCGACGTATCGCAGACTGGATTCGTGCAGCAGGTGCCGTTTCTGCACTGCGCAATGCGCGATTTGGCATGGTTGGCCACCCGTATCCTGGCATGCTCGACATGTACAGTGACCCCACCATGCTTCACGCACAACTTGGTTGTCACGTGGAATGGTTGGAATTCGATGAAATCGCACAGAATGCGACAAATATGACGCATGAACATATTGCTTCCCGTGTGGAGGCCATTCGTGCGCAGTTCGTAGAAGCCCCCGTGGGTGTGGATCGCATATCACGCCCTGTCACCGCAGATGGCTTGGCGAATGCTGCCCGTACGTCGCTGGCACTCGACAAATTGGTGGCCGATTACCACCTGAATGCGATGTGCTACTACCATCGTGGTGTCCCCGGTATGCCAACAGCGGATGTGGCAGCGCACCTCATTGTCGGGTGTACGATGCTCACAGGGCGTGGGGTGCCATGCGCCGGTGAAGGTGACCTCAAGACGGCGGTGGCCATGTTCATCATGGATCGCATCGGGGCAGGTGGTTCGTTCACTGAGTTTTATGCCATGGATGTTCCTGAGCAATTCGTGTTGATGGGACACGACGGCCCAGCACATCCTGCTATCAGTGATCAGCCACCATTGATGCGTGCACTCAGTCTCTACCACGGCAAAGCCGGTGAAGGTATTTCAATAGAGTTACGTGTCAAACATGGCCCGATTACCATTTTTGGCGTGACCCAAGATGGTCGTGGTAATTTGCGCATGCTTGTGGCAGAAGGGACCTCGATTCCTGGACCCGTGTTGCAAATCGGTAACACAAACAGTAGATTGAAATTCACTAGTGATCCGGCCACGTTCATGGACAACTGGTGTCAAGAAGCGCCAACTCACCATGTGGCGTTGGGTATCGGTCACCATGCGACGGTGCTACAGCATGTTGCCAAGTTGCTGGGTATCGAATGTGTGGTGATGCAATGACTTCATATGCTGACGCACATGCCCGATTAACCGCTCCTGACCATGCCTTTTCCCCGGCTCCTATTTGGTGGTGGAGTGGTGATGCACTCAACAGCGAGCGCATTCGTTGGCAACTCGAGCAATTTGCGGCAGGTGGTGTCTACAATTTGGTCATTCTTAATTTGGCACCTGCGGGTCCACTGCATGGCTCACTCGCCGATGACCCCCCCTTTCTCTCTGATGCATGGTGGCAGATTTTTGTGACTGCGTGTCATGATGCGAAGCGTCTTGGCATCAAACTCTGGTTCTATGACCAAATCGGTTTCTCGGGTGCTAATCTGCAGGGACTCATCATTCGGTCTCAGCCTGCGTACACCGGGCAAATGCTGGGGAGCCAACTCATTGCGTGTGCTGGTCCGCAGCAGGTAGATTTCCCAGATGGTTGTATGCCACTTGCAGCATGGGCAGTGACGCCCGCAGGCCTGCCACAGCGTCTGACTATCGTTGATGGCCGAGTTGCATCCGTGGTAACTAGTGCCCATCATATCCGTTTGATTTATGCACTCAACAAGGGGTTTGACTACATGAGTGTGGCTGCATGTGCGGCGCTACGCTCCATGGTGCATGACGCCTTTTATCGTGAAGCGGGAGCCTTTTTTGGCGATGTGATTGTTGGTTCGTTCCAAGATGAACTTCCCTCGATGCCCACTTGGAGTCACGATTTCGCAGTTTCCTTTCACGCACACTTTGGCTACGATTTGGTGGACGAGCTACTCGCCTTGTACATGGGCGACGATGCACGAAGTCAGCAGGTGCGTATTGACTATCAGGTGTGGCGAGCAACTCGTGCCGAGCACGCGTTCTTTAAACCGTTTTATGACTGGCATACTCATCACGGATTGCTTTGTGGCTTTGACCAACAAAGTCCGGCACGGATGGCATTACCTGTGGGTGCCGTTGACGAATATGCTGACTATCTACAAACGCATCGTTGGTATGGTGCACCAGGGAGTGATCATCATGGGAATGGTAAAATCCATTCATCGTTGGCCCATCTCTACAACCACCCGCGTTCCTGGATAGAAGCATTTCATAGCAGTGGCTGGGGTGGGACGCTCGAAGAAACGTTTGATTGGTTGGTACCGTGGATTCGTGCGGGGCTGACTTTGTATAATCCACACGCCGTTTACTACTCGACACGTGGTGGCTGGTGGGAATGGGCGCCGCCCTCCACGTGTTGGCGTCAACCGTATTGGCGGCATTACGCACCATTTGCACAGGCGATTATGCGGGTCATGGGGGTCATGGCGTTGGGTCGCCATCAGTGTGATATTGCAGTGCTTTTCCCCACGACTACCGTACAAGCACACCTGCTTGCATCGGGTCCGTTACCTGCAGCCACACACGCAGAAACTGTGTTTGTCGAATTAACGGGTTCGATGTTCTGGAATAACCCCAAACCGGGGTTACTCGATCGCCAACGACGTGATTTTGATATGCTCGATAACGACTCGTTGGCACGAGCCACCACGCAGGATGGCACGCTATGCGTTGCCGATGAAGCGTATCGTATTATTATTCTGCCGGCGCTTACCCATCTACCTCCTGCATGTATTGCAACGCTCAATGCATTTGTGGCTGCGGGTGGTTACATTTATGCGGTGTCAACACTCCCTGCAGGGCTGGTTGCACATCCACATGTGCAGTGTGTAGATACGGTGGCCGCACTCGAGGCGCATTTAGACGTACTGCCACGCCGCATAACAGGTGATGTGCATGTTGTCGAACGCCGTATAGATGGTGGACGTATTGTACTCGTAACGCCAACAGTTTCTGCGTCACAATTTCATTGGAATGGACATTGGAATAGTACGCCGTACGATTTTGATGCAAATCGCTTGCCACAATCACTGCAGGTGACTATTGCAGATGCGCACAGCGTAGAGCAGTGGTCGCTGACGGACGGTAAGAGCAAACTCGTTGCACCTGTGGCACCACACACGTGGGAAATATGGCTAGATGATGCGCCAATTGCACTCCTTTTTGTTCCCGATCATGCATCTGTACTGCCCATTAGCGCACCACGGAAACCGGCGTACGCACAATATCCGCTTCGGCAGTATTGGCAGGTGTCTATCGAGCCGACTGCCGATAATCGTTGGGGTGATTTTGCCTATCCTACCGGTGGGAAGTTGCTCCCCCATACCATTCGTTTCCAAGATGCACAGGAACAGGTGCATACCCAAGGATTCGGTGTCTATGCGTGGTCGTTTGGGCCATTTCCACGTGCCCACATGCCACCCCCGTGTCACCCAGCAGCAGTTGCCGCAACGGGGCTTGCCGATGAACGATGGCAACCTGTGGTTTATTCTCTCGAACGTGGGATTTTGCACGATTCATTGCACTGGGGGATGCTCGGCCCCAAGGGATACGTTCCCGAAGAATTTATGCACTTTGGGACGGTGAATGCGGGTGATGCAGTGCGCGTACGTACCACGGTACATCTTGCACAACCCTTCACGGGTGCATTTGTGGTTGGTGCGCCTGCAGCTAAAACGGTGTGGCTTGATGGTGTGGCTTATCACGATTGTGTAGCTGGTTATCAATGGTTCATTGACGTAACATGGGCTGCAGGTCTGCACATCATCGAATTCGAACTTGCGCCTGAACAGACACTGAATTTACGGGCATACTGGGCACTAGTGCGGCATCCTGAGCGTTTTCGCCGACCAAACTGGATTATGCACGTGGATACGCCTCAGGCAGCAACCACACTCACATTCACGCATGACGTTATTCTCGAAGACGATGCAACGGATGTGCAGATGATGGTCATTGCCGATGTGCCGGTGCGTGTCATGCTCGGTGACCGCGAAATTGGCCGCCAGGGTGGCTATGATCCATATGGCAGTACGGTGCGCGTCCAACCATACCTAATCGGTGCGTTGGCTGCTGGGCAGCACACACTGTCGGTGGTCGCACTGGATGGTGGGCGTGGGGTGTCGTTGTTGGTAGACATGCACTGTACCCACGAACATACTCCTCCTACCATGGTGATGACGGGTGCCGGTTGGCAGGTGGGACGTGGACAGTCTGTGTCAGAGCCAGCCCGCATTCGCCGTCGGCAATGGGTTGATCTCACCTACGATACTGATCACGCATTGTACGTGGACATGGACCCTGGTTGGCCATTAATCTGGCGTAGACCGCATCCATTGCCACGTGCGCATTGGCTGGAATCTACGACTGCCGATGACACAGTACTCGCGTGTGTGCCGGATGCGTTTGCCGGGCAACCGCGGGATACCACGTTGTATTGGCGTATTCCCGTGGGTGCAACTGCCATGCGCATTGCCACTACGGCGTCCATGCGTCTCTGGATTGATGACGTCGAAAGTGATCCGTCCGCGGGGCTCATTCTTATCCCCGATGGTGCAAAAGTTGCCATGATTTACCTGCATGCCACAGATGGTGCTGCAGGTGCAGCCATGCTCGACGCTCCAGTCACATACACTTGGAGTCGAGGCAAAGTGCTTCCACCGTTCACTTGGCAGAATCTCGGTCTCGGAGATTATGCAGGAGCGGTTACCTTTGAAACCGTATTACACTGGATTAGTGGTGCGAGTCCTGCCTACCTGTTGCTTACGAATGTGCGCGGTAGCGTGGAAGTTTGGCTCAACGATCAGCTCTTGGGTGTGCGGGTCTGGTCACCGTATCAGTTTGATATGACGGATGCGTTGCGCCCTGGTGACAATTCTCTGCGCATCGTGGTGGCGAGCACACTGGCGCCATATTTGGCCGGTCATAGCCCCACCCATTATGCGCCAGCACATCAGGAAATCACGGGAATACTTGGTGATGTGTATGTGCTACATACCGCAAGATAATCGAATATTATCCCAAAACGATACGGGAAACGTACAGATGCACCGTCATGTTGACGTAGGGAGTGTTTGATAGAATTGCTATAATGCTTCGTGTAGTACGGAGGAGGTCGTAATGAAACTAGTTGTTCGAATATTCCTGATGCTGTTGCTGATGACAGCACTCATCGCATGTGGGAGCAGTGCAGAGGATACGAGTGCCCCGCCCAGCAATGAAGCTACAGCTGTGACTGAGGAGATGACGCAGACCGAGGATTCGATGACCGAAGCCGATGATGCTCAAGGCGATGCCGATGGTAATGCTGGTAGAGAGTGGAATGGTGCAGATTTTAATGCGAATTTAGATGCCCTCGACAGTTACACGGCCACATTTTCTTTTGAAGATGGGAGTGGAGACGGCAAACAGGTCTGGTCGTGGCAGCAAAGTGTCATCCGTGAACCCCGTGCCATGGAAATGTACACCAACGATAAAGGTACGGAGAGTACCGCAGGTACGTATCGTTTGGTGCAAATCGGTGATAACGTCTATTCGGTTTCCAAGGATCCCGCCCAATGTATCATGGTGGTCAATCAACCGCAGAATCAAGGATTGTCTCCTGATAGTGTGATGACCGGTTTACCGTTTTCGATGACCAATGACGGTCCTGGTGAAACGATGTTTGGGCGTGACACGGACAGCTATTCGTATAGCGGTACAGATCTCGATGGCACTTCGTACGAAGCCACCGCCCTCGTTGATCGAGAAAGTGGCTTCGCCTACCGCTATGAAGTCACTGGTACGCGCAAAAATGGTGATACGAGTGAGCCATTTCGTTGGAAATATGAGCTTTTGGATGTCAACTCGGTGGCCACAATTACCGTTCCTGAGGAATGTGAAAATGTGGGGCAAGGCGCAAAGTGGCCACTCCCAGAGGGTGCTACGATGACCATGCAGACCAACGAAATGATGTCGTTTGACACATCACAACAGGTGGATGAACTCGCTGCATTCTACGACGAAGCGATGCCAGCAGCAGGATATACGCCTGCAGAAGGTGGCATGACCACAGACACATCCGTGATGGCTAATTACACCAAAGATGGGAAAACAGTCACCATTATCATGACGTACCAGGATGGCAAGACAACGGTGATTATTACGCAGCAAGGCTGATGGTTGGGTATTAATGGTGGTACCGGGGCACGATCATGTCGTGCCCCGGTATTTGCATTAAATCTAGGCGAGCAAGGCTGGCGTTTGGTAGATGAGCTTACCCCGTACACGTATTTCACAAGGCACCACGTAGGGTGTGATTTTGGCTATATTTGGTGTTATCCCGAGCCCGGGTGCGGTGGGGACATGGATCATGCCCGTGGCGTCGGGCACTATGTGTTCGATGGTCATGTCGTAAGCCAACTGTTTTAGTTCCACGGGATACTCACAGATTTCATCGTTGGCGATTCCCGCATATGGTTGTAACGAGGCACTCAGCGCCAAGTTTGAGGTAAACGTATGATTGACATATGTCACCGCATGCTGTTGGGCATACTGGGCCACTTGATGCGCCGTTGAAATGCCACCGATTCGCCCTGTGTCTATTTGTATATAGCCGATTTGCGCGTAATCAATCATGTGTTGCGCCATGTGATAGGTGTGGCAACCCTCCCCACCGGCCAGTTTCAGTGCACCGCCTCGCTGTGCCAGAGTCGCATATGATTTGAGTGCACCAGAAACGAATGGTTCTTCGAGCCATGTAACGCGACATGCATTGAGCGCTGCCAACCGTGCCTCGGCAATTGCCACATCGTCGAGCCACACCGTGCCTGCATCAACGAGGAGTACTCCATCATCGCCCAACCCTTCGCGTGCCGCGTATACGTGTGCTGCGTCATCGGCGACACTGCCGAGCCCATACGGACCCCAGCCGAATTTGGCTGCACGAAACCCACCATCACGGACTCGCAGCGCCTTCTCGTAGGTTTCTTGTGGTGTATCGCCAAACAGTTGTGATGCGTAAGGCAATTTGGCGTATGCGTTTTCATACCCGAGGAGCTGATACACCGGGGTATTACACATTTTTCCATAGATGTCCCACAATGCAATATCAATCCCTGACAAGGTGTGCGGCGCTTGAAGTAAATCGAGACTGTTGGCGTGGACGAGGGCATTGATGCGATATATGTCTCGTTTGTCGTTGAAGGGTTGTCCGAGTACGGAATCACGCACCGGTTTACATGCGCTATGTGACATCGGGCAGACCAAACTGGCAATTGACACGAGTGGCGAGGCTTCACATTCGCCCCAGCCGACATACGGCCCTACCTGGATGCGTACCAAGAGTGCGTCTTGGCTGCCATCGCCAATATCAAGTACCTCGGGCATCGAAAGGTAGTAGAAGTCTACGGCATCAATTTGCATACTGTACCTCGTGATTGTTCAATTACTTGCTGTGCGCCTATCATACACGAACATCGTCCGCTGTGACGTATATTTGGGGATGGCACTTGATGTATCTATGTGGTGATGTTGCTCAATATGCATTGACAAAAAAACATCTCACTCGTAGGATATGCACACAACAACCGAGCAAAGAGGTAAGCCATGCCCACAGTTGCCATTGATCTCGAGCAGTTACATGTGTCGTTTGAGAGCGAATCACGTCGTGTGATTTGGCGTGTCAACGATGTACACTGGGCCATGCCTGAGTCTCCATTGTGGTCGGTGCAGTGTGCCGGTGAAGCATTGACTGCCCAATCTGCATCAGTGTCGTATGTCGGCGTGCAGTACCTGAAAGATCAGCCTGGCATGCAAACGGCAGTGCTCTCCTTTGTTGCGCCACGGTATCAGCTCCGCATAGACTGGCATCTTCGGTACTACCAAAACACCACACTTGTTGAAGCATGGCTTGTGTTAACCAATGATGGCGACAGTGTGTGTACCGTATCTGATATTGCGTCACTCGTGCTTGATTTTCCTTCTGCGTCGTATAAGCTCCTCTCATATACAGGCGGCTGGGGCAGTGAATTTGAACCACAAGAGCAATGGCTGACTGATGCGGTGCGTCTGGAAACACGTGCAGGTCGTTCATCGCAGGGGATGCATCCGTGGTGTGCACTCTGGCGTGATAATCGTGTGCTGGTTTCTCTCGCTGTGGCTTGGTCTGGCAATTGGCTGATTGCATTCAGTCAGGAAACAGCAGGGGCGGTGCGGATGCGGGCTGGTCTCAACGACTGGGCGTTCTACGTGGAGTGTGCTCCTGGTGCGCAGGTGGAATCCGCTACCGTTGTCATTGTGACGCAGGATCATGCTGATTTGAGTAGTGCAGCGGATACATATGCCCGAGTCGGTCGTGGCTTCTGGTATCCGCGCACTGCGTTGGCTGATGCCCTGCCCGTGGAGTGGAATCATTGGTGGACATACGAGGATCGTGCGCTCTCCGAGGAGCGTTTTCGTGCCAACGTGGATACGGCTAAAGCACTGGGAGTCGAAGTGTGTACGCTGGACGCTGGCTGGTTTGGCCCTTCTGACCCACATACCCATTGGTACGACTATCGTGGTGATTGGCATTTGGTCAATAGCCGACGGTTCCCATCGGGAATTCGCGCACTCTCGGACTATGTGCATGAGGCAGGTATGGCATTCGGCATTTGGTGCGAAATTGAAGCTGTTGGTCGCCATGCCTCGATTAACCACACACATCCTGCTATTGTCGCACGACGCCATGGTACATCCCTTGGGTATGTGTGCCTTGGGAGTCCCGATGGGTGGTCGTGGGCATACGCTACACTCGATCGAATCATCACCGAATACCGTGCAGACTGGATCAAGCTCGACTTCAACTTAGACCCAGGTGCGGGGTGCGATCGCACCGATCATGGTCATGGAGCTGGTGATGGATTGCTTTGTCATTACCATGGCTACTATCGTCTGCTAAGCGCTATTCGTGCTACGCATCCGCATATAGTGCTCGAAAACTGTTCATCGGGTGGATTGCGCATTGATTTGGGGATTGCGCGCCAGACGCATATGGCATTTTTGAGTGATCCGGATTGGCCAGAGCATAGTTTGCAACTGTTTTGGGGGGCAAGCATCATGTTGGCTGCAGATGCCCTGTTGCACTGGGGATTCTGTGAATGGGGTTTTGCAGACCATCCACAACAGACATTTGACCCACGTGCACCAACGCTGACGCCCACACAACTCGACTACTACACGCATATCAGTATGTTACATCGTTTTGGTTTTTCACAGGGGTTGCCCGATTTACCAGAGTGGGTGCACCAACGCTATGCCAAGCACATTCATGACTACAAGCATGTGGTGCGCCGTTTTGTACAGCAGGGGAAGATGGTTCACCTCACCAATCAACCACGACGTAATGGTACACTCGACCGATACGCGGGGTTCCAGTACATCATGCCTGGTGCGCACGAGATGCTTGTTGCCCTTTTTCGACTGCCTGGTGCCAAACCGCAACGTCGTTTTTATTTGGCAGATATCAACCCGGATGCGGTGTATGATGTGACATGGCTGGAAACGCAACAGACCGCACGGATTGCGGGAAGCACGTTGCGTGATGGGTGGCTGTTCGCAGGTGCTGTTACACCCGCTTCAACGCTGATTCTACTCACGCAAGTACCCGGCTGATGGGTAAGGCGTGACGGCGCTTTGTCGTGTTGACAGGATGCTTTTGTACTGCTATACTCGGGGCATCACTCGATTAATGAAACATATTCACATATGTGAAAATCGAGCTACACACAGGTAACAGAGAGGTTATCGATGGCTCGTTCAAGTGTGGAACCAACAACACCCAAACGAAATTGGCGACGACGGCGTGAAGCCGTAGATGCGTATGTATTCATGTCACCAGTGATTATTGGTTTATTGGTCTTCACCATCGGACCAATTATTGTGTCGTTGTTTCTCAGCTTTACCAAGTACAACTTGTTGAGTGATCCCAAGTGGATTGGTATTGACAATTACACCAAAATGTACGGTGAAGAGTTGTTTTGGAAGTCATTGTCTGTTAGTGCAATGTATTCGATTGTCAGTGTGCCAGTTGGATTAGTGGTTGCACTCTTTTTGGCGATGCTCCTCAACCGCAAAATGCGTGGTGTATACTTTTTTCGGTCTATTTACTACTTGCCAACAGTCATCTCAGGCGTCGGAGTGGCCATGTTGTGGCGTTGGATATTCAACGGCCAATATGGGGTGCTCAACACGCTATTGCGTACGGTTGGAGTCAAAGGACCAAACTGGTTACTCGATGAAAATTACGCACTCGCCGCATTGATTATTACGAGCATCTGGGGTGTAGGTGGTACCATGTTGATTTTCTTGGCTGGCTTACAGGGGATTCCGAGTGAATTACTAGAAGCCGCAGAAATTGATGGTGCCGGACGCTGGGCACAGTTTCGCTACATCACGCTCCCGATGATCTCGCATGTTACTTTTTTTAATTTGGTGCTTGGCATCATTGGTGCGTTACAAGTCTTTACTGATGCTTTTGTAATTACCAACGGTGGTCCCAACAATGCCACATTGTTCATCGCGGTCTATCTCTATCGCCATGCCTTTATGTACCTCAACTTTGGTTATGCAGCGGCGTTAGCATGGGTATTATTCTTGATTGTGATGCTGTTAACGTTGATGGTATTTCGTTCTTCTCCGCTGTGGGTGTTCTACGAGCGTGAACGACAGGGGCGATCATGATGGTACGACGGCGCATGACATCGCGGTCACGTAATGACCTGATAGCGACACTCTTCACGGTGCTAGTGCTCACTATGGGTGCCATTGTAATCATGATTCCGTTTTTTTGGATGATTACTACGTCGCTCAAACGTGCCGGTGATGTGTACATCAGTCCGCCGCAATGGATTCCTGTTGATCCACAGTTCGTCAACTACGAAACTGCAATTACCCGCTTGAACTTTGGGGTGCATGCCAGCAATACGTTTATGATTGTAGTGCTCGTGATGATAGGGACACTCTTTTCTGCGTCGTTTGCAGCGTACGGATTTGCGCGGCTGAATGCACCAGGGCGTGATTTTATTTTCATGATTCTTCTCGGGACCCTGATGTTGCCGTGGGCGGTGACCATGGTGCCGACCTATCTGATGTTCAACGCCATGGGGTGGGTCAACACGTTTTTGCCACTCATTGTGCCAGCATTTTTTGGAAATGCATTCTACGTTTTTTTGATGCGTCAATTCTATATCACTATTCCACGCGAACTCGAAGAGTCGGCCATGATTGATGGGGCATCAATATACCAAATCTGGTGGTACATCATGTTGCCACTCAGTGGTCCAGTGATGGCAACGATTGCCGTGTTTACCTTTGTGGCCACCTACAACGACTTTTTTACTCCGTTGATTTATCTCAATGACGAAAGCAAACGTACCATTGCTGTGGCACTGACCTATTTCCAGGGGTCACCACGAATTGGTCCGCAGATGCATTTGTTGATGGCGGCAGTATCCATGTCCATCGTGCCGCCGATTATCCTCTTTATTCTGGCACAACGCTATTTTGTGCGCGGAATTACCATGACGGGTATCAAGGGGTGACACCCTGGTACATAGATTGTCTACACATGACAAAGGAGTGTGTAAATGGCTACAAATGAGAAGGGTGGGCCGCTGTCACGTCGCCGCTTTTTGCGGACAATGGCCTTTGGGTCATTGGTGATGGCCTCAGGCGTAATTGCCGCCTGTGGTAGCGCTGCTCCTGCTGCAGATGCACCAGCTACCGGGGAAGTTGCCAAGTTCAAGGCCATGTATTGGAGTAATTCGCCAGTACTCGACGAAAACTTCAAGAAGCGTGCAGACCTGTTTAATGCCAAGTTTGCGGGGAAGTACGAAGTCACCATCGAGTTGCTGCCTTGGGATCAATACTGGCCAAAGGTTGACCTGGCCTATGCGTCCAAGGAACCAATTGATGCGTACTTCTGGGACGTGCAAGCTTATGGTCACTACAAACAGGGGTTGTTGAAAAACGTGCAAGCTGACCTTGACGCAGTTGCCGATTTTGCAAACCCAGACCTGTACCCACAAGAGCAGATGGCAGTGTGGAAGTTTGATGGTGCGAACATGTACGCCATTCCAGAGAACATCCAGAGCATGGCCCTCTTCTACAACAAAGACATCTTCGACGCAGCTGGTGTTGCATACCCCGACGAAAATACCACCTGGGATGACATCAAAGTCATCGCCGAAAAGCTCAAAAAAGTCGAAGGGGACACCGTCACACAATGGGGCTTCGACGTGGGCGACTTGGCCGTGTGGTGGGGCTCGATTTCACTGGCATGGGCACAGGGTGGCAACTACTTCGATCGTGTCGTTGAGCCCACCAAGTTCACCATGAGCTCACCCGAAGCAGTGAGTGCATTGAAGTGGATTCAAGACATGATGTATGTCGAGAAGTTGGCTCCTGATGCTGAAACTCGCTCCGTTGTCGGCCAAGAAGTTGGTATTTTTGGTTCCAACAAAGTGGCCATGTATCCCGGTGGGACATGGATGATCTCGAGCAATCAGCAGTTGCCATTTAAGTGGGACATGGCACCTATGCCCAAGTGGGGCGAGAACCGCGCCATGCCATACTGGTTTGGTGGCTGGGTCATCCCCAAAGACGGCAAGCAGACCGAAGCCGCTACCGCCTGGGCCATCTGGTGTGCTACCGAATACCAGCAGACTATGGCTGAAACCCGTGACTGGATTCCAGTGCGTGCGGATGCGCGTAATTCGGCAGCGTTCTTGGATGGGATGCCATCCGGGTTCCGCCAGATTTCGGACTCAATCGGCAGTGCGCGCATCGGCGACGTCTACAGCGCCAAAGTGCAGCAAATCTTGGGTGAAGTCATTTCACCCACACTCGATCAGGTGTGGAACAACAAGATTTCTGCGGAAGATGCCGGCAAGCAGATTGACGAAAAAGCCAACGCCATGTTGGCTGAAGGCTAGGTGATGTCAGCAAACCCACGGGTAGTCGTTGCGACTGCCCGTGGGTTTTTGTAGCCAGAGGAGCACAAATCATGCAGATTCAGACCGAGCGCGCGCACCACATCCGCCTGAGTAACAGCGTCATACACATGCAAGTCGAATTGCAGAATGGCGTAGTCTGCTACGACCTGCAAAGTGTTGCTCCCGGGCTCGACATCCAGGCCGGGGTGATCGGCGATTTGATGAGTGATGGCCAACAGGTAGTGTGGCAATCGTTGCACCATCATGCACCACAGCAGCGCGCCGATGGATCTACATGCATCGAGCTCACGATGCGTGCGCAGACAGTGGTACTCACACACTCCATTCTCATGTATCCCGATCGTCCATTTGTGCGCATGTATGGTCATGTACAAAACATCAGTACACAGGATATCACCATTACACGGTGCGCTATTTTGCACCTTGGGGTGGCACAAGCACCACTCTATCTTTTTCACGTAGATCAGTTTAGTTGGGCGTATCGGCGCGATTTCTTCACCCAGCACCAATCACAAATCTGGCCGGGTCGTACCCCCATCGAAATTCGTATGGGCTCTTATCCATCCCATTACGACGGTGCGACGAGCTGTGCTTGGTTTGCGCTTCGTCCGCCGCCGCACGACCGCGATCCCGAACACCCACACCACGGTGATGGACTGGTGGCCGGCATCGAATTTGATGGCAAGAGCCGGATTTTAGCATCAGCCACACCGACACAGACGAGTGTGGTGAGTCATATTGATGCGCTCAATCATCGCCTTGCCCCACAACACGTGTTTGAGATTCCTGGGCATTTTATCGGGCGTTACCATGGTGATTGGGATGAAGCCGGGTTTGTGACACAACGCTATGCAGAGCAGTACATCCATCCCCCGCGCCCCGATGATCGGTATCCGTGGGTGCAGTACAATTCGTGGAAATATGGCCAAGAAATCAACGAAGCACAGCAACTTCAGGTCATTGATGCATGCCACGATCTTGGTATCGAGGTCTTTGTCATAGACCTCGGTTGGGCCCGATGCATTGGCGACTGGCGCCCCGACCCCGTCAAATTCCCCCGCGGTCTGGCACCACTCGCAGCGCGGGCGCGTCAGTATGGCATGCGCTTTGGTGTGCATGTGGCTCTGGCACAGTGTTCACCCCATGCACCTATTGCGACAGAACATCCCGATTGGCTCATCCATAGCTACGATGATTACTTTGGTGCGGGGATTTTGTGTTTTGGGAATGATCCGTGCCGTGATTGGATTATCGCGCAACTCTCCCGGTTAATCGAGGAAGAGCAAATAGATTACATCATCCAAGATGGCGAAGACATGGTCAAATACTGCCCACGCCATGATCACACACATACTCCCAATGATAGTAATTATGCGAATTCACAGCTTGGTATTGACAAGGTGATTACCCATATTCGTACGCATTACCCGCATGTTGTCATCGAAAACTGTGAAGATGGCGGCATGATGATGACGTACAAAATGGCACAGATGTATCACACGAGTATTACCGTAGACAATATTGCCACCTATGCCACACGTCAAGGTGTGTATGGTGCATCGTATCCATTTTCACCGCGCTATAGTGTGCGCTACATGGAAGACCAACTTAATCCGTACACACTTCGGAGTTCGATTTTTGGCGGTCCGCTGATATTCATGCAACGTGTTACCGACTGGAACACACAAGAAAAAGCCGATGCACGTGCTGCCATCCTTGAATACAAGCGCTTTCGCACATTGATTCGCGACGCAAAAGTGGTGCACCTGTTGCCACCACGTGCAAACGTGGATAATGTGGGGGTGGGCTGGGATGCCATCCAAGCGGTATCACTCGACCAGCGAGAAAGTGTCGTGATGGTCTATCGTGCCAAAGGCGATAGCAATGAACGGTTGATTCGACCACGTGCGCTGTCAGCTGACGCAACCTACGCTGTGACGCTCCAGGATGCCGCACAGACGACACATTTGCGTGGTGCACAACTCATGGAGCATGGTGTGCTAGTGACTCTCCCTGAATTTGCCTCGGAAATCATGGTGCTTGTGCAGGTTGAAGGAGCATGACGATGCCAGACACAGTACGTATTGATGCCGAATACACGTGGCGTGGGTTTCGGGCAGTGGTGATGGAAAATCGTCACCTACGTGCGATGTTTCTTCCCGAACTTGGCGGCAAGTTGTGGTCACTGATTGACAAACGACATGACCGCGAAATATTGTGGCATAATCCGCGTATGCTGCCACGGAGTGCGCCGTACGGCGCAGCCTACGATGATTGGTTTTGTGGCGGCTGGGATGAACTCTTTCCCAATGATGCGCCGACAAGTCATAGTGGTGAAGTCTATCCCGATCATGGCGAATGGTGGGCGATGCCGTTTGATTGGCATGTAACGGCAACGGAATCATCGGTGAGTTTACACCTCGTGCGTAATGGTGTGGTTACCAATACTCGTGTGCAGCGTATTATTACTCTTGATGCGGAAAGCACGCAACTTATCGTTGCGTATACCCTGACGAATCATAGCTACAAACCACTCGATTATCTTTGGAAATTGCATCCCGCCATGCAAATTAGTGCGTCATCTCGCATTGATATGCCGGCGACACAGGTCCTCGTAGACAGTGGATTTCGCGATCGTCTGGGTGCTGATGTGGCTACATTTCAGTGGCCCATTGCTCCTACCGCACAGGGTGACATTGACATGCGCCACGTCCCTGATGTGGCGGTGCGCAGTTGTGATTTCTACTATGGCATTAATCTTACCGCGGGTTGGTGCGCACTCACTGATACGGCTCGGCGCAGTGGGGCTGGCTTGGTCTTCGACCCGCACATTTTTCGTTCGGTGTGGGTGTTTGGTGCATATGGTGGGTGGCGCGACCTCTATGTCACCATCCTAGAGCCGTGTACCGGCTATCCGTATCGCCTTGAAGATGCGGTGCAGGCTGGTACTGCTAGCCGGATTGCTGCAGGTGAGACGTTGAACACCGCCGTGCATTTCGCACTCTATCACGATGTGACAGGAGTATCGCACATCGGATGGGATGGCCAGATTACGCCGGCATAGAAAGAGATTATCGATGAAACAGGTGCAACGCGCCATCGTTACTGGTGCTGGGAGTGGAATCGGTCGTGCAACCGCACACCTGCTCGCACAGCGTGGTCACCAGGTACTCGTCACCGATATTAATGCGGATGCAGCTCAGCGCGTGTGTGACGAAATCATCGCCAGTGGTGGGAAGGCATTTGCGATACAAATTGATGTACGCACCGATGCCTCGCACATGGTAGCGGTAGCGAAGACCACCATGGGTGGAGTTGACATCCTAGTCAATAATGCGGGCGTGTTTTACCCAGCAGATTTCCTTACCACTCCGTTTGCTGAGTGGCACCGTGCTGTAGATGTCATGTATCTTGGTGCGTTTCATTGTAGCCAGGCGGTAGCACGACAGATGGTTGCACAGGGTGATGGTGGGCAGATTGTGAATGTGTCTTCGGTAAACGCATTCTTGGGTGCACCTGCTTCGTCACACT
The DNA here is from genome assembly GCA_964569955.1 of uncultured Klebsiella sp. GTDB lineage: Bacteria > Chloroflexota > Chloroflexia > Chloroflexales > Roseiflexaceae > UBA965. Next base: position 13,857 of record CAZMWB010000002.1, on the reverse strand, counting down.
ACAATACGGCCAAGGGAGCCATTGACCAGTTGACACGCTGTTTGGCCGTAGAACTGGCGCCACACCGAATTTTGGTTAACGGCGTTGCTCCCGGGTTTGTCGAAACTCCGATGGCAGTTGTCAATGGAGTCAACGAACATACGACAAGTGATTTCAACGAGTTCTACGTCAAGCGCCGGCGCATTCCGTTGGCACGGCCCGCAGAGCCCGAAGAAATAGCCCATGTCATCGCTTTTTTGGCGGATGGGGCAGCAACGTATCTCACGGGACACACGATTGTGGTAGATGGCGGTTTATCGGTCACCTTTTAGTTACGTGATCGCTCCGTGTAGCCGAGAATCACTGACAATGTGTGGCTTTGTCGTGTGACCAGTTCAATGAGTTCCGCACGGCGTACGTCGGTAAAGCGCATGCTCGGTACGGATATGCTCAGGCCTGCACAAATTTGCCCGTGCGCATCATAGACTGGCGCGGCGACACAACAAAGCCCTGGAGTTGATTCTTGTAAGTCAATCGCGTATCCGTCGTGTCGCGCTTGGGTGATGACGTGGCGCATGGTGGCTGGCTGTGTGATTGTGTTGGATGTTATTTGCGTTAAAGTGGCGCCATCTGGGAAGAATTGCACGAGTTCGTGGTCGGTTAAATTGGCCAGCAACATTTTGCCAACTCCCGTCGCATATGCGGGGAAGCGCTTGCCGACAGCTGAGACCATGCGGATGGTATTCGTGCCTTCTTCTTTGGCCACGTAGAGGACTTCACGACCGTCAAGTACGGCAAGGTGCACCGTTTCGTCACATATCCGAGCCGTGGTACGCACCACTTCCCAACCGTCGCTGACTAAACTGGTGCTTGCGATATAGGCACTGCCAAGCTCAAAAAGTGCCGGCCCAAGTCGGTAGGTGCGTTCACGCCGGCCACTACGCAGGTAGCCACGCTGTACCATCGTGTTGAGTAGTCCGTGTGTGCTACTTTTTGGGTATTTGAGGATGTCGCATAACTCGCTCAACGATAACCCGTCAGGGTGTTTGACTAACACGCTGAAAATGTCGAGCACTCGAGCCGCTGATTTAACTTCTGGGTTGGTCATAAAAATTCGTACCCATGAACAGTATTCGCACTTGTGAATTTAACATATAACATGATATGTGTCAAACGGGATGCCGTACGCATGCGTACGGCATCCCGTTGTGAGTTGGAATTAATTGCGCCACCACATGTAAAAGAATGCGAACCCAACCAGCACAGCGGGAATCAGACAGCAGAACAGGTAATAGTCGTGGATCTCGGCGAACATGTTCTCCCCTAATGAGTTGTTTGCTCTGCTAGTATATCATGCACTTCTGTATCTGCTGGTTGAGGTGTTGGAAAGGCGTTGTCTGGTGTGATTACTATGATGAGGTAGAGCAGATGAACTGCAGGAAAGCCGTAAGAAAAGACGCCTTCTACTGCATTTTTACCACTCATCAATGCCAGCAAATCGGGATTTAGCGAAAAGCCTGCCCACATGACCAGTGTTATCGTAAGCAAGGTATAGCCCAGGTAGCCAAAGAGCCGTGCATGCCGTGGGAATCCGGGTGAGCTGTCATTGACCCACCCGGCTCCTACCAACGTGTCCCAGAGGAAGCCAAACCCGACAAAAAAGATGCCCGCATACGAAAAGAATGGGCTGAGTGGATTGTTGAGAAAATCGAGTTGTTGCATGAAAAAACTAATCACCGTGATGCTCAGCAATTGACGTAGTCGCAACGCGCGTGTAGATGCTTCACGCATTTTCCAGAGAAGCACGCCGATGCAGATGAGAAACAATATCGTGTCAGCTACGTTTAGGCGTAATGGCTGATGGATGAATCGGTCGAGGATGAGGAGGAGTGAGCGCATTGCAGCGATGATGGCGAAATAGAGGGCGATAATCACATGGTGTGCACGCCACATACGCCACGCAACGATGGCTACTCCGAGCGTAATCAGGAGGTCTATGGTGTATGTGACAGTAATAGACTGTTGCGTTAATGCGTTCCACCAGCCAATAATAGTGGCATTTGTTGCCCCAGTCATCATATTGGCTCCACCAACAGTGAAGTTGAGTAGAGTAAAGAGCAACACGGGTAATATGCTCAACAGTGCCAGCCATGGTGCGTACCGTGCCAGTGTTTCATCAACTCCGACAGTCATCGGGGTTGAGCGCGCACGGTAGATGACCCCTGCTCCGATTGCCATGATACCAATATATATGCATGCAACAGCAAATTCCGCATTCGAAGGGGGGCGCATATTAGGCACTTGGAGGAAGCGTAGCGCCAGAAGAAAGATAACACTAACCCCCACTTGGATACTCGTAGCATCCATGGTGGCGATACGACTCCATGCACCAAAGTTGATTGCTGCACGTGTCATGTTGATGCCCACGTACAACATCATCGGTACCACAAGGAAACTCTGCTCTTGCATCATCAGTGCAATACCAGCCAACAACATGTTGATTCCACTTTGATTGAGGAGCGTGACATATTCTCCATGGGATACAGTAAGCATGAGTGCTTCTGCGCAGAAGATGATTATCCAGCGTATTGGACTTTCATCACGTTGGGCGCGTAACGTGGCAACACAGACCACCAGTAGCGAAAGAACACAGATGAGCGTACTCGTGGAATTGATCCCGTTGAGTGGAATCAACCAAATGAGCATCAATGAACCATGCACTACGGTCAGCGCAATGCGTATCCATCTGGCCATCGCAGTGCTTGCGTATAAAATGAGTGTCCACGCTAAACAAATGGTGATACCGATGAGTGCGATGCTGGGGAGTGGGATGAGGACACCATTGACATAATCATCACTCGGGTAGGTATAGAGTGGAAACCATTGTCGGATGAATGGGCTTAAAAACATCAACACGATACCAATGACCACAACTAGTACACTTCCAATCGCAAGAATTTGTGATTCTCCGCGTAATCCGGTCAAACGCAGACGGTTTGCGCGGATGTCACTCAAAATAGTCTCGTCTACAGCGTGATATGCGGCACGAACCCCGTGGCGAATTGTTTCTGCAAAGGAAGATAGTGTCATGGTGTAGCTCCCAGTATTGTGCGCACGTCAAACGCAAGGATGTGCGCATTGCTTACGAGAAACAGCATCTCTTCGTGTGTGTTGCTCGGTACCAACGCGCCATATGCACTATTGAGTGAATAATGGAACGGTGCATCACGGAGCATGCCTTTCCTATCTCCGGTAAGAGCATCGTGAATGTGAAAACGTCCATCGGCGTACACCACAATCACCGATCCATCAGCAGTCACTACTACGTCTTGTGCCGGACTTTCAAGCGTGCGCTCCCACCGTACTATGCCATTAATTGGTTCCTTGACCCACACGTGCGTAGGTGTACTAATCACGAGAGCATCATGCGTTGGATGGGTAGTTAAGCGCGCACCAACAGGTAGACTCGAAATCGATGACTTAATCGTTTTGCCGGTATCATGTGTTACGCATCCATATGCGTCAGTTTGGATGCTGATGACGCCACACCAGGCACTGTTTGTGCGTGCTTGGTTTATCAACGGGATTTCGCTTATCCAGTCTAGCGATCCGTCAGTGATAGCCAGTCGAAACATGCCGTTGACATATACTGCATCATCGTCAACGAATGCCGTGGTTTCATCGGGCAAAGACAAATACGGGAACGCCCATTGCTGAGTACCACTTGATTCGTCAAACACCTGTATCATCGCTTGCGTTGCATTGAGTTGGTACACATGCACTATGTATTCTCCTGCAAGCAAGAGCTGATGAGGCGCAAGTGATGTGTGAGGCAGCGACCAACTCATGCTACCATCTGTACGTTTATATGCGCTAACCTGCGTGCGATCAGCAACCACAATATGTTGCGAGGTGGTGAGTAATGCATATGGAGGCAGGCTTGATGCAGCTTGGAATTGTTGGAGTACGGTGCCCGCACGACCGTCAATCACCGTAATTAGTTGTGTACTCGAGGCGACTACAAGGTTACCGGTATCGTCCACTGTATGGTGGACCACTGCACCACTCGACATCGGTTCAGTACTGGTGGCGAGGTACCAGCGCTCATTTGGATGTGCGGGTGATGTCGTCGCAGTCAGTGCGAAGATGCGTCCATTTACATCGGCAAAATACAGTGAATTGGTATCGTATTGAGGTGCAGTTGCCACGGTCAGACTATGTAATTTGGAGTCGTGATTGGCAATCATTGCATCGAGTTGCCATGTTGCGATAATTGCACCATCGAAGTCCACCATGAGGATTTGATGCTCGCTCACGAGAATAAGTGCATCTGCGATGAATTGTGGTGGTGCAGTCACTTCTTCTGCGATGATGGCCCGCACGGTGCCATCAGGGTTGAGGATCTGGACATCGACTGGAGTTGCAACAGCAATCGCTTGGTTGTGTGTGGCTACCGGCCATTGTGTACGCGCATTAATCGTATTAATCCACTGTGTATCGCCATCTGCACCTGCATATGCGGTGATGCTCCCTTCATTTCCTACCACATAGACGGTATTTGCTACGTTATGCACGTTTGCGAGCACCGATTCATCGTTTTCACTTTGCCAGACTACTTCGCCTTGGGTGTTGAGTGCCGTGATGCTCCCGCTCTGACTTGCAACGACAACGTACTGTTGTTCAGGGAGATACACCGGAGCCGCAACGATATTGGCGCCAACATGGTAGCTCCACTTGTGTTGACCATTATTTCCAGCGAGGAGCGACACGTTCCCCGCAGTATCGGCAACTATAATTCCCGCTGGGGTCGCACAAGGATCTGCAACTATTGGATCACTTAATCGGCTTGACCAACGGCGCATCCCATTTGCTGAGATGCGGTGAACTTCCTTGTGGGTGGTTGCAAAAATAATGTCTCCACTATACGTATCAAACTGTGGTGCTCCATAGATATCGCCTGAGACACCATATTCCCATGCAAATGAGCCATCAGTGATGCGCATTGCCGCCAAATACCCACTCGTCACACTTCCGATGAGTAGTTGTTGTGGTTGTACGACGAGGAGCGGTGCAATCACCTTTTCGTTGTTGTCATGTACTTGCATGTTACCGATACGCGTCAGCGTTGCGTCCTTGAGTTGTGTGTGAGACGGTGGCTGCGGTGTGGTGAGTATCGCTTTGGCCATAATCACGGCATGCTCGGTGCGTAGTGTGGGTTGTGTGGGCGACGTGTCATGATTTTGGGCACGAATCATGTCATTACACAGGACTTCGTGCCATGCATGAATATCGCGTCCCGAGATGCGCACATGGCGACAGCCCTCGCTATCACGCTCCTGTGTTGCGGAAATACTCCCATTGCCATCGGTGAAAAACTGGTTCCAAGATTCGAGCCTGGCATTCTGCGGTCGTACCAGTATACGAGGTGCATATGCGATAATCTGGCCTGCACTCACTCGCCCAAGCAGATAGTCACCAGTTGAGGTACGTGCATAATACTCTCGTACTTCGTGTAAATGTGTGTCCTCTTCGATGCGACGTGTCAACATAAAAAGCCGTTGATCCGCAAATTCTGGCGTGGCCACGTTGATGGAATTGGGGATAAAAAGTACCGAAAGCATGAAGGGGAGCGGTGTGATTTGCCATTGTTCGATGCTGTTTTCGTTTTGAAACGTCATCGTATGCGGCTGTGTGATGGGAAGAATGTGGTCGAGTGTTGTGATGGACGTCGTGCGTGAATACGGCAAGACGAATGCAAGTATCATACTTGCGAAAAGCAAGATAATCACCAGCGAAATTATGCGTGAGTCTCCAATACGCATATTCCCTCACATTTATGTACTATGATTGAAATTTGTTAACGCGATTATACACGATAGTTTTGTAAATATATATAAACATTAATAATCATATTCCACCTGCGCTCACCGGTGGAATATGATTATGTGATTACAGGCAACAGTTACGGGATGATCATTGCCAAAACGGATACTACAATGTTAATCAAGATGCCTACCACAATTGGTGATAAATCGATGCCGTTAAACATTGTCTTTGACCGTACCGGCTCCAACAGTGGCTCTGTCATGGGCTTGAGTGCCGTGTTGATTTGGTTGGTGCCGTCCTTGTCAATCCACTGCATGATAAAGCGAATAAACAACACGAAGGAGTACAATTGGGCGACGAGGGCAAGAATGAACATACTACCTCCTATGTGATACGCACCGCTACTGTGGTATCAATTACTTCCATGAGTTCGACGAACAGACGATTCACGGGGACGGGAATATCAAATCGCTCGGCCTGGCGCACCACTGCACCATTAATAGTGGCAATCTCACTTGGGCTCCCGCGTAGCACGTCTTGGAGCGTCGAAGAGCGATTTGCCGCGGTGGCACGAGCAACCGACAGGGCATGGTTTACTGCATCGGCATACGGTAATTCAATGCCGAGTGCCTGTACTACCAGCACAGCTTCTTGAACGGCAGCTCGCGCAAGATTTTGTGCACCAGGGTGGTCTGCGATGACACCGTTTGGAACGCGTAAAATGCCGGTGAGCGCATTAATCGCAACATTTACGACGAGTTTCCCCCATACCACTGCATCTAAATTCGCAGAAATGTGAGCAGGCAAGTCACAGTCCACAAACGCATCCCGTAATGCAGATATCAGTGTTGGAGAGTTGGTGTCTGTGAATATTGTATCACCGATTCCTGCGTGTCGAACATGGCCTGGTTGTACAAGTGTAGCGCCCAACGATGTCACCCCACGAGATACACGCGGTGCACCTAAATGATGTGCAAGCACATCCGCACCACCGATACCATTTTGCAGGGTTACACATATCCCTGACGCTTGGAGGGCACGGTCGGCTTGTATGGCAGCCCACACCGTTTGGTGATACTTTACTAACACCAGTGCAACATCCGCGCCACCGACTGCGGTTGCGTCAGTGGTTGCTCGTGGGTGGCATGTGGTCAGCACGCCGTCTCGTTCGCGGGTGAGGCCGTGCAGATTGATGGTATCCACCTGTTCTTGCCAACTGTCCACCAACCAGACTGCATGGTGTGCACTCAGATACGATGCGAGTAGACAACCCATCGCTCCTGCGCCGATGATTGCGATGTTCACGCCTGATCCTTGAGCCGGCGTACTAACTCGGCATCTATGGGGAAACTATTATCTGCACCAGGGAATGTGCCATTCACAACATCACGGTTGTACTGTTTCATTCCTTCTAAAATGAGATTGCCAGCCTCAGCATATCGTTTGCCAAACGGTAGACCGAATCCAGGGAACATGCCAAACATCTCGTGGCTGACTAGTACTTGGCCGTCGCAACCGATTCCTGCGCCGATACCGATGGTGGGGATATGCAGGCGTGCGGTAATCAATGCTGCTAAATCAGCAGGGACGGCTTCCATCAAGACACACCAGCACCCTGCCTCTTGCATAGCGAGTGCATCATCGAGAATGCGTTTGGCCGTGGCATAGTTTTGTCCACCAATCACGTTGATGCCGCCGAGACTTGCAGCAGTCTGTGGGGTGAGTCCGATGTGGCCGATGACGGCAATCCCAGCGTCTACGATAGCACGTGCTGTAGGGGCCTGCTTGCTCGTTCCTTCTAGTTTGACACAATCCATGCCAGCTTCTTTGATGAGACGACCCGCGTTGCGGACGGCTTCTACGGGATCAGCTTGATACGACATGAACGGCATGTCACCGACCAGCAGACAGCGTTTGGCAGTACGGCCGACGGCTTTGGCGTGGTGCACCATTTCATCCATGGTGACTGGTGAAGTACCACTATACCCCAACATGACCATACCCACCGAATCACCAACCAGTATCATCTCAACCCCTGAATCATCAACGAGTCGGGCAAACGGGGCATCGTATGCGGTCAGCATTGCGAATTTTCGCACCCCCTTGAGCGACTGAATAAACGGAATCGTAACTTTGTTCATCATAAACTCCTGACTATGAACGATGTGTGACTGTGTAGGCTGAGTATATCATTTTGTGTGGTCTGCAAAAAAATGCATGGCCGCATGCACATAGACTTCGGCCGCTCGTACTACTTCTTCGATGATGACAAACTCATCCGGCTGGTGCGGTATGCGTTTGTGCCCCGGTCCGTAAACAACCACTGGGACTCCTGCATCCCGTGTGATAATCGTGCCATCCGTTGACCCGGGTACCCCACCGAACTTCGCTTCTTGGTGATACACGCTTTGATGGGCATGCAGGAGTGCCTTCACGAGTGGATGCGATGATGGAATTTCTGTTGATGGTCGGTCATCAATGATTTGCACGTCAAAGCGATATTGCTCGTCTTGCTGGCAAATATGCGCAATGTGAGACTCGATACGAGCCACGATTCCCGTATGTGACACACCGGGAATCGTACGAATGTCGAGATACGCATCACAACTGTCAGGGAGGACATTAATTTGACTAGCATCTCCATGTATGGGGGCACGTGCTACTGTCGGACTTACGTATATCTTTCCTAAGAGGTGGTGGATACCATGTTGCTGCCGGAGTTCGTCTTGGAGGGATAGCACACGTTCAAGCAATAAGATCATACCAGTGAGCGCATTCACCCCTTCTTCGGGCATTGCACCATGTGCTACTCGTCCATAAGAGATAAGTTTGAGGCGTAACGCACCTTTCTGCGCAATGCAGACTTCATGTTCTTCAGGTTCGCAAATAATTGCACCAGCAGCACCATTCGCGTAGCCCCGTGCTACCATATCTTTTATGCCAATCATGAGTCCTTCTTCGTCTACTGGGATGAGTAACCGGATGGTTCCAGCAAATGGTGCACCTGCTTGTTGAATGGCACGCACTGCGTAGAGCATTGCTGCCACGCCTCCCTTCATATCCGCTGTACCACGGCCATACATTTTGCCATCTATTTCAGTGGCTGCAAATGGGTCATGCGTCCATGCATCTAGGTTCCCTGGTGTAACAACGTCGGTGTGTCCTTCAAAGAGTAGGAGTGGGCCAGCTCCATGGGTGCCGTGAATCTCCGCTACGATGTTGGGCCGACCAGGTTGTACATCCCACATAACTGGGTGCATTTCCCATTCGCTCAACATGTCGTAGATGAGCTGAGCCGCTGCAGCTTCATTTGCCCCTGCCACACCTGGCAGATACACACTCGGTGTGCGTACGAGTTCGCGCAGAAAGGCGATCATTCCTGAGTGGTCGAGTTGAGTTAAAATCGTAGATGCGCCGTGTGCCATGCTTAAATCCCCATCATTCTGCCAATAACGGCTCCGGTAATGGCAAACACTGCCACTATCCCCAGTGCGAGCATGTCTTTACGGTCTGCCTGGAGTGTGCGCCGTTTGGTGCGTCCCGCGCCACCCCTATAACATCGTGCATTCATGGCCACAATCAGAACCTCGGCTCGACTCAACGCATTGACAAATAGTGGAATCAAGACAGGGACTAATTTGCGGGCACGGGCGATTACACCACCTTGATCGAATCGTACACCACGCGCAACTTGGGCACGTATTAATCGTTCAAGTTCAGTGATGAGTAGCGGTACGAATTTCAACGCGATGGTCATGGTCATGACAATTTCGTTGACAGGGAATTTGAGGCGTTTAAGTGGTTCGAGCATTATTTCGGCGCCATCTGATAAATCCATCATGGTAGTGGTAAACATGAGCATATTGATGGTATGGTACAAAATAATAACTCGACATAAAATAAATAATGCATTCAACATGCCTGCATCACTCACGGAGAGTACCCACCATTGCCAATAGATGTGCGTCTCGGCTCCCACAGGTATACGGTAAAACAAGATCTGGAAGGGCACAAAAAAGAGCATTGTACGAAAAAGTAGCCGATACCCGCGGAGAGTAAACCCAACAGGAATTCGAGTAGTAATTTGAATCACGAGTGCGAGGATGAGCAATGGTGCCATGCTTACGAAGCCACGCGTCATGAAGGTACAGAACATCAATAGTGCAACGCTGAGCAACTTGATGCGAGGATCGAGTGCATGTACCACCGACTTGACTTCAATATACTGACCAAACGTCACATTACGGGCGAACTCAAACGACATGGTGTCCTCCAGTCGTTGTACCAAAGCGAGTCAGTAGTGCGTCAACGAGTTCATCAACATGGAGTATGTTTGTCGGCATATCGGGAATAGAATGTCTGAGCACCCGTGCAATTTCGGCAGTTTCACTGAGCTCGAGGCCCATCTCATAGAGTTTTTCGGCTTCGTTCAACAGATTACGTAATGCTCCATTCATTACGATTTTGCCATCATGCATCACGACTGCACGATCTGCGAGCTCCGCCAATTCGTCTATCGTATTGCCCACTAGTATGACCGTCATGTTGCGCTCTTCGGTGAGGCGTGCAATGAGGTGGGCCAGCTCAGTACGCCCACGTGGATCAAGCCCTGCCACTGGTTCGTCGAGAATCATAATTTCGGGTTGCATGGCCAACACACCAGCGATTGCCACACGGCGTTTTTGCCCACCACTCAACGCGTAGATATACCGTAGTCGAAATGTCTGGTAGTCGAGTCCAACAGCCGTTAGACATTCCTCAACAATGGCGCGAGAGCGCTCTGGTGCATAGTTGCGTCGGCGTGGTGCAAATGACACATCTTTGCCCACTGTTTCTTCGAAGAGTTGTGTTTCTGGTTGTTGAAAAACGATACCAATTCGTTCACGTAATGCACCAATATCGTATTCTTTGGCGAAAATATCTTTGCCATCCACATATACCGTACCGACATGTGGTGTGCGTAGACCGTTGATGCATTCGATCAGGGTGCTTTTGCCGGCTTGTGTGCCACCGAGCAATGCCACGATTTCACCCTTGCCAAATTGGCACGTAGCTCCTCGTAGCCCAACTGTTTGCATCGGCGTATCTTTCATATAGGTGAAATGCACATCGTTGATTTCCACACATGCAGGTTGTGACGGCGGCGTGTTCACGTCAGCGATGGCCAGTGGTCGCGTCGTGCGCGTATCTGTGCGGGCAAACGTGGCTAGCGTCGTACCAAGCTGTTGCGGTGTGAGCACTGGCTGTGCAATATTCATACCATGTGCCGCTAGGCGCATCCCGAGTTCGGTCACGAGTGGGACATCGAGCCCTGCTTCGCGAAGTTCATCAGCTCGGAGGAATATTTCTGCGGGTGTGCCATCCATCAACACTTTGCCACCAGCCATGACGATGATGCGATCGAAATCTACCACCTCGTGCATGAAATGGGTAATGTGAATCACACTCACCCCATGTTCGTTGCGCAGTTGGTGGGCAAGTTTGATGAGATTGCGTGCCAATGGGGGTGCAATCATCGTGGTGGGTTCGTCGAGAATCAGGCAGCTGGGTTGCATGGCGAGCACTCCTGCAATGGCGACGCGTTGGCGTTCGCCGCCAGAGAGGCTGCTAATTTGCGTATACGCGAGATCGAGGATTCCTAGTGATTGTAATGCAGCCGTGACGCGCATTTCGATTTCCTGACGAGGCAATCCCAAATTCTCCGGTCCAAATGCAACATCATCTATTACGCGATTGGCAATGAGTTGGTCGTCTGGTCGTTGAAACACTAACCCAACATGACGCCGAATATCGTATGCGGTCTCTTCGGAAAGCACTGTTTCATGCACGCTGACTGTTCCACTCGTTGGCATGTGTACTGCTGCGATGAGTTTGGCTAACGTGCTTTTGCCACTCCCGTTGTGTCCGAGGAGCGCAACAAGTTCACCTTTTTTGATGGTTAAATCAACACCGTTGAGCGCAGGAATTGCATCTTCGCGTCCAGCGTTATAGGCATATGACACGTTTTGGAGTGAAATCATTGCTACAACCTTTACGCCGGCAAGACGTGACCACGTCTTGCCGGCGGTACCATTCGTCGGACTAGTAATTTCCGTCTTTGGTGTCTGTGGCAGTGGTGCGACCTGAGCGTACCAAGTTAACGCCTTGGGCAACCAATACCGTGATGATGGCAGCGAGCACAATCTCGACGATAGCCTGTGGCACAATCGTCGGGACTACTTCCAAGGGCAGTAATCCGAATGCTACTAATGCGCCGACGACCAGAATGGTGTTGGTCAGTGTGCCCACAATACCTGCAACGGCAGCGGCCACATTCGAGTTGCCGTTGGACAATGCCTTGTACGTGTACCATGACGTCACACCGATCAGGATGCGTGGCACGACCGATACGATCGGGTTGGTAAAGAGCCCGGACGTGTCAGTAATCATGCTGTAGATACCAAAAATTAACCCAATCAACATGCCCACGATTGGGCCCTCGAGAATGGCGCCGATGATCACCGGGATGTGCATGATTGTCGCACTCCCACTCAAGTTGGGGACGGGAATGAAGCCGAGCTGTGTCACCCCCAACACGATTGCGATGGCGCTGAGTACCCCAGCGGTGACAATCTGCCGAACGTTGATCTGCATGGACTTGCTTCCTTTCTTCATCGAAACGAACCACGAACGAATATGGCGTCGAGTTGCCTCGTTACACCCGGATTGCCGGAAATCCTCCCATTGTTGTGGCCAGTAGAACACTACGTTCAATTGCTATAGAGACTACATCTGCTGCAACACTGCCGAGTTGCATGAGATTTGTTGATGGTTTGGTGTTGGTAGATGTCGTAAAAATAACATCACCGTCATATGGGGTATGAATCGGTTTAATGGAACGTGCCAAACCATCTTGTGCCATTTGGGCCACTTTGCGACATTCACTTTTGGAAAGTGTCGCATCTGTTGCAACGACCACAAGTGTCGTATTGCTGGTTGCAAATGTTGGCATCTGTATGCCACCACGTAGCTGTGACGCAATATTAAAAAACGATCCATCGGGGAGACGCGCACCTGCGATTAATTCTCCAGTTTGCTCACGATAGATGTCACCAAATGCATTATTGACCACCAAGGCCGCCACGGTAATCCCATCAGGTAACGTGATTGCATAACTCCCGATGCCACTTTTCATGGCAGTCAGCCCAGGCATTTTCCCTACAGTTGCACCAATCCCTGCGCCTACGCACCCTTCTTCTGTCTCATTGGATGCGTTCACACACGCTTGGTAGCCCATGTCACTTGTTGCATATGCGAGATGGTCGCCACACCCTAAATCAAAAATAACTGCGGCTGGGACAATTGGTACTTTGGTGAGGCCTACATCGTATCCCGTATCGTGTTCGCGCAACCAAGACATCACACCGGTGGCTGCAGCTAATCCAAAGGCACTGCCACCACAGAGCGCGATTGCATTTACGTGTTGTACCGTACACTCAGGTGCTAACAAATCAGTTTCACGGGTGCCTGGTGCACCACCACGCACATCTACTCCTGCAGTGGTATTGGCAGGAAAAAGGACAACGGTACACCCGGTAAGGCGAGATACATCATGGGCATGACCTACACGGATCCCGTTGATACGCGTCAGCATGAGGTGCCTCCATTGGCATTCATCACGACTCTGTGATTCCCCGACCTTGTGTTTGTGTGTTGCGAACCGAATGTAACATGGAAGTGAAAAAAAGTCAATCACGAACTATTTGTTTGTGATTGTTTAATTTCAATATACATTTGTAAATGTGGTGTAAATAGACTTTTCTTGGATAGTGTTTAAATCTCAACAAGAAAACGAAAGAAACGTGATGCATAGCTTCGCACTGTTTCATTCAGTTACTTTGGACAGGCTTTTTCCGTGTTTCAGTGCCATCTATATGTGCATTTTGTAGTGCAATTCCGCACAACCAATAAGCGGTATTGTATGGTGTGGGGATTCTAATTTTGTATGATTTATTCATATGCTATGATACGCACATCTTTCTATAGCGAGGACTCTATGATTGCACCTGGCTC
>CAZMWB010000001.1:0-193124 GCA_964569955.1 uncultured Klebsiella sp. | reverse complement strand
ATATTGAGAAAAAATTTAGTACATATAATTTCATATTTGCATGGATTGCAGACAAGCGGTATAGTTAGAACGAGGAGGAGGCATGACAAACCAACAAGACCAATCGGTTGATCCATTCTCGTCAGAGGGGATGCCCACGATACCCCTACGACCGTTGACATCATCTACCCATATCAATCGTGTCTATGGCATTGCTATTGCGGTGCTTGTGCTGTGTATTGCAATTGGTGCCGAGCAGTTAACAACATTCACCATGAATGTCGTTGTACCGCAACTCGTCATTCTCTTGGGCATCTGCTTACTTGCATTCGTTTTCGCTGTCGTCCGGCGAATATACTGGCTCTCCATTTTTTCACTTGCAGTTGCGGGGATTGGTATTGCGTTACCGTGGTTGCCTACGTTTGGAGGAGCAATTGTTGGTCTAAGTGGTGGCATGAGTTGCTTATTGATATATGCTGTCATACGCATCTGGTTCGATCGCCACGAAAATTGGCCATTTGCCATGTCTGCTATCGCCACATTCTATGCAATAGTAGCGCTGCTTTCACGCAATTTCGCATTGCCTTCGTTCTATGTGATGCCATTGGTGCTTGTGGTTGTCACGTTGTTGTTTGCAGTGCAATTACGGCGGCAGAGCGTCATTTAAATCAAACCAAAAACCGCCACGCGCAACACACTGCGCGTGGCGGTTTTTTTTGTGTTACTGCATCAGCTGTTGATGCACAACTTTGATACACGAATCGGTGATTACGGTGATGCCGTGTTGTGAAGCGCGTTCTTCAGCTTCGGGATGGTGAATATCAAGTTGGAGCCATAACACGGGTGCTGCAATCGCAATCGTGTCGTCAACGATTGCGGGCACCGCACTCGACTCGCGGAAAACGTTGACCACATCAATGTGATCCGGTACGTCACGCAATGACGGGAATGCAACTTCACCAAGCACACTTGTTTCACGTGGGTTAATCGGGATGATTCGGTATCCGTGCGCCTGCAAGTAACTTGCCACCTGGAAGCTCGCGCGGTCTGGTTTGGCGGATAGTCCTACCACTGCTATCGTGCGACTGCGTGTCAACACATCACGAATGTAGTTCATTTATTCACCTACTACGTGGGTCACGAGTCGGTGAATGGGTTTACTGTTGTCTGGGCCACAGGCAGCTTCATCTGGTTTGTCTGAGAGACCAAAAAGCAAGGCGCCTTGTGCTTTCCAGCGTTGTGCTTGTTGCCACAGTTCACCGGTAATCACGATTTCACTGTTGAGCAGTGTTGTCACTGGCTCTGCATCTGATGCACAGCCAAAACGTTTCGCTGTTTCCGTGTATTCCAAATACCGGAACGACTTGAAGGGAGTCATGTCACCTGCACGGTAGAGTGTTGTAAATTGGTGATGGAATGATGCAAGTGGCGACTGAAATGCATGTACTCGCGCTTCGGTAAGATCCACAAAATGGTCAAAGTAGCGCATCATGCCCTGTGCAAACATGGCCTGCAGTGCTTCTGGCGTTACAATATTCCCTCCAGCCATCACGCAGATAAACGCCAAAAAGTCCTGATTATCGCCGGTGAAACGGTGGAACCGTGGTTGGTTAAAACAGTGGTACGTTTCACTGAACCGCCCTTCGTCGTAGTCGTCGCCGAGCACATCAATGACAGCACTTTTGAGGGCAGTCAGGCGCGCAGTGTCAATGAGATGATGATTACGACCGCGCGCGCCAATCAACGTCTTGTCGAGGTCAATGATAATTGCAGTCTGTGCATCTACGCGTTGCTGAGCAGCAAATGCATCTATTGCACTCCAGCGATTTGCAAGCATGATGCCTGCTTCGCTCGATGCCGAGTAGCTTGGTTGGTCGTTTGCTTTTTCATCACAGATAAACGCCGCTCCAGCCCACCCAGTTCGCTTGGCAATGGTGGTATATGTGCCACCATCACTCTGGCGAGTATCACCGATCATGCAAAATCGCTGGATATGACCAGCTTTTCGTAGTGCTTGAGCAGCGTTCAAGATGGTGACCGCAACGTTCGCATATGCATCGTCGCCCTTGCGCGGTTGCGTGTTGGGTGCAATTTCTGCAAGTCCAGGCAAACGTCGGTCGGCGGGGCGGATGTTGCGATACGCCACGAAGTCGTCCAATAGATCAGCGACGGCGTGACGGCCATAGATGTGCATCATAGCCTCCCTTATTTGCTGGTGTATCCAGTGGCAGCGAGTAGCTCTGCATTCAAGATGGCGCCACCTGCAGCGCCACGGATCGTGTTGTGCGAGAGTACCACCATGCGTAGTTCGTTGATGGTACAAGCGCGAATACGTCCGACTGAGACCGACATTCCGTTCCCGAGGTCGCGATCACGGCGCGGTTGAGGCCGTTCAGGATGCGTGTGGAGCACGATGGCTTGGGTAGGTGCGCTGGGTAATGAGCGTACCAAGGCTGGTGCTTGCCACGTTTCGTACAACCGTACGGCATCTTCACTGGTGATTCCTTGGGCTGATTGAACAGAAAGGAGTGCAGTGTGTCCATCAATGACCGGCACCCGAGTTACTTGGGCACTGATGCGCGTAGTGGCGTGATGGATGCTCCCAACTCGGTAAGATCCGAGGATTTTGCCGGGCTCTGTTTCGATTTTCTCTTCCTCGGTTCCGTTTGCAATGTTGGGGACGATATTGTCGATGATATCGAGGGACGCTACACCCGGGTAGCCTGCACCTGATACTGCTTGGAGCGTTGCCGCATGGACATGTGTTAATCCCACTGCGTCATAGATTGGTTTGAGTGCCATTGCTATCCCAATCACCGAGCAGTTCGGATTGGTGACGAGTGCACCACGCCAGCCGCGCTGTTTACGCTGGTCGTCAATCATGTTGACGTGCTCCGGATTCACCTCTGGGATAACGAGGGGGATGTCGGCAGTCATGCGGTACGCCGATGCATTTGAGCAGACGGCGGTGTGTGCGGCCCAGACGGGTTCATACTGTTTGGCGGCATCGGTTGGCAGTGCGGAGAGTGCCAACGCCACATCGGCCACCTTGTCAGTGGGTTGTACAATCATGTTGGCGATGTGTGTCGGTGGTTTGTCATCTAATATCCACCGTACTAACTCACCGTACGGTCGGCCAATGGTGCGATCCGAGCCCGTCAGCACGGCGATTTCGAACCACGGGTGATTGGCCAGAAGTTGTATCATGCGCTGGCCTACTGCACCGGTTGCACCTAGAATTGCAATAGGGATTCGCTTGACGGTCATAGAATGCCTCCATCGGGATAACGATACACCATATGCAGTGCATCAATTTCTTGATTGTCGATATACAACAGTGCAGGTTCCTTGGCGTATACGATGAATCCAAGTCGTTCGTAGAGGGTGACTGCACGCCGTTGATTCACAGTTACACTTAATTTTACCATTCTCAACCGGTGTTCTGCACCATGATCAAGGAGTGCGTGTATCAATAGGCTTCCGTAGCCGTGTTGTTGGTGTGCTGGTGCTACAAACACTCCCCATATCATGCCACAGTGTGACATTTTTTCTGAGGCATCAATGCGGAAGCCTGCCATACCAATCAACGCATCGCTTTTCGCGACGACAAAGAGCGCATCTTTGCCAGTTGCCGTATGCGCACACAATCGTTCCCACCAGGGATCATCCGGTGCGGCGAGTTGAGCCACACTCATGGCGAAAGCGTGTGGCGCTGTCCGTAGCGCATCATGACGGAGTGTTGCAACTGCACGTGCATCTGATGGCCGAACGCGCCGCACGCTAGCTTCCATCATTACACCAGCGCAAGTTCGTGCAGGGCCTTTACCGCAGTATCACCATCTTTGGCTGCAACCACGATGCTGATTGAGCACTCGCTCGACCCTTGTGCGATAACCAGAATGTTTACGCCTTTATCGGCGATGGCAGCGAATACACGGGCTGCTACACCTGGGCGTTCGTGAATGCCCACACCGACCACAGTCACGATTACCACATCGTCACGTGATTTAATCTGGTCAATGTCTCCTCGGGCAATCTCGTGGCTCATTGCAGCCTCGAGCCCATTGACGACTGCTCGTGTGGACGTATTGGGGATGACGAAGCAGATGCTCTGTTCGGATGACGCCTGTGAAATCATGAGCACATTGGCTCCAGCATGTGCTACTGCACTAAACGTACGTGCGGCGACGCCTTGTACACCGATCATGCCGCGGCCTTCTATGGTGATAAGGTTCATGTTGCGAATCACGGTTACCGCACGGATGGCGTGGGTCGTTGGTTCTGCTACGCGTGTGATCAATGTCCCCGGATGGCTCGGATTAAACGTATTGCGGATTCGAATTGGAATCCCACGTTCGATTACAGGGCGGATGGTTTTGGGATGGAGCACTTTGGCACCAAAGTATGCGAGCTCACTCATTTCTGCGTAAGAGAGATGGTTGAGTACTTTGGCGTGGCTCACTAGCCGTGGGTCGGTTGTCATAACGCCGTCAACGTCCGTGTAAATGTCCACTTCATCGGCGTCGAGTGCTTCACCAAAGATGGCTCCGCTATAGTCGCTACCACCGCGGCCAAGCGTCGTTACTGCACCTTCGGCGGTTGCGCCGATAAAGCCAGTAATCACAGGGGTAATTCCTTGGGCGAACATGGGAACTATTTTGGTACGTATCTGGTCGCGAGTGTGGGGGTAGATGGGTGCGCCATTACCGAATTCCGCCGTCGTCAGTACAACCGTGTGTGCATCTACCACTGCCGCACGAATACCGTGTGCATTGAGTGCGGCAGCAACCAAGCGCACACTCATGCGTTCACCGAGGCTTGCAATGGCGTCAAGCGCCCGTGGAGATGCTTCACCAAGTACGCTTACCGCTTGCACCAGCAATTCGTATTCAGCAATCAGTGCATTGATTTCATCTGCAACCGGTGGATTGGGTGCGCCACATAGTTCATTGAGTGTGGTCAAGTGGCGTTGCCGCAGTGATTCTGCGTTGGCCGTTGCCCCTGCTCTGTCGCCATGGGCTGCCGCATTGGCACCATTGAGCAGTACGTCGGTGACTCCGCTCATCGCCGACACGACAACCGCCACATGATCCCATGATTGTTTCTGGTCGTGGGTAATCTGGCATAGCATGCGTATTGCATTCGTATTTCCCACTGATGTACCACCAAACTTCATCGCTAATACGCTCATTTGCGTCTCTTTCTCGTTATGCTAAGCCTAACCATTTCGTGATTGCACGCATGTCGGCTGGAATAGGTTCAGGTGCCGCAAATTGCTCAACTGCGGTGTTAGGGTCTTTGAGTCCGTGACCGGTGAGGACTGCTACATATGTCCCCTGTGGGTCAACACGTTTTTGCTCGACGAGCATGCGCAACCCGGCGACACCAGCTGCGGATGCCGGTTCGATAAACACCCCTTCGAGTCGTGCCAAATCGCGCCACGAACTGAGAATCTGTGCATCGGTGACCGCATCAATGATGCCCTCGGATTCATCGCGTGCGCTCAATGCGTAGCACCAGCTTGCGGGATTGCCAATCCGAATCGCTGTGGCGATTGTTTCTGGATACGCAATCGGAGCACCCTGGACGATCGCCGCCGAGCCAGCGGCTTCGAAGCCGAGCATGCGCGGCAATGCGCTGATTTTGCCAGCACGGTAGTACTGCGTGAATCCGTGCCAGTAGGCGGTGATATTACCAGCATTTCCAACCGGTAGGCAAAGCCCGTCTGGTGCCCGTCCAAGCACGTCACAGATTTCGTATGCGGCCGTTGCTTGCCCATCAATGCGATACGGATTGACCGAATTTACGAGGGTGAGCGGATGTGCATCGGATATTTCACGCACGATTCGAAGTGCATCGTCGAAATTGCCATCAATGACGAGCAGGCGCGCGCCGTACATTAGTGCTTGTGCAAGTTTGCCGAGCGCGATTTTACCCGAAGGTACTACAACGACCGCCTCGATACCGGCACGGGCCGCATAGGCGGCTGCACTTGCCGACGTGTTGCCCGTAGACGCACAAATAACACAGGTAGAGCCGGCTTCTACCGCTTTAGCAACTGCCATCACCATGCCACGGTCTTTGAATGAACCAGTAGGATTCATGCTTTCTAGTTTGACATAAAGTTCTTTTACTCCTACAGCGGCTGCTAATTTGGGCACTGGCATGAGCGGCGTGTGCCCTTCGCTCAACGTAAGCAGCGGGGTGTTGGCTGTGATTGGCAAAAACGCACGATAGTCTTCAAGTAGCATATGCACCCTTTCAATCAAAAACCCCCCTCCCTGTTTGGGAGGGGGGCGACCACATCGTCAGCCTACAAACAACCACCTCGCCAAACCAACCTCCCCACACTTGTGGTGCGGGTAGTCATAGTCGTAGTGGTAGTTGTGAGTGTCCAAAAAGACACGGGATGATTATTCATGCCTGTATGATACGATGCTCACGCACGACTGTCAACTTTGAAATGCTACTGTCACGATGAGGGTGAAGTGGCTATAATAAGGATATGTCGAAGTAAAGGTGCTGCTATGAACAGTTTGACCATGGTTGCGATTGATGTTGAAGCAACTGGATTAAGTGATGTAGATGACGAAATCATTGAAATAGCGGCGATTCGCTTCCGTGGTAACGAGGTGATTGATACATTTACACGCCTCGTGAAACCATCCATGCCAATCCCTCATAAAATCACACGTATCACGAATATCAGCGATGATATGGTCGCAGATGCGTCGTCATTTGCTGATATTCGTAGCGAGTTGCGCACGTTTATTGGCGACGATACCGTGCTCGGGCATAATGTCGAGTACGATGTGCGGATGCTCGCAAGTTCCGGATTGCGGCTCAAACAACCCGCAGTGGATACCTTCGAATTGGCCATGCTGGTTGTGCCGCATGCCAAAAGTTTCCGACTCGGTGATCTAGTTGCGAGTGTACAGGCACCGCTGACGCAGGCCGGAAACGCCCATCGCGCCCTCTACGATGCACACATGACCCATGCGCTGTTTTGTCGGTTATATGAAATGCTGAGCGCATTCGAGCCTGACACACTTATGGACGTGTTGCGCTTGACACGTGGCAACGATAGCTGGCCACTCCGGCGCGTCTTCGAGGAAGCCGTGCGTGATGCTACCCGTGGTGCCATGACGAATGCCAAGCCACGGGTGCTCCGATCTCTCGACGATTATCTGCCTCTCGAACCGACGAACTCATCGCAACCGGTACGCAGTACCACCGTGGATCGCATCTTTTCGCCGACAGGACCACTCGGTCGGCTCTTTCCCGGTTATGAGCAGCGAGAACCGCAAGTCGTCATGTCACAGGCAGTTGCGACTTCGCTCAATACGTCGGCACACCTGATTGTCGAAGCAGGGACGGGGACCGGTAAAGGGATGGCGTATTTGGTGCCCGCTGCGTTACACGCGCTCGAGCGTGGCCAACGGGTCATTCTGACCACGCACACTATTAATTTGCAAGATCAACTTTTTTTCAAGGACATCCCAGCGCTTGTCGAAATCTTTGATGCCGAACGAGCTGCCGATAACAGCAACATACCCGACGTGCATCTGCAATCCGCCTTGCTCAAGGGGCGGAGCAATTATCTCTGTTTGCATCGTTTTGAACAACAAAAAATGGTCGTCGGTGCCAGTAGTGAAGAGGTACGGGCATTCCTCAAGGTTGCAATGTGGGCTAACGCCACTGATTCTGGTGATCGGAATGAAATTTCGCTCTTCGACAAAGAATTGCTGGTGTGGGATCGAGTGCACGCCGGATTCGACCTGTGTAATGGACCAGGGTGTAATTATTTCAATCAGTGTTGGTTTTTTCATGCGCGCCGTAAAGCCGAAGCTGCCCACCTCGTGGTGGTCAACCACGCCTTGTTGCTTGCGGACATGGTTACGGAATCCCCCATCTTGCCAGCGTACGACCATGTCATCATCGACGAAGCGCACAATCTCGAGGATGTGGCCACTGACCAGTTTGGTTGGCGTATTTCGTATGATGACGTGGACGGATTCTTTCAGGCGATGATGCACGAGGGAGGTCAGCAACAGGCCGAGGGGTTACTATCACGGCTCCCAAGTTTCCTCAAAGGTAGCATCGCAGGCCCAGATGTCGTCGAGCGTATGTCGCGTATTGTGCAACGTGTGACGCCACATATCGAACGTGCCCGTGAACATGCCAAAGAGCTATTTGGTACGTTGTTGCAGGTATGTCTCAGTGAAGCAGAGACCAACAGTTACGACACGCGTTTGCGCATCGTACCCGCATTGCGCCGCATCCCACGCTGGGTGAATGTGGCGCAACAGTGGGATTCGACGGCGGTTGCCTTCCAGAATATTGCGCTCCAGCTCGCAGATTTACAGCAAATCGTAGATGGGCTGGCAGGTGCAAATCTCGCCGATTATGAAGCACTCGCCACTCAGACCAAATCGTTGAATCGCTTCGTGCTGGAGTTTCTTCATCAGATGGGGATATTCATCACGGGAAGTGACAACAACGCTATTACTTGGATGATTCATGACCGAAATCGAGAAGTGCTCAAACTTGCCACAGCCCCGCTCGAAGTCGCCACACTGTTGCGTGAACGGTTATTTGATAAAAAAGCGAGTGTGGTGCTTACTTCGGCAACCATGTCGGTCAATGGTCGCTTCGATTACCTCCAGCAACGGCTAGGCGTTGACGATGCACAGCACATTCAGCTCGATTCACCCTACAACTACGAAGATCAAGTGTTGCTCTACTTGCCACATGACATCCCCGAACCTCGTGACGACGCCTACCAGCCGTTGCTCGAACAAGCAATCATTGATGTGGCAACGGCGGCCGAAGGACGCACATTGGTGTTGTTTACGGCGACAAGTGCATTACGGGCAACCTACCATGCCCTTGCAGATACGTTGGCGGAGCTTGATATCAATGTACTTGCGCAGGGGATTGATGGGTCACGTAAAAGTATCCTTGAGCGCTTTAAAGCCGAACCACGCTCTGTGTTGTTTGGGACGGCGAGTTTTTGGGAGGGGGTGGATGTGGTTGGTGACGCATTATCGGCACTTGTAATTACGAAGTTGCCCTTTGCAGTACCGTCAGATCCCATTTATGCGGCACGTGCCGAACACTTCACCGACCCATTCAACGAATACTCGTTGCCACAGTCCATTCTCAAATTTAAGCAGGGATTTGGGCGCTTGGTGCGTGCCAAAGAAGACCGTGGGGTGGTGGTTGTTCTTGACCGTCGTTTGTCGAGCAAACGCTACGGGCAGCAATTCCTCGAATCACTGCCCGCAACACAGGTACGTACGGGACCACTGCGGGCATTAACCACCGTGGTTAAACGGATGGTGTCTGCTCCGCAGTAGTATGTAATGCGGCAAACTGGCGGTTGTAGAGGTCTGCATACATGCCACCCTGCGCAAGGAGCTCGTCATGCGTGCCGATTTCAATGATCTGTCCATGATCGAGGACCACGATGCGATCTGCCCCACGCACCGTGGAAAGGCGATGGGCAATCACGAAACTGGTGCGACCGCGGAGCAAGCGTTCGAGTGCTTCTTGTATCAACATCTCTGTGCGCGTATCCACGCTACTGGTTGCCTCGTCGAGAATCAATAAGCGTGGTGATGCTAAAATTGCCCGTGCGATGCCAATCAGTTGACGTTGACCTTGGCTCAGTGAAACACCAGATGTGCCGAGCATGGTGTCGTAGCCATTTGGGAGTGCCATGATGAACTGATGCGCATTTGCGTCACGTGCTGCCGCTTCGATGTCTGCCTCACTAGCAGTCAACTTACCATAACGAATGTTGTTGCGTACAGTATCAGAGAACAGAAACGTTTCTTGTAGCACCATACTCATCTGATGCCGTAATGATTGTGTGTGGTAGTCTTTGACTGCGATCCCATCAATCAAAATTTCGCCTTGTGTGACATCGTAAAGACGCGGGATTAGTGAAACAAACGATGTTTTGCCCGACCCTGTTGGCCCAACCACTGCAATCATTTCGCCTGGTTTTGCGGCAAACGAAATATCACGGAGTACCCAATCCCCGTCGCCACTTTCTCCTTTGCGTGCACCATACCGGAACCAAACGTGCTGGAATTCGACGGCACCGTGCAACGTGTCAATCTGGCGTTGATGCGCCTCGACAGGCATGTCAACAGGCATGTCAATCAACGTGAAGGTGCGCTCTGCGGCAGCAATTGCTGATTGTGCCGTGGTGAAAAACTGCGAAATGGCTTGAATCGGTTGAAAAAAGAAGGCCACATATGTCAGAAATGCAACGACCGTACCCGGGGTCACATTCTCGTTGATGACCAGATACCCACCATAGCCGGCCACAATCGCAATGCCCAGCGACGACAAGACGGCTACGAGTGGGCCGAAGGCTGCGGTAATTGCGGTTGCGGTCATATTTGCATCACGATTTACCGCATTGCGTAGGGCAAAGCGTTCACGATTGACTTCGGTGCGGGTAAACGCTTGTGCAACTTTTACTCCGGCAATTTCTTCTTGAATGTCCGAAGAGACGTCACCAATGGATTCGCGGGTTTTGCGGTATGCGCGGCGTGCCATGGTGGCAAAGACTTGCGTCATAACGACCAGTACTGGCACCACGGATAGACTTGCAAGCGATAACCGATAGTCGAGGACAAACATGGCGATAATAATGCCGATGAGTGTGAATAAACTCCCGATCATCATGTTGAGTCCTTGGCCGAGGAGTTGGGTGATGACGTCAATGTCGTTGACAATGCGCGACATCAAATCACCGGCCGGGTTGCGGTCAAAAAAACGTAACGGCAATTTTTGGAGATGGGCAAAGAGTTCCGTACGCATTTGGGCGATAGTCAGTTGGCCAACCTGGCCCACATACTGAAACGCGAAGCGTGATGTGAGTGCACCAATCAGGTAACAGGCTAAGAGACCGAGCATGTACTGTACGAGGAGTGCGCTATCCTTGGTGGTAATTGCGTCATCTACGGCACGGCCGATGAGCACTGGACTGAGTGCTTGATTTACCGCACTAATCAGCGCAAACGTAATAATCCAGACAAAAGTCCATGCATGTGGACGCAGGTAGCGAGCGAGCCGTTTTGTAGTGGTACTGGTATCGTCGGCTTTGCCCTCTGGTAACGATGCCATTCCGCGAATGCCATGCCACATCAGCGTACTCCTTCGAGGGCGATTTGTTGCCCGAATTGTGAATCAATAATCTCGCCATAAACCGCATTGTCACGCAAGAGATCGTCATGTTTGCCTTGACCAACAATTTTGCCACCATCAAGCAGCAAAATCAGGTCAGCATTGCGCACTGTACTAATCCGTTGTGCGATCACAAATGAGGTGCGGTTGTACATCAATTCGTCGAGCGCTTGCTGGATTTTAAACTCTGTTTCGGCATCAACCGCTGATGTACTATCGTCGAGAATGAGAATTTTAGGGTTGAGAAGCAATGCACGAGCGATAGCGATGCGTTGCCGTTGTCCTCCTGATAGGCCGACGCCGCGTTCTCCAACGATGGTGTCGTACCCATCAGGTAGCTCACGGATAAATGCATCTGCTTGAGCTTTTTGTGCGGCAGCCATTACTTCATCGTCTGATGCATCAGGACGGCCGTAGGCAATGTTATCGCGAATAGAACCGCTGAACAGCATTGTTTCTTGGAGCACAATCCCGATTTGGCGACGCAAGCTATCAATAGTGAGTGATTTGACGTCGAACCCGTCAATAGAAACATGGCCGTCGGTCACATCATAAAAGCGCGGAATCAAGTTGACTATCGAGCTCTTTCCACTCCCCGTGGTGCCGAGAATGGCCACGGTGGTACCTGCAGGGATGTCAAATGAAACGGAATCAAGTACCTTGTTGGCCGACCCTGCATATCGCAGTGACACTTTATGAAATGCAACATGACCGATGATTGGGGGAAGTGTAGTTGCATTAGGTATTTCAGAGACTTCATTGTGTGTGTCGAGCAGTTCAAGGATTCGGTCATTGCTGACTGTTGCACGTGAAATCTGTGCAGCAATCATCCCTAGCATGAAAATGGGTTGAAAGAGCAACGTGAGAAACGTGTTGAATGCAACAAGCTCACCCACACTTAATTGATTGTTGATCACTTGATACCCACCAACCCACAGTATCATCAACGTGCCAAGGTTGCTGATGAGGAAGATCAATGGAAATGAACTGGCCATGGCTTTGACGGACTTGAGATTCATGTCAATCAGCGCGTCGTGTTTGTGGCCGAAACGTTCCTGCTCGTATGCTTCACGCCCGAACGCTTTCACGAGGCGTACGCCACTGATGTTTTCTTGGAGGACCACGTTGAGCGCCCCGAGGCGTAGCTGAATTTCCTCCCACATGGGACGTACGACGCGCATGAAATAGCCCAGCACGACCACCGATGGTGGAATGAACAGGATGGCCACAATTGCCAACTGCCAATTCATCGAGAAAAGTGCGATCAAGCTGCCAATAATCATGATCAGCGCACCGATGAACTGCATCAGCCCACCGGCAATGAACGTGCGCACTTGCTCGACGTCGCTCGTCAAGCGGGTCATCAGCTGACCGGCCTGGGTGCGATCGTGGTATGCAAAACTCAGCGATTGGATTTTTTCAAACAACACATTGCGGATATCGAAGGCATATGATTGTGAGACTTGTTCGACCCAGTAACTCTGGGTAAAGCTGGTAATGCCACGGACCACAGCGAGCACAAGTAACCACACCACCCCAGAATAAATGGGTGCCCAGTTGCGTTCCATGATGCCGTTATCGAGGATGTCACGCAGCACGAGCGGTCCGTACAGGTTGCCGAGACTCGCCAAAATCAAGCTGAGCCATGATCCGACAAACAGCACCCAATACGGTGCGAGTTGTGCCAACATCCGGCGTATGTTTTGCATCAGTCTACCTCCATGGGCGCGCACTCAATGGCGCTACCCTGTATTGTACGGTGATTCGCGTGTACATGTATCCATCATTTGGGTGATTTTAGTCGGTCATAACTCCCGGTAATCAGTAACTCAGTGACGCGCGGACGACGCCAACGCATCGTCGTCGCATACCACAGGTCATGGGCGTGCTGGCTACGGAAGACGGGCGCATAACAGCGTGTGGTGAATACGCGTAAAAATTCTTCGCGATTCAACGTGCGATTCCCCGGATAGTCTTCCGGTATACCGTCGCCATCCCTGTCTTCATTATTGCTGTCCATGCGGAAATTTCCCAACTCTGGCCATTGGCTGTCGAGGACATAATATTCCGTGCGGTGCTTTCCGGAGGTATCGGTGTATGGGTCGCTGTATCCCACAAGAAGCACGGCATGTTGGCCAAATACACGTTGTCGTCCAAATTGTGCTGCCGTGTATATATCGAGAATCGTGGGAATCCCACGATCTATTAATTGACATAACACTTGTTCGCAATCAGTATAGCGTAAACAGCCAAAATGACTGCCGTAGCCACGCCGGCGTAGTTGGTACGTCTTGAGAAACGGGAGTGTGCCTCCGAGCGACGATTGAAAAAACGGTCCGAGTTCGCGGCGAAACTCATGCGGATGGTACCGGTACGATTGCGTGAGGAGATTGAGCGCGTTTGCGAGTGTGGTGATGCTACAGGCATTGAGGGTTTGCCCAGTCACTGGCCATGCAGTGGTGGGTGGGTCAAACACGCTATGGACATATGCGGGGAATGGCGCCATAAGGATGCTCATATTGACAGTCTTGCTTCTTGCATATTATACTAGCGCTTGCAGCGTGAGCTGCCACAAGTACATAACTGATGAGATGACCCGCTAGCCCGGATGCTAGGGCGTAAAGGTGGAAGACGGTGAGAGTCCGTCGCTGTGCCGCAACTGTAAGTATTGTGTAGCAATACAAGTCAGGAAACCTGTCTCATCACGTACGTGGTTGTTGCCTTCTCGAGCAAGGGAGGGACCATGAAGAAGAACATACACGCCGTGTAGTGTTTTTCGGATTGCCCTCGCGTTTTAGCGAGGGATTTTTATTTACTTGGTGAAAGGACAGTCTTGTGAAACAGTTGTGTATTCGTTTGTTGTTGAGTCTTGGTTTTGCGCTGGTTGCTTGTACGCCGGCCGCTACACCTGTAGCAACCAGTACTCCTGTGGAAGCAACTGCTCCCGCAGAAGCAACTGCGACTGCGGTCATGGAAATGGTCGCTCCCGCAGAATCCGTGACGATTAATGACGGTGCTGGTCGTGCTGTGGAAATCCCAGTTGCCGTGACGCGAGTCGTCTCACTCGCCCCAAGTACCACAGAAATCGTATACGCACTCGGTAAGGGCGATACAATGGTCGCCGTGGACATGTATAGTGATTATCCTGCCACGACCGCAGATGTGCCCAAAATTTCAAACCCCGACATGACCTACAACTACGAGCAAATTGCTACACTTAAGCCCGATGTGGTGTTGGCTGCGGCAATCACCAGTCCCGATGCGATTACTGCCATCGAAAAACTGGGTATTCCGGTGGTTGTGGTGGGTACTTTTACGACGACAATGGCGAGTGTGCAAGCCGATATTGCACTTGTGGGTGCTGTGCTGGGTGTGCCCGATGCGGCTGATGCGATGAATCAGCAAATGCAGGCCACCTGGGACATGATTGCTGCCAAAGTCGCTGGGGTCACCACCAAGCCCAAAGTCTTTTGGGAACTTGATGCCACGGATCCGAGTAAACCATACACCGTAGGCAAAGGAAGTTTCATTTCAGACATTATTGCGACTGCTGGTGCAGTGAATGTGTTTGCAGATGTAGACAACCCGTACCCCCAAGTCAGTATCGAACAAGTCGTCATTGCTGCTCCTGATATCATCATTTTGTCCGATGCCGCCTATGGTGTCACCGCAGAGCAAGTGATTGCACGACCGGGCTGGGAGACAATCCCTGCCGTGCAGTCACAGATGATATACCCGATTGACGATAACTTGGTTAGTCGGCCTGGTCCGCGTATCGTGGACGGTTTGGCCGCAGTGGTTGCCATCGTGCATCCAGAGGTCAAATAGTCATGGCATATGTCGAGATGCATCACAAGATCCGGCTTGCGAAGTACTCGGCATATGCTATCGCGCTTAGCATTTGTGGCGTATTGTTTGTGGTTGGAGTCATGCTGGGAAGCGTGGTCATCCAACCACAAACAATATTGGCCGTCTTGTGGGGGTGGGTGTGGGGGGACATCTCACCAGAAATTCCATCGAGTGTGGTCACCATTATTACTACTATCCGTTTGCCACGTGTGATGATGGTAGCGCTTGCAGGTGCTGCACTTGCGAGCTCAGGTGCTGCCTACCAAGGCCTCTTTCGGAATCCACTTGCAGACCCGTACATCATCGGTGTCGCTGCGGGTGCCGGTTTGGGTGCAATCATGGCGGTGGCACTTCTCGGTGGCGCCATTTTGGCGTGGTATCAACTGCCTCTTGGTGCTTTTGCTGGAGCGCTGTTGGTGGTGATTATCGTCTACGTATTGGCACGACAGCATACTGGGAGCACGAGCAACGATTTGATTTTGGCTGGAGTTGCCCTCGGTGCATTGGCCAACGCGCTCACCACGTTCATCATGATGCGACTCGGTCGTCAGTTGTCGCAATTGTTGGGATTTCTGCTTGGCAGCACTGGGAGCATTGGTTGGGATGCAGTAGCAATCCTCGCGGTGAGTGTGAGTGTAGGCATGGCACTGTTGCTTGTTGCGGCGCGCGATTTAAATGTTCTGCTCCTCACCGAAGAGCATGCATTATTTTTGGGAATTAATGTGAAATACATCCGTGCGCTGGTTATTACTGGTGCCACGCTCATGACGGCTACAGCTGTTGCATTTCACGGATTAATTGGTTTTGTGGGCATTATTGTGCCACATTCGATGCGGCTCGTGGTGGGTGGCGATCATCGTCGTCTCATTCCGCTTTCAGCGATTGCTGGTGCTGCATTCCTGCTTTTCGCTGATATCATTGCCCGTACCATCCAACCACCGCAAGAATTACCGGTGGGGATTATTACTGCCTGTTGTGGTGCGCCATTCTTCTTGTGGCAATTGCTATCACGCAGGCGTGAAGGTTGACGATGACACACGCGATTCAGATTGCTCATGTGCACGTGGCATATGGTACCACCACCGTGTTGCACGACATCAGTTGTTCCATTGCTTCAGGGGAAGTGGTCGTCTGTATCGGTCCGAACGGTGCTGGAAAGAGTTCGCTGTTGCGTGCCATCGCAGGTGTTGTGCCACTCGCTCACGGGCAGATACACATCCATGGTGACGCCATCCATGCCTTGACGCCCGCCCAGCGCGCTCAGCGTGTGGCAGTGGTTCCTCAACAGGTTCATATGCCGGCAGGATTCAGCGTCTACGACGTCGTTGCCATGGCGCGGTATGTGCATCATCCCTGGTATGCACCGTTGCGTACTCACGACCACGACATCATCGTGGATGCGTTGCAGCGTGCCGGGGTGAGTGAGTTTGCACATAAACTGGCAACGCAACTCAGTGGTGGTGAACAGCAACGAGTCGCATTCGCACGGGCAATTGCCCAGCAACCAGCCGTATTGATTCTCGACGAATCTACTGCACATCTCGATTTGCGCCACCAGTACGGTATCGTCCAAACAATCCAACAATTGGCGCGGGCAGGTGTTACCATTGTTGCTGCCATGCACGATATCAATCTGGCTGCAGTGACGGCGCAGCGAATCTGTTTACTCGATGGTGGGTGTTTACTCGCGTGCGGGACGCCCGCAGAGGTGCTACAAGCACACCATTTGTCGGCGGTGTATCGGACCCCGCTTCAGGTGGTTGGACGTCGTGATGGGCAGGTCCCCTATTTCCATATTGCAGTAGATGGTGCATAGACCACGAAATGGTCGTGTTGGAGGGTGGCATGGGATACGCAATACTCGTGATAATCGTGACTGGGCTTGGCATGTTTCTGTTGGGCGGTATGATGTATCCCAGCTTGCCTGCACGTGTGCCGAGTCATTGGAATATAGTGGGAGAAGTGGATGCATGGCAGTCTCCACTCCAGACCGTCCTCGGCTTGCCGTTGCTGAGCATCGCAATTGGGGTGGTGATACTATTCCTGACACGCCTCGATACGAGACCCATGATACAGCGTGCCATGGCTCACTCGGTAATCATGTTGATGTGCTTTTTCAGCATCATCCACGTGTCCGTTGTGCTGAGCGCCGTTGGGTATGATGTGGCGGTGCCACGTGTGGTGATTGCCGCAGTCGGTCTCGTGTTTGGTGGGTTGAGCTTCATCATGCGTGATGTGATTCCGAATGACTTTATCGGGATCCGCGTGAAGTGGACACTAGAAAACTCAATTGTTTGGCATGAAACGCATGCAATTGCCGCGGGCATGTTTGGCAGTGCCGCAGTGCTCTTGGTTGTTGGTGCATTCACCCCACTTTCGACCACCATGCTCTTCTTGTGTCTGTGTGCAGCAGTCGTAGTCGCAGTGGGGTGGCCCGTGCTCTATGCGTATCGGCGTTATCACCAACTCATGACGGACGAAACGTCGAACGCAACCCGTGACGACTAAGGTGGCGTTTGTTGATTTTGGCGACTACTGTGTACGCAGGATCAAAGACATTACCGATTTGGTATTCAATTGCTTGTCCCATCAACATGGCTGCTGTTGCACTATCTGCACCACACTCAATCAAGAAACGATGAAGTTCGCTGGTGGCATGTTGGAGCGCCTGATCGAGGGGGCGCGCATTGCCTACAGCGTAGAGGTGTGTGTCATCTTCGGCGCGAGGCCAGAGAATTCGACCCATGGGGGCTTTGTCGAGTTTGACGGTGACGGCAAGTGCTGATTCAACGCCCGTGCCACTGATTTCGCCACACCCTTGGACCAAATGCCCATCTCCCGCAAAGAAGAGTGCATCAGCAACTGCCACGGGGAAATATACGGTACAGCCTGTGGTGAACAAACGAAAATCCATGTTTCCACCATGCGGCCCCGATGTGGCCGTTGATACGGCTTCGCCACGGCTTGGTGCTACTCCAAAGCAACCAACCATTGGCGCGTACTCCACGGTCACTGGGGCACTATGTACCCCGCGACTCGTGAGTGTTCCTGCGTGAGCATCGTAGTCCCAGTATTCTTTGGGGAGCTTTGTGCCGGGCAAAAAGGGAAGCTGACCGACGTATTCGGGATCTACCACATTGCCAGCCAGTGATGGGTAGCTCCATCCGTGGGTACGCAAGGGTGTGAGTGAAATGAACGTGACTGCAAGCACGTCACCGGGCATGAGTGACGTGACGGCAATCGGACCAGTCATCGGGTTGCCAGGAGTGGTGACTTGTGTATCGGTGCCGTCAATGCCGTGGGCATCAACGCAGTACATGGTGACATGATCGCCACATGCCACAGTGAGAGCGACAGGGTGAGTCCCAATGGTGCGATAGTAGGTGGCTGGCTGAATAACGTGCTGCATACGTCCTCGCTGTTCATGGCAGTTTTGACACATTTTCGTCGTGTGCATATACTAGTATACATGGATGAAGACGCACATTTATGCCAGTTAAATAGCTGTTGACGACCACGTGCTCCTCGATGTTGCTCGACGTGACACGTGTCATTGTCAGTGTGCACACCGAGGAGGTGGGCGATGCGTTTTGTATCACAGCTGATGCAGCTTCCCGTGCTTGCCAAAGATGGAAGCGAAATTGGACGTTTGCATGATGTAATTGTGCGGATTGACAATCGCCAGTACCCGCCAATAGCGGGGCTTGTGGTGATCGATCGTCGACGTCCATTTTTTATCCCTGCCACGCATCTCACTGACATTACCGAACGTACAATACAACTCAATACGACCAATGTGAATGTGCAACGCTTTGAACGTCGAGACGGTGAAGTGTTACTCAACAAAGATGTGCTCGACCATCAAATCATTGACATCAATGGTCGACGTGTGGTGCGTGTTAATGACATTCAAATGGCGCAACTCGACCAAGAATACTGCGTGGTTGGGGTTGACATCAGCCCGCAGGCGCTGATACGGCGCATTTTGCCCCGGTCCGCATCACCGCGTATTGGAGGGCGTCAAGTGATTAGCTGGGCTGATGCACAATATCTGGCCAGTGCGGCTCCCGTGCAACTCAAAGTCTCCTACAACCGCCTTGCCGAGCTGGGTGCGGTGGATTTGGCGCGTATCGTGGATGCCTTGTCATTACGAGAAAGTGCCGAAATCGTGGCGGCACTGGACGACGAAACAGCAGCCGAAACACTCGAAGAAGTCTCTGATGAACGCCTCGTAGACCTACTCGAAGACATGGATCAGGAACGTGCGGCTGATATCCTTGAAGAGATGACGCCCAATGCTGCTGCAGACCTACTCGAAGAGCTCGACGATGATGTGGCCCAACAAATTCTGGCACGCATGGAGCCCGAAGAAGCCGAAGACGTGAAAGAACTCATGGCCTACGATGAGAATAGCGCTGGGCGGACAATGTCTACCGACCTGATTGTGGCTTACCCCGATGACACGGTGCAACATGTGATAGACGAGTTACGTGCCCGCGACGAACTCCCCGAACCATTCACCGAAATCTATGTCGTGGAACGCCGAGATGCCGACGCACGCCAACATCTTGGTCTCCCACTCGTTGGCATTGTGCGCATCCCAAAACTGCTGGTGAGTGATGCCACGGTGCAGTTACATGACATCCTTGAAGCCGTTCCCACAATTGCAGCTGATGATCATACTGACGTTGCTGCACGAGTACTCGGCGAATATAATCTGACCGCTGTGCCTGTACTCGATGATCATGGTGCACTCATCGGTGCAGTAAGTGTGGATGACGCATTAGCACAGCTGTTACCCGATATATGGCTCCGGCGCGGTTCACGTAATTTTGGCTAAAACGAGGAATAGTGAATGACACACGAGCAGATTACATGGCAAACGCGAATTGTACGTGCGCTACGTCGTCGTTGGTGGCCGTATTTGGCAGCGATTGGTCCAGGGGTGCTCGCTGCAAGTGCCGGTAATGATGCGGGTGGAATCGCCACGTACGCATCTGCAGGTGCACGCTATGGTTATGCACTCTTGTGGGTCATGGTACTCATTACCGTGGCGGTGGCCGTCGTGCAAGAAATGTCAGCGCGCCTTGGGGCGGTGACGGGTAAAGGATTTGCTGACTTGGTGCGCGAAAATTTCCCCATTCGCATAACCGCGTTTGTCATGCTTACCCTCCTGCTTGCGAACACGGGAATCATCGTGTCGGAATTCGTGGGTATCGCAGCGGCTGCCGAACTCTTTGGAATCAGTAAATATATTGCTGTTCCCATGGCAGCGTTTACGATGTGGTTTGTGATTACACGGGGCAGTTATGCCCGCGCAGAACAATTTTTGCTTGTACTGAGCGCCGTCTTTTTGTCATATGTGATTTCCGTGTTGTTGGTGCATCCTGCCCCCGCTGATATTATGCAGGGATTGCGTCCCACATTCGTTGCAGAGAGCGAATACATCAAACTCATTGTGGCGTTAGTTGGTACCACGATTTCACCGTACATGCAGCTCTATGTGCAATCGTCTGTGGTAGAAAAGGGTGTCACAGTCAATGAATTTCGCTATACACGCGTTGATGTACTGGTTGGTACCATCCTTGCAGGTATCGTGGCAGCATGTATTATCATCGCCACTGCCACCACCCTTTTTCCACAGGGGATAGTCATTGTTACTGCCGCAGATGCGGCCATTGCACTCACGCCAATCGCCGGTGAATATGCCACGCTCCTGTTCGGTGTCGGGTTGCTCGGGGCATCGTTATTGGCAGCAGGTATTTTGCCGTTGTCAACCACATACATGTTGAGTGAGTCGTTGGGGTTCGAACGTGGGGTGTCGCGGACGTGGAACGAAGCCCCGATTTTCATGGGTGTTTTTACCGTCTTGATTCTGTTTGGTGCCGTTGTCGCATTGATTCCTGGCTTGCCACTGATTGATGTGCTGATTGGTGTCTACGTCCTCAACGGCGTGTTGCTCCCCATCGAGCTCGTTGCCATCGTGCTCTTGATCAATAATCCAGAACTGATGGGGACACACGTGAATACGTGGTGGCATAATCTCGTTGTGTGGGGGATTGTAGCACTCGTTGGGATGCTTTCCCTGCTGTACATTGGTTGGCAACTCTACGATTGGATGGGTGTTGCCGGCATCGTCGGTGGTTGATGCCGGCCGTATCCAGGTGTCGTTAAAACTCGATATCGTCAGCACAGCGTGGACCAGTATCAGTCCAGTCAGGCATGCTCTGCAGGGTTACCTGGGGAATGACATGCATATCAGTATCAACTGAAATCTGACAACTGAGGCGGTATTGTCCCAAATAGCCCTTCTCCGTCAATTTGGCCGTTTCGGCGGCGTTCATGGTGGCTGGTTCACCGGCGACAAACTGCACACGACACGTGGTACAGCGGGATTTCCCCCCACAACGATGACCAATCATTATCCCTGCGTCTTCGATGACATTGACCAAGCGTGCGCCTACGGGCACGTCAACAACCGTTGTGCCGATGGTAACTTTTGGCATGGAATTACCCTTTCTGCAGTGTGCGAATCAGTGGTATATAGATAATCAACGCTATACATCCTAACACAAATGGTATGCTGAACGCCCATTGATAACCACTCGCAATATAGTGACCAGATGGGGTGCGTCCAACATAATTAATGACTTGCCCCATCACCCATTGCAACACCCAGCCACCAAAGAAGCCAAAGATGTTAAGGGCGGTGGCTGCGCGACCACTCATCGTATCCGCGAAGAGGGTACGTACTTGGGGGAGCATGATGACATTGAACGATGCGCCGAAACCAAAAATACCGTAGACGACAAAGAGAGTTCCAGGAGTGGCAGGAAACGGGATAAAGACGAAATATGCTAATGTAGTTAACATAACAATTTGTGCACAAATTAACACATACACGCCACCAAACCGATCTGACAGAAAACCACTGGCTGCATAGCCAAGCACTGCGCCGATACCAAGGACGAGGAGTAACACGCCCACGTCATTACTCGATACCCGTGCGACATCATATGCAAACGGTCCGGCCCACAAGGTCTGTACTGCAAGCATGCTCCCGAGCATGGAAAAATAGAGTGGTGCCATGCGCATAAAGGTGCGGTGTGTGTAGATTTCTGCATATCCATCAAGCATTGTGCCCCCCGATTTACCAAGCGACGGTGTATGCGGGGCATCGTGTCCAATGCGTCGAATGCCGTAGGCAATACAGGCGACAATAGGTGCACTCACCAAAAAGATGGCACGCCAGCCGTATGTGTCGGCAAAATATGCCATTGGTGATGTGGATAACAAACCACCACACGCTCCAAGTGCGACCATAACACTGGTCATGGTTGCAAGTTGGTTTTTAGGAACCCAATTGCCGAATGTCTTCACTGCGCCCATCAGTCCACCTGCCGTGCCAAGTCCGATGAGTGTTCGCCCCAGCGCAAGTGGCCAGAAACTGGTCGCGGTAGCAAAGAGCAGGCACCCAATCACGGTGGGAATCATGAGGAGTGGGATGACAATCCGTGACCCGTACCGATCGAGGGCAGCGCCGAGGGGAAGTTGCATCAACGAGAACGAGATGTAGTAGAGACTCGTCATGGTGCCTAACTGATCGGCGTTTAGTGCGAGTTCTTGCATCAAGTCAGCCGATATTACTGCATTTGCAGCACGTAAAAAAGAGGCAACCATATAGCCAAACGCAAACGCCGCAAAGACAGAGCGAAAGCGCATGATTAATCCTTGGCTGCGGTTGGTACAACCGCCATACACATGATGCTATCGGTAATTGATTCAGGTTGCTGACTAATCACTTGACCGGCGGTCGAAATGCGACAGCCAATCGTGCCCGTACCTCGATTCGTGACTTGGATGAGTAAATCACGTCCGTGTGGCGCACGGAAACTGAAGCGCCACGGTGGGGCGCCCACCCGTGAGTCGTTGTATGCCAAATCGTTAAGATAACGAATCGCGACTTCACTGGTATCACCGGTGACTTCGTATTCGATACGGGCACTCCGTGGTGTCAGGTCAATTGTTTCTTGCTGTGCTTTATACATATTGCCAAAAATTCCAACAGCAAGTGCCAGTGATACCAATACTACGGCCATAATCGTGGCACGGCGCTTACCGGTGGCAACGTGTGTCTGTTCATCAAATGGTTGCATATGTCCTCGAATACTAGAATATGGTGGCGCGATGCACGCATGCATCACTTCAGTATAATAGCACTATGAGTCCACGCCAAAAAACACCACTCACATATGAGCTCGCATTGCTTGGTTTTGTGGCATCATCTCCACTCCACGCATACGCACTCCATCTGGCGTTGATGCGTTCACCGCTCGGCAACGTATGGCACCTCAAGCAGAGTGCCTGCTATGCCATGATTTCGCGTTTGGTGGATGATGCGCTCCTCGATACCCGTGACGACGAAACAACGGCACGTGGCAAGCGCTTGTTGTATATCACAGCAGCGGGTCAAGCCGCATTTCTACAGTGGATGGTGGCTCCGGTGCATCACCCGCGTGATATGCGCATCGAATTCCTCGCCAAACTCTATTTTGCAACTGCACAATCACCAGCACATCGTGCCACACTGATTGCCGCACAGCAAGCAAAAATACCACATTGGTACGGCGATGCTCCCGTAGCGGATCGTTTTACGCACGATGTACACGCATACCGACGTGGCCACATTGACGCAATTGCGCTGTGGCTCGCTCAACTTATCAGTCCCCCATAACTACTTTATAATGTCAGTGGTATCTTATAGAGGAATCACAATGAACGTACATCTCCCCACTGACGATCGCTTTGTCTTTTCCAAACGGGTTCAGTACATGGAATCGTTTGCAGAAGCAGTGCTTGATTTACCCGATGAAACCGAAGACACGATTAGTTTGGCGTATGGCGACGCCGACCCCGATCTGTTTCCTGTGGCTGATCTAATCACGTCGGTGTCACAAATGATGCAGTCGCGGGTTGATGAAACACTCAACTACGCCCCCCCTGATGCCGCACTACTCACGTTGATTCAGCAACGCATGCGTAACCAGAACGTCAATGTGCCGCTGTCACAGTACATTACCGTGAATGGCTCGAGTCAAGTCATCGGGCTCCTTCCACACGTCTTGTGCGACCCGGGTGATGCAGTCATTGTTGAAGGGCCTACGTTTCTCGGTGCCGTCGAAACGTTCCACAACATGGGTGTGCGTGTCGAAATGGTACCAGTGCGTGATGATGGACTCGATCTCGATATGCTTGAAGCGCGTCTGCACCAATTGCGCAATCAGGGCGTGCCGGTCAAATTTATTTACACAATTCCCACCTTCCAGAATCCTACAGGCACGACGATGCCACTCGCCAATCGCCTGC
Organism: uncultured Klebsiella sp.; assembly: GCA_964569955.1. Taxonomy (GTDB): domain Bacteria; phylum Chloroflexota; class Chloroflexia; order Chloroflexales; family Roseiflexaceae; genus UBA965. Next base: position 168,728 of record CAZMWB010000001.1, on the reverse strand, counting down.
GCTTACTCGCCATTGCGGCGCGCTTTGGTGTGCTGATTGTCGAAGATGATGCGTACGGTGATTTGCACTTCAATAACCCGATACCACCGAAGCTGATAGCCCTCGACACGCACGAGAGCGTGTTGTACGTGGGGACGTTTTCCAAAATCTTGGCTCCCGGCGTGCGCATGGCGTGGGCATGTGGCCCCAAACCACTCATCCAGCGCCTCCACAAATGGAAGTCAGAGGGGAGCAATGGACCATTCATGACACGACTGGTTGCTCAAATTTCTGCCAATGGTTGGTTGGATCGGCATATTGACCGACTGAATGCCTTGTATGCGGCCAAATGTGAAGTGCTGTTGGCAGGTATTCGGGCGCATTTCCCCGCTGATATCCGCTATGTGGTGCCACAAGGCGGTTTTTTTGTCTATGTGCATCTCCCTGCTGATTTACCCGTGGCACGTGTGATGCCTGCTGCCCTCAAGCGGAATGTGTCGTTCCTGCCCGGGACTACGTGCTATGCGCACGGCGAAGGCACGCACGAAATGCGCTTGGCCTACAGTTATCAATCTGCGGAACGGATTGCAATCGGTATTCGCCGTCTCGGTGAGGCCATTGCGGCTGTGCGCGCTGGGCAACCCTGAGAGTGGTTTTCTGTTACAATAGCAGCGTTATTCACACTAGAGGAGTGTACGATGAGCAGTGGAGCTGGGTTGTCACTCGACGCGTTGTTTTCAACACGTGCCAAGTCGTTTCGTGAAGGTCCTGATTGGGCACCAGAACCCGAAGGCACCATCAGTTTGTCCTACGGATTCGCAGATCCTGCACATTTTCCTGTGGCATCCATTATAGACGCCACCTCGGAAGTGCTATCCGAAGATGTCAATGGTGCGCTCAATTACGGGCCCACATATCCCGGTTTGGTGCGTTTGGTCGTTGATCGGCTCCAGGCGCGTGGCGTGGCACATGCTGCACCGTCAAACGTGATGATTTCATATGGTTCGAGTCAGATTTTGGCGCTACTGCCACAGATCATGGTTGATCCCGGTGATGTAGTCATCGTCGAGGGTCCGTGCTTTATGGGTGCTGTCCGTTCCTTCCAAGAAGCAGGTGCCAAAATCGAAACCGTACCTGTTCGTGCCGACGGTATGGATATTGACGTGCTGGCCACCATGCTTGCGTCACTAACGGCGCAGGGGATTCGGCCTAAATTCATCTACACGACACCCACCTATCAAAATCCCACGGGCACACTCATGCCACTTGCCAATCGTAAACGCCTTGTGGCACTTGCCGAGCAGTACGGCGTGTTAATCCTCGAAGATGATGCGTACGGTGATTTGCGCTTCGAAGGCGAGCCACTGCCCAAGCTGATTGCCCTTGACACAAAGGGATGGGTGCTCAACTGCGGTACCTTCTCCAAAATTCTGGCACCGGGTGTGAGAATGGCCTGGGCATGTGGCCCCGAAGCCATTATCAAGCGGTTGCAGAAATTCAAGATCGAAGGTTCAAGCGGACCATTTTTGACTCGTATGGTTGAACGCTTTTCTGCAGACGGCAAACTTGATGCACATATCGCCGAATTAAACGAGAATTATCGCCACAAGCGTGACGTGATGCTCGATGCCATTCGACGCGAATTCCCGGCCGATGTGCGCTATACCGTCCCTGAGGGTGGATTTTTCATCTACCTCTATTTGCCCGCTGATATGCCAGCTGCCACGGTCCTCGCCAAGGGACGTGAGATGGGGGTAACTGCGCTGTCTGGTGTCGGTTGCTATGCCAATGGCCAGGGTGCGCACGAGATGCGTTTGGCGTTCAGCTATCAGCCTGAAGCGAAATTAGTCGAGGGGATACGCAGACTCGGCGCTGCCATGAAAGCGGTACGTACACAATAATGGCGTCACATACTTCCTCACAATCACTGATGAGTGCAATGGTGCATCGGGTCGAGCGCGTCATGCTCGGCCCGATGCGTGGTGATGTCCGCTACAACGTGTGGGTGGAAACTATCGCCGCACTCCTGTTCGGAATTTTCTGGGCCGTCGTTGTGGGGTTTATGCCGGTCATATTGCGTAAAATGGGCGCCACTGAATCGCATCTCGCCATTTACGTGGTCTTCATGTCACTCGGCTTGCTTTTTACCCCAATCACCGCATATGTGTTTCAGCGCTACAACATCATCAAAGTCTCAACGTGGATATGGGTTTTTGGGCGTAGCGTGTTCGTGTTGACTCCGTTTGTGGCAGACAACGTCACGTTGTTCATGGTCTGTCTGGGTATTTTTTGGATTTGTGAAACAGTGCCATCACCCGGATATGTGCGCTTGCTCGAGCAACTCTACCCCGATGAGCTCCGTGGCCGCATCATGAGCTTTGTACGCATCGGCATGACGTTGATGATTCTCATTATGACTCCCATTGCTGGGTGGTTGCTCGATCAAGTCAATTTTGTCTATATTCTACCAGCCATGAGTGTCGTTGGGTGGTTGGCGGCTGCCGTGTTTGCCAAACTGCGCACCGTGGTCCCGCCACCGAGCGACCAGTCGGTGGTGGCAGTATCGCTCGCAACACCAGTGCGGCCGCCATTTTGGCAGATGCTTCGTGAGGTAGGTAAAAACCGGCCCTTCATGATTTTTCTGGCCCTTAACGTGCTTTTTGGATGTGGCACCTTAATCGGATCCCCACTCTACGCCGTGGTGCAGGTAAATCGTCTCGAAATGAACTACACAGAAGTCGGTTATCTGAATCTGGTGCAGTCTATTACCTGGTTGTTGGGCTTCTTTTTTTGGGGGCGTATCACCGACCGTCGTGGGCCAATCTGGGTGCTGGTGATTAGTATGCTGTGTGGTGCCATGTTGCCGTTTGGCTTCATGGTGGCACAGTCCATGTGGTGGCTCGTTCCCGCATTCATCGGCCAAGGGCTTCTCCTCGGCGGCTTTGATTTGGGCTTCACCAATACGGCGATCGCTGTTGCTGACCGGAAACGCCTCGAGATATATTTTGCAGCGGTGCATATGGTGTCAGGTGCCCGTGGCATCTTGGTGCCCTTGTTGACACCCGTCCTGATTGCTGCCCAAGTCAGCGAAACGGCGATATTTGCCGTTGGAGGCATACTGATTGTCATTTCCGCAGGAATGGCCTACTGGATTCGCATTCCTGCACACAAAGAACCGTATACCCAGCGAACAGAGTGAGGTGTTGTTGTGAGTCTTGTTGACGACGTGCGTGTCCGCGAAATGGGAGCCATGCCATCCCCACGGGAATTAAAGCAGAAATACCCGCTCACGGCGCAGATGATGACCACCGTCTACGAATCACGCCAATTGATTCGGCGCATTATCACTGGGAGTGATCCGCGGTTGTTGGTGGTAGTTGGTCCGTGTTCAGTACACGACATTGCCGAAGCCCACGACTATGCGCGCCGTTTGGCCGATGTGTCGGCGCGCATGCGTGATCGCATGCTTATCGTCATGCGCGTATATCTTGAAAAGCCACGTACCACGGTCGGTTGGCGTGGCCTCATCAACGATCCGCATCTTGATGGCTCCTTTGACATGGGTGCTGGTCTGGAAATTGCCCGTCAACTCTTGTGTGATATTACTGCACTCGGGCTTCCTACTGCCACGGAAATGCTTGACCCAATTAGTGCGCAATATACGTCCGATCTCGTGGTGCTGGCTGCAATTGGTGCCCGTACCACCGAATCGCAGATGCATCGCGCGTTGGCGAGTGGTCTGTCCATGCCTGTTGGCTTTAAAAATGGCACGGACGGTTCGATTGATGTGGCCGTGCACGCCTGCATTTCGGCGGCTGCACCGCATAGCTTTTTGGGCATCAGCCAAGACGGTCAAGGTGCCGTGGTCAAGACCACTGGCAATCCGGACGGCTTTGTGATTCTGCGCGGAAGCCGGCAAGGCCCTAATTTCGATGACGCAAGTGTGCGCAAGAGCATCGATTTGATGAATGCGGCGAAAATTTCGCCGGCAGTCATGATCGACTGTAGCCACGCAAATTCTGGCTCCGACTTTCGCCGACAACGGGCGGTGTGGCAGGCTGGTTTGGCGCTGCGGGCGCGTGGGATGCGCGAAGTCATCGGTATGATGGTCGAAAGTAATTTGGTGGAAGGGAAACAGGCGATTTCCAATGACCGAGCACAGTTGCAGTACGGAGTCTCTGTCACCGATGCATGTGTGGGCTGGGATGAAACGGTGGCCATGTTAGAGGAGGTCTATCACGATGTACAACCTACCTGATGTGCATGCAGGCAGAACAGCCGCCATCCAGGCGGATGCGCATGACCCACTGGCTCAATACCGCAATCAATTTGTGATTAGTGATGATCGCATCGTCTACTTCGATGGGAATTCACTCGGGCGAATGCCCATTCAGACGGCCACTCATTTGCATCACGTCATTCACCAGGAATGGGGAGATGGCTTGATTCGCGGCTGGGGGCGCGGCTGGTACGAGGCGCCCGCACGTGTGGGCGACAAAATCGGTCAGTTGATTGGTGCCGCACCTGGGCAAGTCATTGCCTGTGATTCTACGTCGGTGAATCTCTATAAAGTGCTCATGGCTGCACTCGGTGCTCGTGCCGATCGTAGTGAGATTGTCAGCGATGCCTTGAATTTCCCCTCCGACCTGTACATCATTCAAGGGGCAATTGCGCAATGTGGTCACCGGCATTCACTGAAACTCGTGACATCCACAGACAATGAAATCACGGTTTCTCCCGATGATCTCTTTGCGCTGATTACGCCCGATACGGCGGTTGTCGTATTGTCGCATGTGACCTTTAAAAGTGGCTTTATCTACGACATGCAGGCGATTACCGCGCGTGCACATGCCGTCGGTGCACTGGTTATCTGGGATCTGAGCCATTCTGCAGGGGCAGTCCCCATGCGGCTCGATGCGTGGCAGGTGGATTTCGCAGTCGGGTGTTGCTACAAATTTCTCAATGGGGGGCCTGGTGCCCCCGCATTTCTCTATGTGAATGCGGCCATCCAGAATCAGGTGGTCTCTCCGATTTGGGGATGGTTTGGCCAAAACGCACCATTTGCATTCGATCTGTCCTACACGCCGGCTCACGGGTTAGCACGCTTTTTGGCGGGTACGCCCCCCATGTTGTCCCTGTCTGCCGTGGAAGCGTCCGTAGAAATGCTGGTGACGGTGGGGATGGATGCCATTCGCGCGAAATCCGTTGCGCTTACGCGCTACATGATTGCACTCTACGACCACGTGTTGGCAGCACACGGGTTCACCTTGGGGAGTCCGCGTGACACGGCAGTACGCGGGTCACACGTAAGCATTCGTCATCCGCACGGTTACCAGATTAATCAATGCTTGATTGCAGAAATGCACGTGATTCCTGACTTCCGTGAGCCCGATAACCTGCGCCTCGGCTTAAGTCCCCTGACAACGTCGTTTTGTGAAGTCTATGACGGCGTGATGCGTATACACGACGTGATGGTGTCGCAGCGGTATCAACACTATGATGCCGCACGTAAAGCGGTTACCTAAGCACTAGCGTTTTTGCACGACACAAATTTGCGCTCTGCGCCCGAGTACCACCACCTGATACTGCTGTGCCATGTACATGCCACTCGTGCGTTCGAGGGCGCGTGTCATGGCACGCATGTCACTCGTCAGAAAGACGGCACGTGCACCGATCTGCATCACCCGCCGCAATTCTTTCATTACTGCCGGATAGAGGCGCCGGTTTTCTTCGGCGCTACTCATCTGGACACCGAAGGGTAAATTGCAGGTTACTGCGTGTATGCTTGCGTCATCGAGGGGTAAATTACGGGCATCCCACTGCGTCACTTCAATTGGTTTGTAGCGGGTGCCGATATTCGCTTTGGCCTGTGCAACAGCTTCTTCGCTGAGATCGCCTCCGAGTAGTTGCGTGTAGCGGCTATGCAGGGCGCGCTCAATGAGGGTGGTGCCTGCCCCACACATTGGGTCGAGAAAGACGTCGTGGGCCTTCGGTTTGGTCAACAAGACGAGTGCGGCTGCGGCGGTGGGACGTAACGATGCAGCAATATGATTGATTTTGTAGCTACGGTGGCGCATTTGCTCATCACTCACACGCAAGGCTACAAACGCGTCTCCTTCAATTTGTGTTACCCAGAACTCTAGCCCGTCATCGGCTTCACGCCACCGGAAGTCGGTGCGTTGTCCAATCGCTTTTGCCACCGTTTCTTGTAAATCAATGCGCCGATACGGCATTTCACCTTGCTGGCGCGCAATCACACGAAAGCGCAACTTGCCTTCGCCACCACGTTTGGGGGCATAATTGCGCACCGTGCGGGTTGCACTCCCAATCAGTGGTGTGCCAAGGAGTCGGTCACGGATGGTTTTGAGTGCCTGATATTTGGGTGGTAACTGGGTAAAGTGGTGAATGAGAATGAAGACATCATCCACGGTCCGGAGCGCAAGTAAATCGCTCAACTCGCCGTCGTATGTCACCATGGTCATCCCATTGCGGCCAGCGTGGGTAACATGGTCGCTGATTGTTGCGGTGCCAGGGAGTGACTGCAACTCTTCCTTGACCACAACGTCAAATCCGGGCAGGGTATGCAGAATATATGCGGTGCCCTGTTGTTTCATGCCAATCAACCATTTCTGCAAAAAAACGCCCAGTGACACACTGCCACTGGGCGTAGACGGATTATTCGGCTGGTTGCAAAATGTGCTCGATGCGCTGCATGACATCATCGCTCAACAACGCGACGACATCGAGTGCAGCCATGTTTTCGTGTACCTGCGATGCTTTGCTGGCACCGGTAATTACGCTACTCACATGCTGGTTTTTGAGGCACCAGGCAAGTGCCAGCTGAGCAAGCGAACAGCCTAGATCGGCGGCTACTGCAGCGAGTTGTACGACCATTGCCGCTTTATGACGGTCGGTGAGACTTTTTTGGAGCCATTCGTACCCACTCACCGCCCCACGACTGTCGGTTGGAATCCCGTCTCGGTATTTCCCTGTCAAGAGTCCAGACGCAAGCGGACTCCAAATGGTGGTCCCCAGTCCAATATCCCGGTAGAGGAGTGCATATTCCTTTTCCACACGTTCGCGATGGAACATGTTGTACTGTGGCTGCTCCATGCTAGGTGGAGTGAGGTGATATTCACGTGCAATGCCGTAGGCGGCGCGAATTTCATCGGCCGACCATTCTGATGTGCCCCAATAGAAGGCTTTGCCCTGTTTAATTACAATGTCCATGGCGCGCACGGTTTCTTCGATTGGTGTGTTCGCATCGGGACGATGGCAGTATACCAAATCGACATAGTCCATCTGCAAGCGTTTGAGGGCATTGTGTACGCCTTCGATGACGTGTTTATGCGATAAACCGGTGTCATTTGGGCCCTTGCCACCCCAGAAGATTTTTGTCGAGACGACTAGATCTTCACGACGCCACCCAGCTTTTTTTATCACATTGCCCATCACGATTTCGGCCTGACCGCCCGCATATCCTTCGGCATTATCGAAAAAGTTGACCCCGTGCTCGACGGCAGCAGTCATACAGGCCTGGGCAACCTCTTCACCAACCTGACCTCCATAGGTGACCCATGCGCCGAGTGATAATGCGCTGACTTTGAGTCCTGCGCGTCCGAGTCGTCGATATTCCATGAAAGTGTTCCTCCATATACTCGTGTCATTGTACCATTACTCGGGGTTACATGGTGGACTGGTCGTTTGTGTCACCACGAATTGGATAGACATAAAATAACAATGCACCACCAAATCGTAATACGCCGAGCATAATCACCACCACCTGGGCACCAAACCAGTCAATCATCGGTGCCACGGCGAGGCTGCTCACCAGCAGACCGGCATTCATCACTGTCACAAAGAGTCCCATCGCGAGGGCACGTCGTTGTGGCGAACAGACTTGGAGCAATATGTTGAAATGACTAATGTCAATTCCCGGGTTAATCATGCCGATGAGGAGCGAAAAGACCAAAATCGCCGTCAGGTTGGGAACGAGCCCAATGGCAAAAAAGTAGAGACAACTACAGAGCGCAGCGATGGTGAGAATTCGCCGAAAGCCGTAGCGCTCCATTAATTTGGGCCAAAACAGGTTGCCTAAAATCGCCCCTCCATTGGTGATTGCAAACCAAATGCCTAACCAGGCATCGTCGGCACCGAGGGTGCGAACGAAATAAATCGGCTGAAACGGAATAGCTGCCCATGCAGCCAAATTGAATATGAGTGTGTTTATCGTAATGGCACGGTAGGGTTGACTTTCGTGGAGTAGCGACCAGATGCCACGCCATGACCGATCCACGGATGCACTGGTATCAATGTCGGTATCAGGAATATCCATTTGCATGACATAATATGTAGATGCCATACTTGTCACAATCGCAATACCAAACAATAGCTGGTAGTTGAAATATCCCGTATCTGTGTGTAGATAATCCAGCAGATACCCAAATGCATAGGTGAAAACCATCATCGTGGCACCCAATGTGACGTTACGCAATGAAAAAAGGCGTGCCCGCCGTTGTATGGGGATGATATCTGCGAACATGGGGAGCCACCCAGCATTAAAGAGCGCTACTGGCACGTTGGCCACCAACAATATAATCACCACGGCTTCGGCACGGTATGCCGGTAACCATGGGACAAACAACAGCAGTGCATTGAGCATCCGGAAGGCGAACAGACTGGCAAACATCCACGGTTTGCGTTTTGATGTGCGCTCCATCAATGCAGCAAATGGAATTGTAGTGATGGCGTTGACCACGGCTGCCGCCGAGGTAATCAGACTGACAATGAAGTTGGAGCCACCGAGCCGAATCACAAAGGCCGCTGCAAAAGAGTAGGCAGCAGCAGCAATTGCTGCCCAAAATAGCTCGATGACGAGGAGACGTATATTGCGGTCAACGGCACTTTGTTGCATCTCGGCTCCTCTGACATTCTTCTCTTCTATCATACTGCATCTTCATGCACGGTGACTACAGAGTAGGGTATACTAGAGGTGACTTGTCAGTCATATGGAAGTTACTATGCCAACCGATACCTGGTGGAATCTTGATCAGCACAAACGTGATGAGATCCTCGCTGCAGCGCTGACAGAATTTGCTGCCCATCATTATGATGATGCGTCAATTTCGGCACTCGTAAAGCGTGTCGGTATTGCCAAAGGGAGCATCTACCAGTACTTTGGCGACAAACAGGATCTCTACGAGTATCTGCTCCATTACGCCCATGACACTATGCATCGTACGGTGGTGGCATTGATGCCCCAGTACCTTACCCCACAGGCTGACATGTTTGCCATCGTCCGTGCCTATTTGCATGCAGTGGTACATGTGTCTGCACTCCATCGCCCACTCGCCCAGCTCATTGACCGTTCATTGACCGAAGCGCACGATCGAACGCATATCGCACATCTCCTCTACGATCGATTTGTAACGGCCTACGCCACTGAGCTTGTCGAAAGTGCCGTGCATGATCGCTCCGTCCGCCACGATATTGCCCCGCCAGCCATCGTGTTGCTCGTCTTGCATGTGATGCGTGGCGTGATAACGCATTCGGCACAGCGTGATGATGATCCGATGATAGATGACCTCATCGTGCTCCTTGACCAGGGGCTCCGTTATCGGATACGCCAGTAGGAAGCTTATGCCAAATACGCCAACCCACGATTTTCTCACCGTGGCAAGTAGTGTGGTGATGACACCCGCGTTGTTTTCGATGATGCGGGTGTCTGAGGTGGCACAACCGTCTGCGGTGATTGTGGCTAGCGTTGTGTGCGTGGCACACAACGTCTCCGGCTTACTATTTTCCCCTGATCTCGATCTCGATTCGCGTATTCATCAACGGTGGGGGATTTTGCTCTTTATTTGGAAGCCATATAAATGGGTGATTCCGCATCGGCATTTCTGGAGTCACGGGCTAGTACTACCCCCTATCCTGCGCTTAGTCTATTTCTTTATGATGATGCTCGGTCTACTGTTTGTCATTGAATCCATGGTGCGCTATACTGGTTTGCCACTCCCCACCTGGCACGCCACTATTGCCAAACAGTGCATGGACTGGTTTGTGGCCCATCCCATTATCACACTCAGCATGGTCGTTGGGTTTATTACCGGCGGAGCCGTCCATTCTATTGCGGATTGGATTGTGACAGGGGGGAAAAAGCTGCTCCGTGTCCTCTTTTCGTCGCGCACACGTCCCGCCTATACACGCAAGAGTAATCCATGGAGCGGCGTTCATACGCGCTGGCTCTTTGATCCATTTAGCGATGATCACCCGCGGCACTACTAAAAAGACCACCCCACGGGTATACCCGTGGGGTGGTCGTCACCGTGATGATGCACGGTTACCTGTCTAAGGAAATTGCATAGATATGGCTGATATCGTGGATGGCGTGTTGCATTTCGAAGCCGAACTGTGTATTGATATGAAGCATGCTCTGGTTGCGTGACTCTACCCAGGTGCGTACTTCACGCATGCCGAGCTGTGCAGCAATTTCGAGAGATGCGTGTTTGACGTGTTGCGCAATCCCTTGCCCACGATATGCGGGGAGAACACCGGTTGCGTGTTGCCATGCGACCGGTTCGTCGTCTTCGACATACAGAATGGATTCGCCCACATATTGGTCATCAATCATGGCAATGACATAATGTTCAGGTCGTAAAAATTCACCCACCATGCGACGAAATTTGGTCATTGTCACAATTGGCTCATCGGGAAGTGGGACGTCAAGCGAAATAGCTGCATGTAAGGTGCATGCACGTTCAAGCGCATCGGCATCATGCTGCATGCGTTCAGCAAGTGTATGGATGCTGAGTGCTGCAGGGCGTGCAGGGAGCACAATGTGTCCAAGTGGCATAGTCCGTTGATACACTTGTTCGGTGCCAATATGTTGCACGGTACGGTCAATAGGTAACGTGCTGGTATCACCGGGATGGGCCATGGTTTGGAGCGTACGTGCCCCAGCGCTCTTCGCCCACCGCATGACTTCGCTCCAGAGTGCGTGTGTGGCGTATGGTGAGGCATTGGGAAGCATTCGGACATGCACCCAAAATGTATAGTCAGGGACTCTCCATGTTGGACGGAAGCACAGTGCAATGCCTTCCGGTGCATGTAAACCGCCCACCACCCAGCGGCGGAGGGGAATTCCTGCTTCAGCCATTTCATTGTCAAAGTGGATAATCTCTTGGGGGGAATCAAATTCATACGTGCATCGTATTGATGCAGGAATGGCAGCAATCACGGCTGCATGCAGATGTGCGGCTTGTGTGGCACGCACTACGGTCACAGGGATCTGTGCCGTCAACAAGGTACTCATATACACATACTTTCACTCGAAGAAACTGTGCAGGCCGCTCCCGTCCGCCGACAACGGAGTCACCGCCACGTGCGGGAACCAACCATCCTGGTTGGGCTCATACACACAGTCCCTTCACGAATCCTCTATAATTGTACCAAGGATTTTCATTTTTGTATAGTTGCCTAATTATGAGTGATGCTATCGCATTAGAAGTCTTTCGTCATCGCTGTAGTGCCATCGCTGAAGAAATGGGTGCTGCCCTTGAGCGTAGCGCTTTCTCATCGAATATCCAAGAGCGTCGCGACTACTCGTGTGCCCTGTTTGACGCCCATGGTTACATGGTGGCGCAAGCTGCCCATATCCCTGTGCACCTTGGCGCAATGCCCCATAGTGTTGCTGCCGCACTGCTCCATTTTGGCTTACTTGCTGATGGTGATGTGGTAATTTTGAATGATCCTCATGCAGGAGGGACACATCTGCCTGATTTCACGACCGTTGCGCCAATTTATGTTGCCGGTGAACTGATGGGGTATAGCGCCACACGCGCTCATCATGCGGACGTGGGGGGAATGACACCTGGTTCGATGCCGCTCAGTCAATCCGTGTTTCAAGAAGGGTTGATTCTCCCACCGGTGAAAATCGTAGAAGCTGGAGTCGTCAACCGTGGCGTGGTGGCCATTATTGCACGAAACTCACGCACAAGTGCCGAACGAAGTGGTGATCTGCAGGCGCAATTTGCGTGTCATGCCATTGCCACGCGCCGTATGGAATCACTATGCATGCGTATGGGGTGTCCCACCGTACACGAGATGATGGCACAGTTGATTGCCTACGGCGAGCGCCGGATGCGGGCGTTGATTCGCACAATTCCCGATGGCATCTATTCGGCATCAGATGTGCTCGATGACGATGGGGTTAACCCAGAACCGCTCACCATTGCCGTCACATTAACCGTGCGTGATGACGAACTCACCATTGATTTTACGGGTACGGCTGTAGCGTGTCGTGGCCCACTCAATGCGCCACGTGCGGTTACAGAATCAGCCGTACTCTATGCATTACGTACCCTCGATGGTGATGACATGCCTGCTAGTGCAGGTGCCTTTCGCCCATTGCATTGGTTAATCCCTGCTGGGTCTCTTTTAAACCCACCCGCTGGTGTTGCAGTTGCCGGTGGAAACGTGGAAACATCGCAACGTATTGTTGATGTCATGTATCGTGCCTTGGCACATGCATTACCCACACATATCCCCGCACAATCAGCCGGTACGATGAATAACTGGACCATGGGAGGAGTGACGCCCACCGGCCAACCTTTTGCCTACTACGAAACTCTTGGTGGTGGTATGGGGGCACGTCCATCTGCCCCTGGTTTGAGTGGCGTTCAAACGCACATGACAAACACCCGAAATACGCCCATTGAAATGTTTGAACGCCTCTACCCCGTGCGTGTTCATACGTTATCGGTACGTCGTGGGAGTGGTGGGGCTGGTTTGCTGTGCGGTGGTGACGGGATTTGCAAAGACATCGAGTTTCTCGTCCCAACAACCATTTCCCTCCTCACCGAACGGCGAGCTGTCGCACCTGCTGGACACGCAGGAGGGGCCGATGGAGCGAACGGGGTAAACACGATTACCTTTCCGGATGGGCTGACGGTATGCGCTGGGAAAGGAACTTTCGATGTGCCAGCCGGCAGTCATCTACATATTGCTACCCCGGGCGGTGGCGGATTTGGAGTAGACGTATGAATCGCTTTCGTATCCTTCAATCGCATCCTGATCGACTTTCGTATATCATCTTTGCGATTTATCTTGCTCTCTATCCTGGTACACTCTTAGTCGTTCTGTTTGACGTTGTGCCAGCGAATGGAGCTGTTTTTGGTGGAGTGTTGCTTGCCCTACAAGGCCTAAGTGTTGCTGCATGGCTGTATTCAGGATTAGGGAGACGGGCAGTGGTGGTCATCGCGGGGATAGTTGTCGGTTCGTGTGTGGTGGAATATGTGGGGGCCACCTACGATGTACCGTTTGGGGCATACGATTACACCGCACAACTGGGATATCGTGTGGCATCAACCGTGCCTGCAGTGATTTTGCTTGCTTGGCTCTTTTCCACGGTGGGTACATGGGCGGCTGCGTACGTGATTGCACCACACGCGCCACGGATGGTACGTGCCGCTCTCGCCGGACTATTCATCGTTTTTTTTGACCTGCAAATAGAGCCAGTTGCCACCATCATTCATCAATACTGGGTCTGGATTGACCGTGGCTGGTACTACGGCGTCCCCTGGGTGAATTTCGCAGGATGGTGGCTGACTGGAACCATTTTTGCCTATCTCTTTGACCCGTATTTCATTGCTCGACTTCGCACCGCAGTTCCCCCGCACCCGCTTCCGTTCTGGCATTTATTTGTCTGCATGGGTTTGTTTTTTGCCATGAACGGCCGTGCCGGTCTCTGGTTAGCTGCCACGTGGTCAGTGCTCGGTATGCTTGGTATCGTTTTCCTTCAAACGCGTTGGGTCGCATTGACTCAGGCGCATCGGCACGAGATTGTGTAACGTGTCTGTGGCACGGATAAACGCATCAATGTTATCTTCGACAATGTCGGTCAGGTGGTAATAGTCCATGGCCGTGCTACTCATCGTACAAATGTGTCCATGTTCGCTGACATGATGTACGAGTGCCGCTTGTTGTGTTACCGTACCGAATTCAGGGCTCATGTATAGCGGGAAGCGATTGAGTAGCCGTTCTGATGGATTGGTTGAAATGGGGACTTCGATAATCCCGTCGTGGTAAATCTGGTGCGTTTCTGGCCACACATTGGCGATGGTGCTGAGTTTTGCCCCCGGCATGCGTATTGATGTGTGGGTGAATCCGAGCGTCTTGCAGAGTGCAAAGATGGTGTCATTGCCCGAAGAAAGCCCGGTGCGTATACTGCGTGGTGCAAATCCCATATAATCATAGAAGAGGTCGCGTGCGGTACTGATTGCGTGGCGCTGTGCTTGCGCGGTGAGGGTGCCAAACGGCTTCTTTTCGCCGAGCAGTGTTGAATGACTCGGTGATACGAGTAACCCCACTTCACACCCACGATCGATACATTCCTCGAGCATGGGTGCATGGGCACGAGTTGCTTCTGGAGATGCAAAGAGTGTGGGGTACATGCCTGCACGGAGCATGCGATTTACAAATGCATCTATTGACCGACCACTGTATTCCCAGTCTGGTGGCGTCTCGCGCGACATTCCGGCTGGTAGTAGATTCATGGTAACAAAGAGTGGAATCATGACACGTTCTCCCGACCAATCAGTATCAATGGTTGACCTCTGTATTATAGGTGGTGGATTGAGTGCCGTTGCAGCTGCCCTCGTTGCTTGTGCTGCTGGCACACGTGTGTGCATCGTAGAAGCAACTGAGTGGCTTGGTGGGCAATGTACCAGTCAAGGGGTTGCCGCTCTTGACGAGCATCGGTACATAGACTCGTGGCCAGGGAACACCCAGTACGGCAACTTTCGCCATGCACTCCGTCAGGCGATGGCTACACGGTACGGTGTGACACATCCTGTAGATGCATCATTTAATCCGGGAAATGCTTGGGTAAGCAATGTGTGCTTTTTGCCCGAATGTGCGCATCATGTTATTACCCAAATGCTCGCACCAGCGTGTGCGGCCGGGTTGCTTACCATATATACTGCGCATGACCTGCATGCTGTGCATAGAGATGCAGGTCGCATTCATGGCGTTGAAATTCAAGATGCGCAACAGCGGCGGAAGGTGATTCATGCAACATATGTGGTGGATGCGAGTGATGCAGGCGACGTTCTCGCTTTAGCCAAATTGCGCTACGTGGTAGGGGCAGAAGCGCAATGTGATACGGGTGAGGACGCTGCTCCTGCTACCGCACGTCCTACAGAAGTGCAAAGCTTTACGTACGGCTTTGCGGTAGAATATGTCCCCGGCACTTGCAATACCATCGCCAAACCCGAAGGATATGCGCTTCTACGGGACCGGCAGCCATTCACGTTGACGCTCACCGGCAATGACGGTGAGGCTCGGCCATTTCGCATGTTTACGGACGGTCCGACGGGTCTACCGCCGTTTTGGACATATCGGCGCCTCTGGGATGGTACGCATGTCCATCCTGCAACTCCCGATATTGCACTGATTAATTGGAACAGCAATGATTACCACGAACAATCCATCATTGATCGTCCTGCCCACGAACGAGAGTCCGCACTCGACGAAGCACGTCGCTTGTCGTTGGCATTTCTCTACTGGCTGCAAACCGAAGTCCCCCGAGATGATGGGGGTTTCGGCTATCCGGAGCTCCGATTGCGTTACGATGTGATGGGGAGTGACGATGGGTTGTCCCAGGTACCGTATGTACGCGAATCGCGCCGGAGTCCTGGGCTCATGCGGATTGTGGCCAATGATATCGTCGTGCAGAATAACCCGCATGCACGCGCACGACATTGGGCGGAAAGTGTGGGTGTAGGATGGTATTTCATGGATTTGCATCCCGCACCGGGGAACATGACTAGTATGTTTGTGCCGACGCGCCCGTTTCAAATCCCAATGGGTGCGTTGATACCGCCAGATTGTCATAATCTATTGCTGGCCAACAAAACCATTGCGACAACTCACCTCAGCAATGGCGCATACCGCCTCCATCCAATTGAATGGCAAATTGGCACAGCGGTAGCGTGTATCGCTGTAGAATCACTGAAAACTGGGTATTCACCTACTCAGATATACTACAGTTTAACGCATCAGGAAGCCGTACAACGCCGAATCATTGCATCAGGTCAAGCAATCGCATGGGCGATTGATATTCCAATTACGCACCCCCATTTTACTGCGACGCAATGGATGTTGCGCTGGGGCGTGGTGTGCGATGGTGCGCGTGCAGATCGCCTAGAAATAGGCGTAGATGAACCGCTTTCTCATTCGGAATATGAGCGTCTGACTGCCATAATCGCACAACGTGGTGGAAATTGTGTGATTACGCCAACGATGACGTGGCAAGAGGTGTGCATGGTCATTCGGCCACTCCTGCCTTAATCGAGGTAATTTAAATACAACATTAGGACAGTAATGTTGCTTTGAAGTGGAAAATACCGCTGATTCGGTATAATAGCAATGGAGTCATCATTTGGAGATATTCATGTATCACATACTTCGTTTCCTGTGCATCGTGGGAGTGCTCTGGGTGCTTGTGGCATGTAGCACCCCACCACAAGATGCATATCCATCACCATACCCCTATCCATACCCCACACAGTAATGTTGAGACACTTCGTTTTAGTGGCATTTCTCACCATGACACTCACCGGCTGTCAGCGCTATGATTTGCCCCAAGGAAGGCTGTCAGGATGTGGCCCTACACTACGCTTGGACATCGTGTCCACGCATGCGCAACGCCAAAAAGGACTCATGCATCAGACCAAACTACCTGAGCAGTACGGCATGCTATTCGTCTTTAAAGAAGACATGCAACCAGCCTTCTGGATGCGTGACACCCCAGTTGCTTTAGACGTCGTTTTTATGCGTGTTGATGGCACAATTGTTCAAATTAGTGCGATGCAACCCAACACGGACACGCCGCATGAAGCTCAGGTCCCCATCCGCTATGCACTCGAAACACCACAAGGATGGATGGTGCGCCATGGAGTACAAGTGGGTGATCAATGTACGTTGGAATTACCACCACTTACAGTTGAGTAATCCGATAGACCCAACAGCACTCGTCAGTAGTATCTGGTGTACGCAGTGGGGATGTGGCCACAAAACCAGCACGGCGTACCACATGGATTGATGCGGCGTTATCACGATGAATCAAGGCATAAACTGAATCAACGGGGAGATAAGTGGCACAGATCTCGAGAAGTCTGGGCAACGCCTCGCGCATATAGCCTTGCCCCCAGTAGTCACGCCAAATATCGTAGCCGATTTCAACCTGCCTCCGTGTTTCATCGAGGTAATGATACCCGCATGTACCTACGAAGTGTCCCGTTGCCACGTCGTGCATCACCCAACGCATGACGCGCCCCATCCGCGTGCGATAGTGGGTGATGATGTCTTGTGCGTCTGCATACCGACACGGCGGTTCGCTGAAATAGCGACACATCACAGAATCGGAGAACTGGCGATATATTGCTGCTCCATCTGATACTGCCAGAGGGCGCCAATGCAGTCGCGGTGTACGGAGTGTCGTTGGTATCAACATGTCATGGCCTATGATGACAGCTGCGTCAGCGCCGTAACGATATCGGGAAAACACCAATCCACGTAATCGGGATGCGGCTGTCTAAGGGTGCCAATATACACAGTTGTCATCCCTAATACCTTTGCTGGCGCAAGATTATGTAATGTATCTTCAAAAAACGCAATCTCGTGCGACGCATGGCCCGTGATCGCTACGGCAACGTGATATGCATCCAGTTGCGGTTTTGGCGTAAAGTGCATAGCACGAATATCCACAATCGGCAGAGCACAATCTGCGATACCAAGTGCATCGAGTACACGTGCTGCATGTTCAGCCGGAGAATTCGTGAAAATCACTTTGGTCCGTGTATCCGCTACAAGTAATCGCTGGAGTACCGGATTATGGTGTACTAACGATGCGATATCGAGCTGATGCACATCTGCTAAGTACGCTTCAACATCTACGTCATGGTGTAGCTGTAAACCACGCAACGTCGTCCCATACGTCACGAAATAGTGGTGCCGGAGGACTTGTGCATCCGCAAGCGCGAGCCCCGTCACCGTCTGTACATAGGCATTCATGCGTGCTTCGAGGGCTTCTGTAACCCCCGATGTGCTCGGATAAAGCGTGTTATCGAGATCAAAGAGCAGGGCACGAATCGGCATGACGCCCTCTATTCGCTGACATACGAGACATCGTAGGCGGCCGGTACATCCACATCTTCAGTGAGGAGATTAATGCTGCGCAACAATGCGTGCGTCTGTACCCATTTTTCCGGGTTAATTTTACCGAGGATGGACGTATCGGCTTGCCACATCGCAACGGTGGCACGCAATACTTCAATGGTCACATCTCGCTTCGCGGGGTCAGCTTCGGGGATGGACGACAATGACGCATCATATGCTCCTGCAGGATCTTCAGCAACCGATTGCATGCCTTTGCGGAGCGCTGCTACAAACTTGGCCACAGTCGCGGACTGCTCAGCACCATATGACGTGTTTATGATTAGATGATCCGAAGCTATGGGTGCTACGTCAGCAACACGCAAGACGGAAACTGGGGTGCCCGCAGCATAAAGCTGAATGGGCTCATTGTTCGCATACCCACTTATCACGTCAACCGTATCGTTGAGCAAGAGTGGTACTTGATTAAAACCAATCTCACTTATCGAAAGCTGGGATTCATCAAGAGTACCTGCACGCATCAGTGCCTGTAGCCCGATGTAACTCGCACCGAAGCGTCCGGGGATGCCGATTTTTTTACCAACCAAATCAGCAGGGCTTGAGAGTGGCGTGGTAGCTTTGGCGATAAACGCAATCGGGAACTCCTGAGAGGTCGCCATCACCGCAGTAATGGGGAGCCCCTTGGCACGCGCAAGTAACACGGTATCGGCACTGGCCAATGCAAATTGAATGCCGTTATTCGTGGCAAGGCGTTGGACAACATCGTTTTCGAAGTTGTAATCAAAGGTCACACGCAAGCCGGCTTCTGCAAAGTATCCTTTTTCCTGAGCCATATAAAAATGCGCAAATTGAATATTGGGGATGTATGGCATGCCCACAACGATATCCGTGAGTGGAGCTTGCGTAGCAGGTGTGGTACACGCACTCATTAGAATGCATGTCACCAATAACACAATACGACGAATCATGAAAATTCCCTTCATACAGAGGATACGTCTCTATTATAACGATGATTCAGTTGGTGTGTCGGAATCAACAATAAGATAGGATTGAATGATCTGAAAGAGTGCATGTGCAATCAGAGTAATGGTCACGAGTACCGTAAGGGCGACAAACACAAGGGTTGCATCAAACATGGCACGTGCAATATTAACTAGGGCACCGAGTCCATCTCTGCCACCGAGATATTCTCCCACAACTGCACCGGTCATCGCCAACACGACACTTGTTTGTACACCAGCAACGACAACAGGAAGTGCCTGTGGAAATTCGACGTAGCGTAACATTTGCATACGTGACGCCCCGTTGAGCAGGGCCATTTCTCGCAATTCACGCGGAATGAGCTGCAGGGCACGATACGTGGCAGCAAACGTGGGATATATGGTGATAACAGTGGCAATACTGACGCGTGCCCAAAATGGTGACTGAATCCAGAGGAGAATCAACGGTGCAATGGCCACGACTGGCAAGGATTGGCTCATGGTAAAAAGCCAATTAAAAAACTCATAGAGGTGTCGAGACTGGTAGAAGAGCCACGCAGTCACGGTGCCTATGCCGACAGCTACACACAAACCCACAGTAGCGACCGCAACCGTGGCCCAGATGTGGCGCCAAAGGGTAAGTGTCTGTAATTCCTCAGCCATGCGCATCCCAATTTGTGTGGGAGCAGGCAATAAAAACTGAGGCACCACAGCAGCAGAGACGAATGCTTCCCAACACAGGAGGAAGCACATGATGCTTGTGAACATCCGGAGTGAGATGAAACGACGAAACATTATGGTAAGTTCTTGGGTGGTGATGAACGCAAAATAGCTAACGGAAAACGTACCGTTGCAGTGAGAATACGATTGATTCGTGATGGTTGTTGAATCAAGCGCCACAGCCATTTTAAGCCGACGCGCTCCATCCAACGTGGGGCTGGTGCCACAATGCCTGCTAATTCATCGAACGTCCCCCCAACACCTATAGCAATTGGGACGCCGAGCAATGCTTGATTGCGCGCAATCCACAGTTCTTGAGCGGGGTGTCCGTATGCCACGAGCAGGATGTCGGGACTCGCTTCTGCAACCTGATTGCGGACAAAGGGTTCTTCGATGATACTCGGCGAACCGGCATAGCACCCGGCCACCGCCAACCCCGCATACCGATGGCGCAGGGTTTGGGCAGCCTTTTCCGCAACACCTGGTGCCGCCCCAAGAAAATAGACCCGCCACCCACGAACAGCCGCCAATTTGGCGATTCGTTCAACAAGTTCAACACCAGTGACTCGTCCACGCAACGGTTTGCCTAGACGCCGTGCTGCCCACAGAATACCGACCCCATCAGGCGTTGCAAGGGCCGCCGCATTGAGTACCTGTCGCACACGGGCATCGTGTTGTGCCTGCATGACGAATTCCGGATTTATCGTGGCGATCTGATAGATACCCCCTTTGGCAAGCATGCCGTCAATAAGGCGAATCGCCTCATCAACAGTTACATCATCAACACCCACCCCCAGCATGCTGATGCGGTTAGGTAGCGTGAGTAATTTGCCGGTGTGTGAGGTAAACGATGATGTCATGCCGCTCCTTTGAGACGGTCTACCACTGCAGCACCAACCACTTCGGTGGTGGCCACAGATTCTCCCGGGGTTGCCACATCACGAGTCACAATCCCATCAGCAAGCGTGGCATTAACTGCGTGCTCAATGGCGCGCGCTTCGGTTTCAAGGGCAAATGAGTAGCGGAACATGAGCGCCACACTCAAGATGGTGGCCAGCGGATTGGCAATCCCCTTGCCCGCAATATCGGGTGCTGAGCCATGGATTGGCTCGTAGAGCCCCATACGTGTTGGTTGCGCTGTTGCGGCCCCCAGTGATGCCGAAGGAAGCATGCCCATAGACCCAGCCAACATGGAGGCTTCATCAGTGAGAATGTCACCAAACATGTTTTCGGTGACGATGACATCAAAATCTGCGGGCCGACGAATCAAATGCATGGCACACGAATCCACGAGCATATGTTCAAGCGTGACGTCAGGGAACTCAGCTGCCATGATTTGAGTGGCAGTCCTCCGCCACAACCGTGACGTTTCGAGCACATTGGCTTTGTCCACCGACACCAACTTTCGTTTGCGTCCCCGTGCAATCGTGGCCGCAGTCCGAATAATGCGTGAAATTTCTTCGGTGGTATAGACGCACGTATCAAGGGCAAGTTCACCGCTTGCATGGGCTTCGCGCCGTTTCTCACCAAAGTAGATGCCACCGGTGAGTTCACGGACAACCATCATGTCTACCCCTTGGAGTAATTCAGGCCGCAGGGGTGACGCAGGAATCAGTCGCGCGTGCATCGCCACCGGCCGCAGATTGGCATACAAGCCGAGTGCCTTGCGAATGCCGAGGAGCCCTTGTTCGGGGCGTACGGTTGCCGACGGATTATCCCACTTCGGACCACCGACTGCACCAAGCAACACCGCATCTGATTGTTGGCACGCAGTAAGCGTTGCATCGGGAAGTGCGGTGCCGGTGGCATCTATCGCACAGCCACCGAGGAGCTGCTGTTGCACGGTGAGCGTATGGCCATACAGTGTCGCAACGCGTTCAAGGACCGCAACACCTTGAGCCACAACGTCCGGACCAATCCCATCACCAGGCAAAGTTGTGATGCGCAGATGCATGATTAGAGTCCAATCGTGTTCACACGGGCGGGATTCGATGCTTCAAAGGCACGGATATCCACATCCTGATTCATTAAAAACCCCATTTGATCAACCCCATTTAACACGCAGTATTTAGCGAATGGTTCAATGGGAAAGTGCATCTGCTCCCCGTTGGGTAACGTGACCAGCTGACGTGCAAGGTCAACAGCGATCGTTGCCTGCCCCGGTGCTACTGCATCCGCATTGACCAGAATGTCGTAGACCTGCGGAGTAATCACAATCGGCAGTAAGCCATTTTTCAATGAATTGTTTTGAAAAATGTCTGCGAAGTAGGTGCTCAACACCGCTTTGAAACCGAAACCCTGCAGCGCCCAAGGGGCATGTTCACGAGAGGATCCACAACCAAAATTAGTGCCGGCAACCAAGACCTCAGCCCCTTTGGCGAACGACTGGTTGAGCAAAAAATCCGCTTTCGGCCGACCTTCGCCATCATACCGCCAGTCGGAGAAGAGGCTCTCTCCGAGCCCCGTCTTATCCGTAGTTTTGAGAAAGCGGGCCGGGATAATTTGATCCGTATCAACATTTTCTATGGGAAGCACCGCATAGCGCGCGGTGTATGGCACAAACTTCTGCATTCTCTCATCCTCTCCGTGGTGTTGACGTCAGCAAAGCACTCCCCCAATTACGCAAGTATCTCGCGCGGGTCGCAAATGCGGCCAGTAATTGCTGCGGCAGCAGCGGTTAACGGACTTGCGAGGAACGTCCGTCCACCCTTGCCTTGCCGTCCTTCAAAGTTACGATTGCTAGTGGACACTGCGTACTGCCCTGGTGCGAGTTGATCACCATTCATCGCAATACACATGGAGCATCCCGCCTCACGCCATTCCGCGCCAGCATCTTTGAAGATTTGATCGAGCCCTTCTGCTTCGGCTTGCTTTTTGACCAACTGCGACCCGGGAACGACCATTACACGCACGTTTTCGGAGACGCGCCGATCGCGCATGACCTGGGCGGCCAAGCGCAGGTCGGAAATGCGTGAATTGGTGCAACTACCGATGAATACCACATCAACCGGCTGCCCAATCAGCGTTTGACCGGCTTCGAGCCCCATGTACGCAAGTGCTTTTGCCAACCCGGCACGTCCCGCATCATCGGGCATATCAGCGGCAGTGGGGACGCGTCCTGAAATGGGAATACCCATTCCCGGATTGGTGCCATAGGTAATCATCGGCTCGAGCGCATCGGCATCGAGTTCAACCACGCGGTCGTACTGAGCTCCCGCATCCGTATGAAGTGTACGCCAGTCGGCCACCGCTGCATCCCATGCGGCGCCGTGTGGTGCCCGTGGACGCCCCTTGATGTAGTTAAACGTGACGTCGTCGGGAGCAATGAGACCGGC
Source organism: uncultured Klebsiella sp. (assembly GCA_964569955.1). Classification (GTDB taxonomy): domain Bacteria; phylum Chloroflexota; class Chloroflexia; order Chloroflexales; family Roseiflexaceae; genus UBA965. The sequence goes on along the minus strand of CAZMWB010000001.1, from coordinate 145,540 downwards.
GCGTGCACCACCTTCGATGGACATGTTACAGATGGTCATTCGTTCTTCCATGGAGAGCCCACGAATGGCCGAACCGGTATATTCAATCACATGCCCTGTTCCACCACCCACGCCAATTTTGGCAATGACGGCCAAGATAATGTCTTTGGCGCCGACCCCCTTGCGTAGCGTCCCATTGATGCGGACTTCCATGGTTTTGGGGCGACTCTGGAGCAAACACTGTGTCGCAAGCACATGCCCTACTTCTGAGGTGCCGATGCCGAATGCAAGAGCACCAAAGGCACCATGTGTGCTGGTATGACTGTCGCCACACACAATGGTCATTCCTGGTTGTGTGACCCCTTGTTCGGGGCCAATGACATGCACGATGCCCTGCTTTTCCGTCCCAAGTCCGAACAATGGAATCCCAAAGTCACGGCAATTTGCCTCGAGCATACTCAGCTGTGCTTGCGCCTGGGTATCGAGTACGGGGATAATCCCTTGAGCATTGCGTGGCGTGGTTGGTGTCGAATGATCCATGGTTGCAATGGTTTGTCCGGGGCGCCGTACTGACAACCCGCGTGCACGTAATTCGCTAAATGCCTGTGGCGACGTGACTTCATGCACGAGATGAAGGTCAATGTATAACACAGCCGGTGTTTCAGCCGTTTGTGGCCGCACCAAGTGCCGATTCCATATTTTCTCGAATAACGTTTGGGGCGCAGTTGTCATACCAACTCCTCAGCTAATTACACCACGGATTCACCGGCACGACGCACTGCCGTGCCGGTTTGCCACATCGCGTTAGACGTAGTCGAGCCAGTTGTGCTTGTCGTCGACTTTTCCTTCAAACAACCCAAAAAAGCGCTCTTGGATGGCTTCGGTCAATTCACCGCGCTGACCGCTACCAATGACAATCTTATCAACGGAGCGAATAGGGGTGACTTCTGCCGCAGTACCCGCAAAAAAGAGTTCGTCGGCCAAGTAGAGCACTTCTCGTTGCATCTCTTGTTCGCGTACCTCGATTTTGAGATCACGTGCGATGGTCATAATCGCATCGCGGGTAATTCCCGGCAAAATGTTGTTCGTGATCGGTGGGGTGTACAGGACACCATCTCGCACCACGAAGAGGTTCATCCCTGAGCCTTCGGCCACATTTCCCTGTACGTCAAGGGCAATGCCTTCGGCATAGCCGTTCCGCGCAGCTTCACTTTTAATAAGGAATGAAGAAAGGTAGTTGCCACCGGCTTTGGCCATAGTGGGAATGGTGTTGGCAGCAAGCCGATTCCACGAGGAGACCATGACGTCTACCCCGTTCTTAAGCCCTTCGGGTCCGAGGTATGCGCCCCATTCAACGGCTGCCACCATTGCTTCGATAGGGTTATTTTTGCCATCGAGACCGAGTGGACCTTCGCCGCGCCACACGAGTGGGCGGAGATAGCTGTTGGTATAGCCGTTGACTTTGATCACATCCTTACAGGCCTGCGTGATTTCCGCCGGACTGAACGGAATCTCCATTCGGTATATTTTGCAGGAGTCCCACAGACGCCGTATGTGCGGTCCAAGGCGAAAAATTGCCGGGCCGTTGGGTGTGGGGTATGAACGAATCCCTTCAAAGACCGAGGAACCGTAGTGCAAGGCATGACTCATCACATGCACAGTGGCCTGTGACCATGGAATCATTTTCCCCTTAAACCAAATCTGCTTCTCAGACATCGTGCGCTCCTTTTGTTGCTACGGATATCAGTCGCATTATATCATTCACACGACGGCATGCGTCGAGGATGACCCTAGTACCCATAGCGTGCTAGTGGCAACTCGAGGGCATCCCAGAGTGCCTGCCAGCTCGCCGTCAGAATATTCTCCGAACACCCCACTGTGGTCCATCGCTCATCACCTCGGGCCGATTCGATTATGACGCGTGGACGGGCAGCAGTGCCCAAGTGTTCGTCCACAATGCGCACTTTGTAATCCACCAATGCCACATCGGCTAAGCGCGGATAGAACGGAGTGAGCGCTTTGCGAATCGCCCGGTCGAGGGCATTTACCGGGCCGTCGCCTTCAGCTGCCGTATGCATCTCCTGACCATTGACGAGGAGTTTGACCATGGCTTGTGAGCGCATCTCTGTGGTTGCATCGCCATCCACGATGACCGTAAAATCACGGAGCACAAACGGTGCCCGATAACCTGGCGTACTACGTCGAATAAGCATTTCGAACGAGCCATCCGCGGCTTCAAATTGCAACCCCTGTTGTTCGAGCTCTTTGATGCGTTGGAGCAACTGCCGTTCGTTGCCACCGAGGGATAAACCGAGCTTTTCAGCCTGTAAACGGATGTTGTTGCGACCCGAGAGTTCACTCACCACAATCCGCATCTCATTGCCAACCAGGAGCGGGTCGATGTGCTGGTAACTGTCTGCAAATTTAGCCACTGCTTGGGCGTGGATCCCACCTTTGTGGGCAAAGGCACTCCGCCCCACGAAGGGCGCATGGTGATCCGGGTTGAGGTTACAGATATCGGCAATGACATGAGAGACGTCACTTAAACGGCGAATCTGGTCAGCGGCAATCCCCGTATACCCTAATTTGAGATGGGTGTTTGCAATGAGGGGGATCAGATCCATGTTCCCGCAGCGCTCGCCAATCCCATTGATGGTACCTTGGACGTGTGTCGCACCTGCCTCTACTGCCGCAAGCGCATTAGCCACTGCGAGTCCACCATCATTGTGCGTATGAATGCCGATTGTTGCAGTAAATCCTTGGTGCGCAAAGGTTGTGGCTACGCGGCGCACGATTTCACCGATCTGCGCCGGCAACGATCCTCCGTTGGTGTCACACAGCGTGACCACATGGGCACCGGCCCGTGCCGCCGTACAAATGGTGTCGAGTGTGTAGGCGGCATCGAGATGGTAGCCATCAAAGAAATGCTCCGCATCGTAGATGACTTCGCGACCGAGAGCCACAAAGTATGCCACACTGTCGTGAATCATGCGCAAATTTTCTGCGCGGGTGGTTTCAAGCACGGCTTCGACATGCAACACAGAACTTTTGCCAACCAGCGTCACTACAGGTGTCTCCGCCGCCTGCAAGGCCTGAATATTGGCATCGTCTTCACAGCGAGTCTGTGCGTGACGGGTGCTACCGAATGCACTCATCTTGGCGTGCGTGAGCGGGGCGTGTTGCATGCGCCGGAAAAATTCGGCATCTTTGGGGTTCGAACCTGGCCACCCTCCCTCGATGTAGTGCACGCCGAGTCCATCGAGGATGCGAGCTATTTTTACTTTATCATCAACAGACAGCGAAATTCCTTCCCGTTGCGTGCCATCACGCAAGGTGGTGTCATAGATCCACAGCGTTGTCATGCATTTCTCCGCACCGGCCAGCGAGGATAACTCCCAAGTATTTTGAGAAATCCAGTTTGTGCCCGCATTTTCTGCAACGCTGCGGCAATGTGGGGATCGAGTCGGTGGCCATTAATATCTACTAAAAACACATACTCACCGAGTACCGCTTTTGACGGACGTGATTCAAACTTAATCATGTTAATGGCTGCATCCGAAAGAATTTGGATGGGTCGTACCAGCTGCCCGGGCTGGTCTTCGCGGTCAAAGCCAAAGCAGAGACTCGTTTTGTCGTCTCCTGTCGGTGGATGATCATCCTTGCCGAGGACCACAAAACGGGTCACGTTATGTGCCATATCTTGGATGTCCGCGACGAGTACGCATGCCCCGGTCAATTCTGCGGCACGCAAGGTGCCAATTGCAACCGCAGGCCGCACTGATGCCAATGCTTCGGCTGGGGCCGCGCTATTGGACAAGGACGCGACGGTCGTGACATGCGGGAGTGTGCTTTCAATGAATTGACGACACTGCCCGAGCGATTGTGGATGTCCGTAGAGCACCTCCACGGTCGCCAAATCAGTACCCACCCGACCGAGCAATTGATGACTGATGGGAACCACGAGTTCGTGCTGAATGCGAAGCGTCGACTCGTGAATCAGCAAATCGAGCGTCACGGTTACACTCCCCTCGAGCACATTTTCGATGGGAAGCACGGCCACATCCGCATCACCGTGGTCAACGGCATGAAACGCCGCAGGCAACGATGTATGTGCAACCAATATATCGGTCGGCTGGGCGTACATGCGTGCAGCAATTTCGCTATATGTACCGGCAGGGCCGAGATAACTAATGCGCATTCCCATTCCTTTTGCGGGAGGGACTCCTTCCCGCAGCTGTCTTCATCAGCGCTGCGTGTTGGCGAAATTATCCACCGCATACCCAGTTGCACCTTGGTCATACCCATCGGCGTAGGCGGATTTCTCCGCATTGATATGCTGTTGACGATACTGCAACAATTTGTTCAATGCGGCCATATACGCCTCCGCAGCTGCCACCATGGTGTCAGTGTTCACCCCGTAGCCATTGAACATATCTACCCCTGGTTTGGTAATCGCCCGCTGTGCGGCTGTGGTATCACGGATACGTACTGATACTTCGGCCACCGCATCAATGCCTTCGGTCACCGAATTAATGGTAAATTCCAGCAATTCAACGGGCCGATTCACGATTTTGTCAATGGCCTTGTAAATGGCATCAACGGGTCCTGTCCCATGGGCAGCTTCGAGATAACTTGTGCCCTGCTGATCGAGCATACGGACTGTGGCTACGGGTGTCAAGCTCGTCCCCGTGATGACTTGCACGTGAGTGAGCGAGTAGACCTCTTCTACGCGGTGATGCTCACCAGCAATCAGGGCCTCAATATCGCGGTCGTCAATTTTCTTTTTGCGATCGCACAACTCTTTGAAACGTTCAAAGAGTTTCTGGAATTCGTCGTCTGATTCGGCTTCGTATCCCATGGACACGAGTTTTTGCCGAAAGGCGTGGCGGCCAGAGTGTTTCCCCAGTACCAGCATATTGCCATCAAGACCCACCGTTTCGGCACTCATAATTTCGTAGGTCATGCGGTTTTTGAGCACGCCGTCCTGGTGGATGCCAGATTCATGGGCAAAGGCATTGCCGCCGACAATCGCCTTGTTGGGGGGCACAGGTATCCCGATAAACGAACTGAGCAAGCGACTGCTACGGGTCAACTCCGTGGTATTCACACGGGACGCAATCTGGTAGTAGCTCTGCCGGGTGTGTAATGCCATCACCACCTCTTCGAGGGATGCATTCCCGGCACGTTCGCCGATACCGTTAATGGTGCATTCGATTTGGCGCGCACCCGCTCGTACACCGGCCAAACTATTGGCCACAGCCATCCCCAGGTCGTCATGACAGTGCGTCGAAATCACACAGCGGTCGATGCCCGGCACTGTTGTCAGAATGCGTTGAATCAATGCCGCATACTCGTCGGGTGTGGTATAGCCCACCGTATCCGGAATGTTGAGCGTGGTTGCACCTTCGGCGACGACGGCAGTCAATACCTCGCACATGTACTCGGGATCGGAACGCGTGGCATCCATCGGGGAGAATTCGATGTCGTCGCATAATGAGCGCGCATACCGCACCATTTCGCGCGCGCGTTCACGCATTTTTTCACGCGTTGATTTGAACTGATGCTCGATGTGGATGTCGGAAGTGGACAAAAAGGTGTGGATGCGTTTTTTGGCTGCCGGTTGAATCGCCGACCACGCCTTGTCAATGTCATCTTTGTTGGCTCTGGCCAATGCCGCAATGACTGGACCATCCGCGGTACCGACTTCTTTGGCGATTTGGTGCACTGCGGCCCAGTCGCCAGGGGATGCAGCAGGAAATCCCGCTTCGATGATGTCAACGCCGAGCCGATGCAACTGCCGCGCAATCTCCAACTTTTCGTCGAGGGTCATGGTGCACCCTGGCGCCTGTTCACCATCGCGTAACGTGGTATCAAAAATACGTACGTGTGCGTCCTGCATAGTCTGTACCTCTATTATGTGAAATGACGGGCTGTGCACACGTGTGCACAGCCCGTTTCCGGCTTACGACCCGCCCTGACCAGGCTTGACTTCACGGGGGTTGACGAACGGCATCATGCGGCGCAATTCGCGACCCACTACTTCGATCTTGTGATCGACGTCGGCAGCACGCATCTTGTTGAAGCGAGGGCGATTGTTGACGTTCTCTTCGATCCAGTCCTCAGCAAACGTGCCATTCTGAATATTGGTGAGCAACTGTTTCATGGCCTTACGGGTTTCCGCATTGATAATCTGTGAACCAGCCACATAATCACCCCATTCGGCCGTATCGGAGACCGAGAAGCGCATGTAGTTGAGACCACCCTGATAGAAGAGGTCCACAATCAGCTTAAGCTCGTGCATACATTCAAAGTAGGCAACTTCGGGCTGATAGCCAGCTTCCACCAGCGTTTCAAAGCCGGCTTTCACCAAGGCGGAGACGCCCCCACACAAGACGGCCTGTTCACCGAATAAGTCGGTTTCTGTTTCTTCAGCAAAAGTGGTTTCGAGCACACCTGCACGGGTATTCCCAAGCCCCTTGGCATAGGCGAGTGCATCGGCGAATGCGTTCCCACTGGCATCCTGGTGCACAGCCACGAGTGCTGGTACACCGCCACCCTGGGCAAAGACTTCACGGACACGATGTCCGGGTGCTTTGGGGGCGACCATGCTCACATCAATACCGGCTGGTGCTACAATCTGACCGAAGCGAATGTTAAAACCGTGGGCAAACATGAGCGTCTTACCCGCTTTGAGGTGTGGCGCAATATCCTCGCGGTAGACTTTGGCTTGGACTGTATCTGGGGTCAAATTCATGATAATGTCGCCGGCTTTGGCAGCGTCGGCCACACTCATCACTGTCAAGCCATCTGCTTGCGCCTTTGCCCAACTTTTGGAGCCCGGATACAAGCCGACGACCACGTTTACACCACTCTCTTTGAGGTTGAGGGCGTGGGCATGACCCTGGCTCCCGTAGCCAATAATTGCCACGGTTCGGTTTTTGAGGCGAGCCAAATCAGCCTGATTGTCGTAGTACAACTTTGCCATGATGTGTCGTTTCTCCTCGACTATTTGACGAGCGTATCCACGGTCGTCACACTCTCATTCTGCCAACCTGCGTCCATCAGGTCAACACCGCTATGTCCACGGGGGCCACGCACCATTGCAATGCGCCCCGTGCGCATCATTTCTTTGATGCCGAATGGGCGGACCATGTCGATGAAGTTTTCGACTTTGGCCGGACCACCCGTCATTTCGATGACCATGGTATTCACGGCCACATCAACGATTTTTGCAGCAAACACCTCGGTCAAGGCCACGATTTCAGCACGCTGTTGACTCGGTACGTGCAGTTTGACCAATGCCATTTCGCGCTCAACAATCGGTTCACTGGTCACATCGCTCACCTTGAGCACTTCCACGAGCCGGTAAAGCTGTTTGACCACCTGTTCGACATGGTCAGATTCTACCACGACCGTCATGCGGCTGACGCCTGGGGTTTCAGTATGGCCCACCGACAAACTGGCAATATTGTAGCCACGGCGGCGAAACATGCTCACTGCACGGTTGAGCACCCCAGGACGATCCTGCATCAAAACAACCAACGTATGTGTTTGCATCACTTACTCCGTAATCATCTCGCCGATGCTCTTGTTCTGGGGCACCATGGGGAAGACGTTCACTTCGCGTTCGACACGGAAATCAATCAATACGGGGCCATCCGTGGCATACGCCTTGGCCAAGGCCGGCTCGATTTCATCCACCGTTTCAACCGTGATACCCGTCCACCCATATGCTTCTGCAAGCAATTTGAAGTTGGGACCGCTCAATGGTGTGCCACTATAGCGCTTGTTTTCAAAGAGCTCTTGCCACTGCCGTACCATGCCCAAATAGCCGTTGTTGATGATGGCAATCTTCATGTTTTTGATGCCCTCTTGCACCACCACCGCCATCTCTTGATTGGTCATTTGGAAACCGCCATCGCCACACACTGCCCACACCGTATCGTTGGGATGTGCCACAGCAACACCCATGGCTGCGGGAACCGCAAAGCCCATGGTACCTGCACCACCACTGGTAATGTGGGTGCGTGGTCGGTACCAGTCGAGCAACTGTGCCGCCCACATTTGATGCTGACCGACATCGGTGACCACACGGTAATTACCACGCTCGTTGAGCATCTTGGTCATCGCCGCATATACATCGTGTGGCAGCATACTGGACGTATCTGGGCGGTTGAGGTACTGTTGACGATGCTGATGCTTGGCCTGTAATTCGCGGATGTGGGTCATCCATTCGCTGGCAGCAGCGTGGAATGTGGCCACTTCGCGCTCTTCGGGCTCTTCCTCGAGCAACGAGAGCAACACCAATTTGGCATCACCCACAATTGGCACGTCGACTTCGATGTTCTTGCCGATTTCTGATGGGTCAATGTCCACATGCACGATGGTCGCATTGGGCGCAAATGTGGAGGCTTTCCCAGTCACACGATCGTCAAAACGGCCACCAATGTTGATGAGGAAATCGGCTTCCTGGATGGCACGATTGGCATGCACCCAGCCGTGCATGCCGGGCATCCCCAGGGACAGGGGGTGATCTTCGGGGAAGGCTCCCAAGCCATGCAAGGTGGTGAGCACGGGCAACCGGTAGCGCTCAGCGAAACTACGCGCTTCGGCACTCGCCTCGGCCATCATGACGCCATTCCCAATCATCATCAGGGGCTTTTTGCTCTTGAGCATGGTCTGCAACGCAGCTTTAACCTGCTTCTTGCTGCCCTGATAAGTAGGACGATAGCCGGGTAAAAAGATCTTCTTGGAATAATCGGGAACCGTGGAGGCCTGTAAGGCATCTTTGGTGATGTCAACCAACACCGGGCCCATGCGCCCGGTGGTAGCGATATGGATGGCTTCTTTGACCACATAGGCAATATCGTTGACGTTTTTGACCAAATAGTTATGTTTAGTGATGGGCATCGTAATCCCGGTAATATCCGTTTCTTGGAAGGCATCTTTGCCCAACACGGCACTACTCACTTGGCCACAAATTGCCAACAGGGGCGTGCTGTCCATCCAGGCATCAGCCACCGGTGTCACCAAATTCGTCACCCCAGGGCCGCTGGTGCCAATACAGACGCCGATTCGCCCTGTGGACCGTGCAAACCCTTCAGCGGCATGCCCCGCACCCTGCTCGTGACGACACAGGATATGGCGTAACCGTTCGCGGTATTCCCACATGGCGTAATAGAAGGGCATGATGGCGCCCCCTGGGATACCAAACATCGTATCCACGCCGTTTTGAATTAACGCTTCACACAAAATCTGCGCACCAGTGCGACTCTCACTCATACGTCCTCCTCATACACAAACGAAAACCTCTCCCGTGTGCTACGGGAGAGGTGAACTGTACAACTCGTGCGGTGACCCGCCCCCCATAGCGTTATGTGCCCATAATCGGTAGTACGATTAGGACGACAATAATTACTACTAGGATGAGCGTGACACTGCGACTCATGAACAAACCCTCACGAAAACGAACATTTCCATTATAGTGGGAATCAATATTGCTGTCAAATCCAATTGATGTCCCGTTATGGCTCGATGCGTACCGACGGCGCAAGTGCGAACTCGAGGAGCGGTTCATTGAAATTGGTGCGCACTTCGACCACACGGTACCCCGCGGGAACAACAGCTTGGGCTTTGCGGTCTGCAGGGATCACAATGACTTCTGCGTCACCACGTGGATTCTGGCCTTCGGGTACAGCCACGTAATCAATGTGACTCGTCAAAAACGGCACCACACCGGAGACAGAGCGGTTCAGGTAATCGGTCTCGTACACATCAATCTTGGTCCCTGCAGGGAGTTTTTGTGCGTAGCGTGCAAACTGCGAACAGGATTGCATTGCGGGGTCACCAGCACCATTTTCGATGGTAATAAACGTGGAAAAGTAGTGATCAATGCTCTGATACCCGCCCACCGCAACTATTGAGGCGAGGACTCCCATACTGATACGTTGCGCCATTGCTTGGGTGAGTAGCCGGTGCCGGAGATAATCGAGGGTTTGAGCACCGAGCCCGACGAGCAGACATACGCTTCCCAGCATGCTTACCATGCGGTGACCGGCGGCTACTGGGTAGGAAAGCGACGCAGTCATACAGACCATGAAAATATTGATGAGCAAGATGTTGTGTCGCGTAGAGCGCCAATTCCACAGGGCATTGGCAATACCCACCACAAAGAGGAATGCGTAGAGCGAAGGCAGAATCGCAAAATTGGAGCGATACCAGCCATCAACTGGCCCAGTAATGATGGCCATGAATGAGCGTTGAAGATTGGCGAAAATAATCTCCTCAGCACTTTTATTGAATTCCTTCATCTGACGTGTCAATACCGAAGATCCATCGGGTGAATCCGGCAAAATGAGGGACGCTCGTTGGAGCGGTGCCCGGAACTTATCGGGATTTTGGTAGTAGTGGAGCAATAACGGACCAGAAACAGCTACGGTCACTGCCCCACACAAGATGAGGTGCGTTAGTGACGTCTTCCACTGTGCAGGAAGTCGGATAATCTGGAGAACGGTCCAAATGGTAAGCAGAATGGCGAGGCTTCGGGCACTCGCATAACCGAATTGACCGAGCCCGATGATGATACCAACGTAGATGATGTCTCGTGTTTGGAAGCCTTTTTCACTGCGAAGCATCAACCCAATAATCGCGAGTGCACACATCATGTCAAAGATGATGATGTAGTTGATCCGTGAAAAGTTGATGTGCAATCCCAGTGAAGCGATGACGATACCTGCCATTAATGCAAATGGACGATTGAGGAGTGGGCGCACCGTCCAAATACAGAGTGGAATCGCCAATACACCGAGGATAAGGTTGGGCAAGCGCAGTGCAAAAATAGTCTGGCCAAAAAGTTGTACCATCAGCCCAGGAATGGAGATGAGCAACGACGGTAGTTCTAGCCAACCCGAGGTAAACGGGTTCGAGAATGTGCCGTCGAAGTAGGTCATGCCAAACAACGCAATGAAGGCTTCGTCACCATTCAACACGGGTATTTCGGCGTAATTGTAAAATCGTAGGATGGCGCCAAACAGAGTGATGCCACCGATTGCCGCATAGTATTGCTTGTTTTCACGCGTGGAGAGGTCGAACAGATGCGTTACATCGTCGCGCGTGGTATACATCAAGATTAGCAGCAAGATAGCGGCGACCCATGCGCCAAACATCTCAAATGCGAATGGGGGTTGCCACGTGTAGCAGTTGACAAAAATCACATAGTCATAGGCAACAAATGCGGTCGCAGCCAGCAGTGGCATTGGCCGGTGGACAGCAAACACATAGATGCCTACCGCACTCACGACCCCCAGCAGCGCCAACCAGACAGGGAAGACTTCGTTGCCAAGGCGCAAGAGTTGCAGGGGAAAGAGAATCAGCAGCACCAAGAGCATGGCACGTTTGGGAATCATGAAACACTCCTCTGACACGTCTCAACGTGTGTGTAGTATACCATCTCCCTGCACAAATATGAACGGTGGACTCTGACCATCAGCTAACGATTCGTCAATGCATGACCGAATACAGTACAATAGAAAAGTACAGGTATTCCTATGAAGAGGAGGACATCGTGGCAGACACAGTTACGTTACCGTCAGGGTTACAGTACCGCGACGACGTGGTGGGAACAGGCGCATCGCCCGTGAAGGGCAAGCAAGTAACCGTGCATTACACGGGAACGCTCACCAACGGCACCAAGTTCGACAGTTCACGCGATCGCAACGAGCCATTCACGTTTATCATCGGTGTCGGCCAGGTGATTAAAGGCTGGGACGACGGCGTGATGGAGATGAAAGTCGGCGGTCGCCGCATGTTGACCATTCCCTATCACTTGGCCTACGGCGAACGCGGCTACCCGGGAGTCATCCCGCCCAAAGCCACTCTGATTTTCGATGTGGAATTGATCAGTGTACAAGGATAACGACGATGCCGTCACCATTTGTATTTGAACGCGACCTCGCAAAAGCAACAACCATCCCAGCGGATTGGTATACGGATGCCAGTATGCTCCCACTCGAAAAGGAGCAGATTTTCGCCCGTACTTGGCAACTCGTTGGGCGAATCGAACAACTCCAACGCCCTGGTGATCACTTTACCTGTAGTGTGGTAGATGAACCGCTTGTCATCACCAAAGACAGTGCGCATACCATACATGCGTTTTACAACGTGTGCCGCCATCGTGCGGGTGCAGTGGCGAGTGGGCCGGGACACCGCAAAACGCTCCAATGCACCTACCACGGTTGGACGTATGGACTCGATGGCAAATTGATGAATACGCCGGAATTTGAAGGCGTCGAATGTTTTCAACGGGACGACTTCAATCTCAAACCGGTTCGTGTTGATACCTGGGGGCCGTTCATTTTCGTCTGTCTCGACGATCATACCCCATCGTTGCACACGGTACTCGGCAACATTGTGCCCGAAACGGCCAATCTCAAACTCGAAACCATGGGTTTCTACAAACGGGTTGACTATGAAATCGAGTGCAATTGGAAAGTCTACGTGGACAACTACCTCGAAGGCTATCATATTCCAATCGCCCATCCAGGCTTGTTCAAAGAGATTGACTACAATCAGTACGAAGTCATTCCCGAACGCTACTACTCGCGGCAACATGCCCCGATTCGTGCCAAAGACGATTCACTGTATCGGCGCAATCTCGAACGTGGTGCCGACCCGCAGGCGCTCTACTACTGGCTCTTTCCCAATCTGATGCTCAACATCTACCCAGATAATGTACAGACCAACATCATCTTGCCGTTGAGCAACGACCGTACACTGACAATTTTTGAGTGGTATTTGCGCGATGTGAATCATCCCGGCGTTGCCGAAGATTTTGCCAAATCGTTCGCCTTCAGCGACCTGATTCAGCGTGAAGACATTGATCTCTGTGAAACCGTGCAACGGCGCTTGCGCTCCCGCTCATACGATACGGGTCGTTTTTCAGTAGCCCGTGAAAACGGTGTCCATCACTTTCATGGGTTGCTGTGTGAACATCTCGGGACGCCGATGCGCTAGTAGTCGCGTGGCGTAATTCTCACGTTGAGGCACCGTGTTTTGCCATTGCGCAGGATGTCTACGGAGAACACGGTGCCAATGGCACGGCGATTGAGCAAACGACGTACATCATAACGGCGTTCAATGGGTGTGCCATTCATTGATACCAGTACATCCCCCACCCGAAACGGCGATGTTGTGTGGCGGAGCGACTGTACGGTGATGACTTGGCGGTCACTACCATCTCTAGCCCATTCCGCTCCGATGCGCACCCCCATAGTGCCCCGTAGAATGGTGCCATATTGGATGAGTTCAGGCACAATGTCGTTGACGATTTCACTCGGAATCGCAAAATTGATATTTTCCGCATTTGCGTCTTTGGCCACAACCACGCCCAGCACCGCCCCATCAATGTCAACGAGTGCACCACCCGAGTTCCCCTGATTAATGGCAGCATCCACTTGGATGATTTCCTCGCTTTTGCCCGCTTCACGCACAAGTTGCCGTGCAATCCCACTCACAATCCCCATATTGACGGAGTCGTTGTACTTGAGTGGAGAACCCATGGTAATACAGAGTTCACCGACCTGTGCCGGTGTCGGACGCAACGGTAACGGGAGAAACGATGTATGCGTACGGTCTATGGGGCGAATGACGGCTAAATCGGTATCAACATCACTACCCACAATTTCCGCATCTTGGGCGCGGCTACCACTTATCGTAATTTCCGGTTTACGGGCGATAGTGGCAATCACATGCTGATTGGTCACGATGTGGCCATATGCGTCAAAAAACCAGCCAGAACCGTGTGATTGCGTCGCAAAATTAAGTGAGTAGCCAGAAATGGTGACCACACTCGCACGCACACGCTGTACAAGTGCAACCATTTCCGTGTTGAATTGGCGCAGGATGCTATGCGTCAATTTGGTCTTTCGGGGCAATTTCACGGATGAGTTTCCCTCCAAACGTGTGTTGCAACCGGTCATCGTATGAATCGGCAAGGCCGGCGATATGACTGACCACAGACATCAGTGATTTTTCAGTGAGGGTGGCCTCAACCAGGCTCGATTCGATGTATATTGTACCATCGTGGTAAAACATGCGTCCCATCGGTAGTTGACTGTTAATCGAATTGAGTGATTCATAGAGTGCGGGTGACGCAGTCACCCCGACAACCAGTGCAGCATGAATGCGTACTACACGCGGAGTAACTTGGACGTTGACGTGTACAATACAACTCCCCGCGATAATGGCAAATGCGCCGTCACTCGTCAGCGTGAGTAAAGTTGGAGGAAGATGGTGGTGCAACGTATCGTGCACCAGCGTATACATTTGGGCAATTGCGGTGGCATCAGCATGCGGTAATGCAGTTGGTGCCATGGTGGCTGTACGAGGGATTTTTACCGTATCGTACGGCTGTTGCCCCTTGGTCACAAATACCTGGTGCAAGAGCGCATCGAACTGTGGCGCCACTTGACAACTGGCAACGTATTTCGCCGGATTTTTGATGCGCTGATTCCCCAGCCCGTGCGTCCGGAGCATTTGGACGAAGAGTGCCACAACGGATGGTTCACTGTGCAGCCAATACGCGAGTATGCGTGATTTTACGTTTGCGACGAAGGCCACAGATGGTTCCGGACCCACGTGCGATTCAAATGCGGCAGCAGTCGGTGGGCGGATATTGGCATGTTCAGCGATGATTTCGAGTAAATCGGGGCTGAAATGGTGCCATCGAAATTGAAAGCGAGGCATGACATACTCCCCCCCACCCGCATAACTGCCGCTATCCGGGTGGGGTGTTCAATCAAAGGTTAGACGCGCACGTCAATGGCGCTCGTGGACAACGGGGGCACCGTCACGGTGATCTTCCCCTTCTGCGATTTGATATTCGTCAATGGCGCACTCACTACCGCATTTGGTGCATTGAATGTGTTGAACGCCTTGGGATCTGTGCCCCACAGCGTTTCGCCACCCGTTGCAATCATCGGTTTGAGCCCATCATTCACCGTGATTGTGACCGTGATTGGCTTTTTGAGGTTGCGATTCACGATATAGACGCCACCTGTCTCCGTCTCTGCATCCCACGATGCAGAAACATCGAGCATGGGAACGTCAGCTTCTTTTTTACTCGAATAGAGGGGAGAATCAACCCACACATCGAGTGAGTCACCTTTGGCACGTGATGCAACCATCTGGAACGGGTAATAAATACTCTGTTTGAGCATGCCGTCTTTGGTGGTGAGCAACGGCCCAATCACATTTACCATCTGTGCCAAGCAGGCTGCTTCGAGGACATCACACTTGCGCAGAAAGACATTGAGCCACGCACCAACAAGGACTGCGTCTTCGAGGTTGTATACCTCTTCGATGAGGTGTGGTGCGACGCTCCATTTGCCATCCATCTCCATGTTTTTGTACCAGACGTTCCACTCATCCCACGACAGTTTGACCTGCTTCTTCGACCGTTTGACGGCTTTGACGTAGTTGATGGTGGATGCGAGTGAATCAACGTAGGTCTCGAATTCGCGGGTGAGTGCCAGATATGACGGCGTATCATCGTTACGATTGCCTGCGTAGTAGTGCATGGAAAGCACATCTACATGGTCGTAGCAGAGTTCGAGAATGGTGCGGTCCCACATGGGGTATGTGGCCATCCCAACGCTTGACGAACCAGCCAGCACCAGCTTCACTGTATCGTCGTTCCAGCGCATCATCTTGGCTGCTTCGAGGGCTTTTTTCCCGTATTCAACGGCATCGAGATGACCGATTTGCCACGGACCATCCATTTCATTACCCAGACACCACCATTTGACACCCCACGGCTCTTTGCGACCATTTGCCACACGCTGATCGGCCCAATAGGTGCCTGCAGGTGCATTCACATATTCGATGTAGGCTGATGCGAGTGCGATATCACCGGTACCCATGTTGACACCCAGCATCGGTTCTGCACCAAGACGAGCAACAAAATCCATGAATTCGTGGGTGCCAAACTGATTGGTTTCAATGGACTTCCAGGCTAAATCGCGCTTACGTGGACGCTGGGCTTTGGGACCGACACCGTCACGCCAATCGTAGCCACTCAAAAAGTTCCCCCCCGGATAACGCATGATGGTCACACCCATCTGCTTGAGTGCATCGAGCACATCGAGCCGAATCCCGTGCGCATCGGCATGGGGAGAGCCCGGGTCATAAATTCCTTCGTAGACACATCGCCCCATGTGCTCGATGAAGCCACCAAACACGTACGGTGAAATGTGTCCAACCACACGTCGACGATCGAGCCCTACCTGCGCAGTAAGTGCGGATGGCATAGTTGCCTCCCTCAATATAGTGGAAACGCGGGAACACGCACCTATCATACCGCACTTTTTTCAGCGGCGTGCAACTATACAGCCTGCGGAGTGCGTGTGTTCCGAATCATGCTGACAAGCCACCACACTGCGAGGAGCGCGGCAAGTACCATGGCCGCAGTTTGTGACCAAAGTACCAACTGCGGTGCAGCCGGGAGAATGCTGTTGGCTACGTAGAGTTGTTGCTTCACGCCGACACCGTAGAGGGCCCATGCTATCACCATGCCAAAGGCAGTATCGTTGCGCAGGATACGCTGACTCACGGCGACAATCGCGGCCACCACAACCAGAATGAGACTCCACTGCAACGCCATTTCGTCGGTAGTCTCGAGGTTGCGAAAAAGGACAACGGTCACATTGACGATAGTTGCCACACTAATCCAGCCCGTGTAGATGTGATACCCGAGATCTACACAAAGGGACTCCGTGGTTGATGATGCTTTATTTTTATGTAAATACGAAACACTATAAAGTAGTGTACCAAGGAGCAACAACATGAACCCGAGGGTAATTTCGACTTGGTAGTAGTGCCAAAAAATGAGCCAGAATGCATTCGCCAAATTGCCCACCACATACCACCAACCGATGGCGCGCAGGCGTGGATTTTCCCGTTGAGAAGGCAGCGCCTGATAGACGGTAAAGGCGAGTAATCCCATGTAGATGATGCCCCACACACTAAAGACGTAACCTGCTGGGACAAAGCGAATCAAATAGGCATCGGAAAGTGCGGCGGTAGTCACCCCGTTGAGTGGAAGTGACGTGGCGAGTACGTTAATGATGAGCGCAAAAACGGTGGTCGCAATCACACTGAGCTGACGAACAATATCACGATTCATGGTGTTCCTTTCTCTTCTCCTAGTGGTGCATACGAATCCCCGTGGAAATCAGACGTATCGGTGTGGCCAAACCGAGCGCATGTGTGCTAAGAGTTCAATCCCACTCGCCACACTGATTGCCGCACCTTCACCCGAGTTGTACACAGAAACAAGCGCTTGGGCAATCAATTTATCTCCAGCTACTGCGGCAACATCACTAATCGCCTGCTTCACCTCTTCCATGGAAGGACCATTGGGTTCGGCAGTACCATGGTTGGGCACGTAGCGCTTATCGAGAATATCTTCGTCAATGTGCAAGTAGATGTAATCACAGGTGGCGACCAGGCGTTGCATGGCTGCCTGCAGTGGAGTCGTCTGGCAGGGAACCACACTCACGTCCGTGGCGCGAATCAACGTTTCTTCAGCAGGATCGAGATTGCGTACATCCACCATTATAATGCGGTTGGTGGGTAAAATATCGCGAATACCGGCATGTTCGCGCCATTGTGGCCACGTCAGTCCGGCACACACGGCGACTGGCATGCCGCCGAGCATCCCCGATAGAGTGGTGTGTTGCGTGTTAAAGTCCCCATGCGCATCAAACCAGACCAAGCCGATGCGCGCATTAGGGCCGTGGGCATGCGTGAGTCCTGCATACATGCCAGTGACGTGCGTACAATCACCACCAATCATCAGCACACGCTGCCCGGAGCGACGTGCACGTGCAACATCATTGGCAATTTTGCGACAAAATTTGCCGATATTGGTCGGGACATCATCCGTCATTTCAGCAACATCAAGCGTGGGGGTAAAGACCTGTGGCGCCACACCACGTGTCGTAAGCACACCACTTGCGAGGAGTGCATCAACGCTGCGTTCATCACCCTGACACGGCGTTGCATTCCGGTAGCGTACAGCAATTACAGCAGTCATTGTATTTCCTTCCATAGTGAGTGTGCGTATAATGACATCATACTCGCAAATGACAGAAAGTGTGTCATGAATCGCACCGTCGCACCGTTGCTCGCCCGTGTGCCTGCACCACTCTTCGTGTTATGTGCAGTTATTTCAGTCCAATTTGGCGCCGCACTGGCACGGCCACTTTTTCCTCTTGTTGGCGAAGCAGGAACGGTGTTTTTACGTCTGCTCTTTGCGGCGCTTATTCTCGGTGTGCTTTTTCGCCCCAATCTCCGGAGCATTTTCCAACAACAACCACGCATCATTGCCCTGTTTGCCCTTGCCATGGCAGCGTCAACAGCCTGTTTCTACGTGGCAGTCGCCCGTATTCCTTTGGGGGTAGCCATTGCCATTGAATTCATCGGACCACTCGGAGTTGCCGTCCTGCATAGTCGTTCGTGGCGCGACCGGCTGTGGGTTATCATTGCAGCGCTTAGTATTGCTCTTTTTGTACCTGATATTGGTGTGACGCTCGATGTATGGGGAGTCATCGCTGCCCTGTGTGCGGCATTTTTCTGGGGCATGTATATCATCGTTTCACAACAGGCAGGACGCGTCTTACCCGCATTCGATGGACTCGTGGCAGGAGTTGTTGTGGCCGCTGTGCTGATGAGCATCCCGGGTATTTTGCAAGGTGGCTGGGCATTGTTACGCCCAGATGTGCTTTGGCAGAGCATGCTCATGGCATTTGCTGCTGCCGTGATTCCCTTTAGCTTTGAATTTTATGCGCTCAAACGCATGCATGCACGCACCTACGGTATTCTCGTCTGTACTGAGCCACTTGCAGGTGCGGTCATTGGATGGATCATCTTGAACGAAGCACTCAATGAACGCGCCATCCTTGCAATCATTGGCATTACAATAGCATCACTTGGTTCGACACTCACTAGCACGGAGCAGCATACATGAGTATCATTGCCCCACCACTCACCCTGGATGACGCCCGACAACGCTTTAAGACGACCGCAGAGCTGATCCGCGTCACCTTAGAATACATCCAACGTGACGATAATCGCGCTATCATCGAGACGAATCCGGATGCAGAACTCCTCGCTGCCCTCAGTGATGCACGATGGCATGCAGGGAATCCGCGGTCACGCTTCGACGGCATTCCAGTGGCCATCAAAGACAACATTGACACTGACGATCGCATGCACACCACCGCAGGTTCTGCGGCCCTGCGTACGAGTCGCCCCGCAGGTGATGCATTTGTGATGAAAAAGCTTCGCGCGGCAGGCATGATTCCCATTGCCAAGGCGAATATGAGTGAGTGGGCCAACTTCCGTGCCAATCGCTCAAGTAGCGGCTATAGTACGCGTGGTGGCCAGTGTCTCAACCCACACGATGCAACACGCTGTCCGAGCGGTTCGAGCTCGGGTTCTGCGGCGGCAGTGGCAGCTGGACTCGTACCCGTGGCCCTCGGTAGCGAAACTGACGGCTCAATCATTTCACCATCTGCACGCTGTGGTGTTGTTGGCATCAAGCCGAGTGTTGGACTAGTGAGCCGGAGTGGGGTCATCCCGATTTCGCCGAGTCAGGATACGGTAGGAACACACGCTCACACTGTGGCCGATGCCGCCTACCTGCTCGCCATCATCGCTGGCAGTGACCCACGCGACCCGGCAACCAACGCAATTCCTGCGACACTCATTGATGCACTCCGTACGCCGATTCAACCAACTACCTGGAAATCACTCCGCATCGGTGTGGCACGCAAATACTACAGCGGATACCACCCACGCGTAGACGCACAATTTCAGACACTGGTAGAACGGATGCAACAACACGGACTCACTGTGGTGGACGATGTACTCATCGAGCATACGGATGCAGTACGCCAAAGTGATGCGGAATACACAGTACTGCTCTATGAATTCAAACACGCCATTAATGCGTATCTCGCACAACGCACTCCGTTTACAGGCATGGACGATATCGCTCCACGCACACTCACCGACCTCATTGCTTACAATGACGCACATCCAAACCCGGGGTTTTTCTTTGACCAAGAGGTGTTTATCGCGGCGAATGCGATGACTGCGCAGGATAAACGGCGCTACCAGAAGGCACGACGTTGGAGCCAATCGCATGCAGGCACCAAAGGTATTGATGCTGCACTCCAGCGCCATACACTTGATGCCATCATTGTGCCGTCTGGCGCGCCAGCATGGCCCATTGATCAGATTAATGGCGACCACTACCGCGGTGCAGGTGATAGCACCACGATGGCTGCCTGCGCTGGCTATCCGCTCATCACCGTACCCAATGGGTGCATTGCACATCTCCCAGTTGGGGTCACAATTATGGGGACGAAATGGAGTGATGCATCACTGATTAATGTGGCTGCATGCATCGAATATATAATAAAAGGATAATTGTTATGTCAATAGATGCAATTCTCGCGAATATGACTTCCACGCGCCTCAGCGAATTTGCACACACCCTCGTGTCTATTCCATCAGTGACAAATCACGAAGGTGCCATGAGTGACTACACAGCACAATTTCTCAGCACATGCGGGTATCGAGTGACACGATTGCCCGTACCCGAATCTGGGGACACGATTGTAGCAGAAATTGGACAAGGTGAGCGTTCGTTCATGCTTAATTTCCATCTCGATACATTTGACGTATTTGCGGGGTGGCACACCGATCCATTTACGCCGACTGTGGTTGGTACGCGCCTGTATGGCCTCGGTGCCCACGACATGAAGGGTGGCGCGGCCTGTGTACTCACCATCGCTGAACATTTTGCCCCGTACGCAGACCAGTTCAATGGACGCTTGCTGATAACGGCGACAAGCGACGAAGAAAACTGGTCACGGGGGGCGCATGCCATCATCAACGGTGGCTTTCTCAAGGGTTGCATCGGCAATTTGGTGCCCGAACCAGCACATGCGGGGACGTTGACCGTAGGTCAGCGAGGACGCCATGTCTTTCATGTGCGCTTTTTTGGTAAAACGGTGCACGCCGCATTCGGTGGAGGTGTGAATGCAGCCGCTGATGCGGCACGAGTGGTGTCAGCACTCGAAGAGCCAGGAGCCGTTGATCTTGGCTGGAATACCGAGTTCGGGTTGGCTGGAACACTTAACGTGATTGGCATCCAGAGTGGTGGCACGATGATCCTTGTCCCAGAAGTTGCCGATATCTGGATTGACCGACATATCCTGCCCGGCGAAACATTGGCGCATGCGACGGCACAGATTCGGAACATCATCGAACGGACATGTCGTCATGCCACGTGGGAGCTCACTGTGGATGAACGCCCCACCCCTGCGCCTGGACCATACGTGGTACCGAGCACGCATCCACTTGTCACCAGCATGCATGCAAGTCTTCAGACCGAATACCAGATGCCCATTACGCATGTGCTTGGGCGGAGCGTGGCGGACACGAGTCATTTTGCCTTTCATGGACATGTCCCCACGCTTATCTGCGGACCACAAGGAGGGAACACGTGTGAAACAAACGAATGGCTTGAGCTCGAATCACTACTCCCCACCACACGCGCCATGGCCCGTACAACGTGGCAGATGCTGCAATAAGAAGGTGAAACACGAATGAATTCGACATGGCAATCCCCCGCACTGCGCACACATCATGGGCGGCATGTAATTGTACGTCCACTCAATGCAACAGCAGACGCAGGTGCACTCTACCTGGCTGGTCACAAGTCAAGTGCCCATCTGTATACATGGCAATTTCTCCCGTATGGCCCATTTAGCGATGAAGATGCGCTGTGCAAGTGGTTGTCTGACCGCCAACAACAGATCGATCCGCTCTTTCACACAGTGTGCAATGCACAAACAGGCGTTCCTGTTGGCATCATCACTATCATGAGCATCGTACCGGAATTCGGCCGTGCCGAGCTTGGTCACATTTGGTATGATGTGGATGTACAACGTACCGCAGTAACCACGGAAGCAACATACCTGATGTTGGACTATCTTTTTCACCACCTTCACTACCGGCGTGTGGAGTGGAAATGCGATGCGATGAATGTGCGTAGTCGCAATGCGGCGCTACGGTTCGGCTTTCAATACGAGGGCACGTTTCGCCAACATTTACTCGTCAAAGGGAAAAACCGGGATACCGCATGGTTTTCGATGATTGACAGTGAATGGCCAGAGCGCCGTGCTCGCTTTCAGGAGTATTTTGCAGGGACGCGCCCACGCTTGGCCAATTAGGCGTGCAAAGGATTCATCATGGAACATCAAAAGGTCCCCTTCAACCTCCCATACATGACCGGCAAAGAGCTGACCTACATCAATGATGCGTACATGCAAGGCAAATTGTCTGGGAACGGACAATACACGCAGCGCTGTCAGGCGCTGCTCAAACAGGGTGTCGGCTCTCAGAAGGTGTTGCTGACACATTCGTGTACAGCAGCGCTGGAAATGGCCGCATTACTCTGTAATTTGGCACCCGGTGACGAAGTCATCATGCCGTCCTACACATTCGTGTCAACGGCGAATGCGGTAGTTCTACGCAACGCTGTTCCAGTCTTCGTTGATATACGTCCTGATACACTTAACATCGATGAGCGCTTGATAGAAGCAGCGATTACCCCCCGTACCAAAGCTATCTGCGTGGTGCACTATGCCGGAGTGGCGTGTGAGATGGACGAAATCATGGCCATTGCGCATCGCCACAAGCTGTTGGTGGTTGAGGACGCCGCCCAAGGGTATGAAGCATTTTACAAGGGGAAACCGTTGGGGAGTATTGGTCATTTTGCCGCAATGAGTTTCCACGAGACCAAAAACGTCATTTCTGGTGAAGGTGGTGCGCTGTTTGTGAATGATGCGGCGTACACTGACCTCGCAGAAATAATCTGGGAGAAAGGCACAGATCGCAGTCAATTCTTCCGCGGCATCGTGGACAAATACACGTGGCAACACGTCGGATCTTCGTTTCTCCCAGGCGAAATCGTAGCTGCATTTCTGCTGGCACAGCTCGAAGATGGTCAGAGTATCACCAACAGTCGCCTCGAAACATGGAACACGTACCATGGCGCATTTGCCGACCTCGAAGCCGCAGAATTGTTGCAACGCCCCGTAGTACCGACATACTGCACGCACAATGCGCATATGTATTATGTCATCTTACCAACAGCAGATATGCGTAATCAGATACTCGATGAGCTCAAAGTGCTCAACATTAATGCGATTTTTCACTATATTCCACTACACAACTCACCTGCGGGCATCAAGTACACGCGCACTCATGGGCGCATGGATGTCACCGAATCACTGAGTGCACGGTTGCTCCGCTTGCCCATGTTTAATTTCATGCAGGATCAACTGCGCCAACGTGTGATTGGCGCAGTTCACGAGGTTGTACACGCCCAACAATGATGTCTACGACCCGAGTGTATCCACGTAATCAATGACACGAGAAAAACGTACATCACGGCGCGACAGACAGTGTTGGATGAACTGCTCGAGCATCTCGATACGATGTCCGCGCCCGATGACCTGGGGATGCATGGCCACAGTCAATACGCCATTGGGCTGATTGTGATGCATCCAATCGAAATCTTTAGTCCAAATTTCAAGCACCTTACTCGGTGCCGAGGTGCCGTTACGGTACGGGCTGAAGTTGAACTGGAAGTGCACCCAGTCGTCGAATTCAAAACAGAATGGAATTTCCCACAAGGCAACTTCCCGTCCACGTATGAGTGGTTCGTGGCGGCTGACGCGGTCACCGATGCGCGGATGGTAGGGGCGAAAGTCATCCGCCATCAGACTTGAATCGTATGCGAAGCCATACTCTTCGAGTAAAGACAACGTGACCGGCGAAAAATCTGCAGACGGTGAGCGAAAGCCACGCGGCTGTACCCCAATACGCTGGAGCGTGGCCAACGCACGTTCCATGTCGTGCCGCTCTTCGGCCGGTGTCTGCTCACTTGGATCAACATGGGCATACGAATGATGGGCAATTTCATGACCAGCCCGTAAAATGCGTTCGACTTGGTGCGGAAACGAGTCAACGGTGTGACCGGGAATGAAGAACGTAGCAGGTATCTGGTAACGTGCAAGGAGATCCAATACTCGTGGCACGCCCACCGTCGCACCGTATTCACCCCGTGACAGCATGGCAGGTGTGGTGTTGGGGTAACCGAACCAGACCGACATTGCATCAAAATCGAATGTGAGACACACCGTACTTGTCATGACAAACCTCCTATTTCATGATGAGCGCAATTTTTTGCACGACCGCACTTCGGATACCGTGTACGCTATGAATATCACTGTAGCACGGAGTAACCATATGGTGCACATGTTTACCGACGATGAATGCTGGGACATCATGCAACGCCGCGATGCACGCTTCGACGGAGTCTTTTATGTTGGCGTGCACACGACGCACATTTACTGCCGACCATCCTGTACGGCCCGCCCGTTACGCAAAAATGTCCAGTTTTATCTGAGTAGTCGGGCAGCGCAACAAGCCGGTTTGCGTGCGTGCAAACGGTGCCACCCCGACACAATCAGCCCTGAGATACGTGCCATTCACACGGTTTGTCGTTACCTCGAAACGATGCCTGATACACCTGATTTAGCCACAATTGCTATGCATGCAGGGTATAGTACATTTCATCTTATACGGTTATGTAAATCACATCTCGGAGTTACCCCCAAACAATACAGCGTAATGCTCCGACGACAACGCCTGCGTACGGCACTACAACAGCATGTGTCCGTTGGCAATGCCACGTTCGACACAGGGTTCGGTTCACTCACCGCCATGTATGCTGATGCACCACTTGGTATGTCGCCACGCATCTATCGTCAAGGCGGGCGGGGAATGCAGCTCCACATATGCACACTTGCTAGTCCATTTGGTCTTTTAGTGATTGTGACGAGCATACATGGACTCTGTTTTGTTGGCTTTGCCGAAGATGAGACTGACGCACAGCACATCGCACACGCTGAGTTTCCACACGCACAACTCATCGTTGACTCGCAGGCAAGTGAGATTGCGCAACGTGTGCAATCGCTGCTCCACACGCACCCTGATCATGGCGACATTCCACTCGACATCAAAGCAACCGCATTCCAACAACGCGTGTGGCATGCGTTGCGTGCGATACCACGTGGTGAAACGCGTACGTATGCGCAAATTGCTGAAGTCATCGCACAACCTCGGGCAGTGCGTGCTGTCGCCAATGCGTGTGCACACAACCCGGTTGCATTGGTCATCCCCTGCCACCGAGTTACGCACCAAGACCCACAGCGGAGTGGGTATCGGTGGAGTCCAAGTCGTAAACGTGCTATTCTAGCGTATGAACAGGAACATGCACAAACGGGAGAGGAATCATGAGGACCATCGCAGTTGTCACCGGGGCAGCCCGTGGAATTGGCCGTGCCATTACGGAAACGTTGCTTGATCAGGGTCTCTGTGTGATAGCCGCCGACATACGCCCTATTCCCTATCAACGTCCATATCTCGCACCATTTTGTGTGGACCTGACCGATCAGCACGCTGTCCGGCACTTTTTCGAGTGCATCGCACGCACCTACGGTGGGATTGATGTGCTGGTCAATAACGCGGGAAGCTGTATCATGGAAGAGTTTCTGGAGACGACGAGCACCACGCTCCATGCCCAGATGGCCATGAATTTCGATGGCGCGTTCTACTGCTGTCAATCTGCGATTCCGTTGATGCAACGCCGTGTGGGCACCAAGAAAATCATCAATATTTCTTCGAACGGCGCCTATAACTACGAAGTCTTTGACCCGGCACCATATCGCGCAAGCAAAGCGGCACTCGACAGTCTCACCAAACATTTAGCACGGCGACATGCGACAGAGCGCATCTGTGTCAATTCCATTGCACCTGCCATGACACGCACCGACTTATTTGACGTGGTATCACCAGATGTCCTCGCCAAAGCAATTGCAGGAATGCCTCACGGTGAACCGATGCAACCCACTCAAATTGCCCAGTGGGTGGCATTTCTGGCATCACCGATGGGTGATTGTTGTAGTGGCAACGTGATTATTCTCAATCAGGGGCGTGATGTGCGCTAACTGTACCAGTATGGTGCTTTGTGCAACACTTGCCACTGTTGTGGACTATGACCATAAATCAGCCATGCCTGACGCTCCAATGCGAGATGCCTGAGCATGTGCGCCGATTGTCGCGCTTGGTCGGGATCTTCGGCATCGCTCCATGTGTCGCTGTCGAATTCATCGGGACGCGAGATAGCGTCCGCCGCCAGAATCACCATTCCAAGCTGGGGGAGTTGCACTGTCAGTGAAAAATGCCCAAGCGTATGTCCTGGTGTCGGAAAAAAGAGCACGCCTGGAGCAATTTGCACAGCGTGCGCGACTGCCTGCGTGGGAATCGCAGGCCACTGTACACGCGATTGACCATTCCAATAGGATGGTGTAGCAAACGCGCGCTCCATTGCAGACACCCATAGTGTGGCGTTGGGGAATTCTTCGATACGACCGACGTGGTCGACGTGACCATGACTAATTACCAAATCAGTTATGTCAATGTTGCGTAATCCAAGCAATGCCAGTTGCGCATGTGGATTCTGCTGTTCAGTGTACTCAAGCAATCGCCCAAATGCACCAAGCCCATCGGCGTCACACGCACCTCGTGGGTCTGCGATATAATCACGATGAAACCCGGTGTCTACGAGAATACGCCGCGCTCCGGTATCGATCAGGAATCCCTGGATGCCGATACGTCGGCCATTCTGATACACTTCAAATAAACCGTAATCGAGGACAGCGAGTCGCATGTAGTCATCCAATCAAAGGAGTGAATATGAAATCCATTGTAGTACATGATGGGGTACGCATTGCATACGAAACATTCGGTAGCCAAGGTGAACCCGTTGTCTTGTTACACGGCTTCACTGGCACGGGTGTAGGACACTTCCCCAACGAAATCCCCATGCTGGCCGCACGGCATGTCGTCTATGCACCCGATCTTCCCGGTTACGGCAAAAGTGCGCCACCCAATCGAGTCTTTGGCGTGGATTTCTACCAGCGTGATACACAACACATGATTGCGTTTCTGCGCGCACTCAACGTTGGTCCGGTTCACCTGATTGGATTCAGCGACGGCGCAGAAATCGCTTTGATGATTGCAGCACTTGCACCCGAACTCGTGAAATCAGCTCTGGTGTGGGGAGTGTGTGGCCGCATGACACCCGAAATGGTCACCAGTGTCCACAAATGGCTCCCTGTCTCTGAATGGGGGGAAAATTGGGCAGAGTGGAAAGCAGAAATCATCGCATTCCATGGTGAAGCACAGTTTGCACCAATGATCGAAGGTTGGGTTGCCGCAGCAGATGCGATATTGGCGCGAGGAGGAGACATTCTCTTTGGTGTTTCCCACACCATTCAGTGCCCAGTGGTGATTGTGCATGGCCGCAACGACTACGGGAATCCACTACCCGTGGTACAAGAGCTTGCACGCACCATCAGTCAGTGTGAGTTTCATCTCCTCGACGATGTTGGTCACGATGTCCAATTTGAAGCACCAGCACAACTTCATGCCATTATGGCACGCACCCTGTAGGGGATGCATCCCATACCACTGCCCTACGGGACACAGGGCAGTGGTGGGCAGTCTAACTATGCACCCGCAGCCAGTGTTTTTTTGATTTGTTCGATGTGAGACCGCGTGTGTCCTGAGTAGATGCGCAAGAGGTCATCGAGAGAGCGTTCACCGTAGCTCATGCTGATTCCTGTGCGAGCAAACTGCGCATCGGAAAGTGATTCGAGCATGCGCACCCAGCGAACATGCATACTCCGCATCAAATCGAGTGACACGCTGATATCTGCCTCACGTGCATCGGCCAGTGAGGCGAATCCATCGGGGCTGTATGGCTTCCAGGTTGGTTTATCCTCGGTCAGCACCAAGCGCATATTATTGATGGCATAACTGTGAGAATCGGGCAAATGATGGATGTTTTGTGCAACGGTCCATTCATTGGCAATATAGACGGTGGTTAACTGAGTAGCATTGAGTGATGCTACAGCTGCACTGATTTCTGCATGAGCGGTGCGCAATAGATCAATAGCGGATTGACGTTCGGCGGTAGTAAGCATGAAGATTCCTTTCAAGTGGATGGACATGCATGACTATCATACCAAAATTTCCCTCCTAATAGTGCTATGATAGACACGGCAACACAGAGGAGGCAGAGATGTCACAAACACACAATTTCAACGCTGGACCAGCAATCCTGCCAGCGACAGTGATAGCACGTGTACGCGAAGAATTACCCAACTATGCGGGAACTGGTATTTCGATTCTCGAATCGAGTCATCGTTCCAAGCAATATGAAGCGATTAATCAACGTGCCATAGAGCGACTCACACGCATCATGGGACTAGGCACGTCGCATGTCGTGTGCTTTGTCCAGGGTGGTGCGAGTCAGCAATTCGCCATGCTGCCGATGAACGTGTTGCAGCCTGGGCGCACAGGTGGGTATGTGCTGACCGGTGTATGGGCCGAAAAGGCCTACGAAGAAGCACAACGTATCGGGAATGCGCATATTGTGGCGAGTAGCAAAGATGGCGGCTATCGCCACATTCCAACACCTGACGAATTCCAGATTGGTGCGGATACCGCATACCTGCATGTCACATCAAACAATACGATTTACGGTACGCAGTGGCAACAGCTCCCGCAAACCCACATCCCATTGGTGGTAGATGCAAGTAGCGATATAGCGTCGCGGCCATGCGACATGCAGCACGTGGCCATGATGTATGCGGGTGCGCAGAAAAACCTTGGTCCATCCGGAGTTACCGTGGTTATCGTACACACAGACTTTTTAGCGCGCATGCACGAACAAGCTCCTGTCATCCTACGCTACAAGACACACCTCCAGAGCAATTCACTCTACAATACGCCACCCGTATTTAGTGTCTATGTACTCGATTTGGTGTTGGAGTGGATAGAATCAATCGGCATGGAGGCACTCGCCGCGCAAAATCTGCACAAAGCCACACTCATCTACGACTGCATCGATCAATCCGGTGGATTCTATCGGGGACATGCGCAACAGGATGCACGATCGCTGATGAATATTGTCTTTCGACTCCCCGATGAACAACTCGAAAAGACATTCTTGGCAGAAGCAACCGCCCATCAGATGATCGGCTTGGCTGGACATCGGAGTGCGGGGGGGATTCGGGCGTCGCTCTACAACGCATTACCCGTGGCATCAGCGCAGGTGCTGGCCACATTCATGCGTGAATTCATGCGGACACACGGTTAGGAGGAGGCCAATTATGATGAGTAATGACATACGTACCGAAACTGTCAAAGAACGACTCATCTTTTTGAGCTTTGAATGGACCCTCATCGCAGGATGGTTACTCACACTCGGTATCATTTGGCGACAATCGCTGTTCTATGGCATCTATGTTGGGATCGGTTTTGGCTGGGGCAATCGAGCCGTCTATATCATCATGATGATGCTCATGATGTGTATGGCAGTGGTTGCACTCACCATGTCCGGGGTCTGGTTAAAGCGTCGTCCAGAAACACAACCGCTGGTGGTGCGGTGGCTGATTGGTGTGCTCTGGTTGCTGTGTGCTACAGCGGTTGGATACGGAATCATCGTCTATTACGGGGGGGATTTTTCGCTATGACACGGAGAGGATTGTGACATATGACCGCACGACTATTACTCATTGACGGTCATGCACTGGCATTTCGGGCTTTTTATGCACTCGCCGATACCGGCATGCGCACCTCGTCGGGTGAAGCAACGTTTGCGGTATATGGCTTTGTTTCAATTATGCTCAACGCCATCCGTGAACACAATCCAACGCACATCGCGGTATCGTTCGATATCGGGCGCACCTTTCGTGACGATTTATATGCCGAATACAAAGCGGGACGCGCAGAAACACCGCAAGAGTTTCATTCACAGCTCGAACGCATCAAGGAAATGATGCATGCATTCAATATTCCCATATATGTTGCCGAAGGATTCGAAGCTGACGACGTGCTTGGGACGTTGTCATGTCAGGCAACGACCCAAGGTGTAGAGACCTACATTCTGACCGGGGATAGCGACACGTTGCAACTCGTGAATGCACATGTACGGGTGGTGCTTGCAAATCCATATGGCCAACGCATGAGCTCAATTGTGTATGACGAAGCCAAAGTCATTGAGCGCTATGACGGGTTACGCCCCACACAACTCGCCGATTTGCGCGGGCTGAAAGGCGATACCTCTGACAACATTCCGGGGGTCAAGGGAATCGGCGAAAAAGGTGCTATCACCCTCCTCAACGAATTTCACACCATTGAAGGCATCTATGCCAGCATTGATCTTGTACCCAATCGCTACAAAAAAATTCTGGCAGATCAACGGGATGCCGCAGAATTCAGTAGACGATTGGCCACCATTGTACTCGATGCGCCAGTGGCACTTGTGCTCGCTGATTGTGATATTTCAGGGTATGACAAGCAGTTGGTGATTCGGTTCTTCCAGAGTCTAGAATTTGGCCAATCGCTAATTGCACGCTTACCGGCGAGTGTACAGGCTACAGCCCCCACTCCGCTCCCCGACACCCCACATATGCAGCCAACAGTGCGTGGCAACCAGCAACTCGACATGTTTGGCACTATGGCACCGAGTGCACCACACGCCGTCAAACTAGGGTACACGCTGGTCACCGACGACGCACAGTTACACGACGTAGTGGCACAGTGTCGCCGTGTCGGTGCCTTCGCGTTTGACAGCGAAACGACTGGTACACGCGTATTCCAGGATCGATGTATCGGCATTTCAATTTCATGTGCAGCACACGAAGCCTGGTACATCCCCATTTCCCACCAAGATGTGACCACGATACCCCAGGCTGAGATTGTAGCGATCTTGGCACCACTTTTCGCAGATCCAACGATTGCCAAATACACGCACAACGCCAAGTTCGACATCGAGGTACTCGCCGGTATTGGCATATCCGTACAGCATGTGGTCTTTGATAGTATGTTGGCGGCGAGTCTCCTCGACAAACGGCGTAGCCTCAAAGAACTAGCCTTCTACGAGCTCCAATTACCCGACGTACCAACGACCATTGACCAATTAATTGGCAAAGGCAAACAGCAGATTACCCTGGACTATGTTGACATTCAAGCAGTGACAAATTACGCCGCCAGTGATGCCGATTATACGTGGCAACTCGGACAGGCGTTGCAACCACAGATTATGCAGGCGACGGGCGTCGCTGACATTTTCACGCGCCTTGAGATGCCCCTAATCGGCGTACTGGTTCGCATGGAGCAAGCTGGTATTTGCGTGGATGCCCCCTATTTACGCGAGTTATCACAGCGTGTAACCGCACGAATCGCCACACTCGAAAGTGAGATTTATGCGATTGCAGGAAGCTCATTTAACATTGCATCAAGCGATCAACTCAGTGACATCCTGTTTGGCAAACTCGGTCTTCCCACCCAAGGGTTGGAGACGACAAAAACGGGTCGCTATTCGTTGACCGCCGAAGTGCTCGAGAAACTGCGCGGAAATGATCAAACCCTGATTATCGAACGCATCTTGCAACATCGGCAACTCAGCAAACTGAAATCCACGTACATAGACGCACTCCCTGAGCTCATCAACCCGCATACAGGACGTGTTCACACTTCGTACAACCAGTTGGGTGCAGCAACGGGTCGCCTCAGTTCGGTGGAACCAAACCTGCAGAATATTCCCACACGGACCGAGGAAGGGCGTGAAGTACGGCGCGCATTTGTGGCCGCACCCGGGCACACACTCATAGCAGCCGACTATTCGCAAATTGAGCTCCGGGTACTTGCCCATATCACCGAGGACCCCAACCTGCTCCAGGCGTTCCACGAGGACCAGGACATTCATGCGACAACTGCGGCACAACTCTTTGGCGTTGCCCGTGATCAAGTGGACAAAAATCAACGCCGGATTGCCAAAACAACCGTGTTTGGTGTCATTTATGGAATCAGCGCATTCGGGTTGGCACAACGGACCAATCTGAGCCGCACAGAGGCACAAGCACTTATTGACGGACTATTTGCGCGCTTTCCACGAGTCAAGGAGTACATTGAAGCAACCAAAACCCAGGCCCGTGCCACCGGGTACGTCACTTCGCTCTTTGGAAGGCGACGGGCTATCCCAGAAATCAACATCAAGGGACCACGTCAACAGGCCGCAGAACGTGAAGCCATTAATCACCCCATCCAAGCGACAGCTGCCGATATCATGAAATTGGCAATGCTACGGGTGGATACTGCGATTAGCAACTACGGGCACGGCGTGCGCTTGCTCCTCCAAGTACATGACGAGCTAATTGTGGAAGCACCGCTCGCACACAGCGATGCTGCGGCAGCGATGCTGAGAAACGAGATGAGTGCTGCCTACCCCGATTTGCGCGTACCACTCAAGGTAGATGTGGAAGCTGGCACGCGCTGGGATGCCCTTGAGTCACTATGAGGACTACTGTTGTTCGAAGGGTTGCCCAAGCGCCGCAGGGGCAGGACTAGTGATGTAGCGCAACACGCGTTGGAGCACCGACGGCAGGCGTTGCAACCGCGTCTGCATGTCGGCGGATCCAAGTGTATTCACCACGGCGAGCACTACAATCATGATTACAAATGGTGCGACTTGCAGGACCTGCGTTGGGATTTGCCACGTGTTGTCCTGCAAGCGCGATGCCAGAGTTTGTAGCAACGCAAAGAGATAACAACCGAACAGCACACGCCACGGGCGCCATGCACCAAAAATAACAATGGCGAGCGCAATCCAACCTGTCCCTGCAATATGGCGATATGTCCAGCCCTGCTTGAGGTCGAGTGTATAGGCTGCGCCAGCTATACCGATGAGCACACCACCAAGTATCACCGCCATGTAACGGGCACGAATCACATCCACTCCACGTGCAAACAGCGCTTCGGGACGTTCACCGAGCCCACGCAGAATTAATCCGCTACGGGTACGGTATACCCACCATGCAATCAGTGGCACAATGACAATGCTGGTATAAATCACCACATCGTGTTGAAAGAAGAGCTGACCAAGCACCGGAAGATTCTGTAATACGGGTATAGGAAACGCGGCTACGGCGGGGCCAATTTGTTGGACGTACGGATTCCCTAGAAACGACGAGAGATCAGTACACAAGAGTGCCAGCACGAAACCAACCGCAGTTTGGGAAAGGCGTAACGAAATACCGAGAAAGGCCACCAACCCAGCAACCAACGCACCGACTACGGCAGCGGCCACAAAGCCGAGCACCACACTCGAAGTGAGCAAAGCCACGGCAAAACCTGCCATACCAGCGAGGAGCATCGCACCATCCACTGATAGATTGATGACACCCGCTCGTTCCGTGATGTAGATTCCCATGGTAGCAAAAACTAACGGCGCACTCATTGCAATAATTGCCGCAATATCAGTGACGAGTTGTGTACTATTCACGACTGACCTTCTTTCGTCAGTGCACGAGAGACAATCATGGCGAGTACGATGAGCCCCTGCAACACACCGCTAATGCTACTATCAATGGAGAGTGATAACGGCAGCTGAATGCTCCCCGATGTGATAATCGCAAAAAAGAAAGCTACCACAGGTACAAAACGAATGTCAGCACGCACCAACAACGCCACGAGGAGTCCCATTAGACCGATACCGCTTGCAACGTTTGGCACGAGTGCGTGGTACACACCGATGATTTGCAAGGCACCAGCGAGACCAGCAAGGGCGCCACACAACGCCATGGCCTGAAAGGTGCGCCGAGTTGCCGGAATACCCATACGGGTGCTCGCTAGGGGACTTAAACCGCAAGCACGTACCTGCAATCCCCAGTGGGATTGGCGCAGGATACGCCACACAACCGCCAATGCAATAAGTGCGATGAGTGGTGTCAGCCACGCTAGGCGTGTGCCAGCCAGAGTTGGTAACCAGAGGATGTCGGCGAGTGGCTCAGTGCCAGACATGGAAGCCACACCGGGACGTTTCCACGGACCAAAAACGAGATAGAGCGAAGCGCCCAATGCAACGAAATTCAAACCGAGCCCCGCAAATATTTCACTCACATGCGTGTAGCGCTTCAAGGCAGCCACCAACAACGCCCAGAAGAGACCCATCAGCATCCCAGCAATGATGGCAAACAGCCAGTAGAGATATGGAGCCTGGCCATCGGAGTACATGCGCAGCAGACCCATGGCGGCCACGCCGCCAACTGTCATCTGACCTTCGATACCGAGGTTGTATTGACCTGCAGAAAAACTGACACTCAAACCGATGGCACACAGCAGAAGGGGTGACATGAGCATGATCATGTCTGCGATGCGACTAGGGGAAGTCAGTGCACCCCAAAATAGTATGGCAAAGGCACGCAACACGTCACTGCTACTCGTGAGGAGGAGCGCCGCAGTCACCAGCAGTGCAGCACCAAGTGCAACGATGGTGGTCATATGGCTACGGATGGTCATTATCATGGGAGCACCTCTTGAAAACCGACACCACCAATCAGTGCGGCAAGCTGTTCTTCGTGCACCTCATGCCGTGGAATGATACGCGAAAGCTGCCCCGCAAAAAACACGAGTACGAAATCGGCATACTGCAATACTTCGTCAAGATCGGCCGAAAAGAATACCACGGTGGCACCACGGCTTCGTCGCTCCTGTAGTCGTTGCCAGATTGCCACTGCCGACACTGCATCAAGCCCACGAGTGGGATGTTCCAATACAATGCCTGTGACATGTTGGGGAATTAACGACAGCATGGCACGCTGTTGATTACCACCAGATAACTGCCGTAGTGGCATGTCGGGAGTAGCCTTGATAGCATAATCGGCAATTAATTGTGCGGCTTTTTGCGTCGCCGTGCTTCCATCGTTGAGTAACACGTCTTGCAACAGGCGGATATGTTCGGTGAGCGACATATCCCCGATGATGCCCTCGTTGAGACGATCTGCAGGCAACCACACCACATCAGGGTGATCATATGCGAACGGGGCTCCATCATAGTGGATTGTGCCGGCATCTGGTACTCGCAACCCGGAAAGAAGTTGCATGAACGGGCGTTGACCAGACCCCTCCAACCCAGCTAATCCGATAATCGCACCCTGGGGAAGCTGGTAGTTGAGAGGCCCGACATGGAGTGTTTGTTCGTGAAAATATATGTTGCGGAGGGTCCAGCGTGGCGACTCCTGGGTGGCAACCACCGCAGAAGAATACTGGGGCGGGGTCATGGCACCAAACATGGCTTCGAGCATCTCAGTTTGCGTGATCGGCATGTTACGTTGAAGGCCAACTATTGCACCCGCACGAAACACCGTAACAGTGTCGCATAACGCAACCACTTCATCGAGTTTGTGGGTAACAAAGAGCACCGTTTTGCCAGTGGTCACAATCGTGCGTAAGGCGGCAAAAAGGGCGTGTATTTGCGTTGCCGTAATACCTGTGGTTGGCTCATCGAGGATGAGTACATCGGAGCCAGCGATCAGGAGACGCACAATTTCGACTTGCTGACGTTGTCCCACCGTGAGTGTACGAATCACGGTTTCCGGAGCAAACTGGAAACCGAGACGGGCACACCATGTGGTGATTTGTTCGTGGAGATCACGCGTGGCAGGCATATGGATACCACATGCAATGTTATCGCGGACAGTAAACACGGGAACGTCAACGGGGTCTTGCGCAACCATACCAATTCCAGCTTCGATGGCGCGACGTGGTGTACCGAGTTGTACAGGGGTATCGTTGATGCGGATGGTTCCACTATCGGGACGATAGACGCCCGAAAGTAATTTCATCAACGTACTTTTGCCTGCACCATTCTCACCAAGGATTCCGTGGATTTGCCCTGCCGCAAAATCAACACAAATATCGTTGTTGGCGTGTACTGCGCCAAACGACTTATGTAAATTGCGGATACTGACGTGCATATTCACTCCTTTGTGATACAACGAACCAGGCTCCGCAGTGCGGAGCCTGGTTGAGTTACACACGCTTAGTTACTTGGTTCGCTGACGCTCTGACCATTCATCCCCTCGAGCAACTGGGGCATGTACCAGATTTGTTCGTCGGTGGCAACCACTCCGTCGGCGAGATACGCACTACCGTCTTGGAGATTGATTGGACCGGTCCACAAGTTCAGACCACCGGCTAACTCACCAATGAATGCGTCCAGCTTGGCAGCATTATCTGCGGTCAGGGCGCTTCCCTTGGCAAAACCAATGCCACTCTTCTCGACGTTGTTAATATCTGACCACTCGGGAGCAAACCATTCCCACTCTTGCTTCCAAGTGCCACCCTTTACGTCGGTGACAATTTTGGTGTAAGCAGGCACCCAGTTGAAGTATGGCACGCCGAGACATGCAGCTTCGCCCTTGGCACAGGCTTCCTTGAAGTCGTACGGTACTGCGAACACTTCCTTGCCTGCGGCTTTTGCTTTGGCTGCTTCGATAATAGCCTCGGGTGTATCAATGCCGGAAATTACCACATCGGAACCAGCCGCAAAGAAATCGTTGACCACTTTGGTGGGGTCGAGAGTTACACCAGGAATGTTGAACCAGAAACCAATCCAGGTCACATTGAACTGCAGGGCGGCAGGATCCTTGCCGAGGACGTTAGTCCAGCAGTGCTTGGCGCCGAGATAGGCGGAATTGGCGAGACGACGGGTTTCGTCGTTGATGAGAGGTCCGATGAATGAAATATTGCCAGTGGAAGATTGCAATGCGGCAGCACAGCCAGCAATCATTTTGCCGTATTCCATGCGACCCATCGTGTTACCGAGGTTTGCAGGTGCTTTCCCTGTGAGCACGTCATCGCCTGACGCGTGTACGAATGTCACATCGGGATGTGCCTTGGCAGATTCGCGAGTGCCGTCTTTGAAGTCATCAGAGGTAGTGATGATAAGCTTGGCACCCTTGGCAATGAGTTCATCAACAACTTGCTCGACTTTAACGTTGGGACGATCTGCCGGATTGACCTTATCAACATAGACCATTTCGCTACCAGGCATTTTGGACTCGACGTACTTGCCCGCATCGTAATGCGCCTGGCTCCAGCCTCCATCATTGATTGGACCTACCAGCACCATACCAAAGACGAACTTCTCGTCTGTCGCCGGCGCAGTTGCTGTGGCACCGCATGCGCTTAAAATCAGCGACATGGCGGCAACGAGCGTGAAGAGAATCACGCGTACCGAACGACCTTTGACCAGTTGCTTCATGCTACTCCTCTTCCATGGATGAGCTACTACAAACTGATTCCCCAAAATATAAAAAGGCCGACAGCGTCGACCTTCTGGGGCGAACTATGAGATGCTTCAACGCATCAGTTATAACCGGGTGTTAATATAAAGTATAAGAGTATTTCATAACGTGTCAAATGGATTTTTTCAGCTGTATGGTTCAAGCGCACGCCGCATTGCGTCTAGCGCTCGTTGAAGCGTTTGTCGTTGCGTCGCCATGGTAAGGCGTACATATCCCTCACCGGCTGGTCCAAACGCACCACCATTACCGAGTGCAATGCGGGCTTCACGCAAGAAAAATTCACTCGGCACTTCCGGCAGACCCGCATTGCGACAATCAATCCACGCGAGATATGTCCCTTCGGCACGGTTGGGGATGAGTTGTGGCATGTGTGTACGCATATACGACAAGACGAACTGCTGATTTTGTCGCAAATAGCGGGTCAAATCATGCAGCCATTGATCACCGTGTTGAAACGCAGCAAGTGCCCCCGTGTATCCAAAAATCTGTGGACTCGCAACCAAACCCTGCATGGCTGTCACAAACGCTGCCCGTAACGCGGGATTCTGGATGATGGCCACACAGAATCCTAGTCCCGGGATATTGAACGTCTTGCTCGGACTGTACAACGTGATTGTGTGTTGTGCAACGGCATCAGAAAGTGATGCGATTGGGATGTGCGCATGATCAGACAACACGAGCTCTGCGTGAATTTCGTCCGAACAGATGAGCATGTTGTGGTCGAGTGCCGTAGTCGCAATATCCGTGAGTTCAGCACGACTAAACATGCGGCCTGTTGGGTTGTGCGGGTTGCAGAGAAGAAACATGCGCGACTTGGCAGTAATTGCAGCTTGCAGCACATCATGCTCGTGTGTGTAGGTACGCAATCCGTTCTCATCCACCCCTTCACGGAGCGTGGCATAGGTGGCGACTCGCCCTTGGTTTGGGGCAGCTTTCTGGATTGGACCATAGCATGGGGCATGCATGACCACTTCATCGCCCGTATCACCGGCTATTTTACAGGCCACATTAAATCCTGCCACGACTCCCGGGAGGTAGACGAGATCAGCTGGCGTGACATGCCAGCGATAACGTGAGGCAAGACGCGACACGATGACGTCAGCGAGTTCAGGAAATGTCCACCCTGCACCAGGTGCAGATGCATGCCCGGTTGCCGCCGTGTAGCCAAAAATGCCGTGTGCCACACGTTCAGCAAGCGCCGAAACCACTGCTTCCGGTGGCCGAAAATCAGCTTCAGCAATCCAAAGTGGCAAAACGTCGTCTGGATACATGTTCCACTTCACGCTGTCGGTGCCAATCCGCTGATAAACGGCATCAAAATCGTGGTCCATAGCTACTCCTGAAATAGTTGAACGCACCTCGCCCATCACGCGAGGTGCGTTCATTATACGCAACTCTCAGCTCAGTGGTTCGAGGGCCTTGCGCATCATGTCGAGGCCATCCGCCAGAAGTGACCGCGGGCATGCCATGGTGATACGCACGAAATTCGCTGTATGAGCGCCAAAATTGCGCCCATCACCAAGTGCCACACCAAACTTTTGGAAGTATTCTTTGGGATTCCCCTCGATACCCGCCTCGCCACAATCAACCCACGACAGATATGTTGACTCTGGATTGGTGATTCTCAGCTGGGGCATGTATTTTTTTACATATGCAACAGCGAAATCACGATTTCCCTCGTAGTAGCGGAGTGAATCTGTCAACCACTCTTGTCCATCACGGTAAGCGGCCAACGCCCCCACATACCCGTAGATGCCTGCATGTGGCACAAGCCCTGCCATCACTTTTTTGTATGCAGCTCTGAGTTGCGGGTTTTGGATAATTGCAAAGCTGAAGCCGAGTCCAGGAATGTTGAATGTTTTACTCGGCGCCATCAATGTGATAGTGTTCTGGGCAATCTCGGGCGAAAGTGTAGCAGTGGGAATATGCTGCCGACCATCAAGCACAATGTCACAGTGAATTTCATCGGAGCAGATGACGACACCGCGATCCACACACATCTGCGCCATGGCAGTCAACTCTGCCCGGTTCATCAGACGGCCGGTCGGGTTATGCGGGTGGCACAATATAAAAATTTTGGTTTCTGGCGTGATGGCGTGGGAAAATGCATCCATGTCAAGTTGATAATCAATGATGCCGTTGTTGTTGACGAGCTTCAATTCGGCGGTCTGCGTAACCATGTCATGATTGGGGGCACAGTTGAGAATCGGCGGGTAATTGGGCGTTTGTACGAGTACGCCACCACCTGGTGTCGCCACAGCACGCGCAGCAATGTTGAAACCAGTTACCACGCCAGGCACGTAGACCAGATCATCGGTGGTAATGGTCCAGTCGTACAAATCTTTCATGCGCTTGACGAGTAAATTGGCCAACTCAGCGGGAGCACCGGCATAACCGAATACTCCATGTTGAGAACGCGCAACAAGGGCATCAATCACCGGCTGCGGCGATTTAAAATCCCCATCTGCTACCCACATTGGCAACATGCCATCACCATACAAGTTCCACTTGATGCTGTCGCCGCCACGACGATCGACAACGGTGTCGAAATCGTACCGCATACTCATTGCTCCTCACTGTTAAAAAGGCAAAGCTAGTATACCACAACCGCTTAATGCAGTTCACATGTGGGCTGAATATACAGATATGCCTGGAAGAGATGGTACGGTATAATAGTGCGTGGTACATCATGTTAAGGGCGTTATGCAGTTATGAAAGTTTTCTTCACCGACACACTGCTATCATTTATAACCACCATCGTTCGTCGTGCACTCGCACAACCCTTTTTGGTATTCGTCATCTGGCTTGGATTTACGGTCGCAATTGCGCTTACCGTCAGCATCCCTGTCTACGCCGAAGCCGCCGGGTATCGCATGCTGATTACCGCGATTAGTGAAAATCAATCACCTGGGACACGGCTTCCACCTTTTGCACTCATCTACAAATTTGGCAGTGCGAGCACGCGCCCAGTGTCGTATGAACAATGGGCGAAAGCAGATAATGCAATGGCAAATCTGGCCGGGTACGGTATTGATCTGCCTACTCCACCCACCGTACGCTATGCAGCGAGTGAGAAATTGGAAATCAAGTTTCCGGATGCCAAACCTACCACACCGTCAGTTGCGCGAGCACGTATTGGGTTTCTGTCTGATATCGAGAATCACATTCGACTTGTTGAAGGTCGCTTTCCACAACCGTGGAATGGAAGTGGCCCGATTGAAGTGATTGTTGCAGAATCACTAGCCACGAAGAGCACTCTCTTAGTGGATGATCTCTTTTTTGCACAAAAAAGAGGTGGTAAATACGCACTAGAGACAAACGTGGTAATCGTTGGTATTTGGCAACCCAAAAACGACAATGAGCTCTATTGGTTTACCCCGGCGGCAGCATATAGCGACGTCTTTTTTGTGTCTGAAGCCACATGGACACTCTTTGTGAATCGGCCGCCTGCTGAATTTGTCGAACAGGCGGGTTGGTACGCTGCCTACGATGGCACCGGCGTACAAAGCAACAAGGCGGCCGCGCTGACTGCTGGCATTACCACAGTAACCAGTGAAATGGGACAACTCCTACCCGGTGTTGAACTGTTTAAATCACCACTCGAACAACTCGAGAAACAACAAGCGGAAGTACGCAAGCTCACCGTCACACTCCTCTTGTTTGGTGTGCCTTTGATTGGGCTTCTGCTGGCTTTTGTTTGGCAAATCACTGGTCTACTGGTGGCTCGGCAAGAACTCGAAATTGCGGTGTTGCGTAGTCGTGGTGTAAGCCGTTCGCAATTACTCCTACTCTCACTCGTGGAAGGTATCGTTCTGGCACTCACTGCACTGAGTTGTGGATTACCACTTTCGTTGCTTTTTGCCCGCGCCATTGCACTTACTCAGTCATTTCTGCGCTTTGGAAGTTTGTCAGTACCTCCACCTCAACTACTCCCGCAGAGTATATGGCACGGTGCAATCATCGCACTGCTCGCAATTCCTGCGGTGGTAGTACCCGCTATTGCATTAACGCGCAACACAATTGTTACATTACGTCAATCTCAAGCACGGAGCAACAAACCCAACTTTATGGCGCGCGTCTATGGTGATGTGCTTTTGCTCATTCCTGCGTGGTATGGTTACCAACAACTTGCAGTTGGCAAATCGTTGAGCATCCCGGGAATGGAATCAGCACAAGCACTCAACAATCCATTTCAAAATCCGTTATTGCTGCTTGCACCAGCGCTCTTTATTGCGGCCACGTCGTTGCTAATCATCCGCATTTTCCCACGCATTGTGCAGTTAATTGCAACGATTCGGCGCGATGCGGCTGGTGTTGCAGGCATTTCTGCATTACGTCAACTTTCCAGAAATCCCGGCACACTACGCGGGCCAACGTTTTTGTTGATACTGACGATTAGTCTGGCCACATTTACGGCATCCATGGCACGCACCCTCGACCAATACAGCAGCGACAAAGCCCATTACCGTAGCGGTGCCGATTACCGACTTCTGCCACGTCAACTGGTAGAAACGAGTGCAGAAATCAGTGGCGATGAACCGAATTTGCCTGATCCCGATCTCCTGCAAGGTGGTACGCAACTCTCAACGACCACCGGTGAACAGTCGGCTAGTATATCACTCGATTACTTGTACGTACCACTCGAAGAATTCCGTGCATTACCGGGAATCGCTGCGGCAACTCTTGTTGCGACCAATAACGTGGAACTCGTGGTGAACGGCAATGCGAGTAACGGCATCATGTACGCAATTGATCCAGCCACATTCACGAGTGTGGTAGCGAAATCATGGCGCACCGACTATGCACCGATTTCACTCGGTGCGCTGATTAACAGCATGACCGAGCAGATTGACCAAGCCATCGTTTCGGAGGCATTTGCAACCAACTACAACTTGCGCATCGGCGACCGCTTCGTTGCAAGTGCAGATTTCTTGGGAACCGCCACGCAAATGTCATTTATGGTCGCCAATATAACCCGCTACATGCCCACCCTCTACAATGAGGGCCCTTCCTACATTTTGGTCAATTATGACTATGTCGTGGATCAGCTCAATGGCAAATTCGCCTACGAAATCTGGTTGCGTCACACCACTCCTTCGACACTGCCGAGTATTCAATCTGCGGCGTTTGCCAATAATTTACGTGTGATGCCCTACACACCAGAAGCATTCATCAATGCAGAAGTACTCCAACCGCAGCGTCAAGGGTTGTTCGGATTGCTTTCCGTGGGATTCATTGCGACTGGTGGCATGTCCATGATTGGCATTCTCGCATACACATTACTCGCGTTACGCCGTCGTAGCGTCGAGCTTGGGGTACTACGCGCCATCGGGTTGAGCCAGCAGACGTTGCGGCGCATCCTTGGCATCGAGCAGTTCATCACAATCGGCTTCAGCACCGCCATGGGAGTCGCCATCGGGTCACTCACGAGTCTGCTCTATTTACCGTTCCTCAAAGTCCGCGACGGAAGCTTCCCAGATACCCCACCGTTTGTCGTGCATTTCGCTCAAGTTGACACGCTCATGATTGTGCTCACAGCAACACTGTTGATGGTGGGAGTCGTGGCACTTGAACTCTGGGTCGTACAGCGTATGCGGATCGGTGAAGCAGTTAAACTTGGTGAGGCCGTATAGTTTATGGTACTATGTCAATAAATTTGCGCAGATGCGCGCATCTACGGTAGTAACGAGGATACGTTCATGACAACATCTCGCCCAACGCCCAAATTTGTCGGTGTCGACACATTTCGCGACCACCTCGGACGCTTCACGGTACGCTATCCCAGTGACTGGCATCTTTTCGACATTGATTTCGGTCGTGATGGAAAATTGTTCTCACCATCCGCCAGTAACACACAAACATATGTGGCCGTCTGGATTGACAAGCTCGATGTAACCGCCCAAGGTGATGATGCGCCTGCCCTCGCCAAAGCATTCAATCAAGGACTGCAACAACTTGACGCATGCACCATCATCGAACAAGACGACGTGGTCATCGGTAATTTGATAAAATTAGAGCGCTTCTACACCTTCAACGACAACGGGGTCATCCGCAAACGTAAAGTATGGGCGATGTACGTCGCGCAGTGGTTAATGGTTCTTACCTTCCAAGGTGAAACCGTAGACGAGTGGGAACATTGGTATGCGATGGCCAATCAATCGTTCCATCACTTTGTAATTCCACCTGAGCTCTTTTTTGCCATGGACAAAGATCTGATGCAGAAAAGTAGCAAGCCAGAAAAGGTAAAGCGCGGTAAAAAGGCTTAATTACCGTTGCGCACAAACACCCCCCAGCTCAACTGATGAGCTGGGGGGTGTTCCATTTGGGTTTCTAGGCATCTGCCCATGCCAAGTAATCCGCCAATGAACCGTTATAGTAGACGTGCAGTACTTGGTTGTGTGTAACACGATTCGCCGCAGCAAATACCTCGGTCTCGTCGTTCCCATAGGCTACCAACATGGCACGTTCCGGATGATATTCATCCTCGCCCGGGGGAATCACCATGGCCAGCCAAGCATCGGGATGGCGCGATTCAATGGTCACGACATCTTCTACTTTACCACGCTCAAGCATCCCCGTATAAGGACAGCCACAGGCACAGTCGGGGCCACACGAATGTCCGTCATCACCACACATGGGCGTCGCACCGCCATGGGCAGCAGAAGTCAAATTAATCACAATCGGCATACGGTAAACTCGCTTACATGTGAATGGCGGCACCCTCTGCGGCTGCATGTGCAGCCTCGCCGAGTGCCTCATATATGGTGGGGTGCGCATGCACAGTCCGCATCAACGATTCCGCTGTTGCTTCGTGTGACAAAGCCAATCCACCCTCTGCAATTAATTCTGTCACCTTTGGACCAATCAGGTGCATACCCAACACCGCATCGTACTTCTTTTCGGCAACGATTTTGACGAAACCAGTACGCTGCCCAAGAATCGTCGCTTTGGCGTTCCCGGCGAACGAGAACTTACCGACTTTGACATCATAACCTTGTTCACGAGCTTTGGCCTCTGTGAGACCTACACTTGCGATTTCAGGTGAGCAGTAGGTGCAGGCAGGAATGATGTTGTAATTGATTGGTTTGGGGTGGTGCCCAGCAATTGCTTCAGCAGCCAGAATTCCTTCTGCAGATGATTTGTGTGCCAACCACGGAGTCGTGACCGCACAGTCACCGATAGCATACACTCCATCAGCAGCCTTCATATAGGCATCTACCTGCACAAAACCACGTTGGTCGAGTGTTACCCCACACCCCTCAAGCCCCAGATTCTTGGTGTTGGGTACGATCCCAATCCCAATGAGGGCGCGTTCCGCATCAACGGTTACTTCCTTGCCTGTAGCATCGGTGATCACC
Source organism: uncultured Klebsiella sp. (assembly GCA_964569955.1). Classification (GTDB taxonomy): domain Bacteria; phylum Chloroflexota; class Chloroflexia; order Chloroflexales; family Roseiflexaceae; genus UBA965. The sequence goes on along the minus strand of CAZMWB010000001.1, from coordinate 100,845 downwards.
GCCCGGACACCATCACCGTGATGTGCCACATTATTGAGTTTGGCACCTGACATGATGGTAATTCCGCGTTTGCTCAATGCTTTGGTGAGTTCGGCACTGATTTCTTCATCTTCGTTGGGAACAATGCGTGGCAATGCTTCAACCAATGTCACCTGGCTCCCAAAAGTGCGATACATGGAAGCAAACTCAACACCAATTGCGCCGGCCCCCACGATTAACAGTGATTTGGGCACTGACTTCATGTTGAGCGCTTGCCACGACGACATGATGCGCTCCCCATCAAATACCGCCCCTACCGCAGGAATTTCACGCGGTTTCGCACCCGTGGCAATAATCGTATGCTTGGTGGTCAGTGTAGCCGTTTTGTCATCCGACGACTTGACGTGAATCGTACCACGCCCGGCCAATGTCGCATCTCCCATGACGACGTCAATCTTGTTCTTCTTCATCAAGAATGAGACACCCTGGGTCATCTGCTTGACCACTCCATCTTTGTTTTTGATGGTCGCATTCCAATCAAGTGTCACACCTGTCGTAGTGATACCAAACTTCGCACTTTCGTGGATTTCTTCGAGCAAATCAGCCGTATGCAACAACGCCTTGGTGGGGATACAACCCACGTTGAGACAAACACCACCAATCATTTGGCGCTCAACGACAGCCACTTTCAAACCCAATTGTGCCGCTCGAATAGCAGAAACATAGCCACCAGGGCCAGCACCTACCACGACGACATCGTATACTTGTTCACTCACAATCAACCTCTTTCTGTAGCGTAACCGAAACCTATTCTACCACCATATGCACAATGCTTCGTTGCACAATCCCTATCTCACTCTTCGGACTGATGCAACTCTTCCATCAATGAAATCTGACGTGCCACTTCTTCGATGGCCACACGCTGCTTGCGATAGAGATCGGATTCACTCATCGTCAGGCGGACTGCTGTATCGCGGATTCGCCGCCCCTGCAAAAAGCGCAGCTCCAAAATATTGTAGAGAAGCGCCTCACTACTATTGCTACTCGCCAATTCTGGATCTGGCCGTATGTTATCAATGGCTTGACGCAATACGTGTTGGAGCGCTTTGGTTGGACTAAGACCACTCATCTCACGCACGCGTTTAACCGACTTAAGTCCAAGCAACGGACTTTCTGACAATTTCGGACCACCCCAGTAGTGTGTCAATGCATCACGCACGAGAGATGCAAATTCGGGCATCATGGCCACATCATCTTCGAGTGACCGGAGCGCATCCGGTGTTGCTTGTTCGATGCGTGAACTTACGGCTTGCAGAGATGACATTTCTGGTCCCATAGTACGCAACGTATCGAGCAAACGTTGTTGCATCGTCACCATCACCAATGCATGCTCGATTTGTCGTGTCAACGTTGTAATTAACTGCTGGATTTCAGGGCGTTGGATGCGTTCGTAGTAGAGAATTCCGAGCATACCGACGATTTGTCCGTCAGGTGCACGCAACACGACAATCCCGTAGTCATGTACGATCAGCGGTTGGTTTTCGTCTTGCAGGGCGGCTTGTTGGATGAGCTGTTCGAGCGGTAAATCCTCGAAGAGTTGCCGGATACGCCGACGACCACCAACAGTCATCTTCACCGTGTAGACACCAAAATCATCGGGAGCAGCTACGAACGCAGAGTCGCTACCCGATGCACCACATAACACGGTCAATGAATTTTCGAGAAAACGACGAAGGTCAGTCTGCGTAAACGTGGTACGTGGTAGCGTACGCAGGTAATCAATATCTTCGTGATCATTGGCGTAAATCAGCGTATCGAGGAACGGTTTGATGCGCGTAACGAGCATCGGCATGACCACCGTCATCATCATGATGCCAAAGACGGTCCAAATGTCGGCAGGCAGTTGGGTTACATTCGCCATGACAGGCACAACCTGCAGGAACAAATTAATACTTACCCCGATAAACGGACCATACAACCACCAGCGCATGAAGTCGTATTTGACGATACGATCAGGCTGATGAGTACCGACAAAAGTGGCACTATAGGCCGTAATCATCATGAAAATAGCCGCAATCGGTGCCGCCACAATACCGAGGACAAGACGCACAGATTCCGGCAGGATGTCGGCACTCGTCCACAATGACAAGACGGGAAAGCTGAGCATCAACGGACCATACCAACTCGCCAACATGTATGTCATGCGTCTGCGTAGGCTTGGAGTGAGCACCATGGCACGCAGTCGCCACAGTACCACCCATGCAATGGTGACCATGGTAAATGCATACACGGCAACCCAACCAAAGAGTGGTTGTGGTGTGAGCGCCGGTCCGATGCTCGTCCGAATGGGACCACTCACCACACTATTCGAAGCAACGACAAGCAACACGATGACTGCTCCCATCACATAGGTGGTCACCACAACCCAGCGATAGTTGCGCCCCACCTGTAATTGCCGTGCCAGTGCGAGTACCATGTGCAACATACTCGTAGGCACGAGCACGATGCCAATCCAACACCAACGCAAGATATTTTCAACGATGAGTGCGTCGGTCGCATCACGTACGAGCACATCCGCGGCAACCGCAGTAAACACCCCAAAGAGCATAATCATCAGCGCTCGCGCTACTGGAGCGCCCCATGAGCGAATCGTGAGATATGCCCAGAGTGAGAATGTCAAGATTAATGCGATGTTCCCAACCAGGCGATTAAGGAGCTGGAGAAACTCCACAAGCATCAGTTACCCCGCGACACGTATCAATAACCACGCTATTATAATACATACATCGTTCGATGAATACGTATCACCAAAGTGGAGGACTTCGATGACTTCAATCCGCACGTTTTTGTTGATGTTGGCGCTTACCATGATGGTTGTCATTATTGGGATTGCCCTGTGGGGAGATGCAGGGGCAACTTTTGGTATTGCAGCAGCCATCATCATGAACCTGCTGTCGTACTGGTTTGCGGACAAAGCCGTACTCACTATGACGGGTGCTCGTGCAATTGCACCCGGCGAATACGACGCACTCCATCAACGCGTACAAGCGTTGGCTAATAATGCGCAACTCCCAATGCCCAAACTCTATCTCATAGACACACCTGAACCAAACGCATTCGCGACGGGACGTGATCCCGAACATGGCGTTGTAGCAGTAACTTCGGGCATTTTGCGGACGCTTGACGAAGACGAACTCGACGGCGTCATCGCTCATGAACTTGCACATATCAAGCATCGTGACATTCTGATTAGTGCGATTGCTGCGACCATGGCAGGCATTATTGCGCAGACAGCTTACTTGTTGCGCTTTAGTGGTGGGCGGGGCACACGGAGCAATCCGCTCATGATTCTGGCTGTTATTATCATCGCGCCCCTGGCAGCCACGTTGATACGTCTCGGAATATCTCGCGATCGCGAGTTTGCAGCAGACGCAGGTGGTGCAGCAATATCACGCAAACCGCTTGCCCTTGCAGATGCGCTACGCAAGATTGAACAAGCGGCACAACAATCGGCCCCGGATATTAATCCGAGTACTGCATCATTGTTTATTATCAATCCGTTTTCGGCACAAACCGTGATGAGCCTCTTTAGCACGCACCCACCAACAGCCGAACGGATTGCACGACTACAAGCGATTGATGCAAAACAGCTACCATAGCAACTAGGCACGCACCACGGTAAGAACAGCCACACAGAACATGAGTTGCACCACCACAGACGCACCTTGGAGCATGTGTGCCACAAGCTTCTCGTAGCGGAAACTAATTAAGGCGGCGAGAAGGTTAACGGCGGTGACCCCGAGTGCGGCTAGGGGCAAAAAGAGGGTCTGGTAGCGAGGTCGTAACTCGGCCACATCACCAATCGCGTCAAAGCGCATTTGTACCGTGTCGCCGAGCAGTGGATAATGCCATGCCAAAATCCCCACCGTCAATAGATTGATGCAGATGGCCAAGGTGAGGAGGAGTTGACTGCTACGGTCTTGCCAAAACGGAGTGTTGAACCAGGGACCATAGTTGATTTCACGCGCGAGGTGCTTGGTCACCCCCAAGTTACTACGTTGCTCGAGGTCCTGCACAAATGCTTCGATTTCTGCGGGTGCGATGGCATAGACGCCAGTGACCGTGGTAATAAACAAACAGCGGCTCGGCGGCACCGTACTGCGTACGTACACCACAGTCCCGTCAGCGCTCACTCCTTCCCCCCAATACGAACCAATACCTTGGATGAGTCGCTGCGAGATGCTGAGCACTTGCATCCCAAAATCAATGCGCCGAATTTGATCGAGCGGTACGACTTCTGTGTCCCCGAGAGATGCGATGTAGACTGCGTTACGGTCAATGCCATACCACAACGTGGAAACCTGCAAAAAACGCAACCACGAAAGAATTGCACACAGCACCATGATGCACAGCACGATGAGCTGCGCATAAAACGTCATATTAATATCCCACGCCATGGCTTCACCACGAAAGTGGCGACTGGTCAACACGGTAAATGCCACAGTGCCAGCAGTGAACACCACTGCGAGCACCAGTGCAAACCAGCGACCATAAGATGCATACGGTTTCCAGCGACGCATCGGTACCTCACATTGGACGTTGACGACACTGTGCTTGCGCACAGTGTCGTCGCGAAGTCGTGTTTACGGAGTAGCAGTAGCGGTGGCTGCCTCTACGGTAGCCGAGGGGATGGGCGTAATCGTCGAAGTTGGATAGCCGCCGAGTGGTGCAGTGGGGAGTTGCGCAGGAACATCCGTGGCAACAAGTTCCACTGTGGCAGTAGCAGGAATGTTGAAGCTGGCCACATACTGGAGCGCCTGGTCAGCAATCCACTTTTCATAGGCTTCTGTGCGCGCCTTGCGGATTTGTTCATCGAGTGATGGTACGTTAATACCATCGAGCTTGATGATATGCCAACCGAATTGGGTTCGCACTGGTGCAGCAACCACTTCACCCTCTGCGAGTGCAATCGCAGCACTCACGTAGTTCATGTCGTACATGCTTCCTGCAACCGACTGACCCTTCTTATCAAAGACGTCCATTTTGCCACCGCGTGCACGGCTGGTAAAATCCTCTGATGAAGTTTCTGCGAGTGTGGCAAAATCGTCTCCAGCACGGACTTTAGCGAGCAATGCATCAGCTTGCGGCTTTTTGCTTGCAAAGAGGGCTTCAATATCGGCATCGGTGGCGCCTTCCGGCACGTCCACCCGCACTAGGATGTGGCTGGTGTCGTAACCACTTGGCTCCGTCGAGGGAGTAAACTCTTCGGTTTTGATGAGTTGACTCTGAACTCGCTGAATCAAGGTCTGGTGTGCGTATTGACGACGCAGCGCCTCAATGAAATCTTCACGCGTCAGGCTACCTGTCATATTTGCCTGTTGCATGGATGCCTGATAGTTGTTGAAAATGGTGTCCACCATTTTATCCGCTTCGCTCTTGGCTTTGGGGCCATCATACGTGGGAGTTGGCGGGGGCAGAGTAGGCTCTGGGCTCGCTGTCACAGTGGGGCCACCCGGAGTCACTGTGGGGACTTCAGTTGGTGGCTGTGGATCAACAGTAGGTGTCGGTGCAAAGACCATGCCATAATCAGAGATGAACGCCTGGAATGCTGCATCATCTGAGTAGACCAATTCGAACTGTGCTTTCGCTGCCTGACGCAACGTTTCCGCTTGCACCCATTCGTTGACGATTTGATCATCTGGAGCTTCGGTATATGTGGTCGTGGTAATTTGGCGCTCGAGGAACGGATTCTGCTGTTGGAATCGTTCTGCGAACTGACCACCAAACGTCGCAAGCAACAAGTTCTGCGACATGTTTGCAGCTAACGATAGACGCTTTTCCCGGACGTACTGCTCACGGGTGAGTGTCACGTTGCCCACGCTCACTACTGGTTGTGATGGCACATATATGGTATCGTAAAATGCACCTATAGAAATAGCCAATATGACTACAGCAACAGAAACCGCCGTAGTGTAAATGACAAGCCGACGCCGCCGAGATTCTCGTTCACTTTTGCTCATATGGCGGCTGGCAGCCACGCGCTGTGCTTGCTCGCGTGATTCATCTTTTGACTGTGTCATGCCAAACCTTTCTGAGAGGCAGATACAACAAATGCGGTGCGCCAGGAGACGCACCGCACTCAGCAAACGAATTAACTGCGGGAATTCCCACCCACGAAGGCCAGCAATGCCATGTGACGGGCACGCTTAATGGCAGCAGTAAGGGAACGTTGGTGCTTGGCACAGGTGCCACTGCGACGACGGGGCAAAATCTTGCCACGCTCCGATACGAAACGTTGCAGACGCTTGAGATCCTTGTAATCCACACTGGTGATATGGTCTACACAGAAAATGCAGACCTTGCGGCGGCCGCCAAACTTGCGGCGCTGGTTACCGGCTTTGCGATTATCGTCAGTCATCTTCTTCCTCTCGATGTCTACGCTTCTGGGGCGACTTCACTGGCAACGGCCGGACGGGGCTCAACTTGCGTCATCATGTAACGCAAAATGGAATCGTTGAGCTTGAAGACACGCTCGAGCTCGCGAATCTGAGTCGTCGGCAACGTGCAGTTGACCAACACGTAGTACCCTTCGTTGAAGACACGGCGGCTCGCTTCGCCTTCGGCGTATTCACGCAGTGGGTAGGCAAACTTGCGTCGCCCCCATGGTGACGTCTGCTGCACGCCAGTAACAGCCCCACCGACTGTGGCGATTTGCTGCGAGACACGTTCAATGGTCGCTGCGATTTCGTCCTCTGACGAACGCATTGGCGACACAATGAACAACAATTCGTAATCACGTTTACGGTCGCGCATTGTTCCTCCTATGGTGTTGCCTTACTCAGTGCGGGACACGTGCGCGCGTGCCCGATGGTGAGGCAGAAGATGATTCCAATGAAGCATAATACCATACGTACTCACAAATTACAACGTGCGAGTTGTCGTAGTTCTGTGAAGCAGTGTACACTAGTGACATGATGACCACCATAGTACACGTACAAATCCTGGCAACTGCGCGTCAACATCGCTTTGCAACGCCGTACACGTATATCGTTCCAGCTGGCTGGGATATCACGGTGGGTCGTGTTGTCTATGTTCCACTGGGCAAACAAGTGGTAATTGGCGTGGTACTCGAATGTGCACAGACCGATGCACAGAGCGTATCACTCAAAGTCATTCACGCAAGTAGTGAAATTTACCTCCTGCCCGTACAACTCCAACTCGCACAGTGGATAGCACGCCACTACCTTACTCCGCTCGCCGATGTGCTGTATGCGTTCCTGCCCCATCATGGCATGGCCACACCACAACGCCAATGGCTGATTACTGCGGCCGGACACGCCGTATCGCTCCAGGAATTACCCAGCGATGAACGCGAAGTCCTGTTTGCACTGCGCAAACAAGCCGTCATCAACGAGCATCACATTGACTCCATCTTCGTGCAGCACGCAGCACGTGCTCGTATCCTGATCAACCATCTCTGCGAACGGGGCTACATCGAACAGCGTTATGTTATCGTGGCAGCAGCAGTTTCACCTGCACAACAACGCATGATTACGCTAATCAACGACACCACACTGCCTAGTCGCGCTCATGCACAGCAAACAATCATCGCACAGCTTCGTGCCGCACCACAACAGCGTTTACCTGCACAAGCATTTACACAAAAAACCGCACTTGCCACACTCATTGGACGCGGTATCGTGGCCGAATCATACGATGATCTGGTACCTGCAACGCCCCCATCACTTCCACCGCCAGTCAGCCTGACCACACGTCAAGCCGAGACCGCACGACGAATCGGCGAACACCTCGGAAATCACAATGTCTTTTTACTCAATGGCGTGACAGGTAGCGGCAAAACAGAAGTCTATTGTGCGGTCATGCGTGCAGTAATCGCACGTGGAGCGCAGACCCTGGTACTGGTACCAGAAATCGCCCTCACCACGCAATTAGCTGACCGCTTCGCACAGCGATTCCCCGGACGCGTCGTCGTGTTGCACGGTCAACTTTCACCGAACCAACGCACACAACGTTGGCACGCCATCCAAAAACTGCAATACGATGTCATCATCGGACCACGATCCGCTCTCTTCGCCCCCATCCACACTCTCGGACTAATCGTCGTTGACGAAGAGCATGATGCGTCATTTAAAAGTGAAATGGGTATCAACTACCATGCACGAGACAGTGCGGTAATCTATGCCAAACTCTGTGGCTGTCCGATAGTTCTCGGGAGTGCGACACCTTCGGTGGAACTCATCGAAGCGGCTCGCACTGCGCGCATCACCCAGCTCGATTTACCTGAACGAATAGACGTGACACAACAGGTCATTCCGCGGCCACCGATCCGCATCGTGGATATGCGCAATGAAACAACCATTGACCCATATGGACTGGTGGGCAAAACTTTAGCTGAGCGCATACAGGCACACCTCGATGCACATCACCATGTCTTGCTACTCCTGAATCGGCGGGGGAGTGTTTCGGCACGGATTTGTCGCCATTGCAGTGCGACTGCTCGTTGTAGTGCCTGTAGCACCCCGCTCGTCATACATATGCGCAATCATCACACAATCGGAATATGTCATACATGTGGCAAAAATAGTTATGTCAATGAAAACTGTCAAAACTGTTTCCACAACGAATTTCTCGACATTGGGAGTGGCACACAGCGCCTGACAGACATCGTAGCGCAACAGTGGCCCCAAACCCCCGTCATTCGCTGGGACAGCGATACCGCAGACAGCATGACGGACCATAAACGGTTGCTTGCAGAGGTGAATGCACATGCATCGGCGATTATTGTTGGTACACAAATGATCGCCAAGGGGTTCGATATTGCAAACATCCGGCTCGTGGGCGTGGTCAATACGGACACAGCGCTCCATTTACCAGATATCCGGGCAGCCGAACGTACGTATCAGCTACTAACACAGGTTGCGGGGCGCGCTGGCCGACGCGCCGGAGCTGCCGATGTCATCCTGCAGAGTTATAAACCGGAACACTACGCCATCCAAGCAGCCGCGCGATATGACAGTGAGTATTTTTACACGCAAGAGCTGCTCTACCGCAAAAAAATGCAGTACCCACCTTTCACACGATTCATCAAACTCGTCTGGTCACATCGTGACAATCGTACGTGTGAATCACATGCACGCCGCGATACCGCACTGCTCAGTGAGCTCGTTGCGGCATTCGGAGAAACAACACGCATCATTGGCCCTGCGCCATGCTTCTTCGCCCGTGTGCGCAACATGTATCGCTGGCAAGTCATTATTTCTACTGCACATCTACGGGGTGTACTAGGTCAAATCACGGCGCAGACTCGTGCTACTATTGACGTGGACCCGATTTCGTTGTTGTGAGAATCCCACATGGAACTTCGTCGGTATGCGTGGATTTCGTTGGCAGTGGCGATTTTTATGATTATCGCAAAAACACTCGCCTACCGTTTGACTGGTTCAGTAAGCCTGCTCTCCGATGCCATCGAATCCATTGTCAACGCACTCGGAGCCACCGCAGCGATATGGGCGCTATCATTATCGGCACGCCCCCCTGACGACATCCATGCACATGGTCACGACAAAGCCGAGTATTTCAGCAGTGGATTCGAAGGTGCTCTCATCGTAGTAGCCGCGATTGGCATCATCTACAATGCAGTAGATCATCTCATCACCCCACAACCCATCACGGCTGCTACCACCGGTATCGCCATCAATTTGGTAACGACAGTCGTTAATTATGTGCTGGCGAAATGGTTGATGGTGGCTGCCAAAAAGCATGACTCAATTGCACTCGAAGCCGATTCGCACCATCTGATGAGTGACGTGGTTTCATCAATCATGGTGAGCATTGGTGTGGTCATCGCCAGTATGACACCCCTGTGGTGGGTAGACCCACTTTTGGCGCTGGCAGTGGGAGTCAACATCATCCGCAACGGTTCGGATTTGGTCCGACGCTCCATGAACGGATTGCTCGATGCAAGTTTTCACCATGAAGACACACAGAAACTCGATGCCATCTTAGCGCAATACGCCAGTCACGAGATCACGTTTCATGCGGTGCGCACGCGTAGTTCTGGCTCTCGCAAATTTGTTTCCATGCACGTGCTCGTACCAGGGAATTGGAGTGTGCATCAGGGACACGAAGTCCTCGAGCGCATCGAGATCGCCATCCATCAAGCGATTCCCAATAGTAGTGTAATCACGCATCTCGAACCCAACGATGATCCACGCTCATTCGAAGATCAGGCACTACACCGCCATCTACACGAGTAGAGCGTCGAGGGCAGCATGCGTACTCGCTGCCAATGTGGATTCATCAACGTCGGGATTTACCAACAACTCCATCACACGCCACAACACGGTGAGCCTTTTGATACGCGATATTTCATCGCTGCGCAACGGCACACTAGCCGTATACCCCTCGATAATCCCTTGACGCAATGGCAGCGCCACAGCGCCACGCATCACACTCGCCAAATCAAACATGGCGTCACCGGCCACAATCATACCGGGGCGCACCAGGCCTTCGAGTTGCACATGGCTATGGAGAGTGACCATCATGTGCTGACACGAGAGTGCACCATGGAGACATACCGGCGTAATGGTGCGCAAATAGTCGTCGCTAATAAGTTCATGCCAGATACGAAAATTAGCCGTCTGCATGGCCGGTGAAGCCAACTCTTGGATGGGGGTCTGGGCGAACATCCAATGCTTGAGTGCATCCCGCCAGCTGGTATGATCCCAGGTGTTACGCATTGTTGGCGCGCCCCATCCCGGCATCGGTTGCGTATGCAACGAGCGCAACAAACGCCCCACGTGCCGCGCTCCCACACGATACATAGTTTCATCTTGGACGTCACACAACGTACTACCCACACAGTGCGTGTAGACCAATACCCCAACCGGAATCAAGTTGTACGAAATATCGGCACTGATGAGTTGCGGGGCAGCGAGGCGCTTTTGTGCACACTGACGCAGATAGACGATTTCGCCGGCAAGCAACTCACCCGGAGCAAAAACCACCACGAGCAACGACGAACCAATCACACGGATTTCGATGCGTTGACTCGACACGTGCTGGAGCACAAAACTACGGACGCGGAGTTTCAGCGGCGGAACAATGATGGCCATGTAGTCATTGAGTCGGTTGAGGATGGAAAGAGACCACGATGATAAACTAGAAGCGGTGCTCACATAGTCATCAGCTTCGTGTTGGAGAGTAACCAGCAGCGCATCCATGTTTGTACCATTCGTTCAATGTGTGCTGCTGGTATTGTAACAAAAGCGCCGATTGCGTCTGTACGCAACCGGCGCCGTCATACATCAACCGCTACGCTTCATCGGGAAAGAGTGCTGTGCTCAGATAGCGCTCGCCATTGCTGGCGGAAATGAAGACGATCATCTTGCCCGCATTCTCAGGGCGACGCGCCAGTTGGAGTGCCGCATAGGCGGCAGCACCCGAACTAATCCCCACCATCAGCCCTTCTTGCTGTGCGAGCTGCCGTGCAGTCGCCATCGCGTCATCGTTGCTTACCCGGATCACCTCATCATAAATGCCCGTATTCAACACTTGGGGCACAAATCCTGCTCCAATACCCTGAATCTTGTGCGGCCCCGGTTGACCACCAGAAAGGACAGGTGACGCTTCGGGCTCAACTGCTACGATTTGCACCGATGGTTTGTACTGACGGATGACTTCACCAACACCCGTCACTGTACCACCCGTGCCAACTCCCGCCACAAATATGTCAATGGCATGGTCGGTATCATTGAGAATTTCAAGCGCCGTTGTGCGCCGATGCACATCAGGGTTCGCCCCATTGTTAAATTGCTGGGGAATCCATGCATTTGGGGTTTCGGCGGCCAATGCTTCTGCACGGGCAATGGCCCCGCGCATTCCTTCGCTGGCCGGAGTCAACACGAGTTGTGCGCCGAACCCTTTGAGGAGCTTGCGGCGCTCCATGCTCATGGATTCGGGCATGGTCAAGATAATCTTGTACCCACGCGCTGCTGCAACCATTGCCAGACCAATCCCCGTGTTACCACTAGTTGGCTCGATGATGACCGTCTTTCCCGGGGTAATCGCCCCTGCATCTTCGGCAGCTTGGATCATCGCCAAACCGATACGGTCTTTCACACTGCCACCCGGGTTGAACCACTCTAATTTGGCTAATACCTGCGCGTTAGGTGCATTAATTTGCACCAATGGCGTATTCCCGATCAAATCCACAATGCTACGATGTATCCGCGCCATACTTGCCCCCTTTATACATGAGTTTTACACTCAATTTTATCAACTTAATTATACTGAAAAACAGGTACAGATGCAAGCGCAGGAGATTCTGAGAAAATACTCATCTTGCGCACTGTCCGATATGCAACTTTCACCCTATACTAAACGTTGAAAAGGCAGGGTCAAAGAAAGGGAGTCTATCATGACTAACACGAACACCACGGCACCACAGGATCAACAGACGACGGAAAGTGACAACACGCACACCAGCGCCTCACTTGTCAGTGAGCTTCGCGCATTTGGCACACAAATCGAAGCAGTGGCACGTGCGTTTCTAGCAAGCAATCAGGCACAACAGATCCAACAAGAGCTCCAACGTGGTGTTGGCGAACTTGTAGAGCGACTGCAAACGGTACGGAGCGACGAGCGCGTTGTCGAGGTAACGGAAAAGGGCAAACAAGCCGTAGAACGAGCGCTCACCAACCCAGCAGTAATTGATGCTCATGCCAAAGTAGTACAAGGACTCGCCAACATCAACGACGAACTACGCAAACTGGCAACATCACTCGAAAACGACCGCAACGACAACAAACCATCGGCATAACTTCCACAAACGACACCCCCGTGCAATCCAATTGCACGGGGGTGTCGAATTTAGCTCTGTGCAAGTTTAGTGCTGATTTCCCACAAACGGCGCCGTGTGGTCACATCGTACGACGCAGGAGAAGATGCAACAGCTTTGGAATCAACAAAGTAGCGCCCTGTCACCTGAGAAGCACTTGGGCTCGTCGCAAGGAAAATAGATGTTTCTGCGCCCTTTTCGGGTGTTATGGCAAAGAATCGTTGTAACACCGCCATGGCACCAGCCATAAATCCCGCATTGTTCTGTGCAAAACCCGTTGCCACGAAACCCGGATGCAAACAGTTCACGGTAATATCCGATTGTTGTAAGCGATCGGCCAACTCGTAGGTAAAGAGGATATTGGCCAATTTAGACTGCGCATACGCGGTCCAGCCACTATATCGGCGCTCTCCTTGCAGGTCATCAAAGTTGATTTTGGCGGATTGATGCGCCATAGAAGACACCGTGATTATCCGCGCTGGAGCACTCTGACGAAAGAGATCAAGCAGTTCATTGGTCAAAATGAATGGCGCCATGTGATTTAATGCCCATGTCATTTCAATGCCGTCACTACTACGCTGACGTGTGGCAAAATAGGCACCCGCATTATTGACGAGCACATCTATTCTGTCGTAGTGTGACTTTATGTGCGTTGCAACAGCCAAAACATCGCGTCGCGCTGAAAGATCGGCACAGACCGTATCTAAGGAGGCATCTGGATTCGTCGCTTGGATGTGCGCCACAGCCATGGCGAGCCGTTCTGGTGAACGTCCAACCAGTACCACGCGCGCGCCATGTTGCGCAAGTACGTGCGCAGTGATGAGACCAATACCGTTGGTTGCGCCAGTGACGACCATTACGTGTGAGGATGTCATAGGTGCCCTTTCGTTTCGTACAACGATGAATGACTATTCGTGCTTGGATGATTCAATGAGACGATGGAGTTTGAGCGCCACCCACAGCGACAACCGAGTTTCTGCATCTTCGAGATCAATCCGACATATCTGGGTAATTCGCGACAACCGATACAACAATGTGTTCCGGTGGACATGAATATGTTCGGCGGTACGCGCAAGATTGCCGTTACAGTCGAAATATGCGACGAGTGTTTGGAGCAACTCGCCATCCGCCGAATGCTCATAGTCGAGCAATTGCTGGAGCTGTTGTCGGTGGAAGTGCAGCACTTCTGGTGATTTGAGCATCGGCAACAATAGCTGGTAGACGCCTATATCTGCGTATCCAAGCACTGTTCGCGGTGAATTGCGCAATAATTGGGCGGTGAGTTCTGCATCGTGCAACGATTGTGCCCATTCCTGCGGAGTAGCCACGACGCGTCCATATGCTAATTTACTCGCAGGGAAGCGTTTAATGACATCCTCAAATAGGCCAATAAGCAGGTCCGCACTGACGGACACCTTTGCATCACATGGCACCATGCACATGACACCGAGCGCATGGGGCATCGTAGAAATAGCAGATGGCATCGAGGGGAGCAAAGTAGAAATTAGTGAATGTGCAGTACCTTGTACCGTAGGAGGAAGCAGACACAACACCGCCACATGCACTTTACGAACATCAACCCCCGCGTCTCGAGCTCGTTGGAGCAGTAGTGCATTATCAATCAAGTGACCAGCCACGAGTTGCTCAAGAAAATTGCCTCGGTAGCGTTCTTCGACAGCAGAGAGTGCTTGCGTTTTACTAAGCTCAAGAGCCAACGCCATCCCTGCGCGCTTCACGGTGGCACGATCCGCACTGGTAAGAGAGACACCAAGAAGCACCAACGTACCAATCGATTGATTGGCAGCTGATAACTGTAAAGACCACACATCAATGCCACTCACACGTTGCTCACCTGCACGCAAGCTGAGCGTTTGTACCAGCACGCGATATTCCGCCGTACCGTGATACGCGATGAGATCGCCTTTGCTCGAAAAAAGAGCCAGCGACCGGTCTATTTTGCCAGCGAGTAGCGCTAACATCCCCGTCAACCCGTGCCCTGCCAACGACAACTCACCGAGTTCGAGGGCAATTTGCGCACCTCGACGTTCCACGTGCAGTTCAAAGTCACTGATGAGCCGTTGCAGTTCACGGTCAATTTCGCGGATATCAACATCGGCGGTAACGCTGATGAGTGGCAACTGGTGGCGATCTGCTACGGCCACAGCCTGTGCATCACTACTGCCGAAGATGACCACTGCGCTCACTGGAACCACGGCCAAGCGTTCGATGAGTGCCGCAAGGGTAATCGGTGGATCTACATCACGGAGCGTGTTCATGGAAATTAATGCAATTTCGTTGCCGTTGAGATCCGTAAAGAGCGGTGCTACTGCACGTGCCACTGCCGGCCATGACACACTACGATAGGCACCGCTCTCCCCGGCAAGGATTTGCGCTGGATGCGGGAGTATCAGTTGTATGACATCGTGTACAGTGACCGTCACATGGTTACTTTCTACTCAAGCACAATCACCGGATGACATGCCGGAAAGAGCACATCGCACAGTGGGAGTTCAGTATCGTCACAATTAAGCAACCCGGCTCGGCGCAGTAATGCCACCGAACGGTAGCCAAACGCAAGCTGCGCAAGTGCAGCCACATCAACGTGTTTGATGCGCACATCTGCCTCTCGGGTGCCGTCAATGACACGCACCCGCCCATCGTTGATTATGAGCATCGCTCGTTCATCGCTGATTTCGATGCGCACGCCACCCTGCCATCCTGCATATGCCGACGCACGCAAGCGACGTTCAAACGCTGGCACCAGTGCAGTAAGCATCATGGGGAGATCGATTACACCTGCCATAGCACAAACATCCACAGCAGCATGTTGGGTAATTACGCCATACTGTGCGAGTGCTGCTTGTGCGCATGCATGCGCTGTGGGTAGTTGCAACGACGGCTTGTACGGTACGATAGCGGTGTACCACAGCTGCTGCACTAGATCGAACGCTGCACCATCATCACTTGCCACCGCAGCAACCACACGACTCGTATCCGTGGTATGCACCACGTCTGCAGCGGCACGAAGCTGACCATCACGTCCATCTAAAAGCACCCAAGGGCGTTTTGGCAGTTGTGCGGTATCGTAGCATGTGGGAGTGCGACGGGCCTGCAACAGCGCCATACTCCGCATGATTTCCCATTCTGTGGCAGTAGGAACAGCGTAACGCGCCAACTGCGGAATGGCAAGTGCCGGTGCATTTTGCTGCCGAATCGATGAATTAAGCGAGACTGGTGCAAATCCGTGCCGTGTCCAGTCACTGACGTTACCCTGCACCATGATGATGCTGATTCCTTCGGCGAGCAGTGATAATGCTTGATGCATCACCGTCTCCACCACGACATCATGCGTCCCCGGTGATGCACAATATGTCTCACGTACGACGGCCACATCAACGTCTGCGCCATCAATGCCAACACGGTCGTGGGTGAGTGCGACTGCGGCAACCAACTGCTCACGCTGCCACGCAACGGCAACTGATGACGCACGTCCTCGTGGCAAGTTGCGCCACACGGCCAACGTCGCAATCCGTGCGTTGACTTGTTGCAGTTGCGCTGCTGATAATTCGTCCCACAAATAAATCTGGATCTCGTCGTTCATTGTCATGACCAATCACAGTATGCTTCTACAAAACGGGCACTCCCATCACGCAACCAGCCATCAAGCTGAGCTTGGTCTTTGAGTTGTTGACCGCGCAAGCGTGATACGTGTAAGAAGCCACAATTCGCGTCTGGCAACGATGTCATGTCACCCCACAGCTTCTCAAACTGCGCTACTGGAAAGATATCTTCTTGGCCATTACCCCAACGTTTTTTCACGTCTTTGATGGTCACGTATGTGGGCATGCGTTGCGCCACACTACGAATGGCCTGTGATACACGATCTTCGTCGGTCAAGACATCGTGGCGCGTCAACCCGAATATTGTCAGCAACGCGTCAATATCAATCCAATTGGTCAACGTGTTGTAGTAGCGCAGGGCAAACTCATCGCTGATTCGAGGCATAGCTAAACCCTCAACAAGGCGCACTTGGTCGTCCACACGAGCCAAACCACCACCGCGGTCATCAATGCGCCGAGCAATTACTTCGAACGAGAGTGTGCGCCCAGAACAGATGTGGAGTCCAAGAATGCCTGGATCAAGTATGGCTCCCAGCGTATCAATGTTGTGCATCATTAAATACTTTACCTGTGGTTGTGTGCGAAACAGGTGGGCCAAAGCCCCGTTACGCAACATGTTGGGAAGCTCGAACCAGTGCCCAACAGGATGCATGCACTGATGGGGTAGGTTGTCGGTGTAATCGGCACCTTCACCACTACTCCGTGCCCAGTTGATTAGCGCCGCATGCACGCTTTGGCGCATTTTTTGGGCCTGTTCGTCGAGAAGCTGGTGGGGCGTTTCTTCCCAGGCAAAGCGCAAATCCCGAGCCATGGGAATAAAGCGCAGCCCAACTGAACGTCCTTGCGAAAGGACTACTTCACCCGCATAATTGAAGGCTTGTGCATGACCCGTTTGACTCGCCTGACGTAGTGGATCATCGGTCAGATAACTGGTGGTGAATACATGGACGGGTGCAGTGCCATAGCGACGCGCGATTTGGCGACTCTTTGCGATATGCACGTCCACAAAGGTTCGGTGGCGTCCAGCAAATTTTGCGAATGGATGGAGTGCTTTGACGACACCAGCGCCTTGTGTCCAGCGGCTCCCGGCACCACCTGCAAGTGACACCACGGCCACCATGCCTTGGGCAAGCGCATCTTGGCCAACCTGCCACACGTCTGGACTCACGTCAGCAGTGGCGTCCACAACATCACCGACTTCGACATCGCGGATGGTACTACTCGCAGGAAGCCGATTTTGCATCAACCCGATCCGACCAATTTTCATGTCTGCACGAATCTGCTCATGGAGTTCTCGGTCGAATCCATGCGCAGTGAGCACGTCGAGCACACGTGGAGTAGTAGTCGTGTCGCTACTCACATGTGGCAACATGCGGTCGAAGAGCATCGGTACCACACGTGCCAATTCTGGACGAGAGAGACATGCATTACCGAAATAGTCGAGTTCACGTCGACGCGTCATGTTGACTGTTTTAGCATCGGCACGGAGCAAACGAGGCATGTGCAGTGCATAATAACCGACTGGCATCAATCGGTTATCAACGGGGAGCAAATCCGCCCACGTACCACGTTCATTGATGGCAAAGTCGTAGACCACGGGTTTCATTGCAAAGGGCAGCGCGTGCTGCAATTCTGCACGTTGGGCATCCATGATTTCTTGGAGTGCAACTTGTGCGTCCGACTTGATTGCCGGGTCAACGATGAATCCCATACCACCACCCGACATCCCACCGAGCATCCAAAATCCCCAGAACTGATCGCCAAAACGCGACTTTACGGCGTCAATGAGGCCCTCAGTGTATCGCGTGGTTGCCCATGGAATGATGGTCTGGATTGGTCCCGTAAAATTCTGCGTGGTGACTGCACCTAGGCGCCGCATATCACCGGCTTTGAGAGCAGCGATGACTTCTTGCATAAGCGTTATGGCTTCACCACGGGCGTGCCATTCATGGGCAGCACGCAACAGGTATTTTTCAGTCACCATTTCTAGGATTGGGCCAACGTTCTGGGCCATGCCACCATGCACGAGGACCAAACTCTCTTGCAAACGCTGGCGCGCCTGCATTGAAATATCGCCGGTATCAAGAAGTTGGTGACGTGGCAAAAGCCGCCCCCGGCTTATGCCGTATTCGGGGTCACCTGCCTGCGCTTCCACACCCATGATGAGTTTAATCCCCGGCCATACCCCCCCGGAATCCTGCCAGCCTCCCCCAGAACCAGCCAGCCATTCGCCGAGGATGGCACGGGCAGCGACCAAGCGGCGCTCTGTTTCGACCAGGCCACCTACAAGAGAATCGGTCTGCCCCGTTGCCCGCATACACACGGAGATGAGCGCCGCTAATAGGTTCGTGGATACCGCAAGACGCGACCCCTTGGGGATGTCGTTGACTGCCGAAACCAGCTCGAGCCCATGCCCGGGGGCCACGAGTCGTGCAAGCACGTCCGCCAGTGAACGATTAGAGCTTTCGAGGCCTGGTGGGATTATTCCCGCAGCAATTATTGCGCCCTTCAGCAACCCCATGTAGTCGCGCCCAAAGTCAAAGACTTCACTGAGTTCGGTTATTTCTGCAGTCACACCAAGATCCACACTTGTCAGCCGCAACAGTGGTTCATCAATGATGCGGAGATAGGCCTCAACCGGTGGGCGGGTGGCGTGGTCACGCCCAAGCACAGCGAGGTCCACAGAAATATTGAGCACTTGTGCACCAGCAGGGAAATCCATGCCCAAGAAAAAGATATCACTCCAACCACTGTGTGTTAAATCCATGCGTACAGGAGTGGCTTCGCGCAGAATGGGAAACGCATGATCTGTGTCACGCTGGAGTAGACGTGGGTGGATGCGGAGCGGATAATCCGCAGGATGCCCCATACGAAACATCCACTGATTTCCGCGTACCGCTCGTACACTCTGTCTAACTTGGTTGGCGAGTGTTTGAAAAGCGAGTTGATGGTACGCCGTGGCAAGTGCACTCGACAATGCATCAGATGGTGCATCACGAAACGCACGCACGAATTCACTGATCGCTTCTTCAAAGCGACGATTGAGTAGATGCGTATATCCATCAAATGGAATATACGCTGCATGCGTAGCCGGATAATGGGCCGGCAGATAGAAGCGATGAATGGCATAAAGAAAGAACAAGGCTCGCACACGTTCGTACAGATTGGTACGTTGATGCCGAAAGTCTTCGAGCGCATCTATTTCTGCGATGAGCGTTGCATACGATGCCGATGCACACACTTCTTCGAGCGCTGTATCGCGCTGCTCCGCTTCATCCGCAACAATTATGGCACAGAGTCGTGACACGGCGGCTCCTATTCACTGCGACGGTGTAGCATGAGTTCGACCAATGTGGCCATGACATCGTCACGATCCACACCTTGCATCCCAAGTGCAAGTTGCGCCGTCAGCAGACCGTATTTGGCCCCAGTGTCGTAGCGCCGACCGATATGCGCAAGTGCCAGGTAGCGTTCACGCCGCGCCAATACTTGTAACGCAGGGGACAAATGGAGAATCTCGGTGGGTGCGTCGTGCTGTTGTGCCTGCAAAATGTCAAAAATCTGCGGCGTAAGTACATGAATCCCGAAGAGACACAAATAGTGTCCAATCCGGAGTCCTGGCGTCATCAGCAGTTGTTCTGCAGCAGTGGGGGTTGGTTTTTCGATGACATGCTCTATCGAGTACACCTGCTGATGCCCTTGGAGCGGACGACCGGCTACCACACCGTAGTAGGGGAGCAAATGTTCGCGTGAGGACTGCACTGCCGAGACAGCACACGCTTCGCTCACAGCCAAATCAACGATTTGCTTGGCGCAGTTGCGTGCCTCGTTGCTTATGTAAATATGGTCACCAACAAGATGCAAGAAAGGCGCATCACCAATCACTTCGCGGGCGCACAATATGGCATGCCCATATCCGCGTGGGGCAGACTGCTCGACAAATATGAGATGTTTGGCAATGTCTGGCACGGCATCACGATACGGATCTGCACTACCGGGTGCAACCACCACGACGATTTCCTCAATCCCGGCATGCAGTGCTTCGTCAGCGATAATCCGCAATAGCGGTTTGCTTACCCCATCACGGTCCACGATGCGCTGTAACGGTAGTGATTGTTGT
Source organism: uncultured Klebsiella sp. (assembly GCA_964569955.1). GTDB lineage: Bacteria > Chloroflexota > Chloroflexia > Chloroflexales > Roseiflexaceae > UBA965. The sequence continues at coordinate 80,267 of CAZMWB010000001.1, read as the reverse complement.
GCGGGTGATGCCGCGGTTATCAAGGCGCGAGGAATACGCACATGCCCCTCCGTTTCTTTTCTTAATAGGCATTATAACAAAGTGCCATGCGGTGCATGGATACATCGTATGCGGTATAGTGAGAACAAGAGATTTTACTTGACGGTGTACCCATCACCTCATATACTAGAGGCGCTTGGCAATGGCGCCATTCCGTGTGTTCATGCATACGGCTATTGAGGAGTGCATGATGCAATCTATCGCTGATTTTTTTGGTCCCAATGCGGGATACGTACTAGAATTATATGAGCAATACATCAAAGACCCGGAATCCGTAGACGCCGATTTTCGGAACTGGTTCGCCCAGAATGCGCAACTTTTGCACGACGAACAGAACGCCACTCAGGTCACACCTACCAGCACGACTACGTCGTCCGTAGACAACGTGCACGCAATTGCAGCAGCGCGGCTTGTGCGTACTATTCGTGAAGTAGGGCATTTAGCAGCGTCGATAGACCCGCTCGGCAAAAAGCCACTTGGCGATCCGAGTCTCGATCTTGCGTACCACGGGCTGACCCCTCAGATTTTGCAACAACTCCCAGCCACCATCCTCCGGAGCCCGCTTGAAAACGAATGTGAAAATGCATACGACGCTGTGATGAAACTTCGCGCGCTCTACTCTGGGACAGTTGGCTACGAACCAGATCACATCCAAATCTACGAAGAACGCAAGTGGTTCCATGATGCCATTGAAACGAGACGCTTTTACTATGGCACCTCGGATCGGCGCAAACGTGAAATCCTCGAACGACTCAGCGAAGTGGAGACATTTGAGCGCTTCCTGCACACACAGTTCGTCGGCCAAAAACGCTTCTCGCTCGAAGGCTGTGATATTTTGATGCCGATGCTCGATTCAATTGTGCGCAATGCGGCAGCAAATGGCACCAAAGAAATCATCATCGGGATGGCACACCGTGGCCGACTCAACGTCCTCGCACATGCCCTGGGCAAGCCGTATCATCACATCCTGAGTGAATTCATCCTGGCACATCGCGATGCACACCATCCCGTGGTCCGCGAGGCACACGGCTGGACGGGTGATGTCAAGTATCATCTCGGTGCAAAGCGCGTCTTCAAGGAGAGTGGCATTGAGCAAATGCCCATTACCCTTGCCCCCAATCCAAGCCATCTCGAATTCGTCAACCCGGTGGTGGCCGGTCGCGCTCGTGCGGTACAAGATACGCGCGATGTCAGTGGACCACCAACGCGTGATCGCAATGCGTCGCTTGCAATTATCATTCACGGTGACGCAGCCTTTCCCGGTCAAGGCATCGTGGCAGAAACACTCAACTTGTCTGGGCTGGCCGGCTACAGCATTGGCGGGACAATCCACATCATCCTCAATAATCAAATCGGGTTCTCCACCGACCCACATGATAGTCGCACCACACTCTACTCGAGCGATTTGGCAAAAGGCTTTGAAATTCCGATTGTGCATGTGAATGCTGATGATGTGCTCTGGAGCATTGCAACGGCTCGTATGGCACTCGCATATCGCAACGAATTCCACAAAGATTTCTTGATTGACTTGGTCGGCTACCGGCGCTGGGGGCACAACGAAGGCGATGAACCCACCTTCACTCAGCCCGTCATGTATGCGCAAATCAGCAAACACAAGACGGTACGCGAGCTGTGGAGTGAACAGATTGTCGGAGAAGGGATTATCACCCAGGGTGAGGCCGACAAAATCATCAACCAACTACAAAAGACACTCAGTCAAGCCAAACACGACGCAGAAACGAATCCAGTCTTGCCTGAAGCACTCACGCAACCACCGGCAGGGATTGCACGACGTACGCAAACGGCAGTAAGTGCTGAAAAGCTGGTCGCCTACAACGACGCACTGCTCCACGTTCCTGAAAGTTTCAGTGTAAACCCCAAGTTGGCGCGCATGTTTGACAAACGCAAACAGGCAATTACCCAGGCTGGCGGGATTGATTGGGCACATGCAGAAGCGCTAGCGTTTGCCTCATTACTCGCCGAAGGGGTACCGATTCGCATGTCGGGGCAGGACAGTCAGCGTGGCACGTTCAGCAACAGGCATCTTGTACTACACGACCTTGAAAATGGCGACGTATATGCGCCAATCCAACATTTACCACATGCAACCGCATCGTTTGCGGTTTACAACAGCTCCCTCTCCGAGAATGCGGTGCTCGGATTCGAGTACGGCTACAGCTCACACGCACCGGACACGTTGGTGCTTTGGGAAGCACAATTCGGTGATTTTGCCAACGGCGCACAGGTCATCATTGACCAATTCATCGTCTCTGGTCGCAAAAAATGGGGGCTTCAGCCTTCACTCGTCCTATTGCTCCCACACGGCTACGAAGGTCAGGGTCCGGAGCATTCGAGTGCGCGACTGGAACGCTACTTGCAACTAGCCGCAGATGACAACATTCGCGTGGCCAATTGTACGACGGCAGCGCAGTATTTTCACCTGTTGCGCCGACAAGCCATGCTCCGCACCGAAGACCCACGTCCGTTAATTTTGATGACACCCAAAAGCCTACTCCGCCATCCTCGTGCTGGCTCGTCGCTGGCAGATTTGGCCGAAGGACGCTTTTATCGTGTACTCGATGACCCGTTCACACACGATCGGCGCGACAGCGTAGAACGATTGATTCTGTGCTCGGGCAAAGTCTACGTAGACCTGGTGGGTACGGTATCACCAGATCAGACCCCGTCCGTTGCAACGATTCGCATCGAAGAGCTGTACAGCTTCCCCGCAGAAGAGCTCAAAGAGGTGATTACCAAATACCCCAACGTCAAAGAAGTAGTGTGGATGCAAGAAGAGCCCCAGAACATGGGTGCATGGACGTATGTTGCACCACGCATCAAAGCGCTCCTGCCTGCCACTATGCCCTTTGGATACGTGGGACGTGCACCTTCGGCCAGCCCCGCAGAGGGCTCGCAGTCAGATCACGCCGAAGAGCAAGAGCGATTGATTCATTCCGCTGTATACGGCGAAATTGATGTCCACCCAGTGGTGATGGCCTAATTCCAGCATTGTGGAGAAGAGTGATGCCAACTGAGATTAAAGTCCCGGTGCTCGGTGAGTCCATTGTAGAAGGTACACTGGCACGCTGGCACAAAAACGTCGGGGATGCGGTCAATGCCGGAGACGTCATTGCCGACCTCGAGACTGACAAAGTGAATGTAGAAGTTAGTGCGACGGCAGCTGGTGTACTCGTTGCACTGCATAAACAGGCTGGCGATACGGTGGCCGTAGGCGAGCTGATTGCAACCATTGACGAGACCGCAAAAGCCACTAGACCGGCGGCTACGCCTGCTCCTACCAAGGACACTGAGACAACAGCCACTCCTGCAACGCCGAGCGCTGCTGCCACACCGGTTGCACGCAATGTGGCAGCGAATGCGGGTGTGGATTTACGCACCGTGAGTGGGAGTGGTCCCGACGGTCGCATCACCAAACAAGATGTCATCAACAAAGCGACGAGTACGCCTGCGCCTGTGACCACGACTCCAGGAGCCGCTGGTAGTCGGCGTGAAGAACGCATCAAGATGACACGCCGACGTCAAACCATAGCAACACGGCTCGTGCACGCACAGCAGACAGCAGCCATGTTGACTACGTTCAACGAGGTGGACCTCTTACGCGTCATTGATATTCGCAAGAAGAAAAAAGATGCGTTCAAAGAGCAAAACGGCGTTGGATTGGGATTTATGTCGTTTTTTACCAAGGCAGTAGTGAGCGCACTCAAGGCATTCCCCGCCGTTAACAGCGAAATCAATGGTGATGAAGTGGTGTACAAGCACTACTACGACATTGGAATTGCGGTGTCCACCGAAGAGGGACTCGTTGTACCCGTGCTCCGTGACGCGGACACACTCAACTTTGCCGGTATTGAAAAAGGCATCGAATCACTTGCAAAACGTGCCCGAGAAAACAAGTTGACCATGAGTGAACTCCAAGGTGGCACGTTCACCATTACCAACGGTGGGGTCTTTGGTTCGATGATGTCCACTCCCATCCTGAACATGCCCCAGGTAGGCATCCTCGGTATGCACAAAATCCAGGAACGCGCAGTGGTGGTGAATGGCGAAATCGTCATCCGACCAATGATGTACTTGGCACTGACCTACGATCACCGCATCATTGATGGTGCGACGTCGGTGCGCTTCTTGGTACACATCAAAGAACTTCTCGAAGATCCCGATGGGATGCTCCTGCAGAGTTAGAGTTGTCGAGAAATAACCCCCCCGTGGTACTCATACCACGGGGGGGTGTTGCACAAAGAGACGCTAAGTACGATCGGCCAAGGCCGCAACCCCCGGCAATACGCGCCCTTCGAGGAGCTCCAAAGAAGCACCGCCACCCGTGGAAATATGACTGACTTTGTCGGCCAACCCCATCTGTTCGATGGCTGCCACCGAATCTCCGCCACCGATGACCGTTTTGGCGGAACTCTGTGCCAATGCCTGGGCGACAGCACGTGTGCCCGCAGCAAACGCTGGCATCTCAAAGACCCCCATGGGCCCGTTCCAAATAATCGTCTTGGCAGTAGCAATTTCAGCAGCATACCGTGCCTGGGTATCGGGACCGATGTCGAGAATGCGCCACCCCGCGGTTACCGCAGTGATGGGCACGATTTTCGTGGCCGCATCAGGGGCAAAGCGATCTGCCACCACCGCATCAGTGGGCAACAACAATTTTGCTCCACGACTCTGCGCGAGTGCGAGCATGCGAGTGGCCAATTCGATACTACTCGTTTCCACGAGTGAATCACCCATGGCATAGCCTTGAGCGAGCAAAAAGGTGTTCGCCATACCACCACCAATCAGTAGCGCATCCACTTTGGCGAGTAAGTTCTCGATGACACCGATTTTATCGCTGATTTTGGCGCCACCAATGATGGTCACGAATGGACGCTGTGGGGCAGCCAACGTCCCGGCGAGCGCCTCGAGTTCACGTTCCATGAGGAGTCCAGCCACTGCTGGTAGGTAGCGGGCTACCCCCTCGGTGGAAGCGTGTGCACGATGTGCCGCACCAAATGCGTCGTTGACATAGACATCACCGAGCTTGGCATATTCACGAGCCAGTGATTCGTCGTTGGCTTCTTCACGAGCATCGAAGCGCGTATTTTCAAGCATGACGATTTGGCCGGGCCGCAGTGCTGCAACTGCAGCTTCTGCATTGGGACCCGCCACGTCTTGTAATGCGGTCACAGGGATATTCATCAGTTGTGCTAGATGGGCTGCCACAGGGCGCAAACGGAGCTCTTCGACCACCTTATTTTTGGGGCGGCCGAGATGTGACATCAAGACGACAACTGCACCGTGATTGACCAGATACTGAATGGTGGGAATCGCTGAACGGACACGCGTGTCATCACCGATGATGCCATTTTCAATGGGCACATTGAAATCTACGCGTACCAATGCACGTTTACCTTGCCAGTGCACATCGCGAATTGTTTGTTTGTTCATAGTCTACTCCTGCGAATGATGACCACAGGGAAGTATACTCCAAAATGACGTGGTATGATACATAGAAAGAAAGGAGTCATCCATTGACACACCGGTTTACCTTACGTCACAGTGCTGAAATTTCCGACATTCACGTCAACGTACGCATCTATAATCATCCAAGCGGGGCAGTCTTTGTCTCTGTACACAATGACGACGAAAACAAATGTTTTGCCGTAACGTTGCGCACACCACCACCCGATTCGACCGGTGTGGCGCATATTCTCGAACACTCCGTGCTGTGTGGATCCAAGCGCTTCCCCGTGAAGAGCCCCTTTGTCGAGTTGATGAAGGGTTCACTCAACACGTTCATGAATGCAATGACATTCCCCGATAAAACCATTTACCCTGTGGCAAGTACCAACCTGAAAGATTTGTACAACTTAGTTGATGTATACATGGATGCCGTTTTCCATCCACTCATCGAAGAAGACACATTACGTCAAGAAGGCTGGCGTTTCGAATTCGATGACGCCAATAAATTGACATACAAAGGGATCGTCTTCAATGAGATGAAAGGGGCTTCAGTCACTCCTGAACGCGTTGCATATCGCGCCTTGATGGCCGGACTTTTCCCAGATACCATATACGCACACGATTCAGGCGGCGACCCACAAGCCATTCCCGCGTTAACATACGCAGATTTTGTGGCATTCCATCAAACTTACTATCACCCGAGCAATGCGCTCATCTACTGGTACGGCGATGACGACGAAGATGCTCGCCTCGCACACCTCGAACCATACCTCGCCACCTTTAGCGCACAACCACAACCAACGATGCAGACGGTGCAACCCCGTTGGCAGGCCCCGCGCCAAATGACTGTACCGTATCCGGCATCTGCTGACGAGACGCGCCACCACGTGAATGTAGCCTGGCAAATCGAAGTAAGCGATGATGCTGTCGACACGATGGAAATTGCCATCGTGAATGAAGCATTACTCGGCTCTGCGGTTGCCCCGCTCCAAAAGATATTGCGCGACAGCAATCTCGGAGAAGAGTTGAGCGGTGGCGGATTTGGTAGCAACAAACAGCATTACTTTGTGCTCGGACTCAAAGGTGTCCAAGCTGAAAACATTACGCGCGTAATTGCAGCAGTCGATGGTGCTATTGGCACGCTTATTCGTGACGGCGTTGAACCCGACCAAATCCTGGCCACACTCAACAACTTCGAGTTCCGCCTCCGTGAACTCAGTTATGGAGATATGCCCAAAGGGTTGGGCATCATGATGGGACTATGCGATGAATGGGTCCACGATGACAACGTATCCGACGAAATGCTCAACGCATTTCGCTACGAAGAATCGTTGGCTGCGGTCAAAACCCGATTGGCCAATCCAGACCGGATTCCCACGCTGTTGCGACAACTCGTCATCAACAACCCACACCGACTCGAATTAATCGTCGCACCTGACGCCACGCTCAATGACCAGTATGATGCACGAGAACAACAAACACTCGTCGCCAAAGAAGCGTCGTTGACTGATACTCAACGGGCGCAAATCGTGGCTGACGCAGAACGGCTTCGAGTCAAACAAAGTACTCCTGATGACCCGATACAGTTGAACAAATTACCGCGACTGACACGCCAAGATATTAACGAAAAGGCGAGTGATACCCCATTCGAGGTTGGCGACGTCATGGGAACACCATTTTCTTTCGCTCCACTCCAGACCAACGGCATCGCCTATGTCCACGTCACATTTAATCTGGCGCACATTCCACCAGAATTACTCAGCTATTTGCCCATTTATGTCAATGCGCTTGATAGCATCGGTGCCGGTCCATTTGATGCGACTAAACTGATGCAACAAATTGACATTCACACCGGAGGGATAAGTGCATCAACGTTGTGGGGGCGGAATCGCATTACCGGCGATACGCACGGGCATGTACTCTTCAGTGGGCGTGCAGTCGTAGCAAATTGTGCCACCATGTTTTCGTTGATGACACACATGATTACAGCACCACACCTGCATAATCGGGAACGCATTCTTCAAATCATCAAAGAAGACAAAGCGAGCCGTGAAGCACGGCTGTTGCCAAGTGGTCATGCGGTTATCAATACGCGCCTACGTGCCAAACACAACCCGTTAGCAAATATCACCGAACAACTCGGCGGCATTACCTATCTCCAGTTCATTCGCACACTTGCCGAACGCGCTGAAGCCGATTGGGAAACCATATATCACAATTTACAACGCATCCATGCTACTATCTTTCACCGGAATAGTATGCGGATCAATGTGGTATGCAGTCACGAGCACATCCCTGCGCTTCAGGCAACAACAGCAGACTTCCTAGCCGCACTACCACAGCACCACGTGCCCACCACACAGTGGCCACAAGTTGACATCCCCACAAACGAAGCACTCATAGCAACGTCTCAGGTCAATTATGTGGGAGTAGTCGCATCACTCCACAATCTGGGATACACGGCGAGTGGTGCAGACATCGTCGTCAATCGCTACCTTTCACAGAGCTATCTACACGAGCAGATACGTGAAAAGGGTGGCGCATATGGTGCATTCAGCGTCCTCGAAATCCGTAGCGGGATACTCACCATGTTGTCGTACCGCGATCCCAATATCACACAGACGCTAGACGTATATGCACAGGCCGGTGCGTGGCTACAACAGGTGACACTCGATGAAGAGACATTATTGCAATCAATTATCGGTGCCTCGGGAGACCTCGACAACTATATGCTCCCGGCAACACGTGGTTTCACCGCGTTTAGCGATTATCTAAATGGTGTGGACCACGCCTATCGTCAACGCATCCGCGACCAGGCGTTGCATGTCACAAACGCAGATTTTGCTCGGTATGGCGAAATCCTCAGTCGTGCTGCGCAACAGTGGGAAGCGATTGTCCTAGGCGGCGAAAGTGCCATCACCCAAGCCCGTGAAAGCCAATCCGGATTATTTGGAACGTCAACCAAAGTGCAGTAAGGAGCCCCGATGGACCGGTTTATCATCGAAGGTGGTCATCGTCTCTCTGGGAGCATACGGCCAGCGGGGAACAAGAACGCAGCACTGCCGCTCCTTGCCGCCACACTCCTGAGCGCCGAACCGGTTATTTTGCGTAATATGCCAGAAATCGGTGATGTGGTGACCAAACGTGCACTCTTGGGTGGACTGGGTGTACACATCACGTCGGCGGGGGATCATGCATGGCAATTCCACACACCGTCACTCAATGCGCAGGATCCCGATGCCCAATTGGCACGACGCATCCGCACATCAATTCTGTTGGCGGGGCCATTGCTGGCACGGCGTGGGCATGTGCGTTTACCACGCCCTGGTGGAGACGCCATTGGCCGGCGACGCCTGGATACCCACTTCCAAGCACTACGGGCATTGGGCACTCAAGTGGAGATTACACCCACCGAATATGTGCTCACGACACATGGATTGCATGGCAGCGACATCTTTTTGGATGAAATGAGTGTCACAGGGACCGAGCAAGCGATTCTGGCCGCCGTATGTGCACACGGCGCAACCACCATCGCCAATGCTGCATCTGAGCCTCACATTCAAGATTTATGTAACTGCTTGAATGCCATGGGAGGAAAAATTAGTGGTATCGGCACGAATTTTCTGACCATCGAAGGTGTTGCCACATTGCACGGTGCTGATTTCGAAATTGGCCCGGACTATATGGAGGTCGGCTCATTTATTGGACTCGCAGCAGTTACCGGCAGCGAACTACGCATCACCGGTGCACGCCCACGTGAACATCGCATGACAAAAATCGCATTTGGGCGGCTAGGTGTACACTGGCGCGACGATGGCGAAGACATCGTGGTCCCCGGGAACCAAGAGCTCCGTGTGCTCGAAGATGCACACAACGCTATACCAAAAATCGAATCCATGCCGTGGCCAGGATTTCCTGCCGATTTGCTGAGTATTGCCATTGTCGTCGCCACACAATCAACAGGCACGGTGCTCATCCACGAGAAATTGTTTGAGAGTCGCTTGTTCTTCGTGGACCGCTTAATAAGCATGGGGGCCAAAATCGTTTTGTGTGACCCACACCGCGCTGTGGTCGTCGGTGCCTCTCGTCTGTTTGGTGAACCTGACGGGATGCCGAGCCCCGACATCCGTGCCGGTATGGCATTGTTGATTGCATCGTTGTGTGCACGCGGCAAAAGTGTGATACACAATATTGCGCAAATTGACCGTGGATACGAAGCCATCGAACAGCGCTTACAAACGTTAGGAGCTCGCATTGAACGTGCGCGTGGCTAAACAGACGACCATTGTCGTGCTCGCACTCGTGTGTGCGCTCCTGACGGTGCGAGTCATCGCTCTGCTTTTTGCGGCTCGCCCCGACAACAGCGCTCTATTACTCATGCTCAATATTAGCGACGTGCTGGTCTGGCCTCTGGCATGGATCGACGCCACACAACCGCAATTTGGTGCACGGTTTGAACGCGGTACACTACTCATGGTAGTCCTGGGCATCCTCGTGTTGCGTTTCATGCATAAAATGCGCTGAGACACTCAGAAACAATGGCAGTAGAATGCCCTACTCTTTGTGACGACGCTCGAGTTCTGCCATCACATCCGCAAGCGGCACGCCTTGGTTGGCGAGGAGTACGAGTGCATGATAAAGGAAATCTGCGGTTTCCCAAGTCAGTTCGGTTGCCGAATTGTTTTTGGCGGCGATAATCATCTCAGCCGCTTCTTCACCGATTTTTTTCCCGATGCGGTCAACCCCACCATTGAATAATTTCGTCGTATACGAACCTTCGGGCATCTGCGCTTTACGCGTCTGTACCAGCGCGTCAAGCCGACCAAACATGCTCAACGCGGGGATGCGTGCTTCTGTTGCCGTACCATCGAGTTGCCACGCAAAGCATGATGGCGCACCAGTGTGGCATGTTGGGCCGATGGGCAACGCCATCACAAGCAGTGTATCACTATCGCAATCACGCCGAATTTCGACCAGTTGCAAGGAGTGACCCGACGTTTCTCCTTTGGTCCAGAGCTGTTGCCGACTACGGCTAAAGAACGTGACTCGCCCACTCGTTTGCGTGACCGACAATGCTTCGTCGTTCATGAAACCGAGCATCAGGACTTCGCCAGTGTGTGCGTGTTGCACGATGGCAGGAATTAAGCCATTTGCATCAAATGTGAGTGTCATATTAGTGCCTAAAATGTCTACGACCGGTACAAATCATTGTGACACCGAGCTGATTTGCAGCCGCAATGACATCGTCATCACGCACCGAACCACCTGGTTGCACGATGGCCGTTACCCCGGCGGCGGCGGCCGTTTCGACACCGTCAGGAAATGGGAAAAAGGCATCACTTGCCATCACACATCCGTGGAGCGATAGACCTGCGCGCATCGCCTTCTCAACAGCAACGCGCGCACTATCCACACGGCTCATCTGGCCTGCACCAATACCTAATGTGCGATCTTCAGCGGTATATACGATTGCATTCGATTTGACATGTTTGACAACACGCCATGCAAAGGCAAGGGCCGTCTGCTCTCGTGTGGTGGGTTGGCGGGTCGTGACACACTGCCAGACTTCACCACGGGGGAGCTCACGGTCTGGTTGCTGAACAAGATAGCCACCAGGAACGGAATGCACCAACGGACGCTGGTCAGTGCTGATTCGACCAATGGCACGGACCAAACGCCTATTCTTCTTTTGTTGCAAGAGTGCCAACGCATCCGCATCAAAATCAGGTGCAATGATGATCTCAGAAAAAATCTCATCAATGGCGTGAGCAAGCGGTAAATCGACTGTAGCATTGAGCGCAATCACACCACCAAACGGTGCTTCTTGGTCTGTGGCAAAGGCTTTTTGCCAAGCTTCGAGTGGTGTTGCACCCACTGCCACCCCACATGGATTAGTATGTTTTACGATTGCCAAGGCAACACCATCACGTGGATCGAATTCTTCGATGAGCTCTTGGATGGCTGCAATGTCGAGAATGTTGATATATGAAAGCTCTTTGCCGTGTAGCACTTGGAACTGGTCGTCGAACGCACCGTAGAGCGCACCCGCTTGATGCGGATTTTCTCCGTAGCGGAGCACTCGTGCAAGTGGCACATCTATGGAAAGCAGTGCGGGCAGCCCAGGGGCCACAGACGGTGCCAAATAGGTGGCGATTGTTGCATCGTACGCAGCAGTGTGCGCATATGCTTTGGCTGCCAGCGTACGCCGGAATTGGCTGGAGATGGATCCCGTGTGCAATGCGGTCACGATTGCATCATAGTCTTCAGGTGACACCACAGGCAGCACACTTGCATGATTTTTGGCACTTGCTCGAATCATCGCCGGACCACCGATATCTATTTGCTCGATGGCTTCTTCATCAGTAACCCCTGCTTTCGCAATCGTGGCTGCAAATGGATAAAGGTTTACGACGACCATGTCAATTGCGACGATGCCATGGACGGCCAGTGTCTCCATGTGGTTTGCAAGATCACGACGTGCGAGAATTGCCCCATGAATGGCAGGATGAAGTGTTTTCACCCGTCCATCAAGGATTTCGGGAAACTGCGTAATGTCACTCACACTACGCACTGGTATCCCTGCCGCAGCTATCGCCTGCTTGGTATTCCCCGTCGAAAAAAGTTCATACCCGAATGCCACAAGTTGGGTTGCAAATTCGACAACACCACGTTTGTCAGAGACACTGATGAGCGCACGCATGCTATTTGTCTTTCATGCGACGCTTGCGCATCATCGCTTGCTCTTTGATTGCTTTGGGGGGGCGACCCGTTCGAATATTGCGTAGGGCGTACACGAGTGCCTCGAGTGATTTATCTGCCCACCCATATATGGTGGGACGACTCTTGTCGAGTGCAATCGCAATTTGCGTCACGTTGGTGCGATAGTCTGGATCGAATGTGGCTAAGTGGACACGGGCAGTGGCAACTATCTGTTGAATCTCATCTGGAGTCAGATTGAGATCTTCAATCAACTTCTTCGCACGACGATTCGTGTCAGCGTTTTGCATCTCTGGCTCCCATCACTTGTGATACGTTGTTTCACAACTTCATTCTTTATTGTACAATATGCTTGTTTATAAGTGCAAATGATTTTGTAAATGATTATTTATCAGACAGCAATCATACTGCACTTGACGATGAGGTATTACAATGCCCGATAGCGTGACTGGCAAATTACGTCAACACGAACTTTTGTTGCAAATAAGCAATGCGATGACCGCACAACTCGATGTCAATGCATTACTTTCATTAATCATACACGCTGCCGTTGACCTGTTGGCAGGGAATGCCGGGCTAATTGCCCTGCGTGATGAGTCTGGCGAACTGCACATCAACGCAGCCGCCCATATCCCGACACCACAGTGGTCGGCATTCGCGGCACTCGTCGAACACTACCAAGATCCCAAATTTCAGTGTGCTGATACGGATCTAGCCAACATTCGCTTGATGGTGGATATGCCGCTTCGGCATGTAACCGCACTGCCAATGACATACCATGGCACACATATTGGAGTCATCCTGGTCTTTCGCGCGGCACTCAACGTCGCCTTCAGTGACGATGAGCACCACGCCCTGCTTGCATTTGCGAATCAAGCAGCAATTGCCGTAACCAATGCACGTCTCTTCCAGACACTTTTCCGTGAAAAACAGCACCTCACCACCATCGTCGAACAGAGCATGGATGGGGTGATGATTCTCGATGCACGCTGGCGCATTACCACGTTCAATCATGCCATGGAACAGTTGACCGGCTGGCCACGTGACGAAGCCGCTGGACGCCCGTGTGCGGAGGTGGTTGGCATCGAGAGCGTAGAAGGTGATAACCTGTGTCGCGTAGATTGTCCATTACAACGCCCTACAGTGGGCACGTCGGTGCAGGTCGCAGGATGGATTACTGCACGTGATGGGCGCCGCCGGTACATCCAGAGCACCTACACGATTCAACGTGATAACAAAGAACTGTTTGCAGGTGCCATTGTCCATGTACGTGACATTACGCAGCAAAAAATCGAATCTGAAATGCAAAACACCTTCATCTCTGTAATTTCACATGAGCTCAAAACACCAGTTAGCATCATCCGCGGCTATGCGGAAATGCTCGCTCGTCCCGATATCAAGTGGAAACCGCGCCAAATCAAAGAAAGTCTAGGCATCATCATTGATGAAGCAGACCGGCTCACCCGAGAAATTAACTCATTACTCGATGTATCGCGGATTCAGCTCAATGCAATGCCACTCGAAGTGCACGCATGGGCAATCAAACCACTCATCGCACACATCTGTCAACGATTTACTGCCCGGGCAATGGCGCAACAGATTTCCTTGGAAATTCGTATTACTGATGACATGCCGGACGTGTATGCGGATCGTGAACGTATACGCATCGTCTGTGAAAATTTGATTAGTAATGCGATGAAATATAGCCCGCAGGGTGGTGTGGTCCGGATTCATGCACGACCAGATAACGGCGTAGCAATTATCTCGGTGAGCGATCAGGGCGTGGGAATCCCCGCAGAGGAACAAGGGCGTATTTTTGATCGGTTTTATCGCATTGACAATCGGCTCCGTCGTGAAACCCAGGGGTTCGGCCTCGGCCTCTATTTAGCCAAAGCAATCATCGAAGCTCATCACGGACATATCTGGGTAGAAAGTCGGATTGGCACTGGTTCACGCTTCTTTTTTTCCATACCGTTAGCCATTACTCGCCTCGATGGGCAAACAACTGACGACAACCACGAAGTGATAGAGCTCAAAAAGGATAGTAATCATGAATGATCTCCGTAACAAACTTGTGCTCGTTGTTGACGATGAAATTCGTCTAACCGGCTTAGTCCGTATGAATCTCGAAGCAGAAGGAGTACGCGTCATCACTGCAAGCAATGGACGCGAAGCTCTCGACCTAATCCGTGAAGAAATGCCGGAAGTGGTCATACTCGATGTAATGATGCCGGGCATGGACGGCTTTGAAACACTCCGTCGCATTCGCACAGCGTCCCAAGTACCCGTCATCATGCTCACCGCCAAAGACGAGGAAAATGACCGCATCAAAGGGCTTGAATTGGGTGCCGATGATTATGTGGGTAAACCGTTCAGCCATCGTGAACTGATTAGCCGTATTCGTGCCGTGTTACGCCGTCACTATTTGCCAGCACCAAGCACCCCTGGCAATATCACAGTGGATGAACGACTACAAATTGATTTCAACAAACGCGAGGTACTCATTCACGGCGAACGCATCAACTTACGCCCAACCGAGTATCGCCTCCTCTACCACCTCGTACAACGTGCGGGATTCGTGATGTCGCACAATGAACTGCTGGCCAAAGTCTGGGGACCAGAGTATCACGATGAGACGCACTACTTACGCTTGTATGTGACGTACTTGCGCCAAAAAATCGAAGTTGACCCTGCAAATCCGATCTATATATTGACGGAACGCGGCGTCGGCTATCGCTTTAAAACGATTGAATCGCATAGTGACACAATGGCATAAGGAAGGATCCGATGACACACGGGATGAGCGACTACGTGATTGATGTGGATGCAGCGGCGTTTCAACAGGCTGTAATCGAACGATCGGCGCAGGTGCCAGTAGTTGTTGATTTTTGGGCACCCTGGTGTGGCCCCTGTCGCACACTCGGCCCAATTCTTGAACGGCTGGCTGGTGAAGGCAATGGCACATGGATACTCGCTAAAGTAAACGTGGACAATAACCAGCGTATTTCTCAACAGTACGGCGTCCAGGGCATCCCAGCAGTCAAAGCATTCAAAAATGGTAGTATCTGCGAACAGTTTACCGGTGCTATCCCCGAATCTCAGATTCGCACGTGGCTCAAACGCATCATTCCTGACGCTCTTGATGGCCAATTCAACGAAATAAAACTGGCGTTGTCGACGAATCCGGCCGGTGCCAAAGCACAACTAGCGCAGTTTGTAACGAGCCACCCACAGCATTCTGAGGCCGTGTTGCTCTATGCAGGTACACTCATACGGGCCAACGCACACAATGCAGACGACTACCTACGTCAAATTCCCACGAATGGCCTCCTCGCACCCAACGTCGCTGCGTGGCGCACATTACTGAATGCACGACAAAGCAGCATTGTAGTCAATAATCATCCTGCGGCAATCCAATTTGCACAGGCCATGGAAACATTTGCACGCTACGACGATGCACAAACAATTGCATCACTATTACAGATTATTGCGAGTGATCGCGCCTGGGAAAATGATTTGGCACGCAAAACTCTCCTAGCTCTATTCGTTGTCTTGGGAGACACACATCCACTCGTACCTGGAGCACGGCGTCAGTTAGCGGCACTGTTGTTCTGACGCAACGACTGAACGTAGAGCTGATGGGTCGTTTCTATCATCTGCGACACATTAAATTGTGCGTTCACCCACGCCACGGCATGCGATGCATACTGTCGGCGCATGTCATCGTCACTCCAGAGCCGTTGCATCGCATGCGCAAGCGCAACCGCATCGGCAGGTGGCACCACGATGCCCGTATAACCATCCTGGTTGACGAAACTGGTGGCAGTACCGATTTCACAGCTAATTGCAGGCAGACCTGCTGATAACGCTTCGAGGAGCGCTAAGCCGAAGGCTTCAGCTCGGAGCTGTGACGGGAAGACGAAATAGCGCGCGATGTGTTGCAACGCACGTACATCCGCGTCCGCAAGCGCCCCCAAGAAATGCACACGTGCGGTGATACCTAGTGTGTGCGCTTGCGCTTGCAATACGGGCATGAGCGGTCCATCACCCACAAGTGCCACCTGCAACGATGGGTGAGTATGTGCAAGCGCATCGAGGAGCGTCGTTAATCCTTTGTAGTAGCGCATCCGCCCCACCCACAGCGCACACCCTTCAGGAAATCGCGCATGCCAGTAGGCAACGCGTGAGGCTTCGACGGGCGCAGATGCAGGAACCGCGAGTGGAATGACGTGGCATTTATCTCGGTAGCGCTGTAATGTCTGCGACGAATCGCGATACTGCGGACTCGTGGTAATGATTGCCTGTGCACGACGCAACGTGTGATGCAATAACGGCGCGTAGATGCGCAACAGGTGATGCTGACGCACGACATCACTCTGATAGGTGACCACAAATGGCGTTTTGAGTTGCCAAAGTGCCACATCCCCACCTGGCCATGGCATTTGTAGATGCACCAGGTCTGGAGCAAGCTGACGTACAATGGAAGGAAGCGCAAATGAAAAGGGTGATGATGCCACATCAATGTGACGCGGTACACGATAGATGGCTACTCCGTTTTGCTGGACAACCGATGCGAGTGATTGCTGTTGTGGCTGACAGACGACCACACTCACCTGATGTCCTAGCGCGGCCATCCCTTCGGCAAGGATCCGCAAATGTGACTCGATACCGCCAATAACTGGCCAGTAGTCTTTGTAGAGATACAAAATATGCACAGTGGATACACCGATGACAAATGATGATTCCGTACCATTATACGACCCTCGCAACAAACTCAACGATTTAACGAGCAAAGAATGGACGTATGCGTTGAGTTCGGTGATGAGTACGCATTACCCGGCACGTGGTCAACAAAGTTTGGCACATCATCTGCGCAAACGACACCCATCCCCAAAACCACCACAACTCATCGCCGAACTCATCCGGTTCTTCACGAAGCGACATGGGCGTGTACTCGATCCATTCTGCGGATCAGGGAGTAGTTTGTTGGCATGCGCCATGACGGAACGATGGGGCGAAGGAATTGATTTGTCAGCGGAATATCGCGCACTCTACCACGAAGTAGCCAATACACTCCAGATGTCTACATTTCCGTATCATGTTGGTGATGCGTGCACGGCAGACGTGTATACGCAGCTCTCTACCGGGACGTTTGATTTTGTGGTTGCTGACCCACCCTATCTATCCATGCTCACGAAACGGCGTACTGGGCATCGGGCAAAGAAGGGGCAGGCGCAAGCAACGCCGTTTAGTGGCGATCATCGCGATTTGGGCAACATGCTCCCAAGCGACTTCTTTACGACACTCGTACACACGCTGAGCCTATGTTGTGAGCAGTTACGACCACATGGTCACATGGCCGTGTTTATCAAAGATATGCAACCCGATGCGCTCCACCACAATATGCTCCACGCAGATGTGGTCAACGCAATGAGTGCAATCCCCGCACTACGATTCCGCGGTTATCGTATCTGGCACGATGCAAACGTGAATCTCTTTCCATTTGGCTATCCACATACGTTTGTGGCGAATCAAACCCATCAATTTATTCTGATTTTTCGTAAAGAAATCACATGACCCCGTGTGGCTGGTACCACACGGGGTCATGTACGGCTGAATCGTTTACTGTGGAGCCTGCCAAATATCAAACGATTGTGCTGCGCGAAGTCGGCTTCCAATTGCTACTGCGGCACTCACGAGCACCACGTTTTTGATGATGTACTGACCTTCGAGCGTCAACACGAAGGGGAACACTTTCCAGACTAAATCGGGCGTGACCACTAATGGCAACAAGGTGCCACCCATTTGCAAAAAGAGCAACATGATAGTGACGCGCATACCACGTCCGAGCAGAAAGCCCACGCCAATGGCGATTTCCCAAAGCGCCAAGACAGGCATAAAATATTCAAGCGGCAAGAAACTGAGACTTGCACGGATTAATCCATCAGCAGGGCTCAAACCAGGTACCAGTTTGAGCGCACCGAACCAAATGAAAACAATACCCATCGACCAGCGCAATAGCGTCGTTGCGTTGCGTTGCATCCAGCACGTCAGCGTGCGATCGACTCGTAACAGAAAATGTGTCATGATGTAGTCCTCCGAGTCGTCTGCTTTCCCTGAAACTACTGTACCATCTTTGTACATATTCGCACAAATACTTATTTTAAATTATTTCATAACAATTTTGTTATAATAAAAATGAAAAAAATCCGAGGAGACACAGAGATGGATGTACAACAGTTACGCATATTTGTGGAAGTTGCCACACACTTACATGTGAGCAAAGCGGCACAGACATTGCATCTTGCTCAACCTGCGGTGAGCCGAGCTATCCGGGAACTCGAGCATGATTGTGGCGGTGTCGCACTTCTCCAGAAAGTCGGACGCAATATCCGTCTCACCGAAGCAGGCGAGGTATTACTTGGGCATGCGCACCGAATTTTAGCAGAAGTCACCGATGCGCAGATGAGCATGCAGGCACGCAGTCATGCCACAGCCGGGCGAGTGCGTATTGGGGCGCCACCGACGATTGGGCAACGCCTGCTCCCACCAGCATTGGCGCGCTTTCGTGCGTTGCACCCGGCCGTAGAACTGCGTATCGAGCAAGGTGGTACATCGCAACTGCTTACGCATCTCGATTTGGGGGAAATAGACATTGCAGTGGTAACAATGCCGATTCCCACACGCAACCACCACATTGAGCTGTTGTTTGACGAGCCACTCGTAGTGGTGATGCACCGCACCCATGCACTCGCACATCACACCCAAATCGCATTGTCGGCATTGAGTGACGAATCGTTTTTGCTCTATCCGCCGGTATACGAGATGCACAACACGATTATTGCGGCATGTAAAACGGCCGGATTCACCCCAAAAATCGCCCTCGATGGTGGAGATGTAGGATTGCTCCTCGAACTTGCTGCGGCAGGGCTCGGAGTTGCCATCGTACCGCAACTCGCCATTCGAGGCAATGAAGAAATTGTGGCACGCCCACTTTCCCAACCGAAGTTAACGCGTCAAATGGCGCTCATCCAGCGGAGCGACCGGGCGAGTACCGTCGCAAGTCGCACCTTGTTTGCAGCACTTGCCCGTGATTTACGCATGAAACTGTAAGTCACTGTGCAAGGTCTGGACGGCAGCTACGACCTCGTCATCGGGCACCACAAACGACATGTAATGGCCAAAAACGGTTCGTGCCACCACCAGTGGGTGTATTTGCGCTTTACCGAGGGCGAGTCCAACCATGGGAACCAACGCACCACCATGTGCTGCACTAATCACTGAGACCAATGCCACCGGTGTAATTTGCGTAATTTGATATCCTTCGCTGAACGCTTCGGCGAAAATCTCGGCGGTATACGTCGCATCAGGCTGACGGACAAGCACCATCAGCGTACGATCGAGGTCACTTTGGTGGACCAGCAAGGTTTCGATACCCGATCGTGCCAGCCGAGTTGTTACCGCACTCGCATGCTCTTGGGTCCACGCATCTTGTACGGTAGGGAGTGGACTCGCCGAGGCTGCCACAAGTGACAGACCACGCGTGGAAATAATGGCAGCGGAAGCATGATTCCCCAATGGTTCATCGGAGACGACGGTTCCGACTAATGCGGGCTCATAGATGTTGGCGATGCGCAACGGTATACGCCGTGATGCAAGTGGCATCAACGTGCGAATATGCAATATTTCAGACCCTGATAGAGTGGCCATCTCGGCAGCTTCGGCATAGGTGAGCTTGGGTAGCGTCATTGCCGTAGCAACTATCTTAGGATCGGCGGTCAGAATTCCATTCACATCTGTCCACAAACAGACTTCTTCAACATCGAGTGCTGCACCAATTAACGCGGCGGTGTAGTCTCCACCACCGCGACCAAGAGTCGTGGTCACTCCCGAACGTGTTGAGCCCGTGTATCCGGTTACAACGGGCACTATTCCGGCTTGCATGGTAGGCAAGAGTCGGTCACGGATGCGTTGCAATGATTCATCAACGAAGGCACGCGCAGATCCAAAGTGCTCGTCGGTAACGATCAACTCGGCTGCATCAATCATCTGTGCTGCGACACCGTTCTGGCGCAAAATGACGGCCACCAGATGCGCAGCAAAGCGCTCACCAAGACTTGCAATAGAATCAATACCACGTGGTGAATACTCGCCGAGAGTTGCCATGGCTCGGGTCAACCGGTCGAGTTGCTTCAGCAATTCAGAAAGCTTCTGGAACAGCATTTCGCGTTCCCAATCGTCGGTTACCATTTTTTCGGCAATCTGACGATGGCGATTCCACAGTTCACGACGCGCCACATCAGTTTCCGATTCGCCACCATGTACCGCCGCACGCGCTGCGCGGAGCAGTGCATCAGTGATACCCGGCAACGCACTACAAACAACGGCAGGTGTCGCACCTTCTGTTTGGTGGAGTTGCCGCACGATTTTAATGGACTCGCGCATTCGTTGCGCATCCGAAAACGCTATCCCACCGAATTTGATGACACGCATGATAGTCCTACACTTTGCGGCTAGCGCTGTTGTAATCCGGCCTGTGCCACCACTAATGGGATGGCTTTGGTCCAACCAACCGACATGAGATGGACGCCACGGACACCTTCGATGGAGAGCAATTGTTGGCTCAGCTCAGCAGCAACTGCGATTCCTTCAGCTTCCGGGTCACTGGCAGCCTGCATGCGATCGATGATTGCTTCGGGCACACGTGAACCAGGTAAATGATCACGCAAGAAACGAGCAGATTGTGCCGATTTAATCACCATCACGCCTGCCATGATGGCCGCACGCTGATGCAATCCGAGGGCACGCACATCGTGCATCCATTCTGCGAAACGCTGGACATCGAAAATAATCTGCGTCTGGATGAACTCGGCGCCGAACTCGATTTTGCGCTCAAGACGCGTCGCCTTTTCGATGTTTGGATTTGCTACACCGCCCACATAATAGGATGGCGATTCAGTAAGTGGAGTTCCCGATGAAAAGGTTTGTTGGTCACGGAGTGTGCGGAGCGTTTTGATGAGCTGGAACGAGTTCAAATCGAGCACATTCTTGGCATCCGGGTGATCACCGATTTTAGGATGGTCACCGGTCATAGCAAGTATGTTGGAGACGCCACAGGCTGCACCACCGAGGGCATCGGCCTGAAGTGCGATCCGGTTACGGTGCTGACAGGTCATCTGTGCAATGACTTCGTGGCCGTGTTGGCGCAAAAAGATGGCAGCGGTCATTGCCGACATGCGCCCCAAACCGCGCTGGTTGTCGGTCAAGTTGAGTGCATCCACTGCCGGGGCGAGCTGGCTGGCAATTTTGAGCAAAGCTGACGCATTTGCGCCTCGTGGCGGGGCAATTTCACCGGTGACCACCGTGCGGCCAGATGCAAGCTGCTGATGCAATTTACTAAAAAACACAGACACTCCTTCATTCATGACAAAACGCAGGCTACCGGTTACATCCGGCAGCCTGCGTCTTCGTGCCGGAATCTATTGTGCGACACCTACCGCTTTCGTCACACCGATCATTTCCACGGTGCGGGTGCCATCGTGTTCGACCCATACACCGCATTCACTGCCATCTTGGCTCTCCGCAAGTGTCATCTCGCTACCGTCGAACTTGAGTGCCGGATGATACCACTTGTACACTTTCTCCGCTTCACCGACCACATAATGCCCAATCAGTGACCGCCGAAAACGCGTGCTACTCGTATTGGGAAGACTACCGTGGATGAGCTGACCATTGAAAAAGAGGACATCGCCAGCTTGCATAATGACAGGTTGGACAGCCATGCCATCAGGAATTGGCACAGTCACATCGGTGAAACTTTGTGTGGTATCAGCAGCTGTGGTACACAGTACTGGCAACGTGTGACTCCCCGGTACCACCTGGAGGCAACCATTTTCTTCGTCGCAGTCGTCGAGTGCTAACCAAGCCGCACAACACGTACCTGGTTCTACACGCAAATAGTACTGATCCTGATGCAGTGCTTGCCCACGTGCCGACGGTGGCTTGTAGTAAATCATCGTCTGCACGGCATACGGTTCACTGCCTAGGATGGCAGTCATCACATCGCGTAAACGCGTGTCGAGCAAAAACTGCATACTCACCGTGTCCCAACGATGCATCTGCAACATGCGAGGGTAGCGCTTGAGTGGGTCTTGGGCATCCTTGATGGCACTCGTATCACCCTTTTGGCGCTTCTCTTCGTTCATCTGCATGTAGTGCGCAAGCATTGCATCCACTTCTGAACGCTGATACAAACCACGCACAACGGTATATCCTTCGGCGGCAAAAGCACGCACATGTGCATCGTACATCGTTGTACTCCTCGTCTTATGCGGTAAACAGTGGAGCCATTTCTTGGAGCTTTAGCAATTGATCCATAGCCAACTCCGATGGTGCATGTACGTACCGTGTAGCCGCATCAAAGACCTGTGGCAGGAGCCGTACATCACCCACCGTATTGAGAAAAATCCCTTTGCGACTCAATACCCAATGCACTGCTGTGTCAATGTGTGCCTGTTCGGTGAGTGGTTCATACCAGGTAGCACTACTGCGCTCGATTCCTTCCGGCCATGGTCGGCGTACGATTGCTTTGATCGTTTGAACGGCCACATTTCGCTCTCGACAACGATTGAGCAGTCGTTCGAAATCGTGTGCATATGCCTGATTCTGCATCAA
Organism: uncultured Klebsiella sp.; assembly: GCA_964569955.1. GTDB lineage: Bacteria > Chloroflexota > Chloroflexia > Chloroflexales > Roseiflexaceae > UBA965. Next base: position 57,371 of record CAZMWB010000001.1, on the reverse strand, counting down.
AATATAGCTATACGGCAACAAGACACTGTCAAAATCGAATTCCGCCAGCGATTCGAAATGTCGTTGCGCAACTTGTAATCCATGACCGGTGACACCAATATACTTGACAACACCCGCTTTTTGCGCCTCGACACAGGCCCGCAGTGCGCCATCTGCACCCATGGCAGTACGCCATTCTGATTCATCAACCAAATTATGAAGCTGAATGAGATCAATGTGACTTACACCCATCCGTTGTAACGATGTGCGAATTTGATCACGGGCAGCGGCATAGGTACGTTCGCCAGTTTTGGTTGCCAAAAAGAACTGATCACGACGACTGCCTTGGAGCCAGGGCTTGATGCGGTCTTCGGATGCACCATAACTTGCTGCCGTGTCAATGTGATTGATACCGTACTGAAGCAATACATCGAGTGTTTTGTCTGCAACAGACTGATCCACGTTACTGAGTGCAGCTGCACCAAAAATCGTCTTGGTACTCTGGTGTCCAATACGCCCAAAAGGTTGTGTCGCGATCATCGCAAACCTCCCGTATGAATACTTTCTACAGTGTAACACACATTATTTGCGTGCCACAGTACATGCGTACACCCCACACTCCGCTACCGAAGCACATCTTCGCGCATAATCTGGTCGAAGCAAGCGAGCAGATAATCTGCGTTGCCTTCATCAAACGGCATCGGTGGCCGGATTTTGACCACATTGTGAAATGGACCATCGGTGCCAGCGAGAACACCGTAATCACGCAGGCGATTAGAGACATATGATGCCTCTGTGTCGGCTGGTTCGAAGGTGGATCGGTCGCGTACTAATTCGACCCCCAAGAACAAACCGGCACCACGCACATCACCGATCATTCGATGGTGAGGCGCGATTTGGCGCAATCCAGCGAGCAACCGGTTGCCGATATGGAGTGCATTTTGTTGGAGCGGCTCATCGCGCAACACATCGAGGACGGCCAAGCCTGCAGCCATAGACACGTTGTTGCCACCAAACGTGGCAAAATACTCCATGCCGTTGTCAAACGCATCTGCAATAGCACGTGTGGTTACCACGGCGCCCATTGGCTGTCCGTTACCAATCGGTTTCCCCATGATAACAATATCGGGGACCACACCGTGTGCCTCAAATGCCCAGAAATGGGTGCCGATACGACCAAAGCCCACCTGTACCTCGTCGGCCATACACACGCCACCTGCAGCACGCACATGTGCGTATACGTCTGCTAGGTAACCCGGTGGGAGCACGATTTGACCACCCACACTTGGCAACGTCTCCGCGATATACCCGCCAAGACGACGACCCTTGGCATGAATGTTGGCAATAACATCCTGGACTTGGGCTGCATACTTGGGGCCAGCGTGTGGGTCGTTGCGCTTGAATGGCCCGCGGTAGTCATCGGGAATCGGCGCAGTATGAACCCAGTCTGGGGCACCCGTCCCACCAGGACCATCATGTTTATATGGACTTATGTCAATGAGTGTAGTGGTGTGCCCATGATACGCGGCTTCGAGCACGATGATGTCCTGTGCGTTGGTGTAGGCCTTCATCAACCGAAGAGCGAGTTCGTTGGCTTCACTCGCAGAATTCACAAAATAACAGACTTCGAGTGCAGATGGTAGCGTGGCAGTCAGGCGCCGTGCATATTCCTGCATCGCATCATTGAGATAGCGTGTATTGGTACTCAACAAACCATATTGCGCAGTTGCTGCACGAACAACCCGTGGGTGGCAATGCCCCACATGCGCCACATTATTGTACGCATCAATGTAGACGCGGCCGGTGCTGTCATACAAGTACTGCTTCCATCCACGTACAATTTTGAGTGGGCGCTTGTACGAGATGCTGAGATTACGACCAATGCGTTGCCGTCGTTCAGCGAGCGTTGTGCTCAGCGGGACTTGTGGTGCAGGAAATCGTGACGCATCCATACGCAACAACAGATTCGGGTTAGGGGAAAGTGCCGCCCATACTGCTTGTTGTGACGCATACCCAACACCTGGGAAGTCGCGCCCCATGTCAAGGAAATCGAGAATGATTTGGAAGTGGACATGGGTGGGCCATTTACCGTTGACATCGGGAATACCAAAACTCCCAATCCGCTCGCCAGCCTCTACATGTTGGCCAACTGTCAGAGTTCGCATGGATTCGTCGCTGAGATGACCGTAGACGGTATAAAAAGGAATACCCGTGTCGGTATGATGCTCGAGTATCGTCAAATATCCATAATCGAGATGTGCAGGCAAGTATTCGAGCATGTAGACGCGACCAGGTAGAACCGCATGTACGGGAGTACCCGCAGCACTCCAAAAATCAATGGCCAGATGGAGCGTACGCCGTTCACTCGTCACATCGTCAGCTGTAGCATATCGGTCAGTCGTATAAATGAGGCGAGGCTCAAGGTACCCACCCACACCGATCCGTCCATCCATGAAGGATTCAATGACGTGCGCAAATCGTGGCATGGTCGCATTGCGCGGATCCGCACCAAGCACCGTGCTCCCCACACTTAAGTCGAGTGCGACGGTTTCATCAGCAGCTAATTCACGCCCCAAAATCGGAGCAGTAGGCTGTGTCGCTATCCATGCCACCACCGCATCGTGCTGTGGTACTGCAATCACGCCACAGGCTGCTCGAAAGCGATAGTGCATCAGTCGTGGGTGTTGTGCACTTAGCGTATGGAGTAATGCCCATGCAGGCGCTTCACTCACCGTCATATATGGGTCATCGGGACGCTCTTGTTTACGAATCGCTGAAACCGTCACGCTAATACACAGGCGCATACACACGAGATCGTACAGCATTGCAATTTCTGCATCGTTGAGGGCGTACTGGGCATGGTATGCAGCCACCATGGCAACCAAGGCATCCACTGGCTGCGGATGACGCATCACCGCATATGCTGCTGCAATTGCGAGTTCGCTCACAATCGCTGTCTGCATCATATCGCCGAAATCCAACAGACCAGAGATGGTGCGTGCCATGTACGCCGGTCGCCCCACCACTACGTTGTAATCGTTTGCATCTCCATGGATCACCCCGTAGCGGAGCTGTGAAGCGTGGGTCGCAAGTGACGCCTCGAAACGCGTCAAATGTTGGGTGACCAGCTGACGTTGTGTGGCATCAGTGAAGGTGTCAAGATACTTCCCTATCCACGCCCCGCGCATGACATCCCATTCCAATGTGCGCTGCGTAGCAGGATGCGAAAACGACTCAAGCACTCCGGCTAGTTGTGCAAGCACACGACCGAGACCAGTGACGAGTGCATCATCAACGGGGTTCGCATCTGCAAATAACGTTCCCTCGATGTATTCGAGCATCCACACAATATGCGCATGTTCACCGATGCGTTGGAGCGACCAGTAAGCGCCATTTGACTGCGGGATCACCCGTTGCACGGGAATCGTGGTCGCATGCATGGCGATGTGCATCAGTGCTGCAATCTGCATCTCCACGAAGGCACTTTCACGATTAGGATGCATTATTTTTAGCACGAAACGCCGACCATCTGGCGCTACAATAAGCACATTCGTGTCGTACTCACCTGGCAAACGAGTTACATTCGGTGTAAATCCGTAAACATGCGCTGCAACATGTGTAATATCGGCATCACTCAGTGGAATCGGCTTATCTTGTGACAACATGGCATCCTCTCGTCACTGTACGACTGTGCCTTAATTATACGTGGAATTTGCCACAGCACGACACATGCATGCAGTGCATATATCTGTGATACGCTATAACAACAACGATTGTGAGGGATAAATGAGTCACACGCTAAACGACGTAGTGTGGAATGAAAGTGCGTGGCCTGCACTCCAGTCATTGCATCAAAACTTGACATGCGATGTGTGCGTCATTGGCTTAGGCGCATCCGGATTACACGCAATAGAATATCTCGTCACACACGGCGTAGATGTCGTTGGTATTGACGCGGGTATGGTTGGCGGAGGCGCCGCAGGTAGTAATGGTGGCTTTATTTTGGCAGGCATTGCTGCATTTCACCACGACGCAGTTAGTGCACTCGGTCACGACATCGCTACCCGACTTTATCATGAAACACTCGAAGAAATCGCACTCCTCGCTCAACACGAGCCTCTCTTTCGTCAGAGTGGCTCGATACGCATCGCTGCCGATGCCGATGAATATGCAGACTGTGTGGCACAGTATGAGTGTATGCGCCGCGATGGTCTAGCTGTTGAGTGGTATGACGGCAACGAAGGCAAGGGAATCCTCTTTCCACATGATGGTGTATTCCAACCACTCTTACGCGTGCGACGCATGGCACGTGCCATGCATGACGGTGGTGTGCGGATTTTCGAACGCACACCCGCACACGTTGTAGCACCCGGAGTCGTGCATGCCAATGGCTCAATAATTCGTTGTCGGACAGTGATTGTGGCAGTAGATGGGCGTCTCGAACAACTTCTTCCCACCCTACAAAACCAAGTGCGTACTACCCGATTACAGATGCTCGCAACTGCTCCCGACCCGCAGGTAACGCTCGCACGCCCGGTGTACTACCGGTACGGATATGATTATTGGCAACAACTCCCCAACGGCAGCATTGCCATGGGTGGCTGTCGCGATTTGCATGAAGCAGCAGAATGGGGATTCGCTGTCATGCCGACGCAGCCCGTACAACAGAGCATAGAAGCCACATTACGGACAGTGGTAGGTAGCCAGGCTCCTATCACGCACCGTTGGGGCGCTGCAGTCGCCTACAGAACTGATGATGTGCGTCCATTGGTCGCACAGATTTCACCGGGAGTGTGGGTATGTGGCGCATACAACGGCACAGGTAATATTGTTGGAGCCATCTGCGCCAAACATGTTGCACGTGCCATCGTAACTGGTACCACTACGCATCTGCGGTGGTGGGTGGCATAAACGGGCGCACCACGCATTGGTATGATGAAGACAACGCACTGTACGAGCACCGAGGAGAATCATGAATCATCCATACATCCGCTTGCTCCGTGTCGGAGCTGTGTGTGTGGCATGCCTGCCTGTGGCACATTTCTTCGGTTTTTTATATGGGGAAATACTCGCTGCCAACCATACGCAATCACTACTCACATTCCAGTCGGTCGTTGCTTCGTATATCGTCGAAATCCAACTCCTCTACCAAGGGGAATCACGCATACCTGGAAGTGAAACTGGCTTTATACCTGGGATGTACGATGCTTTTGTGCGTAGCCTGGGACTCTATCTTGGGGCGGCGTCCATTGCATTATTGGGTGGGTTGTGGAGTGGACTGAGTATCATCCGCCGTCATCGTGGCAGGTTGCCGGCATGGTTTAGCACCATCATGAGCACCAGCGCAGCACTACCTGCCCTCTTTTTTGCGAGTGGTAGCATCGCACTCCTCTACTACATCCTGATTTACACCACTTACGATTTGCCCTTTCCACTCCAAGGATTCGGCTGGGATTCCCATCTCGTCGTGCCACTCATCGCGCTTTGTCTGCGATCGCTGTGTAGCATCAGTGTTCAAACGGCTCTATCGCTCAATGACGAGTACAGCAAACCGCACATCGTAGCAGTACGTGCCAAGGGGGTTCACGAAGCGCAGCTCCTTCATCACCATGTATGGCCTGCTCAACAGCAGAGCATTATTGCGGGAAGTGTGCATGAACTCCGTTTGATGCTCGCCGAACTCATCGTAGTGGAATATCTATTTCGCTGGCAGGGCATAGGCCACCACTTTGCGAATGCCGTTATCGCACCGCGCATGAGCAGCATCGAAGCATCGTCGTTCTATGCCTCGAGTAGCGTGATAAGTGCCTGTCTCGTTGGATTCCTCATCCTGTATGCCTGTGGTGAGTGTCTGCGAGCGATTGCAATTCCACGCCACGAGCATGACATCACATTGGCGGAGTCAGCATGAGCATACGCACGCTGATAGGCATACTCATTGTCATTACGGTTACACTCATCACTCTTTTCGGTGATCGGATTGCTCCGCACGACGCCCGTGCCCGTCATGCCGTCTACATTGCCGGTGATACGGTAATTGCCCCACCCTTTCCTATTGGCACGCCTGGATTCATTCTGGGCAGTGATCAATATGGTCGGGATTTGTTGAGCCGCATCATTGTGGGAACCAAACCCACCATGCTCACAATACTCATTGTCGCATTCCTCCGACTAATGATTGGATGCTGCGTAAGCATCATGGTTATGTACGCACCACGAATAATTCGTGGTGCACTGACTACTCTTATGACAGTTGTGGGGGCGATTCCAGAGTTTGTTGCAGCGCTTATCGTACTCACGCTTCAGCCAGATACCACACTCGCAATTTTTGTGTTTGCGTTAACGTGGAGTAGTTGGACAGATGTTGCCAAAGTGGTGAGTTTACAACTCACTCATCTACGCAGACAACCCTATTATTTCGCCGCCCAGAGTGGTGGTGACCGACAGTACAGTATTTTGGTACGGCATGGGGGTCGAATTATTACCCCCGTGCTCCAACGCCTTTTTATTCGGGAAGTACGGGCTACCTTGACCGTGCTAGCTATGGTTGGTTTTTTGGGTTACTTCGTGGGTGGGGCAACATGGATAATTGTGGCCGGAGATGCGATTCCAATAGGAGCTCGTGCAGCAGATTACCCGGAGCTCGGCCAACTCCTTGCCACGAGCTTTGAGCGTGTGTTACGCCCCGAAGCGTTAATTGTGGTAGGCACTTTCATTGGCAGTATCATTGTCGGGTTACAACTCTTGCTGATGCAACCGATTGCGTTGCCACGCACTCGTCCTGAATGGTTCCAAGACGTGCAAACAACCGTTGAATGGTGGCTGGCACGCCGTTCGGCGGTGTGGCTCGTAGTGGCCGTTATCGCACTTGGTGCTGCCATGATATGGGTGATTACACCGACAACTCCTACAATCGTCGCTGACACTCGTCCTGCGCCAATCATCATGCAACGCAACCATCCATGGGCGATGGAGGGTGGTGATGCTAGTCAAAGTTTTCGTAGCGCTGCGCTTGATCCGCCACAGCAGTTGCAAACGATTCAGACACCACTAACAATCACAAGTGCACCAGTGATGAGTGCACGTGGCGAAGTATACGTATATGCCACATCACAGCTCTTGCAGTGGCATCAAGGTCAGTGGCGTCAATTTTCGCTACCATTCTTGCCAATTGGAAATCCAGCACTCGATCCTACAGGCAACGTGGTGGTAGTTGCTGCGTCAGGTGACATCGCTCATATTTCACCGGATGGTGTAGTAATACGCACGTACCGCACGACCACTCGAGCATTGGCCACAAGTAGTGCGGTTGTGGATCTACAGGGGAACGTTGCGGTGACCGTGGTTGATCGCATTGAGCTCTTTGATACGCGTGGCACGTTACGCTGGGCAACGGCAGCCATCGCCGGGTACAATGAATTTCCACCACTGTTGAGTCCCGACGGAACGATTATCGTCCTTGCCAATCAAGCATTTGATGTTGTCGATGGTGGGCGGTTACCGCTGTTTGCTGGAAATCAATCAACAGAATATGAGGGTGGAGCCCTTATCAGCGGCGCCGACGGGTACCTGTATCGTCGTGCAAGTCATAGTTTGACACAACTGGCGGTAGAGGGCTTTGTGCCAACCGAATTACGCACCCTCGACTGGGATGCCGCCAAAGTCACGCTATTTTTCCCGCAACGCAGTGGTGTGACCGCTGGTGGCGTAGGGTGGCAACTCTACAGCGGCTATGGCAGTCGGGCAATATTTGTTTGGATGTACGATCAACAGCAGTACCACACTACAGCACTTGACGCACAGAGTCGGCTCCTGAGTGTCGCAGATGACGCAACCGCTCTCTTTTGTAACGTGCAACATATCTACGCACGTACGCCAGGTACTCCTGCGGATACGTGGACACACCCCATCCTTCCATCACTGGGAAGTTGTCTCGGTGGCGCATTTAGTCAATCGGGAAATGTGATTGCATACGCGGACGGATTGGTGTGGTACACATCACCACAAACTCGGTGATGCAAGCACGGTGGCCACCATGGGTGGCTCTATGTTGCCACCACACAGTACCACACCGACCTTGCGCACCGCGGCTGGGAGTTTACCTGCCAACAACGCTCCCGGTCCTGTGCCCGCACTCGGTTCGATCAGTTGTTTCAACGTGAGCAACACACTTTGCGTTCCTGCGACGATTTCCGCTTCACTCACTGTAATTATCTGTGCAACGTGTGCCTGTACAATGGGGAAAGTGAGTCGCCCTGGTGTGGTGATTCGTAATCCGTCTGCGACCGTTTCAGGCGGTGCAATCGTGATACGCTGTTGCGCACGAAGCGACTCATAGGTGTCCGCGGCTGTTTCTGGCTCCACACCGATGACCTGCAAATGTGGATTGTGAGCGTGTGCCGCCAAGGCACTCCCCGCGATTAACCCACCGCCACCAACAGGCACCAACACGGCATCTAAATCGGGAATTTCTCTACATAGTTCATATACCGCCGTTCCCTGCCCCGCGATGATGTCGTGATGATCGTAGGGAGGAATCAACGTCAATCCTCGAGCCGTTGCGTGCGTCGCAGCCACATGTTCGCGATCCTGCGTCAGTCGATCGTACCGGATGATTTCTGCGCCGTAGGCGGCAGTCGCAGCCACTTTGACTTGCGGCGCATCCGTAGGCATACAAATAACCGCCGGGATACCGAGGAGTCGGGCAGCTAGTGCCACACCTTGGGCATGATTGCCCGACGAAAATGCGATTACACCGGCACGTTTTGCCGCGGCTGGCAATTGGACGAGCGCATTGTAGGCTCCACGAAACTTAAACGAACCGGTGCGCTGAAGATGTTCTCCTTTGAAGAACACGGCACAGCCAACACGCTGATTGAATCGCCGCGACTGCAATACCGGTGTGTGATTGGCAACACCAGCCAGCCGTTCAGCGGCTGCGAGAATATCAATGTATGTGGGCATGGTCCACCTTCGTGTATGTGAATGTATCTATTGTAAGCTATCATATCTACCTCGAACAAGCCAAATATTTCACGTATAATAACTTGGTTGTTTCTGTGACGAGGAATGCATGGTCACCAAACGCCTCTATATGCACCGTAGCCATGATATTGCCATGCTACTGGTAGTGTTGATCTATGTGCAGCTCGCATATTCATTCAGCACCATTGGTGTGGCCACAATTGATTTAATCGCCAAACTCAACATCTCGTATTCACTGCTCGGTGGCATCTCGGTAATTGGCGCGATTCTGAGCATGATTTCCATGATGGTCGGTGGCAGTCTGGTCGGTTATATTGGGGCACGTAATACCATCATTTTCAGTACACCCATCTTATTCATATCGCACATAGCCCTCGCAGTAGTACCTTCAGCAATCACACTCATCGTTGTTAATGTCGGCTGGGGAGTAGGCTTTGGTGCATTGCTCGTTGCATGTACTGTAGTCATCATTGATTGGGAACGTGAACGACGGAAACGCATCATAGATGCATTCCAGGCTTCATGGAACATTGCGGCTATTGTAGGCGCCCTCCTCGGTGGACTTTTTTTGAGCTGGGGGTGGACGTTTGGCGACGTGATGTGGGCAGCCGCATACACACTGATACCGCTGTGGGTTGGTGTGCTCTTTGCTGCATTTCCTAACTCGGGAGTTATCGAAGAAACCAGTCATCCATTGGCGTCGTTTTCGTACATTGCCCAATATCGAGAATTGCTGTTGATTGGTATCATGATGATCCTGGTAACGTTTGTGCAAAACATCGGACAATCGTGGTCGCCACTTTACCTTGATGCGCTCGGTGCAAATCCAATTATCAGTGGGGCGGCACTCGCGGCATTTCAGGGTGCAGTTGCCATTTTCCGCTTATTCAACGGCATTCTGGTCACACGTTTTGGTGCCAAAGTCGTATTATTCAGTGGGGCACTTGGCATTTGCATCTCTGCCGTGATGCTCTATACGTTACAAAATCAGTATGTCGTGTTGTTTGCTTTCATTGTGATGGGTGCGGCAATCGCAGGTACCCAACCAACCGCGATTTCCATCGGAGTCCGCCTTCACCCCAGCAAAAGTGCCGCCTTGAGTGGTGGAATTATGGCACTTGGGGAACTCGGATTTATCATCAGTACTCCTCTCACCGGGTGGATTGCCGATCTCTACGGCATGCCCGTTGCCATGGTGCTCGCACTCCCATGTGGCGTGGCCATGCTCATTGCCGTGCTCCTCATCCCTCGTACAACTTCGTGATTATTTGTACAATCATATCAGTTGCGCTACAATGGCACCTGGAGGTTGTATGCAGACAGAGTGGTATTCACGACAATTCATGCTCATATTTGTGGTGCTGCGTTCCATGGCACTGCCATGGGCATGTATCCGTCACTGTGCCGTCCATGTGACCACACACACAACTCCCATGCACAATGTTTGCGCAAAGATACCCATCATGTCGTCCGCTACGAGTGACGAAGCAATACCCAATGCACTGATAAATGCAGCCAAACCCGCCATCGTACAATTCGCCCTTGTATCGGTCCTACGTGAGCGATACACGATGCACATACTGCCACACACCCTGTCCGATGCACAGTGGCAGACACGTAGCATTGCCACACCGATCACACTACCAAAGTATGCGTTCCGTTGATGCGCTACCAGAGATGAGAAAGGAACGTTTTATGCGGTTGCAGTTCATACGATTCATGATGTTGATACTCGTGATGCTGAGTGGATGTGGTTCATACACGTACAAGAACACGCAACTCACACCACCAGATCGCGCATTCGATTTTCGGTTAATCGATCAAAACGAAGTACCGCAAACGCTAAGCACACTGCGTGGCAATGTGGTCCTGATTTTCTTTGGATACACCAACTGTCCAGACATCTGCCCGGCCACATTGTCGGATATGCAGCTCATCTACAATCGCTTGGGTGATGACAGTGAACACGTACGCATGGTGTTTATCACGGTAGACCCAGAACGGGACACACCGGCGAAACTCAACCGTTATGTACAACGGTTTGACTCACGGATTATGGCGTTAACAGGTGACCCGCACGCGTTGCAGGCCACCTATGCAGCATATGGGGCAGGCGCCACACGTCGTGAATTACCGGATTCCGCGCTCAAATATGCCATGGATCATACGGCAACAGTCACCGTTGTTGACAAACAAGGGATGCGCAGACTACTCATCGCTTTCGCGAGTAATGTGGATGATACAGTGGCAGATATTCAAACCCTTATCAATGAATAACTACGGCAAAGGAATGATCCGCATGTCACGTCTCTTACTTATACTCTGTGTGTGTGTGAGTCTGTTGACCAATTGTGGTTTAACAGATACGCCGGGAGGCATGCACGATTCCATGCCATCTGGTGCCATGGCGCACATGATGCCCACTCCGAACATGAATGCACCCGTGGTCGCCACCGTAGGTGACATCCAGATTTCAGATGCATGGGTACGCGCCGCAGATCAGGGAGATAATAGTGCGGGGTACCTCATCATCAACAACAACGGTGATGCGGATACACTGATAGCTGTGGCAAGCGACATTGCGACGAGTACCGAGCTCCACATCGTCGAAAAGAGCGATGGTGTGATGCGCATGCGTCCTGTCACTGGTGGCATTCGTATTCCGGCGCAGGAAATACAACTATTGCAACCCGGTGGATACCACATCATGTTCATCGGTTTGAACCGTGACCTCACCACCGAGGAGCGCATCGAAGTCACGTTGACGTTTGCCCAAGCTGGTGAAGTTACCGTTCCAATTCCGGTGCGCTAATGCACACCCGTACGCGCCGTTTATTGGGCATCATGGTTATCATTGCCGTATGCATTGCCAGTGCATACTGGTGGTATCAAACGGCGCGTACCGTCGAAATCATCATCAGTGACACACAACGAGCATTACCCCAACAAATAACGCTGATTCGCGGGGTACGAGATGTACTCGTCATCAGAAATGAGAGTCAGCAGAATATTACTGTCGCCGGGACAACGCTCAAATCCGGCCAGCAGTTTCGCCAATATTATCGGAGCACTGGGGATTATTCATTTAACTGTAGCGTACACAACGGGCAGACACTGCATGTTGTGGTACGCGAACCATGAATGGAGTTTACACATGCAACCACAACTCGATGCAGTGCATGCTGGTGAGCATAGCGTCATTGCTACCCTCCCTGTCTGTGATAGTGATGGCCACATCATGTGCGACCATCAAGGAGTGTCACTTGCTCTGCATGCCCTCTACTACGGTCATCGCACGTTGGCTACTGCTATTGTGGCGCGATGTCAACACATTGACCACTTTACAGCAGCAGCGCTCGATGACACGCATACATTGACACGCGCGCTCCACCACATGCCGGCACTCGTACACGCTTGGTCTGGCGATGGCTTTCACCTGCTCGGGTTAGCCTGCTTTTTTGCGGCCACCGCATGCGTACGCATCTGTATTGCACATGGTGCAGATGTGAATCGGCCGTCACAGAATGCCTTTGCCGTGGCTCCCATCCATTCTGCAACAGCAGCAAACAATATCGTGATTTGCCAACTGTTGCTCGACGCTGGAGCAGATGTCAATAAACCACAACAACAAAACTTTCGCGCATTGCACAATGCAGCCCAACACGGCAATCGTGCACTGTGTGCGCTTCTTATTGCGCACGGTGCTGATATCACCGCACAGACCGATGCTGGTCAGACCGCTGCAATGATCGCGCATGCGCACAATCATACCCAACTCGACGACCTGCTCTGCTAGGATGCGCTAGGCATGTGGATCGGGATTCCACCAACATGGACCCTTGTCGGCACGCGCTAAGGCAGCACGACGCTCAATATCACGGAGTTGCAATTCATCGAGTGGGGTGAATTGTGTGTAAGCCGCAAAGACGTGGTCTTGTTCGTTGGGAAAACTCATACCGAGCAAGGCCACATCCGGGTTGTGTGTTAGCGTGTAATGGAGACACTCTGCAGGATGGAGCACCGCGGTGGTTGCTTGCCCGTCTGTGCCCCCCGACGACAATTTCCCACGCGGTCGCTGAGCCAATGGCACTCCATACCCACTCGTATCAGCGACCAATTTCCCCGCACCAAACGTCTTGAAGCATATGCTTCCAACGCCATGTGCACGACACAACGGCAACGTCTCACGCACGTAGCGCGCATCCACGAATGCACCGACGGGAAACATGACAATATCGCACCAGCCATCCAGGATAGCATGCCGGAGCACATCGGGGTGATGCGACGAAATACCCATATGGCGGATGCGATTCGCCGCTTTTAATGCACGTGTTTCATCAAAGAGCGAACCTGCTGCAGTGAGGCGCTGATACTCGTGCATATCTGACAGGCCGTGGAAGACGTAGCCATCGAGATAGTCGAAGCCGAGGCGTGCCAATGATTCGTCGAGTTGTGCTGTCACCGGTCGTGAAAAATCATCAATCTTGCTGATGACAAACACGTCAGTGCGACGAGATCGCACCGCCGCACCAACGATTTCTTCGGAATAGCCGTCTTCATACCCGGGCGCTGTATCAACCACGTTGATGCCTGCATCGAGTGCACGTGTCAACGTGTTGACGCACTCGTGTTGTGCGAGAGAACGATCTGCGAGATCGCCTGCACCAATCTGTGAAACCAGAAATCCGGTTTGCCCGAGTGGCCGATACTGCATCGTTCACCAACTCCTACGAATGCGTGGATTCTTCTTCGATGCCTTTGTGCAGACGTACAGGTGCACTCGCACGCATACGCATGTTGATGAGCTCTACGAGTACAGAGAAGCCCATGGCAAAGTAGATGTACCCCTTTTCAATGTGGAAATCAAGGCCTTCCGCAACCAGCGACATACCGATTAATGTCAAGAATGACAAGGCCAAGATCTTCAGCGTCGGATGCTGGTCTATGAAGCGACTCAACGTGTCAGCAAATGCCAACATGATAATCATGGCGATTACAATGGATACGACCATGATCGGCAAATCATCGGAGAGCCCTACTGCGGTAATCACCGAGTCGAGTGAAAAGACGATATCGAGCAAGCCGATTTGCACCACCGTGCTCCAAAAACTCGCCAATTTACGTGGAGCACCGGCGTCGGCGTGATGCCCCTCAAGGCTGTGATGCATCTCGATGGTGCTTTTAGCCAACAAGAATAACCCACCCGCCAGCAGAATAAGGTCGCGTCCGGAAATTTCGTAACCTGCAACGGCGAAAAGTGGCTCTACGAGTTGCATAATCCATGTCAACGAGAAAAGCAGGAGGACGCGGGTAACGAGTGCCACGATGAGTCCGAATTGACGTGCAGTACGTTGCTGTTCTGCGGGCAATTTACCGGCAAGGATGGCGATAAAAATCACGTTGTCAACACCGAGTACCACTTCGAGAAATGTCAGAGTAATCAGGGTGACCAGACTCGTAGTCGTTAATAACGTTGCAAAATCCATTTGTTGCTCCTGCATATGACGATAAGTCCATTGTACTAAATAAACCTGTTATTTTCCATAAATATCCATGAAACTTGTACTAATATTATTGACGAGGCATTATTTGTTTGATACTGTAAGGTATCCAATGTTATGTGCACCGTATTGAGGATGTAATGAAGCATAAACATACCCAGTTTCGTACCGCCCTGTTACATGTGTGTATCATCATCACAAGCATGATGACACTTTTTCCCACAACAGCACAGGCTGCGCTCCCTGCGATTGAACGTCATCTCGAGCCTCGACGAGTGACAAACGGATGGATACAAACAACATCACGCACATCACAGCCAACCACTGTAAACGAATCCGATCATTATGTGCTCTACGGGCAGTCCAAAACGAGTAGTTCACGCACGATTGTGCTTAACTGGAGCAAAGTGCTCAACGAACGGATTAACGATACACCTGTAGGTGGTATGCCAGTGAAGTATATTGGCACCTATGGCGTGTATCGCACACTTGTACCGGGTGGCAGCGAAGAACTTGTTGCACAAACGGGAATTGTGAGCACGCCGTCAGCACTACAGACCGTGCTTGGACCGGAGTTAGTGACCCGCTTAAGTGTGGCCATGAATACGAGTGGCTTCATGACAGACACGTTAAGCATTTCCCAACTCCATGACACATTTTTTAATCTGAACTCACAAGCAACACCAGATACCATTACAAAGACGGTCATCGCCACACAACGCTTCCCAGAATTGGCTAATGCACTCGGGCTCGGGTACACGGAAACGTTAACAACCAATTTAACTCGCACGTTACGCTACACCATCAAAGAAATCGTTACTGATGCCAACAACAATGTCACAAATGTAATGGTAGGGAGCGTGTTAATAGCCCCAGATGGTGCGACCACAACAATCGCAATACCGAGCAACTTGCGTGAAGCAGGTGTCTACGATGGACCACCCACAGTAGGGGTAATCAACAGTACACGATTTTTGACCCCTCCCGAACGTTACGACACACAAATCATGCAGAACGAAACTGGCGACGATGGCAAAGTCTACTTGATTTGGAATAAAGGAACGACAAGCACAATACATCGTATGGTGAGTGGATACAACGTATATCGTCGCATGCCAAGTTCACTGTTTTGGAGCAAAATCAATTCTTCTTTGGTTTCGATTGCATCATCACAACCATATGCATCCAGCTCATTTACCACTACAGACGGAAGTACATTCCCTAGCTACTTCGATAATCCATACTACTTTGTAGATGATTCAAGTGGTATCTCGTCGAGCTATCGTTCATGGATGTATCGCGTTTGTGCGGTTGACATGGCCGGCACTGAAAGTACCTGTTCGAATACGTTGAGTGCCATCAAACGCGACTTGATTCCGCCATCGGAAGTACAAACATTTACGGCAACGGCTGCGTATCCAACACCCGCATCGAGTGCTCCCGGGAAAGTACGCTTGGAATGGACGTATTCAGACCTAAATCGCCTCATCCCCAATACTGGTGGAGCACTACCACGATTTTTTATCACCCGTGCTATCACCACAGGAGTAAAGCTCGAGAACTGGAGCATAGTGGCATCGAACCTGCCATCTACCACCGAATTGACGGCAACCTATGTGCTTACTGATACACCTCCCATCAACAACATCTACTGGTATCGAATTCAGGTGCGTGATAATGCGGGAAACTGGTCGTCACTGAGTCAACCCGTAAAAGGTGCCGTCTTTGATCGGCTACCCCCGGCCGCCCTAAAACTAGCCCCACCACAATCCAAACGCCCATGTTATGACAAGCTCCCCGCACGTTTGAATGTGAGTGCCGATGTCACACAAGTCGTCGTGTCACGACGTTTATCACAGTCGGGCACGTGGCGACTAATACGAAGACTGCGCCCAAACACCAATAGCGGGAATCCGCGCGGTGTAGATGTGATTGACAACTATGTGACTCCGTTGCCCAATACGCCCGTCTACTACAAGGTCGAGTTGTTGGATTCGTACGGCAACATGAGCACACCAACCACACTCTGTGTACGTGGCGGTAGCCCCAATGATCTCCTCCCACCGCGCTTTCGTTTAACGGTTGGTTCAAGTGACAACAACGGACCACGAGTTGTAACACTCGATTTTGGCAGCACTTCAGACATCTTCTCTCGCACAGTAACCATCGCACGCCCTACGACGATGACACCGGCAAATGTGACAAACACCGTAGTACCCGGCAACTCGAGCACGTTCACGTTCCTAATTGATACCGGTGAATCGTTGCGTGTTGGAGCAAGTGCTACTGCGCTCACCAGTACTACCAGTCTCACTTCGACACTCAACAGTCGCTGGGTGCGTAACGTAAATAATTTTCTCAACTTAGACATCCTGCAAACTGGTACCGAATTCTTGGACACACCACGCAACATGGCCAATCTCGGCACATTCAGTATGAACTGGGGCTCTGCCAACAATGAAGCATGCCGTGACACGAATCTGACACCGCGCAAAGCGTGTGCAACACTGACTGCTACTGGCTATCTAAAAAACGAAAAACCGCCCATGGTAGCACTTTTCCGGCGTATCATCCCGTCAGCAATCGGCACATCTGCGGCCACTGAAGTCCCGTGGCTACAGGTCACACCAATCACGGAATGGACTCTCAAAAACCGCACCTATGTCATCGAAGACACGACCATCATGGATGCTACTCGTACCTACGAATACATGGCCGTGGCGCATAGTAGCACGAGTTATGAGGTCATCGGTTACTTCAGCACGACCACGTTGATGGGCGGGAAACTCCCACCCACCGTAGTGAACGTGGGCCTACCTGCCAACACAACAACCATCCCAACCGCCATCCCAACGGGCTGTCGTACCACATCCTTTAAACCGACAGCCGAAAAGATTGCCGTCACTCCTGCAAATCAAACGCTTCTTCCTACACGATTTTTTGACGATGATAGCATTCTCGTTGACACGTTCGACATGGGCAATGGCTTCACGTTCACAGCAAACTTTGTTATCAAATCGCTCGGCCCTCTTTGTGCTATTACCAATCCAGCGACGACCAACAAAGATCTTTACATTATCGGCACGGTCACCGCAGGTACACGGGTAGTCAATAGCGATGTGCTGATTGCAAAAGCCGCAATCGCAGCTCCTGGCATCTTCCAAAGCACCGCATTTATCGTGCCGTTTCCAGTCGCAGCTCCTGTCTCTACAATCACGGCAGCATCCCCGACGGGATTCACACTCAATATCAAAGATTTAGTCCATGTCGTTAATGCAACGGGTGCGATGACCACAACGACGGCAATTTCGGTCACCCTCCCCGCACATCAACGCATCCTGGTAGATGTCAACGACCCGCTCTTTTCAATGCGCAGAGCAAGCACGTTTCTATTACATACCAACGGACTCAATGGAAATTATGATGTTGATGGCTTTGTGAGCGATGTGACAAGCAACGCTCCTCTACCGAACCTGATTTCTGCCACACAACCGAGTGCCGTTCTCATTGATGAATATTCGCCATGGTTTTATCGCATCAGCGGAGTAGTCCGCATCGCTTATGACGTATCCGCACTCCACATTGATAGCCTACAGGCCTTTGGTCGCGCCACCTATCCATATGCTTCCGCGATGTTCACCAGCTTCGTTCCAGACAACAATTCGGCATTTACTGGCGCATTCAACTCCCCTGGGCGAAACTACGTGTACTTCGGTAATGAAACAACCATCAACAAGCGTGGATTGGAATCGCACCTTAAAACGACTTCAGGCGTGAGTTATGTCACGTCATACCCGGCAGGTGTCCAAATTACTGCGAATGACGGTGCCGATTTCCAACTGCGCAACAGCACAATTGTGACCGGCACACTGAATACACCTACCGTACGCATGCAACACATCGCAAGCGATGCTGATACGAGCTATGCCAAGATGGTGTCAACTCGTCCTGTAACAGTACGTGGGCACTACATTCCAACAGATCGCGCATTGACATATGCTCCATCCAATACTAGACGCACGATAACAATAGAGACAGAACCACAGCTTGATATTGGTGAAGCTGGTATCGTCACTGCCAAGGTCGCCACATCCGATACGATTAAGTGGCCCGGGTTTACCATGGAGCCGATGTCGGACACAGTGGACATGACGCTGTATCTGGCACCAGCAACCCCAATTGGCATGAGCACCACCTACGGTTCGATTCCCAAACCTGCAGAATCAGCGTGGGAGCAGATTGACTTGGGATATTCGGACATGTCTGATCTCGATCCAGGACTCAACTTTAACGGACAGAATAGTGTTAACTATGCGTGTTATGGAAGTGGTGTTTTTTCGGCGAAAATGGACAGCTATCTCCGTGTTGGTGGCTTCAGTGAACACGTGATTTTGCAAGGACTCGGAGACACGGTTAAAAACAATGTGACCGGATACGATGAAACACTCACCAATTTTAGTGCAATCTTTGCAGATAATGTCATCGTAGCACCAAGCGACATTAGTAGTGACCTCTACTTGCCATATCCGAGTGATGTATTGTTACCACTACAATCCAATTCATTTGACAGTAATGGCTGTCCAGTTGGTGGTGACATTGGAAGTGGTGGCAGCGGAACATCTATCAACCATCGCTACTGGAATTTTTCACAACAGGCACTGACGTATGGATATGTCTCTGGTCTGACATTAACGCGCTACGTATCTCAGTACTTGGCAACAAACAGCCTGCCGAGTACCCCCACCAATGTGGCCTTGGCACGGTCTAAGCTCCCCAAGGTCATTCTGCAAATTGGCGGCAACATGCAACCACTCGCGGCGCGCAATCAGGCCAACAGTCAAGCCTCTGTGGCGGGCGTGTCTGAATGGCTCCAAAATGGTGAGTTCGGCAATGTGACACTTACATCTGCAACCGAAATATTTAATAGCGGCATGCCGTTTACACTGAACGATATCAAACTTAATCGGTATAATGCGCAGCTGCTTGAGCCAAGTCAACCGTCAACAGCCGGTTTTGGACCAAAAGTGAGCGGATTGCCGAGTAAACTTCTCGATTCAGTCACAGGAGAATTAACACAGGACTCACTGAGTGCATGTCTCGCAACCGGCAGCGATCCACTCGGCTGTGGCTTGCAAATCCTCGATGGCAACAATTCGCTGACCTATTTTGGCGAACCACAACGGTGTGGGCCATCCTCGGGTGTTACGTGTGTCAGCCCATCGGGCACCAGCATGACGCCACGAGAATTCCGCGCATACCGCGCTGGTGGAAGCGACACACCGAGTGGCGATGGATCAATCGGGAGTGCGGGAGATGGCACCGAAGAGGGTGACACATTGTGGAATCCGGTGCTTGTGCAATTCATTTGGGATTTGGGCACGTCTGCAATTGACATCCCCATTCCACTGGTCTTTTTGGCGAATAAATCAGGGGGGGTGTTTGCTGGATTGTTCAAGAAACAATCCCTGCTCCCTGCACCTGCTGAACTTTTCCAAACAGATCTTTCAGTGGTGGTCAACGGCCGATTAAGTAGTAGCGTGTTTACAACTGACATTGGTATTTTCTTTGGCTATGCAGCAAGTCAAGCAGCACTACGCGCATTGGCCACCCATCGCCCCAACGATGATAATACGGGATTCAAAGCTCACGAACCATTTACAGAAGTCAAAGACGATGTCAAAAAATGGTCGAAAACATTTGGATATGGCACCTACGATGACAGTAATGACAATGATGATCCCGTAGACATGCTCGAAGACTTGTGGAATGGTCATACCACGAATTCGTTGAATTACACGTGGGGGAATGCACGTACAGGTACGACATACACGCCGTTAAACGACTATCAAAATGTCTTCGATTTCCTCGAACCAAAGCTCAAAGCGAATGCGGCCACGGAGTCGTACGACGATGGCACACAGGGTATTACATCACTCAAACAGGGATCGGTATTGGCAAATGCGTGTACGACGATGAAAAATGGCCAGGGAGCCATGCAATTCCAACTCGTTGGCACTGATTTCAATCTGAAGCAAATCGCATTTGGCACATACATAGACATCAAGAACACGGCATCAGGCAGTAGTTGTGACACAAGTGGCAGTTCACTGCTGACGATTGATCGTGTGTCCGTGAATGTGACTGGTGATGGCGAAATTACTATCATCGGGGACCACGTCAAGACACGGATTCTCGAACGCAACATCGAATTTGACGTCCAACTCGTCATCGGCACCGGGTCAGGAAATCAACGGCTCGAAGGTGGACTAAAACTCTATGAACTACGCATTGCATCCGTGGAGTTCACCAACATCGGTGTTGTCTTCGGCGTAGGTCAGTACAACAGCCAGCGGATCGGGTACTTTGGTTTTGGAGGTACCGGGAAATTCAGGAATACGCGTGTATCGGTTTCATTCTTGTTCGGCATGCTTTCACCGAGCTCTGCAGTACTACGTGCGCAGTATGCGTCACTGATGAACAAACTCGCAGCGGACAAAGGCAGTTCAAGCGTGTTTAGCGGAGTATACATCAGTGTTGGCGTGCAAGTACCCATCTACACCGATGGATGTATGCGCGAAGTCAAGGCAAACGGAGAACTCCGCGGTTGGTACTTCAAACAGATTTCACCACCGTCGAGTACACCGATTTCGTGGGGTGGCTACCTGAGTGCGGGTGTGTACGGAGAAGCAGCCTGTTTGGTGAGTGCACGTGGACAACTCTCATTGTCGCTGTATGAAACAACCGGTATTCTGCACTTTGACGGCGATGCGTGGCTGGCTGGTGGCATCGGTGACTGCGAACCGAACACGTGGAACAGCTGGGGTGGACGCTGGTGGGGTGACTCGTGGTGTGCCCAAGCAGGAGCCCGCGTACAAGTGCAATATGCAGAGGATAGTGGCTGGGACGTAGATTATGACCTTGACGTCGAAGGGTTTTAGCACTTGACAGTGGCACACGTGTCATGCTACCCTGTATGTGGAATTTAGAACACGCTGCGATGAAAGGAGCCGAATGATGAATACAACTGTACTGAGTTCGGTCAACTTGATTCGCCTGCCCCGTTAGATCGCGCTAGTTCGCATTTCAACGACCGCAGGCTGTGCCTGCGGTCGTCTTGTTTCCGCTGCACCTTTTGTGTAGCGGTTTTTTTCATGAAGAAGGACACATTTCCAATATGATTGAAGGTCGTATTTTACGCGCACAAAGTGGCTTCTACTGGGTAGAAACAAGCCAAGGGGTACTTGAATGTCGTTTGCGTGGTCGTCTAAAAAAAGTTGCACTCAACAGTGATATCGCCGTGATTGGCGACATGGTCAACGTCGAGATTGTCAGCCCTGGCTACGGTGCCATCGAAGAAGTCTTCCCACGTACAACGCGATTATCGCGTGTGGCTGCATTTTCTGGGGGTCACCGCGAAGATCTGATTGTGGCTAATGTAGACGTAGCACTGATTGTGGTTGCACTTGCCCAACCCGAGTTTCACCCGCGAATGCTTGACCGCTACTTGGTCATCTGTGAAAATAACAACATCGAAGCCCGCATCATAGCCAGCAAAGCCGACCTTGTCAGCCCGATGGCCGCCGAAGCAGCCGTCAAACCGTACCATGACATTGGATACACTACCTGTATTGCAAGTGTGCAGACCGGTCAAGGGATTACGGAAATTCAATCTTGGCTGCCAGGCAATGTGAGTGTGGTGACAGGGAAATCGGGCGTAGGGAAATCGTCACTACTCAACGCCATCCATCCCCAACTCACGCTTGCAGTCGGCGATGTGTCAGGTGCAGTCAACAAAGGGCGCCATACTACGACAGTAGCCCAACTCATCCCACTGGGCAATGGTGGCTATGTGGCTGATACACCGGGGATTCGCGAAATCGGCTTGTGGAAAATATCAGATGAAGCCTTAGCGTACGGCTTCAAGGAGTTTCAGGAATATCTCGACGATTGTCGCTTTTCAGATTGCACGCATCGCCATGAACCAGATTGTGCGGTGCTCCACGCACTCCATGAAGGACATATTTCACGAGCACGGTACGAGAGTTATGTCCGGTTACTCGCCGGCGAGGAGTAAGAGTATGTCTACACATCGACCTGTTGTTGTACCAGGCGAGCGCATCTATCTGAGCCATCTGCACAAAACTGATATACCCACACTTACTTCGTGGTTTAGCAACCTCGAAACCACGGCGTATGTGGGCATGCAAGGTCGCTCTTTTTTGGTGGAGCATGAAGCAGAATGGTACGAGCAGTATAGCAAGTTTGATGAGAAAACTTGCCATTTTGCAGTAGTGGCGCGTGACGGCGACACGCTCATCGGCAACGTGAGCCTGATGGACATTCGCCGACCACACGATCGTGCTGAACTCGGGATTGTGATTGGGAATCCAGCATTTTGGGGTAAAGGATATGGCCGTGAAGCAATTCGGCTCATGTGCGATTATGGCTTCACATTCCTCAATTTACACGTCATCTATCTGTGGTATGTGAGCTACAACATCCGTGCGCGCAAAAGTTACGACGCAGCGGGATTTATCGAAACGGGTCGCATCCCCGAAGTACGCGTGTTCAACCATCAGCGCTACGACGATGTGGTGATGATACTCACACGCGCACAGTTCGGACAATCAACACTCACAGGAAAATACGGTCAGTTACCAATATAGGAAGTATATGTCACAACCGCTTGCGTTACACGAACCGCAATACACACATACGTTGCCTGATGGAAATACCGTGCGGTGGGCACGTCCCTCAGATGTGCAAGGGTATATCGACTTGTGTGCAAATGTCTTCAAAGACTCTGCCGAGAGTGAATACAATCGCTACGTTGCCAAATACTGCCGTGATATGACAAGCACTTACCATCCGCTTAGCTCTGCCAATGAACTCGCAGTCGTTGTGAATGCTGCACAAGAAGTCGTGGCTGGTGCCGTCCTCATGCGCGTGATGATGAATTACGCAGGAATTGACATGATAATCGGCAAACCGGAAGTAGTTGCCACCCACCCCGAATACCGTAGTCGTGGCTATATCCGCGAAATCTTCAAACTGCTCCATGCCCGCAGCCATGCACGCGGCGACCTCCTGCAAGGAATAACCGGAGTTCCGTACATCTACGAACGGTTGGGCTACCACTACGCCGTCGATTACGAGCAGCGCACGACGGTCCATTTCACATCACAGCAGCACACCACCAGCACACCTGCTATACACGTACGTCGAGCGACAATCAATGAATATGCCCAGTTTGCAGAACTCTATGATACGGAACGCCGCGCACGGAATCAACTGATTACCACGCCCATAGATTTTGCCTTCTTCAAATATTTACTTGAGGACAACACCAGCATCCATACCTGGATGCCAACGCTCATTTGTATACCAGACACAGGCGATGTCATTGGCTTCTTGTTACTAAACAAGGCCAAAGTAGATAATAAATTCATCATCTACGGCCTCGGCCTCAAGCCGGGATACCCACTTGCCCAGTATTTACCAGCAATCATCAATGCAACCGCACAATACCGGTCACTTATAACTTTGCGTCACACACAAGACGAAACCATCAACGGTATCGTTTTTGATTTGGATGCATCGCATCCCGGTCATCACATCCTGCGCAGTGTATCTCATACAACATACGATGAAGGCTATACGTGGTACATTCGCGTCCCTGATGTATCAGCATTGTTGCAGCGCATTCGGCCAGTCATCGAGCAACGTGTGGCAACCAGCGAATATCGCGGACTCACCCACCAGCTCGATGTGTCATTATATGATGCGTCACTCGTGTTTCGTTGGGAAAAGGGTTCGCTGCGCGATATATCACAACATGCACATCCGAAAGGCGCATCAGCGACAAACCGCTACACGCTCCCGTTATTACTCAAGCAAATATTCGGGCGAAATTCGTACGCAGAAATGCGACGTTGGCACCACGAGTTAGCACGCACCGCGTACGATGGTGCCTTGCTCGATACGATGTTTCCCAAGCAGGCATCTTGGTTTATGATTCAATATTGAGGATTTACATGCACCGAATGGACCCAAAATATACCCATACATTAGCTGATGGGGCGACATTACGCTGGGGAACAACCAACGACGCTGATGCCTATGCGGCACTTGCTGAGGCATCATTTGTGTTACCACAATTCCAATTCAGCAACCCAAATGTGGGCCCGTATGCACGTGATTTGGCAAGTGGCAATCATCCATTATGCACACCACACGACATTGCCGTGGTCTGCGCACCTGATGGCGAGATGCTTGCTGCAGCAGCACTCCTGTCGCAACCACTCCAATATGATGGCATTGAATTAGCCGTAGGCAGGCCAGAATTAGTCTGTAGCAGCCCGCATGTACGACAACGTGGCTACGTGCGCGAGATTATGAATCTCCTCCACCACAAGAGCCACGCACGGGGCGATGTGATGCAGGCTATCACGGGCATTCCGAACTACTACCACCAGTTCGGTTATGTGTGGAGCGTAGATTACAATGCGTTTCGCACCATACAGTTGTCCAATATCACAGATGTATCTCATGATGCGTTGCGAATCCGCAAAGCACGCTTAGATGAATACACGACATTTATTGAACTCTATGATAACGAACGACGACAGCGCACGGATATGCTCAGTACACCGTACACTGCGGAGTATTTTGCACATGCATTGACAACATCGTGTTCTCGCGAACAACACATCCCGTATTTCATCTGTGTACCCACAGGAGAAATCGTTGGATTCACCACAATGCTCGCGTATTGTGATGAAGATGGCGGTGTGTGCGTGACTGGTCTCGGCTTTGGAGCAACAGCATCACCATATCTGTATTTTTTACGTACGCTATCGGCCTTAAAAGCACACGCACATACTCTTCCCAAAGCGCATCCTTCGTTTCCTGACGTATCCAAACTCTATCTTCAAGTGGATGCGAATCCGTCTTGGTTAAATCTGTTTACCTCATATTCTCTGGTCACGCTTGAAGAAAATCCATACACCTGGTATCTGCGCGTGCCTGATTTCATACCGCTGCTCTGGCAGCTTCGCACGCTCCTCGAACGGCGACTGCAGGCAAGCGTCTTCAGACACTATACGGGATCACTGATACTGTGGTTTTTTCGTCACGGTCTTGAAATGGTGTGGCATGAGGGTTTATTGCAGCAGGTCAGGCCGTGGAGTGCACCAGCCTATGGTGAGCAATTTCATGCCACATACCCACCGGGAATCTTTGCTCAGCAACTCTTTGGCTGGCGCTCGTTCCGCGAACTTCATGCGTGGCGCAAAGACGTATGGGCACGTGGTGAGAGCATTGAATTACTTGAGACGTTATTTCCCAGCAAACCATCGTGGTTTCTCTGGTCAAACTAGATAGAAATGAGCTTGCAGATGCCCCCCATGCATGATCACACATATCAAGAATCACTCGGCGAGGGATTTACGTTGCGTTGGGCTCAGCGCAACGATGACGCATCGTTGTGCGCACTTTTTGACACGGTCTTCGACGACAACCCGCCATATGTCTCCAAATATGTGATGGCACTCAGCTCAGGTCACAACCCGATTGGTGTCCCTGACGATGTTGCGGTTGTCTCCGATAAAAACAATCGGATTGTGGCCGCCACGCTGTTGTTGCGGATGCCACTTGACTATGCAGGAGTTGCTGTACCAGCTGGGCGTCCAGAAATTGTGGCTGCCCATCCCGACGTTCGCAACCGTGGCTTTGTACGCAAAGTGTTTCAACTCATTCATGCGCGCAGTGCGCATCGTGGTGATTTGATGCAGGGGATTACGGGCATCCCGTATTACTACCGGCAATTTGGTTACGAATACGCACTCACCCTGGGTGGACACTACCAGATGCCATTTTCGTCAGTTCCCACTGCACAGCCGAATCACCCTGATGTGTTACGAATTCGCCGCGCCACCAACGACGATATCATGCCACTCCTGATGCTCTACGAACGCGATAAACGACGGCATCATCATGGCCAACCCATGCTGGTAACTTCACGCGTTGATGCATCATACATGCGGCATGCCATCAACACGACACAAACCCACGACCCATGGGTGCCGTACATCATCGAAGCTACAGATGGGGGCATTCTCGGCAGTCTATTTGCAAACCGCGTCCGATATAGTGCAATCGAAGTACGCAGTTTAACCACAGAACCACATGTGCCATTACATACGATATTCGACGCGTTATGTCGTCAGCTTGTTCTTCTTGCGCACTCCATGCCCACATACGAAGTACAGGCATCCGAACCACGTGAAATCCAATTCTGGCTTGGAGTAGATCACCCGGCTTATGCATTAATCGCACGCCACCCACACCAGTTCAATCGTCCCTATGGTTGGTACATTCGCGTAGAAAATCTCGCCGCATTGTTGCAGCACATCGTGGCACCGTTGGAGAAACGTCTCAGCCAGAGTGTAATGGCAGGGTATAGTGGCGTGCTACAGATTGACATGTACCGGGATGGGGTACAACTCGACATTGCCAAGGGAAAAATCCGAGCGACACCGTGGAAACGCGATGGCGTTTGGCACAACATGCGAACTCCAGGAGCACCACAGGCTGGATATCCACCACTCGTCATTTTGCAACACGTCTTCGGTTTGCGCTCACTTCATGAACTCCGTGATATATATCCGGACGTCTATGCAAGCCACGAAGCAGCACAGCTGTTGGATATTCTCTTTCCCAAGCAGTCATCCTGGTTGCTCCCACTCGATTAGCGGATGCCACTATCCAGCCCATATTTCCGATGCAACGTGTTTGGGCTGGACATGGCTGTAGAGAGAAGCAATCACGAGGAACACCCCGATGCGTCCCCATATCATCCCGAAACCAAGGAGTGTGGTAGATACCCAACTCAGCTGATACAGGCTTTCCGCATTCACATTGCTCGTTGCAAACGCCGCAGTGGCGAGCACCACTGCATAATCGGCAGCCACACCATCAACGAGTGCCACAAGGAGTGCGATACCACATACGAGTACCACACTACTTATCACCATCAGGCTGGCGCGACGCACAAATGCCGGGGCGAGTCGTTGACCGAATAGATGCACGTTGCGTGTCCGCCGAAATGCACCCCATACTGCCAATGCGACCACGACCAAGGTAGTCGGTGTTACCCCACCCCCCATGGTGCCGGGGGCACATCCGGTAAACATGGCAATGAGCAGTCCAATTCGGGTCATCACCGGCATTTGCATGATATCTGCATGCGTAAAAATACCTGCAGTACGCCATGTCAGCGCATCAAATAGGGCGGCCATAAGCTTGTTGGCAAACGCATCTGCACGGTGCATCAGTTGCCACTCGGGGGTGGCCCACAATGTGACCACACTCCCACATACGAGGAGCAAGGTGACTGCCACACTGAGGGTGGTTTGTGCCAAGCGTCGCCGCGATGTGATGATATCCACCACAACAGGGAGACCGAGCGATCCCACCAATACCGTAGTGGCAATCACCGCTAAACTGGGCACATCGTTGGTCATGACAATAAGTGGAGAATCGGGCGTCAACCAGTCAAACCCAGCATTAGTAAACGCACTCGTCGCATGAAAGAGTCCGGCAAAGAGCGCATCGCCATAATTGGGAAAAACCGCACGCCACTGCCATGCAAGCAAAATCCCCGCCCACAACTCGATGGCACAAGCCGCCCAAAAGAGATGCATGCCGCGGATACGTGTCCCCGCAAAGATGGTCACCCCTAACTGTTGCAAAATGGCTACCGTAATACTCATGAATCCGGCACCACCACACTGGAGCAACACCAAAATCAGCCACATACCTGCGGGGGTAAGCTGGCTTGCGATGGGGCGTAATGATGCCCCACTGGCTGTGAGTGCAGAAACCGCCAGAAACCACGCCTCGTGCCATGACAACACTTCAGTGGTAAATCCGAGGGGCAACCAAAAAAGCATTCCAGCCAAAATCGTACTCCCCACAAAGATACAGGCCACGACCTGTATACGATGTTGGGGAGTCTGAACACGCGATGCACGCTGTTGCCAGAGCGCAATCAGCTGGCGCCACCATTGTAGCCGTACCGGTTGCTTCACGCACTAGCCTCGCTGCGCAAGCGGCACATAGCTGACATTTTCTGGACCGACGTACTCCGATTCAGGACGAATAATCCGGTTATCGCTGTACTGTTCGAGCACATGTGCTGTCCAGCCAGAAACACGGCTGAGTGCAAAAATGGGAGTGAATTGGTCAATCGGGATGCCCAGTGCGTAATACACTGACGCAGAATAGAAATCAACGTTGACTGGCAACTGCTTGGATTCTTGGACGACGTGGCGGATGATTTCGGAAATCTCGTACCATTGTTTGGGACCAACGGTCATGGCCAGGTCATGCGACAAACGCTGGAGCCAGGCAGCTCGTGGGTCATCCGCCTTGTAGACACGATGCCCGAAGCCCATGATTTTTTGCTTGGCATCGAGCATGGCACGTACCGCGGCTTCTGCATTCTCAGTGGTGCCAATTTCGAGAAGCATGCGCATCACTTGTTCATTAGCACCACCATGGAGTGGGCCTTTGAGCGAGCCAATTGCCGCAGTGATTGCAGAGTGCAGATCGGACAAACTGGATGCCGTACATCGTGCTACAAATGTGGACGCGTTTAGACCGTGGTCGGCGTGCAAAATCAGACAGGTGTCAAGAATCTTGGCCGCCGTTGGATCGGGATCCTTGCCAGTCATCATGTACAAAAAGTTCGCCGCATGACTGAGATCGGTACGGGGCAAAATCGGCCACTGGTTGTTACGAATACGCTCCCAGGCTGCGATGATGGTCGCCATCGAGGCTGTCAGGCGCAACGATTTATTCACGTTTGCTTCGACCGAATTATCAAGGTCGTCAGGATCGTATGTTGAAAGGGCGGATACGGCAGTACGCAACACTTCCATGGGCGGCGTTTTTTTGGGCATTGACATCATGAGTGTCAAGATTTCGTATGGAAGTTGACGGTTTTCGATGAACGTCTTTGTGAACGCAGTCAACTGTTCTGCGGTTGGCAGGCTACCGTGCCACAAAAGATACGTTGTTTCCTCAAACGTGGAGTGTGCGGCAAGGTCGTCGATATTTAGGCCTTGGTAGAACAAACGCCCATTGATTCCATCAATACGACTGATAGCAGTCGAGGCAGCAACAATTCCTTCGAGACCCTTATTCATTCCGACCACTCCTCTATTGCATTACACGCGTCACCATATACTCCTGCATCAGATAGCTTTCTATCCTCACACAGTATTCACTGTACGCATGAATTATCCGGCGCAATTATACCATACCACCGTCGAGTACACGTTATATGACGTCGCGTAGCGTTTTAATATAGTCCACCACTGTAGCCACACGTGTTTCTGGCGAATGCGCATCAAGCATGTTGATAATGGCACTCGCCACAATCGCACCATCGGCAACTTGCGCCACCGTCTTGACATGATCTGTCGTACTAATCCCAAATCCGACAACCAATGGGAGATCGGTATGTGTACGTACACGCGCCAAGAAATCAGGCAATCCGTCCCACAGCGTGGTGCGCGCCCCGGTCACACCCGTCAAAGACACACAATAAATGAACCCACTGGCCACCGCTGTTATTTGTGCAATACGGGCATCGGGCGTCGTTGGAGCCACAAACATGATCAAATCCAAACCCACGGCTGCCAATGCCTGTTGCATCTCGCCTGCTGATTCGGGGGGCAGATCGGGCACAATCACACCGTCAGCACCTGCACGGGCAGCAGCTGCCGCAAAGCGAGCAACCCCGTACTGGAGAAACGGGTTGTAGTAACCCATCATCACCAACGGCACAGTGACACCGTTCTGACGCAACTGTGCCACAGAATCGAGTGCAAACTGTACATTGACCCCGTTGCGCAATGCGTGCTCGGATGCGCGCTGTATGGTAGCGCCATCAGCGAGCGGATCAGAAAATGGTACACCGATTTCGAACAAATCGGCACCGGCAGCCTGTAACGCAGGAGCTAATGCGAGCAATGAATCCTTTTCGGGATAGCCAACCATCAGATACGGCATCAACGCACCACGTTTTTGTGCACGTAGCCGTGCAAACGTCTCAGCAATTCTTCCCACACCCTGCTCCTATGTGTTACAGCGCTTTTTTAAGTAAATCGCGCGCATTCCAGAAATATTCAATACCCGAACCCACCGTCCAAAACAACGCCATAGCATAGGGGATATACCACCACTGCGACAACCAAATCATCCACCATGGCATCCATGCCAAGTCAGGGAAGGCGGCATAACACATCAACCAGATTAACCCGGTTACCGTAATTGTCAGCTTTTGTTTGCCCCAAGACCGTGCTGGAATAACAATCCCCTGTGCAGCCGCATATGAGCGTAGCCCAGAAACAGCGAATTCGCGGGCGATGATAATCAGCGCATACCAGCTCTGCACGAGCCCTGTTTCTACCATGGGCAACAGGGCTCCCGCCACGAAAATTTTGTCAGAGATGGTATCGAGAAAAATGCCCAGATTGGAAACCACTCCGTAACGACGGGCGAGCCTGCCATCAATGATATCGCTGATGGCCATGGCCAACAAAACCCATGCGGCTGCAAACAGCGTTATACCAGTATTAAGTAAAAGTAAATAGACCAGGATTGGCGTCAGAATGACCCGAAAGAGACCGAGCATGTTGGGGATTTGCCGCATATTCATGAAAGCCAACCTTTACCTGATACTGCCTGCATCTGCGATTATATCATGCTCTACCGGATGATACGAATGGTCGCAACGATGAGTCGGTCACCACCAATGATGCCACCATTTTTGGTCGAAGTAATCGGTAAGCGCACTCCATCGGGATCATAGACACCCACAATGATGGCATAGTTACCTGGTTCAATCGAATCCGGAATAGGAATGGCACGCTCATCGTGTACGGGGTCCTCGAGTTGCCACGTGGTTGTACGGCCTGCATCACCATACCCCTGCAACGGCGGCCCATCAACTTGGGCTACGGGTGGCTGATTACAGACCTGACACAGATGGACAAACACACGATAATCACGAGCTGGCTTGGCCTTGGCCTGCCAAAAGAGTGTCACCGGAATTGACCCACCAGCTTGAAAGAATGTGCCGAGTGGCCGGACTGTCACGCCTCGCAGATGCATGCTATCAGCGAACAACGCATCAATCTCTTTGTCTGGTTGTGGTGCCTCGGCTCGCCCAAACAATGACGGAAAACTTTGGCACATCAAAGCCACTCCAAAGTGATCCACGCCGCCACACGGCCATGAGCGTTGTGGGTACTGAAAGTACAAGCCGACCCATCCATACGGACTATCAGGACGGATTGGTGGGTCTATTTGCGCAGCGTGGTCGGGGGCAATCACCAACAAGGCACGTTGTTTGTTGAATGCCGCTTGATTGAAGTCACGTTCAAATATTCGTCGTTGATACTCGCGTTGCACGGCCATATCCGCCGAACTCCCTCGGTACCCATCGCTGAAGTGCGGGAACACAATGGGCCGGGGCAACGGATCAGGAGTCACACGCCGATAGTAACGATAGAGGGGCATGGTGTACGCCGGATGGAGCACGACTACATCGTCGCGTGTGATGCGATGTGCGAGTGCCTGCATCACCGTGCGCCATTCCTCCTTGACAGGAGCACCAGAAAAGAGCCCACGTGCAGGTTCGTACAAGGACACGAGGTTTGCGAGAATCAACAGTGCAAGCACCATGCGCCCAACGCGAATCTCGCGGTAGAGACGACCACGCATACGCACATTACGCACCGCCCAATCGGCTCCATGTACAATTAATACCACCCAAGCGGGTAAGGACATGACCGCATAGCGCGCATCGAAATACGGGGTGGCGCCGTAGCTCAAGCCGATAACGAGCACCGGCACATAGGCGAACAGGAGTAGTTGGAGGGCGGCCAATTTGTGAGCTTGAGCTTGCCGTACCATGGTGACTGTACCAATCACCAGTAACACGAGAAACGGAATAATCCACAGCCAAATGGGTACACCAAAGACGACTTCGGACCATCGTCGGTCAAACCCGAAGCGCGATGCCATGTCTGCAAATGCAGCAACAGGACTGCGCCATTCGACGACCAGGATTGATTTAGCGCGGATGGACATGCCAATGCCTAATACGACGACTAGCCCCAACACCAGTGCCAATCCTAACATGATGCGTTGCAACGTACGTGCTACGCGCAACGCGGGTGGAATCAGTGCGAGTGCAACCATGAATAGTCCAAGACGATGCATGAATGGCAACAAACAGAGCACTACCACCCAAGACCACGAAAATGGTCGTGCTACCATCAGAATGGCCACCATCGCCATTACAAATGCGTAGACCTTGGCATCGTAGGCGTGCCAATAGACGTACGGTGCCGTAATCATAGCAATCAACACGAATCCACGTTGTGGTTGTCGTTCGAAGAGCAAGGTGGTAGCCGCAATCGCAACCGCACTCGCCACAGCGGACGGCAAGCGAAGCATGTACTCGCTGTCACCAACCAGCATGACCCACCCTTTGAGGAGCACATGGTAGAGGGGGTAGGCGGCATCAGGACTAATCAGTTCCCACAACAAGCGCTCAAGCGATTTATCGGTAATTTCTGCCCATGTAGCACCTTCGTCGAGCCATAGACTCTGGTCACCCAATCCAAACAGGCGCGTACTTAGGGCGACCATGACTGCAAAGACAAACCACTGCAAATGCGCCGGAGTCTGCCCCCACCACTGCACACACAATTCATAGCCGCGCCCACCATGAGCACGCAACCAGGGCACCCCGCTGAGTTGCCACCAGCGCACCAGCATTCGATAGAGCTGTTCGATTTTCCTGACGATATCGGTATCGTTTATCATCGCAGTACTTTCATGTATGCCTGTACGAATGATTGTGTGACTTGTGGCCACGACAACGCGTGTGTCACCCGTTCACGGGCAGCCTGTGCAAGCGTAGATGCATAATTACGATTGTCGAGGAGTGTCGCAAGTGCATCCGCCAAGGCGACATGATCACCCTCGGGAACAAGCAGACCATGTAACTGGTGCGTTATTACATCTGGAATCCCGGCCACATCACTTGCCACAATCGCACAACCTGCAGCCATCCCTTCGAGGAGCGCATTAGGCAAGCCATCCACGTTCCCACGTTCGTCGTGCACAGATGGCACACAGTAGACATCGGCACTGGCAATTACCCGTGCCACATCATCGCGCAACAACTGCCCGGGCATGACCAGCAAGTCGGCAACTCCGAGCGATATAGCCAGTTGTGCGTATTCTTCGTGCATATCGCCATAACCGGCGAGCAACAGTTTCAACTGTGGTATGCGCACTCGGAGAAGTGGCAACGCACGAATCAGCACATGGAAGCCTTTTTTGACTACAAAACGACCCACTGCCACCACCAGCGGAGTATCCTCAGCGATACCAAAGCGCTGCATGCACCAACGCCGGTCATGTAGCGAAGGTGCAAAATCGCCCGTAGCCACACCATACGGCACCACGGCAGTACGCGCTGGTGTAGCACCTAATGCGAGTGCACGCCGATGTAAATCACTACTGCATGCAGACGCATAGGCGGTATCTGCAAAAATACGCTGTGCAATACCACGAAACACACTATTGCGTTCCGCCATGGCTACGTCGGAGCCGTGCATGCTGACAACGAGTGGGATACCAAACCAACGCGAAATCACCCACGCCGGCAACCCGTTTGGCAAGAGCCAATGGGCATGAATGATGTCAGGACAAAAATCGCGCACATGTTGTTGGAGAGCCCACAGGGTAGCAGTCAGTGCAAATGGTGCCACGTAGAGCGCATTTGCACGCAACCCGACATCCGCCTGCAACGATTCCGCATACCCCCACACCGCAAGCGCAGGATGCGGCGCATAGCGAAACGTGGCTATCTCGACACCACGCTCAACAGATTGATGTTGAAACTCACGATGATGGGGTAGGAGTATACGCACCTGTACACCATGCGCAACTACACCAGCAGCAATTTCCGCTATAAATGGAGCTGTCGTGTCACCCTGATATTTGGGATACGACGTTGCCAACATCAACACGCGCACGTCTGACCTCAACGAATTTCAGCTACACCAGCATAGTCTGCTGGGAATTCAAAAACGACACTTTGCATGGTGTACGTCCCATCGCGATCGTTGACAGTATATGCGGGAGTGCGATAGCGTTCCACGAACTTGTAGGTTGGATTACTCACCATCGCATCTATCATCGCTCGTGTTGCCGTATTTGGTCGTTGTAACGAATCTAACACAAGATAACGCACTTGATAGTGCTTGGCCAAGCGGAGCAACGTGACCGCATCACTGTCTGCGGGAATCATGAGTGCAGGGCGTTGTGCATACCAGTTGAGTTGCCACGGCACCCGTGTCATCATCACCGAACTCAGTGGGGTCTGCTGTTGCAGGTAGGCATACATGTCACGATCTGCAGCCACTAGTTGCTGATCAATGCGTTGACGCTGGAGAATGAATTGCATCGTCTGGTAGTTGGTCACACTGATAAGTACAATGAGCCCGACGACCACGGGTGCGAGTAATCGCCCACCAAACCATGTTTTGGCACGGTCTATCAGTGCCACGAGTGTGGTTGCCGCAAAGAGTGCCATCCACGGTAATAGGATAACCCAGTAGCGTGGTTCATTGGCATGCCAGTACGTGACCATGAAGACAAAATAGGGCAACGTCATTGCCACGAGCAGTCGTTTGATCATGGCATGTGCCGGCGACTGCCATACAAATACGCCAAGCAGTGCCGCCCACAACCAGACCGCCTGGAGTAGCCCAGTTGCATCGGGAGCCGCACCAAGGCCTTGGAACATGGCCGGTAATTGAGCAAACGATGGCATCAGGTAATTGCGCACTGCTCCAACTTGATTTACCATTTTGCGGGTAACACCATCAAATCCCCAACGCAACATCCAACTCCGGTCTGGGATGTCGCCATTCCCAATTTCACCGTCGGCTGCATAGACCCGATAAATCGAATCCCACTGCGTATACTCGAGTAGCCATGCGTCCACTTGCTCCGTGGTGTGCGCTGGCGACCCGTAGAGACGCAGATTGTATTCCACATACGGTGCCACACATAGCAACGCTACCACTGTCCACACACAAACTGGCCACATACGCATCCACATGCCGCGTACATTGCTACGCAAACGATCGAGGCGCGTGGTGATGAGGGGCTGGCTGAGGGCAGCTCGATAATCGTAGAGCAACCACAATCCCATCCCAAAAGCCAACATGCCACCACTCCCCGGTTTTTGCAACAGCATCAACCCCGTCCATACTCCAGCTTGAAGCACGCGCACCACCTGTGCATTGTACCAGCGTGCCTGCACTGCAGAAGTCGGTGCATTGGTGCGAATATCGTAGACGGCAGAAACTGCAGCAAAGGCGAATGCCACAAATGCCAAATCAGTGGTGGCATATTCCAATTGGCGGTAGAAAAAGGTATTAACTGCAAGGAGTGAAACAGCAAGCGTACCTACGCGCCCGTCCCAGATGCGCAGCGACACACGCCACATCATGATGAGCAACAACGCAAAAAAGAAATAATTAGGCAACCGCGCAGCCGCATCAGTCACTCCAAAGAGCACAAATGCAATTGCAATCCACACAGGCTGAAGCAATGGCCATGTTTCTTGGGGATGTGTGACTGTGGGGTAAATCGCGTAGAATTGCGTCACATAGTCAACTATCCACCCCCGACCATTGACCAGATTCCGAGCAACAACCGCATTATCCGCATAGTCCGCATGACCAATAAACGGTGCAGACTGCATCACCACCACGCCCATCGCCATGATAGCCACAAAAACCAGATAAAAGATAGGGGCACTTTGTTTCTGCCACCATTGCACCAAACGAGACAATACTCCGGCCACTGGAGCAAAGAGGCCGACACCAACGAGCAGGGCAATTACACCTGCATAGAGGAGATATTGCCAAGTGGGATGTGGTAAAAACGCAGGAATGGGCAACAGCGTCAGCACCACGGTCATAATACCTACCACGGCAACCCACAGGCCACACCCCATCCCAGCGCCACGTGCGAATACGGCATAGATGGCATACCACGCGCGAAACAAATCGCTTCGGAGCTGCCAGAGTGTGATACTCGCAAGCAAAGCAACCAGATACGGCATAATCGCCACCACGTAGACACGTTGAAAGGCAATCAATGTGAATATCACGGTGGCAATGAGCAGGCTGATAACAAGTGCCACCGAAGTGCGCCGCCATACCATGACAGCACTTACGTACAATAAGATGGCAAAACCAATACTCCACCCCACAAACGGCAAGGGTGGAATGTTGAGTGCAACCCAATCATTGGGTGTTGCCACTGCAATGCGCTCTACGCGCACCCCTTTCGGGCGTACATCGCTATATGCGGTTGTTGCGGTGAACACATCGGACACACTGAGTTGAATCGTAATATCCCCACGTGTGTTCTGATCCGCTGGGAGAACCATGTAATAATCATCGAACGCGGTTGTTGGTGTAAATACCGCTAAATCATGCTCATTGACACGCACGATGACCTGTGGTTGGGCAAGCTCAGAATTTAGCACCCCACTCGGCCAACCTGCCATGCGTACCATCAACGACACATCGGCACCGTAGTCGAATGCAGGAATAGTGACTACTGCCTGTTGCCTCGTCCAACGACTGCGCCCCGATGCCGCATCCGCAGAAATCTCATCGCCATACCACAACGCGGCATCCTTGGCAGACAACCCGGCACTGCTTTGCAAAAAGAGCCGATCACCGACTGAGCCAACAGCGATATCCACGGCAGAAGGAGCCTGGAAGGCCAACCAAATCGTGATTATGACGAATATTCCGTACACCACAAATCGCCAATCGAACGCCGTCGCTAACGGGTGTAGCAGACGGATGCGTTGAGATCGGCGGAGTCGCAATTGTGCGGTGTTCTGTGTCGTCACGTCAACTCCAATACAAGACGGCGTGGTACGGCGTGGTACCCGTGGGGTGATTCTGAGATATCATCTGTACCGATTGTACCAAAAAGTCACACACACAAAACAGCTCCCCACCATCGTGATGGTGGGGAGCCTACCATGATTCGCTTACTTCTTGGTGAGTTGAGCCACGAGTTCACGACGTAGCACTTTACCAACAGTCGTCTTGGGCAATTCTGTGCGAAATTCGAATTGACGGGGAACCTTGAATTCAGCCAGATACTGCTTACAGAACGTTTTAAGTGATTCAACGTCTATAGGCGAGCCATCGTGTGTCACAATGAAGGCCGTCACCGTGTCATCACCGCGTGCTTCGTTGCGAATCCCGACAACCGCGGCTTCCCGGACCTGGGGATGCATAAAGAGCACTTCTTCGACATCACGAGGCAACACTTTCAGACCACCACAGATAATCATGTCCTTGAGACGATCAACGATGTAAAAATACCCATCATCATCGGTACGGGCAATGTCACCGGTACGCAACCAGCCGTCAGCGGTAATCGTCTGGGCGGTTTCTTCGGGTCGTTGCCAGTAGCCTTTCATCACTTGTGGACCGCGCACCCACAACTCGCCTGTGGCGTCACTGCCAATGGGTACATCAGCATTCGTCTCGAGATCCACGATTTTGGCTTCGGTGTTGGACAATGGAATACCGACGGAGCCCTTCTTGGATACGCCGTAGAGCGGATTTGCATGCGAAACAGGGGAGAGTTCGGTCATACCAAAGCCTTCAATCAACCGCCCACCGGTGAGTTCGATGAATTTGGTTTGCACTTCTACGGGCAATGGTGCAGAGCCACTCAAACAGGCTTTAATCGAGCGCAAATCGTAGTTTGCAATGTTGGGATGATTCACGATGCCGATATACATGGCCGGAACGCCAGGATAGATGGTCGAGCGCTCCTTCTGCATGATATTCATTACGTTTTCGATTGGGCGCGGGTTGGGCACTACCTGAATTTCCGCACCAATGCTGATGCCATATACCATGGCAACCACGAGTCCATAGACGTGGAAGAAGGGAATGGCACACATGAACTTTTCCGCACCGCGTTCAGCACTCGTAAACCATGCATTGATTTGGGTCGCATTCACAAGCAAGTTGCGATGCGTAAGCATCGCTGCCTTTGGCAGACCGGTGGTACCACCCGTGTACTGCAACACGGCCACATCATCGGGATGTACGGTGACACTTGGCGCCATGGCAGGATACTTTTTGAGCAGTGACTCAAAGAAAAATATGTCGTGTTCTGGCTGCACATCAACCCAATCAGGCTGACGTTTCTGCTTTGCTTTCACAAGTGTACGCGAAACGGTGCCCAACATGTCAAACATGTGACATACGATTACACGCTTGATGTTGGTATCTGACTGTATTTCACGTAAACGAGGATAGAATAGGTTAAGCAGCACAATAGTTTCGGCACCCGAGTCTATCACTTGATGTTTGAGTTCACGCGCCGTGTACGTCGGGTTATTGTTGACGACAATGGCCCCGATACGCATGGCAGCCATGAACACAATTACATAGTGGATGGAATTAGGGAGCATCACCGCAATGCGATCACCTTTGCGCACACCCAGTTGGGAAAGCGCGTTTGCAAATCGCTCAACGTTGTTGGAAAGTTCTGCGTACGTAGTAGCAGCTCCTACCGTGTACCGACCACCCAACAAGTAACTCAAAATCAACCGTACGGCCGTATTGTTGGGGAATTCACGCACCACATTGGAAAATACGCGGTAGATGTCACTTTCGGGGAACTCAAGCATCGCAGGCACAACTGGCTCATATGAGCGTAGCCAGGGTTTTTCCATGGAATCCTCCTTTGGTTATCCGCAACATTGCACATATACCATGACTACTCTACATCAGCACGTAGCCACCCGCGTTCACCAGCCATATACTTGATTGTTGCATCATCGGGGGGGTACAATCCTGCTTCCTGGTAGGTGTATGCCAGCAACGCAGCGCCAGCAATAACCCCAACCACCAGCCCGCAGACAAATGCCACGAAATGTGTCGCAGTACGCATGGTACACTTCCATTTTACCGTATTTCTACGAAATTCATTCACACACCACTAGTTACTATACACCAAGTAGAATACACGTGGCCCAACGGGAATCGTCGTATCAGCGGAGAATTCGTGTGACACTTCAACTGTGCACCCGTCACACCAAGTGATGTTGGGATTATATAACCACACCACACCAGACTCATCGGTATCGAGGGTACCAATACGCACCACTTGTTCGTTACCCTTGAGCCATGCCACGTAATGTGCTGACGGCGATGCACGCGGGATATCCCGCCCAACAAACAGAACCCCCTGTGTTTTTGGGTGTACATACCCCAGCAATGTCCCTTGGAGCAACGCGGAATCACGATTAAAGCGCATAGTAATCATGCCTTCTCGTGCCATAAACGCGGCAATACGACCGTTACTATCAGCGACGATTTGCGGTGTCTTTTCACTCGCTAAAGACATCTGTGTGCGCACGTCGTACCCGTTCCACAGGAATGTACTCGCAAACGCAGAACCAACGATGAAAAGAAATATGGCAAGCACCCAACGGATTGCATCCACGACACGTGCAGTACGTACCACAGATCCAAAATCGCGGTCAAATGCCACAATATCAAAGAGTTGTTTTTTGACATGTAAAGGGGGGCGTGGTGCGGTCGGACGAAAGAGTTCTTCACGATATGACTCTACCGTCTGGTAACACTGCGCACATGTGCGCACATGTACATCAACCAACGCCATATCGTCGTGCGACAGCGTTGCAAGCACGTATTCCAACAATAATTCAGTTGGGTGTGATGAATTCATACCACATCTGTCAGTAGACGCGAGCGTCTTGATGGCGAAGGCGCAGGTGTGCAACCTTCAAAAAAGATGAAAACAAGGATGAAACCAACAATGACAGAGACGCCACATGATACTACGCATCGTACCAATGAACAGATGTATGCGTGTGTACGGACGCCGATATTCGTATGATACTACAAACGAAAAACACTTGTTTTTGCAGAAATCGGGGCAGCTAAAAATTGTTGCAGTATAGGTGTCTGTGCTTCGTATTCAAGTAAAAATGCATCATGTCCAGCAATTGAATGCAATTCTGTTATGTCTACATGACCACCATTTGCACGAATCGCATCAGCAATTTTCACGGATTCACTCGTCGGGTAGAGCCAATCAGAATCAAACGAAATAATGCATGTGGGTTTTTGCCAACATGACAACGCCGCTGCTAGCGAAGGATACCCATGAGTCAGATCCCAGTAATCCATGGCCTTGGTGATGTAGATGTAACTGTTCGCATCGAAACGTTCGTTGAATCTGCGTGCTTGATGTTCAAGATAGGCATCCACTTCAAATTCAGCAGCAAGGGTGAAGGCCGGTTGTGTATGCGCATGAAAGCGCTTTTCAAATCGATGTTGTAGTGATACATCACTGAGGTAGGTGATATGGCCAATCATGCGAGCCACTGCCAAGCCATCACACGGAGGATCGGTTATATCGTAATAGCCACCACGCCACTTCGGGTCACGCATAATGGCCTGCCGCCCGATCACGTTCCATGCCACTGCTTGCGCCTGATGACTGGCACTCGTTGCAAGCAAAACGGCGGTGTTGAGGCGTGTAGGATGCTGCGCCATCCATTCAAGGGCTTGGAATCCCCCCATCGAACCACCGGCAACTGCATGGAGTTCCTGGATGCCAAGCGTGTCAATCAGACGCACTTGAGCCATCACCATATCACGAATGGTAACCACGGGAAAATCGGCGGCATAGCGGGCGCCCGTTGTCGGATTGATACTGAGTGGACCGCTACTCCCCTTGCAGCCACCCAACACATTGCTACAAATCACGAAATATTTGTTAGTATCGAAGGCACGACCAGGGCCCACCATGGCATCCCACCATCCAGGTTTGCGATCTTCTGCAGTGTGGTACCCGGCAGCATGCGCATCACCAGACAACGCATGCAACAACAAAATAGCGTTGTCGCGTGCATTGTTGAGCGTGCCGTATGTTTCATAGGCGAGTGTGACTTGTGGCAGTATTTCACCAGAGCTCAAGCACAATGGCTCGTTACTGTGAAAGTACTGTGTCTGCACAATGCCAACGCCGTGCTGGTTCATACGCATGCTACCTCTGCTTTCATCTATCCGCTAGATGCCGGCCAATGCCTGATCAATGTCAGCCAGAATATCACTCACCGTTTCGATACCAATAGACAAGCGAATGAAATCCTCGGTAACACCAGTCAAACTCAACTCCTCTGCACTCAGTTGGCTATGCGTGGTTGATGCAGGATGAATCGCCAAACTGCGCGCATCGCCGATGTTGGCCACATGGGAAAAGAGCTTGAGCCGATTGATGAATTGTGTGCCGGCTACACGTCCACCTTTAACTCCAAATCCGAGAATGCCACTCTGGCCTTTTGGCATGTACTTCTGTGCCAAGTGGTAGCTGGGGTGGTCGGGCAAGCCGGGATACCGCACCCAGGCAACTTTGGGGTGATTTTGCAAGTGCTTGGCAACGGTGAGTGCATTACTACTGTGGCGCTCCATGCGCAATCCCAACGTCTCGATACCCTGGAGCAGCAGAAATGCATTGAATGGACTCAGACATGCCCCCATGTCGCGCAAGCCCTGCACACGCGCCTTGAGGATGTATGCTGGTGCACCCAAATCGGCATACACCAAACCGTGGTAGGAGGCATCTGGTGTCGTCATTTCTGGGAAGCGCGCACTACGCCAGTTGAATTTGCCACTATCTACCAAAACACCACCGATAGACGTGCCATGCCCGCCCATATACTTGGTGACAGAATGAATGATGAGGTCAGCACCCCATTCGAACGGACGGCACAAAAACGGCGTCGCCGTAGTAGCATCAACCATCACGGGAACACCGAATTCATGGGCAATCGCCGCAATCTTCTCCAGGTCCACGATGTCGAGTCGTGGGTTGCCTACAAGTTCGAGATAGATTAACTTGGTCCGACTATCAATGGCATTACGGAACCCTGCGTGATCACGT
This sequence comes from uncultured Klebsiella sp., assembly GCA_964569955.1. Classification (GTDB taxonomy): domain Bacteria; phylum Chloroflexota; class Chloroflexia; order Chloroflexales; family Roseiflexaceae; genus UBA965. The sequence goes on along the minus strand of CAZMWB010000001.1, from coordinate 14,781 downwards.
GCATCCACGAATTTGGTGGTAACACCGTACTTGGGGAGTGTATGACGAAACAGATTGTAGGTGCCACCGTACAAATCGCTCGATGAAATAATGTTGTCACCGACACTGGCAATGTTGAGCACTCCGAGTGTCTGCGCCGCTTGCCCAGATGCAAGCGCCAACGCACCAACCCCACCTTCGAGCGCGGCAATACGCTGTTCGAGCACATCTGTGGTGGGATTCATCAAACGCGTGTAGATGTTGCCGAACTCTTGCAAGCCAAACAGACGTGCAGCATGGTCGGTATCTTTGAACTGATAGGACGTGGTCTGATAGATGGGTACTGCCCGTGAACCGGTCGTAGGATCAGGGGTTTGGCCAGCATGCAGGGCTTTGGTCTCAAAGCCGTGAAATTCAGAAGCTTGTGTCATAGAAGTACCTCGATATGAATAAAAAAGACCCTTGTCTGTTTGACAAGAGCTTCAATCGTGGGTACTTCCAACTATAGTGCAATATAGCCAGCACGAGCCATGCTCTCATCGTCCAGAATTACTGCCGGAATTGGCACCTACAGTTGGTATGGTCGAACACTGCGTCGTGTCGTGCACACATACTTCCCAGGTTGCCGAGGCTTCATAGGGCCGGTCCCTCCACCTCTCTGGATAAGAGTATCGCCTATTCAATTGTGCGCTTAGTATAGATGAACACATGTGTGTTGTCAAGTAATGGTAAAATGCAGCTAGTCGCCAACAGGGGTAAGCATCATGAGTGCCATGTCTGACCTACACGATATCCAAAGCAGTACACGCATGACGTTTGGTGCGCCCTGGTATGCCCTGCAAATAGACAGTAGTGGAATAATCACTTTTGCCAACCAGCTGGTCGTCGATCTGGTGCGATTACCACTCACCCAAATTATCGGACTCCCCTTTAATTCACTGTTTGATGTACCAGATTGCGAAATGTGGCACACCGACGTCCTCGGACTCAATGCAACAAATACCACTCTTTCAGCACACGTTCAAATCTCGATACCACATGTCCATATCAGTATGCTCGCACTTGTGCATGCGGAATTCATTGTCGCCACACAGTGCATATTAATAGTATGTGAACCAGCATCAACTCAACCAAAAGCGGAGAAATACGCGGCACTCATCACACAGTTTTTCCAAGATATTGCGGAATGTCGCAACTTAGACACACTGTTTATGCTCTTGCAACATGCGTTGAATCCGCTCTCCGTTGGAGTATTTTGTGCATTGTCTCAACCGGTTGCTGGTATGCATCAGACTGCACAATCAGCGTCGGGCAATTCATTGAATGTATGGATTTTTGGCAAACATGTGCCCGCGTCCTCAATCGCAAATCTCGATGTATTCACGTCAATCTTGCAAATCGAGACACCGATGCAACACAGTATTACTTCGCCAATTGTCCTGCACGCACTCGAACCGCGTATCGCCAAAGTCTTTGAACGGCGCATGCAACATGCAGGTATCCGCCGCTTATTTGTTGTAAGTCTCAAATCAGCGAATCGCACAGTCGGGGTACTCGGGCTCTTTAGTGCGTTTGACGATAGCATTGACTGTATAAATATCGCACATCTGAATAATCTGCAAATCACAATTGCACAGCTCTTTACACGCGCACATCTCGAAAATCAAATCACTCGTCTTGAACGACTCAATCACGAAATTCGCAATATTTCGCAAACACAACGGCACGACGAACTACTGCTCCACACATGCCTCGCAATACAACGCATCTTTGATAACGCAGATGTCTGTATTGCACTGCATCAACCGGAAACCGAAATGCTACATATCATTGCTGCTACACAGAAGTCAATGGTAGGAGACGTCATCCCGAGTACGGGTGTTGCCTGGAATGTTGCACAACATATCACGACTGTGGCAGAAAGCGCAGAAACATGGTTGGTACAACTCCATCAGGCGTGGAAAAGCCAGGTCGTTGTAACGATTCCCATGCAAATTGACCCACACCGTACATATTTCATTATCATCGCACACCAGTACAACGACACACTGAGCAAACAAGATGTAACATATGCCACACAGTTTGCGGAATTCGTCGCTGCTCAGTACGCGCAACTACAGTTGACTGCGGCACTCAATGCTTCCGAACGTCGTTATCGCTTCTTAATCAATGAAGCTGCCAATCCAATGGTAGTTATTGATGAACAAAGCACCATCATACACATCAATCATGCAGCGCGCCGCCTTGTGGGAATCGAACAACCGACGCAATATACGCTCACACAATTGTTTGCGCCGTATTTACACCACGAGTGGCAAGCCAAGCGACTCCAACTATTACGCAGCGACAACTACAAGCTGACATGGCAGAGCGAGTTAGTCCACCAACTCAAAGAAACGATTATCCCAGTAGAAATAGAAGCACGTATGGTTTCCCACGAAAACAACACCTATGAATTCTTTCTCTCCATGCGGGATATTCGTCAACAACGTGAGATGGAACGACGTCAGATGCTCCGTGAACAAGAGCTTGCAATGTTTCAACACATCACGTCAATTGTGAACAGTTCACTTGATCTTGACATTCTGTTAGAGCGAACGTTGGACATTTTCGACGAAATACAGTTCGGTCATATGCTCGGTATCGTGCTGATTGACGAATACAATACGCCGTATGTGGCGAAACACCGCCACGTTGCACCCAGTTTGCTGGCACAGATTCAGCAAGATCCCAATATTGTGCGGATTGCGATTGACCTTGTATTGAGCAACTATGATTCTCACATGTCACTGTACAACACATCCGCGAATAACATTTTGGCAAGTGACGTCATCAACCAGTTTGGCAGCATGATTGGCGCCGCACTGAGTGATAATGGCAAACACATAGGCATCATACTCACTGCCCGTCCATTTAACACGAGCACCCCTTTTTCACCAAGAGATATTCAAATCTTGCATACCGTTGCCAATCAGCTTTCTCGGGCGATTACAAATGCACGGTTACATTTATCATTGCAACAGGCAGCAGATCGCTATATTATGCTGTACGAAGACACCGAAGAAATACGCTCACATCTTTCATCGGTGATTGAACATTCACCGGACGTGTTGATTATGTGCAATCGGCATACACAATGCATGAATATCCTTAATCGCCGACAAGCGTTAAATTTGGGATACGATATAGCCGATTTACAAGGTCAAACAATCGCCGTCTTGTGCGAACCCGAGCTACAATCAGAATTCTTGGCACAGTTGGCGCAGATGATGCAACTGCACTCGTACAGCTTCGAGTTCACACTACGCCGTGGCGACATGACGCCGTTTACCGCCTTGCTTTCGAGTAACACGGTAAACAAAGTAGATGTGCTTGTGACCATCAAAGATATCACCCCGATGCGCCAGCTTGAAGACCGCATCAAACAACGTGAAAAACTTGCAGCACTCGGACAAATGATTGCAGGCGTCGCACATGAATTGAATAATCCGATTGCGGTGATACGCGGAATTACGCAACTCCAACTGCTCAATCAGCACGACGAACAACTCACACACGATCTCCATGTCATTGACCAGACGTCACAACGCGCTGGCCGCATACTCAAGCAGCTCCGTTCACTCGCACAGCCTCAATCGAACCCGGTAGATTCAGTGAACCTACAACAACTGATTGCACATATTGCGAGTCAATACCACAATACCTTTAACGAAGCTCACATTACGTTCACATTTTCGTATGACCCTGGTGCGTCGTACATCGTGATGGGGCAAGAAGCGCAAATCGAACAGGTCTTTGTGAATCTCGTTGATAATGCGATTCATGCCATGCACCATGTGACGCATTCACGTGTATTGAAAATATCATTAGCGCAGAGTGACCTACGGATTACTGTGCACGTAGATGATACCGGTTCTGGCATTGAAAAAGCGGTGCGTGACCGCGTCTTTGACCCATTCTACACCACACGCAAAATTGGCGAAGGACTCGGATTGGGTCTTGCCATTGTGCATACCATCATCATGCAACATCACGGGTCAATCACGTTCCAAGCACACCATCCTGTGGGCACTCGGTTTATCATCGAACTACCACGCATTGATTCACCACGCATTCGCATCGCCAAGCAAACACGCATGAGTGAATTTTATGTCACATTGAATGCCATACTCCGCGAACTCACCCTGATCCCGATTATCGAAGTCGAGAGTCCAGTAGAGGCACATGATATTTTGTTCATTGATGAATCACTCCTCGGCACCATTCCTATAACCGCGACACACTCACTCATCTGCTTAATTAGCGCCACACAACCACCATCCGCATTGACCATTCCTGCGAATGCGGTGTACGTATCGCCGAGCATGACCGAAATGCAACTCAAACAGCAGATTCACACCTTAATCGAATTCTTGACACGCCCTGTCAACGCAAAGGAATAATCAGATGCACATCTCTTTCCAGGAAAAACCAGCCATCCGTTTGCACGCCGACGACAATGTGGCCATCGCGCTTGTCCCCCTGAGTCGTGGCCGCCATCTCTTCGAGGTGGTGACCACGAGTACCATTGGTGCGGGGCACAAACTCGCACTATGCGACATTGCAGTCGGCCAGCCGATTCGACGATACGGTCAGATAATCGGCTTTGCGACCCAACCCATACATGCGGGTGACCACGTCCATAGCCATAATTTGAGCGTAGGAAGCATGCAACTCGACTATGCGGTGGCCAGCAACATTCGTAGTGAGGATGCGACGACTCCCTTACCAGCACGGACCTTCCAAGGGTATCTGAGGCCTGACGGGCGTGCCGGCACGCGCAACACGGTAGCTGTCATTGCAACGGTTAATTGTGCGTCGCACACCGTGCGCAAAATCGTCGAACGTGCCAAACAAGAACTCTGGCCACACTACCCGAATGTGACGGATATTATCGTCCTCAGTCACAAACACGGCTGTGCCACCCGTGAGGGGAGCCCCGAATTGGGGATGCTCCAACGTACGTTAGCAGGTTTTGCACACAACCCGAATGTGGCCGGGTACCTGTTTGTCGGCTTGGGTTGCGAAACTAATCAATTCGAAGCACTATTCGCAGCCCATCGTGCGCAGTTCGGTGCAATGAATCTCCCCGCATATCTGGCAATTCAAGACGAAGGTGGCGTCGCATCTACCATAGACGCGGGCGTGCAGGCACTGGTTCCTGTCCTCGCCCATGCGAATACGTTTACCCGCCAAGCCGTCCCTGTAAGCAAATTATCGTTGGCACTCCAGTGCGGTGGGAGTGACGGATTTAGTGGTATAAGTGCGAACCCTGCACTCGGACATGCCGTTGACTTGCTTGTACAACATGGTGGCACGGCCGTACTCAGCGAGACACCAGAAATTTATGGTGCAGAGCATCTGTTGACTCGACGGGCACTCAATCAACAGGTCGCCGATAAACTGATTGGTCGCATCCATTGGTGGGAACACTACACGCGCCAACTTGGCTTTGAAATTGACAATAATCCGAGTCACGGCAATAAGGCAGGTGGACTGACAACCATCTACGAGAAATCACTTGGTGCGGTAGCCAAGGGTGGAAGCATGCCCCTCAAAGCCGTTTACGAATATGCGGAGACGATAACCGAATCCGGCTTCGTGTACATGGATACTCCTGGATACGACCCCGTTTCTGCGACCGGCCAAGTAGCCGGTGGCTGCAACATCATCGCATTCACCACGGGGCGTGGCAGCTGTTTCGGATTCAAACCAGTCCCGAGTATCAAAATTTGCACCAACACGACAACCTATGAACGTATGCGTTCGGACATGGATGTCAACGCAGGAGGCATCATCACCGGAGATGAGAGTATCAGCCAAGTCGGTGAACGCATCTTCGCGTTGCTGATCGCCGTGGCATCCGGGCAACACAGCCTAAGCGAAGCGCAAGATATCGGCGAGGAAGAATTTAATCCATGGATGCTCGGCGCCACCATGTAAATCATCCACGGGGTGGTGGCGCACTCGCAGATGCTACCACCCCTTGCATGCGTTCGATGTACCACAGCACGCCACCACATATACAGAGTGGCACAGTTATTGTATTGATGACGGGGATGGCGGTACACGGCACCACAACCAGTGCAAAACCGATCGCTTCTGGCAAAAAGCGTCCAAACAAGCGGATACGTTGCCCGAAGGACACGTAGCGTCGCCCCAACGATACATCCGTGTAGTCGAGTAAGGCGATCAGACCGCTTGTCATCAGCAACCAGATGGGCGCTACTGCGACGCCAACCACGGGCACAAACTCGAGTGCAACACCGAGTACCCAAGTTGATGCGACCACAACAACTTTGCGTATTTCATACCAGATTGCGAGTGCCACAATGACGAAAATAGACTGATATGGTGTTTCATCGTACCCCAAAAAGTGTATGTCAATGCGTTCAGCAATGGCCACATAAAACGGGCTACCAATAATCGTACCCACACGCACTGCGGTAAAGGTAATCGCAATAAAAGCGAAAATTTCGAGAAGATTGGCGACTACCGGGATAATCCACTCTTGTTCAGCGGTGAGTTGTTGTTGCAAGAGTGTGTCGAGATATCCAATCAAAAGCACGGTGACGCCATAGCGAAACATCAGATAGGCGAGTGCAATGTTGATGAGTATTGGAATGAAAATATAACGCCGTCCATTTAACGCGGTTAACACGCGCCAAGCCTGCATGGGTAGCGACACACCGTACCAAAATCGTGCAAAGACATTCATGGCAATAATCCTCTCGCACTTCGCTATCTGTATAGCACTCTAGCACAATTCGGCACCTACTTGACGAGTACGCACCTCTCTATTACACTAGGGCATCATGCTCTACGGTTAGACATAGTGAATTCGCTATGACTGTGAGGAGCCCTCATGACGGTACAGGCGTTATTCCACCACGTCAGTATTCCACGTCCGCTCGGCGATGCATCACAACAACAGGCTCGCGCATTTTATGGCGGATTGCTTGAGCTTGCAGAGTTGCCTATACCGAGCACACTAGCACATCTCGATCTAGTGTGGTTTGCCGTAGGCAACCAAGAACTGCACCTCTTCGGCGAAACGCCCCGTAACGATGACTCAGGGCGCCATTTTTGCGTACAGGTGAGTGACCAAGCCGCACTGCGTGCACGCCTCGTTGCTGCAGGTATATCGTGTACGGATACCACGCCAATTCCGGGTCGGCCGCGTTTTTTCTGCACCGACCCGTTTGGAAATATGATCGAAATAACCACTATCATCGCTCAATAGTCAAGGAGAAGCACCATGACAAAGAAGATGGGTGTCGGACTGGTCGGCTACAAATTCATGGGAAAGTCCCACTCGAATGCCTACCGCCAAGTCAAACATTTCTTCCCGGACTGCGCCTACGAACCCGAACTGACTGCGTTGTGTGGTCGTGATGAGGTCGCTGTAAAGCAGGCCGCACACGACATGGGTTGGAACGGCTACGAAACCGACTGGAAGAAACTGGTCAAGCGGAGCGACATCGGTCTCGTAGATGTCTCAACACCGGGTGATTCCCATGCGGAAATTGCAATTGCCGCAGCCAGCGAAGGCAAGCACGTATTTTGTGAAAAACCACTGGCCAACACGCTCAAAGAAGCACGGGCCATGGCAGACGCTGTCAAAAAAAGTGGCGTCGTGGGCATGGTCAATTTCAACTACCGCCGCGTTCCCGCAGTACAACTCGCCAAGCGCCTCATCCAAGACGGGCGCATTGGACGCATCTACCACTGGCGCGCCGTCTACTTGCAGGACTGGATCATGGACCCCAATTTCCCATTGGTATGGCGCCTACAAAAGCATTTGGCTGGTTCGGGAACCTTGGGCGATCTTGGAGCGCATAGCATCGACTTAGCACGCATGTTGGTTGGTGAAATCACCGAAGTCACCGGCTTGACGGAAACGTTCATCAAGCGGCGTCCGCTGTTGTCGGGGACGACTGGCGGGCTTGGTGCCGCAGCATCCACTGAATACGGCGATGTAACCGTAGACGATGCCGCCCTGTTTATGACCAGATTCGACAACGGTGCCGTGGGCACATTCGAAGTCACACGCTTTGCCAATGGTCGGCGTAACTTTAATTCGTTTGAAATTAATGGATCTAAAGGCAGTATCGTCTTTAACTTGGAGCGCATGAACGAACTCAACGTTCTCTTCAACGATGACGCCACAGATGCCACCGGTTTCCGCAACATTTTGGTCACCGAAGGCGCTCACCCCTATATGAACGCATGGTGGCCGGCTGGGCACATCATTGGGTGGGAGCACACCTTCACACATGGCGTATACGACCTGCTCAACGGCATCAACAAGGGCGTTTCGCCGGATCCTACCTTCGACGACGGTGTCCGCTGCCAAGCGATCCTTGACGCCATTGAAAAGTCGGCCGGTAGCAAGCAGTGGGTCAGCCCCGAATACTAGGCAACGCATCGTCGGCCGTCATCATACTACGGCCGATGTACACAGCATGAAAGGATAGCACCATGGCACGTCCTGTGACGTTATTTACCGGTCAATGGGCAGATCTTCCCTTCGAGGAATTGTGCAAAAAGGCCAAGAGCTTTGGTTACGACGGGCTCGAATTGGCATGTTGGGGAGATCACTTCGAAGTCGGCAAAGCGCTGACCGACTCATCGTACATCCCACGCAAGCAGGAGACACTGGCCAAGCATGGACTGAAATGCTATGCGATTAGCAACCACTTGGTCGGTCAAGCCGTCTGTGACAACATTGATGAGCGACACAAAGGCATTGTTCCCCCACACGTATGGGGCGACGGCAACCCGGAGGGTGTGCGTCAGCGTGCCGCCGAAGAGATGAAAAACACCGCCCGCGCTGCTGCCAAGTTTGGCGTCAAAGTCGTGAATGGATTCACTGGCTCATCAATTTGGCACCTCATCTACTCATTCCCGCCCAACAGCCCGGCCATGATTGAGGCAGGCTACGCCGATTTCGCTAAACGCTGGAATCCGATTATTGATGTCTTCGACGAAGTGGGTGTCAAATTCGCCCTCGAGGTACACCCCACCGAAATCGCATACGACATCTATACGACACAAGCTGCATTGGCGGCCATCGGCAATCGCCCCGGCTTCGGCATCAACTTCGACCCGAGCCACCTCTACCACCAGTTCATTGACTCAGTCGCCTTCATCGAGGCCTTCAAAGACCGCATCTACCACGTGCACGTCAAAGAAAGCGCTCGCAACTTGAATGGACATACAAGCATCCTCGGCTCACACCTCAACTTTGGTGATGCCCGCCGTGGCTGGGATTTCATCTCACCGGGTCGTGGCGAACAGATGCAGTGGGGCCCAATTTTCCGTGCGCTTACACGTATCGGCTACCAAGGCCCACTGTCGGTAGAATGGGAAGACAGCGGCATGGATCGTGAATATGGTGCTACGGATGCCTGTGCATTCGTGCGCCGCAACGATTTCACACCCTCCAATGTGGCATTCGATGCCGCATTTTCACGCGATTAAGTAGCAACAGACGACGGGTGGCAGACAGGTGTTCTGCCACCCGTTTTTTGTCAGGATATTGATTATGTCTACACATACACTCAGCGTCACTGGAAAAGTTGCTGTTGTCACTGGCATCAACCGTGAAATCGGCGCTGCTATTGCACTCACACTCGCACACGCCGGCGCTACGGTAGTAGGCGTCTACCACGGCGAAAAAGAGCGTGTTGACCCGGTATGTACCACGGCATACGCCGCAGGCGCCACCATAGATGCAATTGAAGCCGATTTACGGAGCGTCGCAGAAAACGTACGTATCATCGCGTACGCCATCCAACACTATGGTGGCGTGGATATTTTTGTGGCCAATTCTGGCGTTACCGTGTTTGGCAATTTCGTAGACATGAACGAAGCAGATTGGCATCATGTCATGGACTTGAACATGAAGGGAACGTTTTTTGGCATCCAGGCCGCTGCCAAAGCCATGCTTGCCCAACAACGCGGCGGGCGCGTTGTTGTTTCTTCGTCGGTCACCGGAGTCACCGCCATGGCCGGCGCATCCATTTATGGCACGAGTAAAGCCGCACTCAAACACATGGCTGCCATCCTCGGTGTTGAACTCGGTGGCCACGGCATTACCGTCAATGCTATCGCCATCGGCGCGACACTCAATGAGCGCAATCTGGTGGGAGATCCAAAGTACGCAGAACACTGGGGGAAACTCTCGCCCGTGGGACGCGTGGGGTACCCACAAGATGTTGCTGACACCGTCTTGTATTTGTGCTCACCCTATGCCGCTCTCATCAACGGGCAAACACTCACCATAGATGGAGGCTGGACACATATGAGCCCACTCTATCCCGAGGCACTCAATCAATGATCGAAATACTCCGTCGACCAACTACATCACCGCGTCTCGCCGCCATCGACTTCGATGGCACCATGTCGCTCATCCGCATCGGGTGGCAACACGTGATGCACAGTGTAATGAAGGGCGCCCTATCCCCCGTTTTCCCTACACCACACTCACTTGATGACGACATCTTCGGCTATATTGCGCGATCTACCGGACAACCCAGCATTATCCAGATGGCATGGGTGGACGAGCAAGTCATCATGCATGGCGGACCAGCTCGCGGTGCACAACACTATCTTGACCAGTTTAGTGAGGCGTTACGTAGCCAGATTGATGCAAACATTGCCACCATTCATGATGAACAGAGTGCAGATGCGGTAATGATCCCTGGTGCTCGAGCATTTCTGCAACTGCTCAAGGCACACAACGTCAAGATTGCACTTGTCAGTGGTACAGAACACCACCATCTGCTCCGTGAAAGTGCAGCACTGCGTATTGCACACTACTTTGATGCTGGCATCTTTGGCCCGGGCCCACACGACCCCGGCTTTACCAAAGGCGATGCCATTGAGCGCTTGTGCCAGCACAATCACATCTCTGGTACGGCACTGTTGTCAGTTGGTGATGGGCCTGTGGAAATTCATGCAGGCAAAGCGATTGCCGGGTACAGCTTGGCTGTCGCATCCGATGAACGCGGTGGCGGCCTTGATACTGCCAAACGCGAACATCTGCTCGCCGCAGGTGCAGATGCAGTTGTTGCCAATTTTACTGATCTTGCAGATATCCGCGCCTTGCTTTTTTCATGAGGAACACAATGCCATTGCCACGATTCAACCGCAATACGCTCCATGTCCTCCCACTCGCAGAGCGTATCCATGATATGCAAATCTCATACGTTATGTCACTCAATGACATCATCCCTGCATATACCAATCCACGCCTCGATGCAGTAGTTGCAGCCATGCAGCAAGCACGTACACAGCACAAACCGGTCATTTTCATTATGGGGGCGCATGTCATCAAACAAGGTGCGTCACGGTTTGTGATTGATTTAATGCAACGCGGACTGATCACACACGTGGCAATGAATGGCGCAGGGTTAATTCACGATTACGAGCTAGCGTTGATTGGAGCAACCACCGAAAGTGTGGCTGCATACATTTCACAAGGGCAGTTTGGCTTATGGCACGAAACAGGGCAGCTCAACGACCACATCTGCGATGCGGCCAGGCTCGATTTAGGTCTCGGTGAACATGTCGGAGCCGTTATTCGTGATGGTCATTTTCCCTATAAATCACTTTCAATTGCAGCCACAGGTGCCCAGTTGGGTATTCCGGTCACCGTACATGTCAGTATCGGTCAGGATATCATCCACGAACACCCCAATTGTAATGGTGCCGCACTCGGGCAGACGAGTTATACCGATTTCTTGATTCTGACGCATACCGTGAGCAAACTCGAAGGGGGTGTCATGCTCAACGTAGGGAGTGCGGTTATGGGTCCCGAAGTCTACCTCAAGGCATTAGCCATGGCACGCAACGTGGCGCACCAACACGGAGAGCGCATTGCACAATTCACCACCGCCGTCTTTGACATGGTGCCACTTCCCGACGATTTGCGCACAGAAGCGGCCAAAAGTGACCCCGCCTACTACTATCGCCCCTTCAAGACCATTCTCGTGCGCACAGTGCGTGATGGGGGAAAGAGTTACTATGTCAATGGCGATCATCGCATTACAATACCCAACCTTTGGCAACGATTAACACACGAGTGAGGACGATATGCACCAAGCACGCTTCGACGAAATTTCCCGCCAATTTGCCGGGAAACGGATAGTGGTCTGTGGTGACTTTTTTTTGGATCGCTATTTGTGGGTAGAACCATCACGTGCCGAAATCTCCATTGAAACTGGGCGCACCGCTCATCAAGTCAGCCACCAGACATTCGCACCTGGTGCGGCAGGTACCGTCGCTGCCAATCTCGCTGCACTCGGCGCCGACGTCATCTGTGTAGGGGTCATCGGAGATGATGGCGACGGGCTGTTGCTCCGCCAAGGGTTGGCTCGCATCCACGCCAATGACAGCTTACTGGTCGTCACACCAGACCGAGTTACCCCGACCTACACCAAACCGAGCATTCGCAACGATGACGGTAGCGTGCATGAGCTCGAGCGACTCGATATTCGCAACCGTACACCCCTCGCTCCTCACATCAGCGCACACATCGCCGCATCGCTACTCACACTCGCAGATGAATGTGATGCCATGGTATTTGCCGATCAAATGCCCGAGGATGGATGCGGCGTCATTGGCAACACAGTACACAACGCAATACATCGTATCGCCAAATCACACCCCACCTTACCCCTGTTTGCAGATTCACGACAACGAATCGCACAATTTCACAATGTCATTATCAAACCGAATCAGCACGAAGCAACTGCGGCATGTACACTCGCAGACGAATTAGCGATGGTTGAATCCGCAGCCGCACAACTCAGTCTGCGTACACACCATGCCGTGGTAGTAACGTTGGGGAGCCAAGGCGCACTCGTCCACGACAAGGGCACCAACACGTACGTGCCCGCACTCCCCGTCGATACAGCAATCGATGTCGTTGGTGCGGGTGACAGTGTGATGGCTGCTCTGGCTATCAGCACTGCGAGTGGCGCAACGTTGTGCGAAGCCACGCACATTGCCATGCTGGTTGCTGGGGTCACCGTGCGCAAAATCGGCACCACGGGGACGGCTACCATCCCAGAAATCATTCGACTTGCGAAGCAATACTCGATTTTCGGATAGCTCACAATATTGGAGGCATTATATGATTACCGTACAAGCTACTATCCCGGTTCCAATCGCACGTGTGTGGGAATATTGGACTGAGCCAGAACACATAATGCAGTGGAATCAGGCATCCGACGACTGGCATACCACTGTAGCACACAACGACGTACGTGTCGGCGGCGAGTTTTGTTCGACAATGGCCGCCAAAGATGGCAGCATGAGTTTTGACTTCGCAGGAACATACACTGCAGTCGTCGCACATCGGCACTTAACGTACGCGCTTGGAGATATGCGGATCGTGCATGTAGATTTCACACCAACGAGCAGTGGCACACAGATTGTAGAGCAGTTTACCCCTGAAACAACGCATTCACACGAATTGCAACAAGCCGGTTGGCAAGCCATTCTCGATTCATTTGCTCGCTACGCCATCGCGCATTCAGCAACGCACTAACGCTTGCACCTGCACAACCAGCTCACGTAACTTCGCACAGGCACGTGAGGTGTCGTGACCAACTGCTGTCAGTATTTCGTTGACCTGGTGTTGATAGTGTGGTGGGTGAAACGCAAATGTTTCGATCATGGCAACAGCACGTTTCTCGTTGATACAGTACTGCGCATTATACGCACAGAGCACTTGGTTGAGGGCTGAGATGGCACGTATGATATGGGCTGTCACGTAGTATGTATCATCTGTGGCTGCGTATTTTTCTGCCAGCGTGGTACTAAAGTCGGCCTCAAAGCCAAAATAGTCGAGTAGGGCGGTACGCAAGGCCGCTGGGTATTGCATCGCACGCTCCTTGAGTGCCTGTAGCAGACCATTGGTGTCCCAGAGCATTCTGCATACCGCCAACTCACCCATATACATGGCATTGATGTAGGCATGTGGATGTCCAGGTTGATAATTAGCGCTGATTTGGCCATTTTCACAATCTGCAATCACTTCCTGGACACGTTGTGTATTACGCAGAATGAAATCCACGTGGCACCCGTCAATGATGAGCCATCCTCCTGCGTTCACCCATGGGCCCCAGCCACCGGGCGCAGTCACCAATTGAAGGCGGTGCGCATCATCGAGGTGATGTGCGGCTACGTTGATGGCATCGAGGTCGAGGGGGGTATGTGCACCGTAGTAGATGCCTATGTCAATGTCGGACGTGGGTGTCGCACTCCCACGTGCATGCGAGCCACCAAGCACAATCGCATCAATGGATGGAATCGTGCGGAGGAGTTGAGTGATACGGTGTACTACGTGATCAATGGACGTCATGTGATACTCGGTGAGACACGGAGAAATATTGCGTAGTGTACATCATTTCCAGACCGTTGCAACTTTTTTGTTGACACCAACGTAGAATGGGTGGTAGTATTAGAGACATGGGGATGTTTGGTTTTGACAGGGTTGGATTCTGTTACGTGGCGCGTCGAGACGCCCAGTCTCGTAAAAAGGGCACCGGCATAACTGCCAAAAACATCAGCGCTCCGTCGTTCGCACGAACGACCGCGTTTGCTGCCTAATTAAAGGTAGCACGTTCCTCACCCCACGCCCGGCCGGGTGAACGAACGTCAACGCTGGGTTGCTACTAGCAAGCTGTCTGCGTAGCTAGTCTAAGACAAGCAGAATCGTTACCGCAACGCTTTGTTCCTCGTGTGAGGCGG